>NZ_JBNPWM010000010.1:0-310000 GCF_050433825.1 Mucilaginibacter sp. UYCu711 | reverse complement strand
CGCTTTAGCCACCAAACAGCTTGGCGATATCGAGCTGCAAATGCGTAAAGTGACAGAAAGCGATCCTGAGCTATCGAAGAAAACCAAACACGCCATTACAATACCGGGAATCAACTTTGTCACAGCCATTACCGTGATCGCGGAGACCGATGGTTTTGCCAACGTCGGAAACCGGCGGCAGCTGGTTAGCTATGTCGGCCTGGATGTGGTCATGAAAGAATCAGGCACGCTAACCTGGCGGCCCCATATTTCCAAACGGGGCAATGCCTACATCAGGGCAGGCCTGTACATGGCTGCTGTCAGTTCTAATATTCACAATAAAACCCTGAAGGCTTATTTTAACCGGCTGAAGGATAATGGCAAACCGGGAAAGACCGGTATCGTTGCCCTGGAAAGAAAGCTGCTGGCGCTGATCTATACCCTTTATAAAAACGACCAGGATTATATCCCGGATCATAGGTAGCGCCAGTAAGATCATGCTTTTTAAAAAGGAATAGCCCGCAGAGCGGGCTATAGTAGATGGTCTTTGCCCTAATGGTAGGTCATAACCTCTATACTGTAAAGATAAGTATTATTCTGTTTTTATAGTACAGCTTGGTTCAGCGCGTGATCTGCTGGCTCTGTGATCTTTTCTTTCTTTTTTTCTTTTGCTCGGAATCGCTATCCGGGACGATACTGGTACCTGCGGTATACAAAGGTTCCAGCATGACTTCCAGAAAACCCGCCGCTGTCTTACCTGCTGCGGCCAGCATACCGGCAGTAGTGTGAAACAACCCTTCAGCAACACCCTGGGCAAGTTCATTCGCCACCGACCTGCTTTGATAATTCTGCGAAGCGCCCTCGGTCAGCAAGCTCAACTGTTCCCGTTGCGCCAGTTTGCCGTTCTTCTGGACGTTGGCGTAGGCCATTGTGTCTTTAAGCTGCCTGTCAAACGAGAACAAGCTGTCAAAGAGTGTTTCCCCGCTCTGCTTGAATGCTACCCGGTCAAACTGACCCATCTTTTTGGAATGCTCCTGATTCTTGCCCCGTGAATTATTCATGGGGCTAAGCTTGATCTTATTCGTGGCATCCTTGCGGCTGACAATGACCTGTACATGCATTTGCTCACCCACTTTGCGCTCGCCCCGTTGTTTGAGGCCTTGTTTCACCTCCGGGTCTTTGTGGCTGTAGTAACGGTGGTTTTCCAGCTTGGCGAACCATACCAGGTTCTCGTTGCTGTTCACACCATCCCGGTTGAAGTTCCGGGCATAGGCGTCCATCACGCGGACTGCAAACCCTTTCATTTGTTCTCTGGCACCATCCTCGCCGTACTGCTCTTTTAGAAATGCGATCTCTTTCTGGCTTGGGCTGATATTGACCAGGAAGAATTTGGCATCGTCTCTGCCCAGCTTGGCGATATTACTGTCGATCTTCGCTTTAACCTCATAAGGTTCGATCCTGATCTGCTGGCCGTTAAACCAATACTCTGGCTGTTGTTTATGATCGAGCCGGTTCTCTTTTTCGAGATAGTGCACCAGCCCGCCGCTGCTGCCTTTATTGGCAGCTTCCTTGTTGTCGGTAATATTGATAAACATAAAAGCTTCCTACTACTCATTTATTACTTACAATAAACTGACCTGCGCTTTGGTAACGGAGATCAGCTCTTCTTTTTCCCTGCCTGAGGTCATCATGCCAAACGCATCCCTGGACTTGATATAGCTGTCCAGAATGAATATAAACTGCGACTTGAGGGCTTCCTTGCTTTTAACCCCTTTTTGCATCGCGTCCATGATCATCCCGATAGCGTTCAGCTTCCCGTCCTGGGTGTTTTGATTATTCAGCAGGTCGGTATTGGCTTTGAGTATTTGGGTATTAAAACGTTCAATGATCTTGCCTTGCGAAGTAGACACTCTGTCCATTTCCGTTTTGATTGGTATGAGCAGCATATTTTCCTGGCTTTTGATAAAACCGATATATTGCTGGTGGTTCTTCATCAGGGCATTCTTTAACAACTCATCATTAAGGTCAAGCGGGTCTTTCTTACTTTTATAAAAATAATCGACCATCTGGATAAAGACCTGGCGCTTTGTGCGGCCCAATTTAAGAGCGATCTTTTCAAACTTCTGATCCACCATAATAGGGTATCTCACTGATCTTACATTAATATCTTCCATTGTGATTTTTTTTTAAACGCGCTTAGTTGTTCATACAGCTGTGCAGCTGTTTCGATATGCAGGATACCCCCGAGTATCCTGTTTTCTTTTCTTTCATAGGCAAAAACGCCCTAAAGTATCCCCGGAGGATACGCAAAACCCCCGTAGCGAAGCGTAGGGCAAGCAAAGTAGGGCTCCGCCCAACTTCCGCTTGCTCCTTTTCTTTTGCAAGAAAAGGACGCGTTTGGCAATTTGTAGCCGTCGCCTAACCCGCGGATTGCTCCAGGGAACCAATGAAAAAAAATCATAAAAAAATTTGCTTTTCATAATAGTATCTGGCTCCCACATCCGGGCTAACGCCCGTCGTGGTATCCCGATACTTCGTATCGGGGATTTATGCCTTTGCTATTGTTACCTTGTTTCCACTCTGGGCTAAAGCCTGTCGTTGTTTCCGATACTTCGTATCGGGATTATCGGTATTTGGTAACAGTGTCTTTAAGCGGTAGGGATGGGCGATTTAAAGTCGGGGCGTGATTGCCTCCTTCAATCCATTCGATTAGTTTTCTTCGCGAAAACAAAAGTTTTCCTTCGATTTTACAAAACGGGATTTTTTTGCGTTTGACCAATCCATAAATTGAAGTGACCTCGTATTTGATGAGGTTGGCCGCTTCTTTTGTGTCCAATAAGGTATCATCTTCATTGGACATCTTAGGACTTACTTGTACGGCGTTTTTAACGGATAACTCAATTAGCTCCTGGAGCTCCTGAGTAGATAGTGTGGTTACAAATGTTGCATTCATCATAAATAATTTGATGAACAAAACAATACGAAAATAACCCAACGTTACTGCACGTAGTTTAACGAAGTCATACCGTAATCCGGTAGTTTGGTATTTTGGATAAGATTAGTAAAGTATTTTTAGCGTAGGAACTGTTCTCCAGTTCTTTAATGGCGGCAATGGCTACTGGCTGTTTTTTCGTAAAATTACCCGGCATATAATTTAGTTCTATCGCATCATAAACCGAAAAATTCGCTTTCAGGCATTTGCTATATTCCTCCAATGGCAAGCGGGTATAGGTGTAGTTAAGTTTGTAAGTGGCGTGCATAAGCAAGTATAGGATGGGCTGATAATCAAGCGGCAATTCATAAAAGCGGTGGGGGCTGTCGGGTAGCTTGCTGTGTTCTCCCGATATATCGGCAAACATGCTCCCTAATAATTCCATTACATCACTTTCCGCTTTAAACTCCGGCGTTAAACTTAAAGACTTACATTTGGATAGATCCAACAACACCAGCCATATTGTAATAATATCACATACCGGGTATTTCAATGGTATTTTGGAAAGTGCGGATTTAGTGTCTGTAGTAATAGGTGCTTCTACCGATTTATTCTCCGGCAAGGTTTTGGAGATTTGCACGGGTTCGGCTTTAGTGGTTAAAAGACTTAGGTTTTTGTATTCCCTGAAAGCCCTTACCAAACAAGCTTGAATATATCCTAAATTATGCAGCAACTGCGGAATGGCAAAGCCCTCAAAATATAAATCCCGCTGGCAATACTCCATAAACTGTTCCAACATTTCCTTTTGATGGGATAGCCCCAAGGATGGAAAGGCGGGGCCGATCTCCGTATTAAAACCGTCAAGACCTAACAAATAGCCTTTGTAAAATAGCTGCATGAGTTCTGTGGTGTATTCTTCCGTGATGGGTCGGGTAGTCTCCAATAGTATTTCGTTGTGTTCTGCTACCTTGTTTTTAAATACCTTAGCCAAGTTGGGTTCGCTCACATAAAAAACTTGCTGCTCATCCGTTTCAATTCTTTCAAAAGGGAAGCTTCTTTGGTATTCAAATGTAGTGGCAGCCGGTTCAAATAAACCGCTTACTGAGGACAGGAAAGGGAATTTACCGTGCTTGTTAGTATTTACACCAGTTAAAGGATTATAATCAGAAAGTTGCAGAAAATACATAAGCAATAAATTATTGGTCAAAGTGTTTTATATATAAACAATCACACATTTAATAAATTAAAAGCTAATTAGTAGCAATCTTTTTCACACCGTCTTTATAACTAAAGGTTGCGCGATAAGTTTTTAACAGACCGTTAGGCACCTTCAAAAACTGATTCATTTCTAAGTTAAAGGTCTTACCTATACTATCTAAATGTCTGTAAATAATATAAGAACGTAATTTATTAGTTAATTCCTCGGTAGAGAGGTTTGCCCATTCCTCATTTTTTAAAGTCAATCCATTTCCAAATTCAACATCATCTTTATAAGTTACACCAATTAAGCATTTTTCATAGATATAGGTTAAGGCGTTTGATGGCTCAACAGATATAAAGTCTTTAATTATTTCATAGTAATAATTATTGAGGTCATTCACAAAGTAGTAGAAAGGCGTTTGACTGGAACCCTGACACTTTACATAAAGACGTAATGTTTTTAAAGATGGTCGCATTTCTGTACCAGTTGGTGCCTTTACTGCTAAAGAAAGAGAAATGTTTGTTTGTTCATTTCTTGCAGGTAAAACTAACCCTGCAATCTCTAATGCTTCTAACTCTGTATCTACCTTCAACCTACTGTCAGTTTCCATAATTGAGCATAAAGTTAGATATGTGATCCCAACGGCTTTTGCGTATACAACACCATCAGCCTCTGCTAAATCAAGGTCACTAATGTTACATGTCTTTTTAGAATGTTTACATAAATAAGATAGCAGCTTAACTTGTGATGATGTTAAACTTTTAAGTAGGTCAATGAAAAATATATTTTCATCTTCCTGATATTCTCCACACGATGCGGCAAATAGTCCTGCCCACATATTTTGTAAAGTATCATTACTTACTTCCGAAGCGTTATCAAGTATGCGTGATGCAACCCTTGGGGCAATTAAGAGTTTACTTGATTCAGGGTGGTTTTGTAATAACACCTGTACTTTTCCCCAAAATTGAACTCTATTTAAAAATCGAAAATATGAAACTTGGTCACTTAATAATTTCCCAAATTCTTTTGCGGGTGGCAAAAGCGCAGCTTCTATTAGAGATTTACCAACATCAATTACTGCTTTAATACCTTCCTTAGCACCTTCTTCTACTATTTTAGTTGTTAGGTCATCCATCATTTTATAAAATTATCTATATAAGATTTCAATACATATAACCCTGTTACAAAAAAATTTCTTTATTGTCAGACTCACCTATCTCAATAGGTATTTGTAATACTGATTATTTGTTATTCTCAACAAAAGACTTTTATTTCCTTCACTGATAACTTCAACACTTACAAAGCTGGAGTTTTGTGTAATATAAGTCGCCCAGCTTACAAAGAATAGTTATTTATAGTAACCTTTACCTTCATTTACAGATGCCTCGTAGTATCAACTATCAAGCTATCCCTATTATATTCATCAAGCATTTTTTTTATTTCGGGCATACTTTTGACCTGTAACTGCAAACCCTCAACCATCCTCGCAGTAGGTTTAAGCGATAGATTTATGTTATTTTTGTGTACTATTAAAAAATTCTTTGGTTGTCCATAATTATATAGTGTGCGTTGTTTTACCTGTTCGTGATAAAATGTATTTAAGGCCATTAAATAAGCTGTTGTATCATTTTTAGATTGAACTTTAGATATGCTATCGTCCTCCGAAAAAGCTCTTGTTTTAGGGTCATATTTTTGTTTATACAGAGTTAAAACCTACTCTTGAAGTTTTTCGCTTGAATCTTGTTTAGTTCTTTCTTTGCAAGAAACAGCAAAAATCGTTATTGCGATTATAAAGGTGAATTTTTTCATGCTTTAAGGTTAAGTAATGATGGTTTGTTAAAAATAAAAAGCCCTTTGTTAGGTGGCCGTAGAGCGTAATTTATTTTCAAATTTAGGCACTACCAAAAAGCACTATGCCTTTATTTGTCCCTATAAATCCGTAATTTAGCAAACAAATATATAATATATGGGAACTGTATTTGAATTTGAGGACTGGTTAAACGAAAATAAGGACAGAATTTTATTGGTACATTCAATAGGTGAAGAACTTGTTAAAAAACTTGATGATAACGGTGTAAAATATATAGTGTCAGATAATGGTGCTGTTACCTTTGAAAATTGTTCTGATGATTTATTGGAAGAAATAAAAAAAGCTAAAGCTAATTTTAAGAAATGAATCAATGAGAATTTTATTTATCGTTGTCATTAAAAATGTCCTTGTAGGCTGTTTCCATGCTGACAATTTCTTCTTCAGTCAACTTAGCAAAATCTTTGCGCCGCCTGTTAGGGAACGCGCCCTTGTTTTGATGTAAGAACATAATCATCAAATTAATATCTTTATCCGGCATATCAACAATGTTCTGCAACTCCCGTTTCAATTCGTCGTAGTGCTGTATAAACTTTAACTCTTCCGGCATATCCTGGTTAATCGTTTCCTGTATGGTTTGGGCTAAAAACACACATTGCGCTGTCAGGTCGGGATAACGAAAATAAGCTTCGACTTCTTCGGGATTAGTGACCTCTAATGTTCCATCCGCTTTTTTGGTGTAACTGATTTGTTGAATTAGCGGCTTTGAATATTGTTCCAAAGCACTGTTATATTCCTGCATGTTGTTGAGCATGTGCGCGGATACAGGAATAATTAAACCATCTGGCACCACGCCATCCTTAACCAGCATGTCGTGTATCAGGAAACGATGTAATCTTCCGTTTCCATCCTCAAATGGATGAATAAACACAAATCCAAAAGCGACCAATGCCGCTCTTATGATAGGGTATGTACCTTCGGTTTTATCTGCGGCTATCTTTAGCCCATCCATTAATGAAGCCAAATATTGTGGTGGCGGACAGATATAATGGATTAGTTCATTGCCATAAGGTAGCGACTGGCCAATATAGTTTTGAAAATCGCGAAAGCCTGGAGAAGTAAAGCGGGGGTCAACAATCGAATTTTGTAATGTGGTCAAACTTGCTTCACTAAGCATTTTTTCGCTCGGCTCTCTGCCGGCTTGCATTAATAGCGCAATAAATCGGTTCATCCGCTCTGCCGATGGTTTTTCCTTTTCTATTTCATAGGAGGAGCGGGTTTCTTTACTATACAGGTAATTGGTGGCCCTCCGAAAAACATCTGCCGAATAATTTGCCTTTAGGTTTTCGATCTGCGATCTAATGTCTGTGCTTAATAGTTGATTTAAAACGGTCGTTCTTCTGATTACCGGGCAAAATAAAAAAGTACCTAATAAATTATTATTGATCCTCCAGCGGTTATCTTTTATGGTGCGGCCTGTTATATATTCGGGTTCCTCCAGTAGATCGGTATAATTACCTGAAATAAGGTAAGGTAAGTCTAATACTATACCACAAAGAAATTCATATAAAAATCCGATTTTACGTGCGTACTTGCCTGATGGGGATACCGAAATGAAATCTATAATTTCTTGTGGGCTGAGCTGATTGAAAACCGCTTTTAGAAATGGAAGATCTAAATCATCATATTTTAAGGAAAAAACGACATGTGCTAAAGGCGTATCTTCGTCCGGTATATATTTTCTACCGTAAATTTGACTTACCTCACCTTGAGCGTTTAGTTCCACTTTCTCATTGTTCCCTATATAAGAGTTATGTGTTAAGCGGTATTTTTTAAGATTAAAATGCTCCCGGAGCCATAAATTCCCTACAGTTTTTAATGCCATATTCTACTGTAAAATTGATTTTTATACTGTATTATAATTATAATTATATAAATGTACGGTAAAACAATTATCAATACAATGTTTTAGCAGAAATCAGTAAAATACTACTGTAATTCAGGACTGCCTAAGGTATTATGATTTAATAACTAGGTTAACTACTGTAAAATGATTAAGGTTGCCTTAAAATGGCAGGCACTGCCTGCCATTTTAAATTATAGAGTTGATAAGATCATCCATTACAGGATCACCTATATCATCTAAATAAATGTCGGTCGTTTTAGTATCCTCGTGTCCTAATGATTGTCCTATCATTTCTTTGGACATGCCGTTTACTCGTAAAGCGGTTGCATAAGAGTGCCTGGCTACGTATGTCGTTACATTTTTTTCAATGCCAACAGATTTAGCTAATTCTTTAATATCCTTATTTACCCTTTTTAATATTTTCTTTTTCCGGTCACGAATGGAGAGTGCGGTCATGTGCCTTTTGTATAAGATCGGAAAGATATAACCAGCATCGCTATTGCCCTCCAGGTTCCGGTAATAAGCCAGCATCTTCAGTGCAACAGGATGTAATTTAAACTGAAATTCCTCTTTGGTTTTGGCCCTGAAATAATTTAATTCGCCATCTTTGACATTGCCCCATTTTAAACTGGCCAAATCTGTAAAGTTTAGGCCCCTGCAATAAAAGCTAAATAAAAAGTAATTGCGCGAGTTCAGTACGGCATCGTCCTTAGCATCAATTTCCACTTCTGCGATCTTATCTATTTGAGCTTTCGTGATAGCGCGTTTTTTTGTACGTGGATTGTTATACTTTGAAAATGCAAAATCTTTAAAAGGATAATGTTTTTCCGGACAGATTTTATCACTGATCGCTGTTCTCCACACTGTACGGAAAGTACGGAAATAAACGCTCCGTGTGGTTACCGCACAATTCCGCCCTAACAGGTATGCCTCAAACTTCTTTAAAAAATCGAGTTGCATATTTACAAAAGCATGATCCTTACCTTCGGTAAACCTTTTTAGACAATTTAAGGTCGATTGGTAAGTTTCAGCATAACCTAACCTTTCTTCAACTTTTAGTCTTTTGATCTCTGCCTCGAAAAAGCTAAAAAGAGATTTGGCTTTAATATCCTTATCTGTATTTGTTAGTTTTAGAACAAATTGTTTAACATCGTCAAAACTAACCACCGTCTCCTCCTCACCCGCATTCAGTAGGTAGAGATCAATTTTAGAAGTGATGTTTTTCAACAATAGGTTAATAGTCTTGAAATCAGGATGAGATTTCTTAGCGCACCCTGATATATGATCCCAATGTTCGGGATTGCTTGATTTTTTGGTCGTCACGAATTGGCTTTGCCTGTTGATCGTGATTCTTAACATAATTGGATATTCTCCATTGGTCAGCACTTTATTTGTGCGTAAAATAACCTTAGTTGAAATTGACATAATGCAAGGGGCCGTTAGTTAGTGCAAGGGGTTTTAATATTGGGTACAACATAGGTACAACAAGTTGTGTCTAATTCTGATTAAGCAAACTCACTAAAACTTATATAACATGCTGTTAATCATAAATATAGAAATAAATTTACAAACTGCAAAATTTAAAATAACGTCGAAAATCAGGCATGGCATGCAAGAGGTCATCGGTTCGACTCCGATATTCTCCACTCAGACACTTAATGCACCTGGTAATCAGTTATTTAGCTACTCACCAGGTGCTTACTCTGACAAAACTCTGCCGCAGACCCCCAATTTCGGGGCCATGAGAACGGCAGAAATCACCTACACAACCCCCAAATTATTCAAGGGAAAAAAGATCGATCAGGTTCCGAAAGGCTCTACAAAAGCCCGCGAGGAAGCCAAGCAAAGCTGGTACATCGAATTTTTCTTTTACGACCCGGCAACCAAAAACATGGAGCGGTTCAGGTTCAGCAAGAATTTGAACAGGGTAAAAGAACCAAAAGAAAAACAACACCTATTCAATCAACTCTTAGAAACGTACATAGAAGCCTTAGACGGCGGTTGGAGCCCCATTGACGAAAGAAGCAATGACAAACTAAAGCGGCAGATCGTTTCCCTTTCTCTTGATGAAGGCAAAAACCTTTTCGAAGCCTACCACCAGGCAAAAGGAACCCGCAAAAAATCCATTCAATCGTATCTATCAAAAGTTAAAATGTTTATGGCCTATTATGGCGAACATAAAAAGGTAACCGAGATTACCGATTTCGAGATCACCCAATTTTTAGATCAACACGAACGAACTGAAAAATGGATGGGTGTAACCTATAATAATGCCCGTATTTCGCTGAATAATTATTTCCGCTACCTTAAAAAGAACAAATACATCGAGGTTAACCCGGTAACGGATACAGAAACAAGACGGAAATTAGCGACCGAATCCCATCAGGTATTTTCCGACGACGATTTTAAAGCAATCATAGACTGGCTTCAGGCTAACGATCCTTATTGCCTGCTATTCGTCAGGATGATCTATTACACCTGTATCCGGCCTAAAGAGTTGCGTTACCTGCAATTAAAATTTATCAATTTAGAAAGCAGCACGATCACAATACCCGCATCCATTGCCAAGAATAAAAAATCACTGCCGGTGCATATTGATGTGAGTTTAAGGAAAGAGCTGGATAAACTTGCCATTCCAAAATACCCCAGGGAATATTTTCTATTAGGATCCCCGGACACTATCATAGCCGAACAGAAGATCGGCGAAAATACGCCTTATGACCGTTTCCAAAAATGCCTTAAAGCTTTAAAACTAAAGGATAAGAATTATACATTGTATTCTTTCAAGCATTTTTCCAATGTCAAAAAATTTAAAGCGGGCTGGACGCTGGCCGAAATATGCTTTGCCAACCGGCATAGCAGTTTGGTAGAAACGGAAACCTACCTGAAAGACCTGTTAAAATTCGTACAATCCGATAAGTTGATCCCTGCTATATAAGGCTATTTCTTTTTCCTCACTGATCCCAAAAGGATTTCGGCCATAAACCGTTCCTTTTGGGATTTCTTTTCTAAATGCTTTGTCGGGAAGTGCAGCGTATGTATCTCGCTGATCTTTTTGGTAATATCGGAAAGCATAGGTATTGAATTGATCAGCCCCTCTAATTTCCGTTCTTTTGCATCCAGCTTGACGATCAGTTCCACTAACCGTTGGACGATCAGCTTTACCGGTATCTCTCCCCGTTCAATTTGTAACAACAATTCGGCTATCTCCAAATTTTGCTCTTTTACTTTTTCTGGTAACATATATCCTTGTTAAACTACAAACCTCAGCGTTAGCACCCTTTTATTTTCGGAGTGTCCCAAAGCGGTGATTTATTGAAATACCCTTTGAATAATGCCGTAGAACCGCTGGTATTTGGTATCTAACATAAAGAGAACTCATAACGCACTAAAGACCAATAACTTAATAATAAACCTTCGCCATTCCTTTTAACTCCCATTTTACCATCCCGCATCCCCTCACTTTTGGCTTAACAAAAACAACAAGCCATGATACGAAACACAGTCATCCGAAAATTAGCCTATCAAAAGGTTACCCCACGGATAAACAGATCAACCGTATATAACCGCCGGAAGGTCGGAGCGGCAATGCGTCCGTTTGCACCGTTAGGTGCAAACTCAATCGCTAAAAACCAGAAGGATTAAAGGCGGCCCGAAGGGCTTAATCAAAGACAGAAAACGAAGTTTTACCAACGACCGCAAGGGAGCAGACCAAACACACCAGTGTTTGGCAAGATGTACGTTTGTCTACACAAACGGATCTTGCCCGCTCCTTTCAGTCGGGGAATGACCGCTGCGGAACTTGCGGTCATAGGATTTTAAAATGTGTATTTATGGCTAGGCCAAAGACCGATAACAGGGAACAACTTTATACGAAAGTAGTGCGCACCAGGGTGACCAAAGCCAACTATGAACGCCTGGAAAAACTATTAACCAACAGCAATTGCAGATCTATCGGCGAAGTTGCGCGTAAGATACTTTCCAAAGAAAAGATCCTATGCCTTTATAAGGATGTAACACTGACCGGTACAATGGAAGAATTAAGCCGCATCCGAAAGGAACTTAAAGCCATTGGTATCAATATCAACCAGCTCACCCGTGGTTTTAACAGTTCACGGAACGAAGCCGGGCAAGCCTTTTATTCACAAAAAGCAATTGAACGCTCCAAAGAGATCGACGGCAAAATAGACCGCCTGATGATCCTGGTTACCTCACTAACAAAGAAATGGTTGCAAGAATAAAAAGCGGTAAAAGCATCCGGGGGCTGCTCAATTATAATGAAAACAAGGTTAGCGCCGGAGCGGCGCAACTCATTATGGCCAGCCTGTTCGGTACGGAACTGGAAAACCTGAAGTTTTCCGACAAGCTGAATCGCTTTCAGCATTTAACCGAACTCAACGACCGGGTTAAAACCAATTCGGTACATATCATGCTCAACTTTGATGAAAGTGAAAAACCAGCCACACTTAGGATGCAGCAGATCGCAGCAGCTTACATGGACAAGATCGGTTTCGGCGACCAGCCTTATTTGGTTTACAATCACAATGATGCCGCACATGCACATATCCATATCGTTACGACCAATATTGAAGCGGACGGCAACCGGATCAGTTTGCACAATATTGGTAAAACATTGTCAGAACCTGCGAGAAAGGAATTAGAACTTGAGTTTGGATTAGTTAAGGCGGACGGTAAAGCAATAAATAAGGCTAACCGGATCAAGCCGATAAGCATTGAAAAAGCCGTTTACGGCAAAACTCCAACCAAACGCGCGATTACCAACGTCGTGAGCGCCGTGGTCAGTCAATACAAATTCACTTCGTTACCTGAATTTAATGCAGTGTTAAAGCAATTCAATGTGGTTGCAGACCGTGGCAAAGAAGACTCTCTAATGTTTGAAAAGAAGGGGCTGATCTATTCGGTACTGGACGAGAAGGGTAATAAGATCGGAATACCATTTAAAGCCAGCAGCCTGAATAATAAACCGACTTTGAAAAACCTGGAAGCCAGGTTTGCGCAGAACGAAGAAAAGCGCAAACCATTTAAAGAAGATCTGAAAAGTAATATCGAAAAAGCATTCAGAAATTATAAAGGGATAACCAAAGGCACCTTCGTTAAGGAATTGCAAAAGCAAAATATTGTAGCCCTATTCCGGCAGAATGAGCAGGGCATCACCTATGGAGTAACTTTTATAGACAACTATAATAAAACGGTTTTCAATGGCAGCGACCTGGGCAAAGCCTATACCGCAAAAGGATTGAATGAAAGGTTCAGCAACGTTGATCAGCCTAAAGCGACCTACCTGTCAAACGCGCCGAAAACGGAGTACTTAAAATCTGACGAACCGACAGAGCAATACCTGCAACCTTCGGCATTTGACAAACTGCTCAACAACCTGATGGGTAAAGGCGGGGATGGTAGTGCGCCGCTCGTTACCCGCAAAAAGAAGAAGAAACAGGAACAGGGCAAGGGACTGTAAAACTAACAAATTTTAAAGGAGGACATTATATGAATACCGGGGAAGATACACAGGGACTACGCAAGATCATCGACTTTACAAGATTGATCAGCATATTTATATTAGCGGTACATTTTTATATCGCCTGTTTTGCAGCATTTCAGCAATGGCACTTTACCGCAGATATTACGACACGTATCGTCAGCAATATTGCCAAAACAGGCTTATTCAATAATATCTGGAAACCCAAACTTGCAGCTTTGTTAATGTTGCTTGTTTCTTTAGTTGGTGCCAAGGGCCGGAAAGATGAAAAGATAGATAAACGTGCCATTATTGCTTACTTATTAAGCGGACTGTTCATCTACTTTATCAGCCAGCTTTGTTTTTACTTGTCCGCGCCTGCAACTGTTATCACGTTAACCTATATAGCGTTTACCGCTACGGGCTACCTGTTGATCCTGACCGGTGGCACTTTATTATCGCGACTGATCAAAGTGGCATTGACCAATGATATATTTAATACGGAGAACGAAACCTTTCCCCAGGAGGAAAGGCTATTGGAAAACGAATATTCCGTCAACCTGCCTGCCAGATATAAGCTTAAAAATGAGGTGCGGAATAGTTGGATCAACTATATCAATCCCCACAGGGGACTTTTGGTGGCGGGCAGCCCCGGTGCCGGGAAAAGCTATTTTGTGATCCGGCATATCATTGATCAGAACATTCGGAAAGGAACAAGCCTGTTTTTATATGATTTCAAATACGACGACCTTTCAAAGATCGCCTACAACAAACTGTTAAAGTATCATGGTAACTACAAGGTTAAGCCCAATTTTTACATCATCAACTTTGACGACCTGAACCGAACCCATCGCTGTAACCCGCTCGATCCTGCGGGCATGGATGATATTACGGATGCGACCGAAGCCAGCCGCACCATTATGCTGGGCTTGAACAGGGACTGGATTAAAAAGCAGGGTGATTTTTTCGTGGAAAGCCCTATTAATTTCTTAACCGCTATTATCTGGTATTTGCGCAGGTATAAAAATGGCCGGTATTGTACCTTACCTCATGTGATAGAACTGATGCAGGCCGATTACGATCCTTTGTTTGCTGTGTTGCAAGAGGAAGAAGAGATCAAAGTATTGATCAATCCTTTTGTGTCCGCATTTAAAAATGGCGCGAAAGAACAATTGGAAGGGCAGATCGCCAGTGCCAAGATTGGCCTGGCGCGGTTATCATCACCGCAACTATATTATGTATTGTCTGGCAACGATTTTACACTGGATGTAAACAATCCAAATGAACCCAAGATCGTTTGCGTAGGGAATAACCCGCAAAAGCTACAGGTCTACGGGGCTGTACTTTCACTGTATATTTCCCGCATGATCAAACTGGTCAACCGTAAAGGCCAGCTCAAAAGCAGCCTGATCTTTGACGAGTTCCCAACCATATTTTTTAATAATATCGACAGCGTGATCGCAACTGCCCGTAGTAATAAAGTGGCAACCACCTTAGCGGTACAGGATTTGAGCCAGTTAAAAAAGGATTACGGGCATGACCAGGCCGAGGTAATTATGAATATTGTGGGTAATGTGATCAGCGGGCAGGTCAGCGGAGATACTGCTAAACAGCTTTCAGAGCGCTTTGGTAAGATCATGCAGGACAGGACGAGTATCAGTATCACCAGCGAGGATACATCAACCAGTAAGTCAAAACAGTTGGATTATGCCATACCTGTTTCCAAAATAGCGGCTTTGTCCTCCGGCGAATTTGTCGGCATGGTTGCCGATGATCCTAATAATAAAATTAACCTGAAAGTTTTCCATAGTGAAATACAGAACGATCATGAAGTGATCAAGCGGGAGGAAGATAATTACAGGCCTATTCCGGTAATTAAAAATGTATCAGCAACGGAAATACAGGAGACGTATGCCAGGATCAAAGATGAGATCAATAACCTGTTCTTCGTTGAACTGGAGATGATCAAGGCGCGGAATGAAGCCGAAGCAGAGCTGGGTGCAGCATCAGCAGTGCGGCAGGCGAATGAAATTTTAAACGAGGTTGCGGAAGATAAGGGCAATCATCGCTCAGTTTCTATGTAATTACAATCCGTCTACCCACTGATTTACGAATTGGTAAATAATCACGAAAGTTTTTGCGGATTTTTAATCATTTAGCAGTGAAAATTTGATTTTAACACTTTCTAACCCTTTAATTTCAACCATTTATTTACTTTGCGTTCAATTATTGTTAAATTCGTTTTAAGAATACACGCTCTTGGCAACGCAAAGCACTCCTTCGGATCAGGAATTGGTTGACTTATTAAAGTCGGGAAACCATGCTGCGTTCACCGAACTCTACAAGCGTTACTGGACCGTTTTATTCCATCATGCCCGCAAGATGTTGCAGGACGAGGACGCCGCGGTAGATATTGTACAGGACGTATTTACCACCATCTGGATCAAAAGCGCTGAAATCAACATTAACATTTCTATCAAGGCATATTTATATGCCGCGGTACGAAACCGTATCGTCAGCAGCATCCGCCACAGTAAAGTACACGAAAGCTATTTGGATTCCTTGGTCACTATTATTGAAAAAGGTGAAATGGTAACCGACGAACAGGTACGCTACCGGGAGTTTTCGGCACAGATCGAAATGGAGATCAGCAAGTTGCCCCCAAAAATGCGGGAGGTATTTGAACTCAGCCGCAAGGAAGGTCTTTCCCATAGCCAGATCGCGCAGGAACTGAACATTGCGGATGAAACCGTCAAAAAACAAATCTACAAGGCTATGAAGACGCTTCGCCTGAAGCTGGATGCCTTTTTGTTTACCCTGCTGCTCTGATCAGAGGACCCAGACTTCTCCCTATAAACTCTACCTTAAATTATTATTAAATTTTTTTCAAACCGCGTACCACTTGTGGCCCGGTTGTGCGTCATCATACAAAAAGGGACAGCTATTACCAAACAATGGATCAAAAAAACGCCAAAGCACTGATCGACAAATACCTTGTGGGTGAATGCACACCCGAAGAACAGGCACAGGTCGAAACCTGGTATAACCAATTAGCTGCCCGGCAAAAAGATTTGCCGGAATTGCCCGATTACGATGTGCGCAATGCACAGATCACGGCAGGCTTACCGCCTGATCCCGATGCCCAACCCAAAGTCATCCGATTATGGCCGCGTGTCGCCGCCGCCGCGTCGATCCTGGTATTCCTCGGATTGGGCTTTTATTTTTATCAGCAAAACAAACACCAGCCACAGCCTGCGGCTTTAATGGCCAAAAACGATATTAAGCCGGGTAGCAATAAAGCGGTGTTAACGCTGGCTAACGGGCAGCGGATTATTTTAACAGGTGCCAAGAACGGCCAGCTTGCCGCCCAAGGTAATACGGCGATCAATAAAACAGCCGACGGCCAAGTAGCTTATGACGCTCAATTTGGTAAAGACAACGCCACTCCTAAACTCGCTTACAACACCATCACTACCCCACGTGGTGGTCAATACCAGGTAATGTTACCCGACGGCAGCCATGTTTGGCTGAACGCCGCTTCCTCGATCACATTTCCTACGGCTTTTAAAGGTAAAGACCGTGCGGTAGCTATTACCGGCGAAGTTTATTTCGAGGTGGCGCATAATAAGGCGATGCCATTCCGGGTAAGATCTAACGGGCTGACGGTGGAGGTATTGGGTACGCATTTCAATATCAATGCCTATAATGATGAGCCGAGTATGAAAACCACTTTATTGGAAGGTAGTGTGCGTGTCACTAAGGGTAGCCGGATGGCCGTTATCAAACCGGGTGAACAGGCCACTATCGCGGATGCGGGAAATATCATGGTTAAAAATGTAGACACGGAAGAAGTCGTAGCCTGGAAAAACGGCCTGTTCCAGTTCAAGAATACGGATTTGCCAATAGTGATGCGCCAGTTATCACGCTGGTATGATGTGCAGGTCGAATATGAAGGAAAGATGCCGCAAACGGTATTCAATGGTAAGCTGCACCGGAATGTGAATGCTTCGCAGGTGCTGGACATCCTCAAATACTTCAATGTGAATTTCCGGATCGAAGGAAGCGGAAGCCAAAAGAAAATAATTGTAACACCCTGATAGATTGATTAACCCTTAAAACACAAATTTGCCTATGGCTTAAGCTTACAAAAGAACAAAAGAGACAAACGGTTACAAAAGAAAAAACCGCAGGAGTGGTCGAAGACTCCTGCGGAAATATCCGGGTTAACCCTTCCCGACGGATCGGGATAAAAAACAATTGGTGAACTATTTTCTGTATTAACCCAAACATTGCAAATCTAATGAATTTAAACGCGATTACGATGGCAAAGCCGGAGGCATGGCCCCCTCCCCAGCGATCTCTGCCGAATGGCCCTGTTTTCACCCGGAATCTTCCGTCCTTAAAAAGTATCTTGATGCGGATCAACTTAATTACCCTTCTTTTAATGATCGGCTTGCTACAGGCCAGCGCTTCTGTAGTGTTGGGCCAGGTTACGCTCAAAGAGAGCCATGTCCCTTTGGAAAAGGTGTTGCATAACATCGAAAAACAAACCGGTTATGTTTTCCTGTACACGGGTAAGGATGTGCAGAATTTAACGATTAGTGTGGATGTGAATAACGTGCCGGTTACCGAGGCTTTGGATAAATGTCTGAAGGATCTGCCGCTGAGTTATAAGATGGTGGATAAGAATATTTTGTTGAAACGGAAGGTTTCAGCGCCGACTGTGGTCAAGCCTGTTGCACCCGTGAAAATATCGGGTAGAGTTACAGATTCGTTAAACAAGCCTTTGCCCGGTGCTACGGTAAAGAATAAGAATAACAATAAGGCGGTTTTAACGAATGAGAACGGGGAGTTTTCGCTGGACGGGAATGCTGGTGATCAGATCGTGGTGAGTTTTATTGGTTACAATATCTATACGTTTTCGATGACGGATGATATGGCGGTCCAGAATGTTGTGTTGTACGAAGCGGTTAGTAGGCTGAATGAAGTAGTGGTGAGTACAGGTTATCAAACAGTTGCAAAAGAACGAGCTACAGGAAGCTTCGTCTATGTTGACAATAAACTATTAAATCGAAGTGTCGGAACGAACATTATAGACCGGCTGGATGGAGTAACCAGTGGATTGATTTTTAACAAGAACACTAATGGTGTTACAGATAACTCTTCAGCAATCACAATTCGAGGCAGAAGTACAATTTTCGCGAATCCCAATCCATTGATAGTCATCGATAACTTTCCATACAACGGGGACCTATCTTCAATAAACCCTAATGATGTACAATCTATTACAGTTTTAAAGGATGCCGCAGCAGCATCAATATGGGGCGCATTTTCAGGTAACGGAGTAATCGTAATTACAACAAAAAAAGGCAAATTTAATCAGGCACCAAAAGTTGAAATCAATAGTAACCTAACTATTGGAAACAAGCCGGATCTACGATATGCGCCACAACTTTCATCAACACATTATATCGATGTTGAACAATATTTATTTAAACAGGGTTTTTATGATAACGCTTTAACAAGTACATCCTTTCCTGTCGTATCTCCAGTAGTTGACATCCTTGATAAAAGAAGGAGCGGATTAATATCATCATCAGATTCCGCAACAGCTATTAATCGCTATAAAGGACAGGATACGCGCGATGATGTGGTAAAATACCTTTATAGAAAGGCCGTTAATCAGCAATACAATATTAATATTTCAGGTGGCGGAAATAACAACCTGTATTACTTTAGCTCCGGCTTCGATAAAAACTTAAATAACCTTAACCGTAATGACTTTGACCGTATAAGTTTAAATGGATCTAATACTTACACCCTTTTAAATAAAAAGCTCGAAGTAACAACCAATGTATATTTTACAAAGAACAAAGCCGATAATAACGGATTGAATTCATTAGGATTTCCTTATCCCTACGTCAAACTTAAAGACCAAAATGGAAATGCAACTAACGTACCTTATCAATACAGACAAGGCTATATCGACACAGCTGGGCATGGCAATCTATTAAACTGGAATTACCGCCCACTTGATGAACTTGCGCTGAATGACAATTCCGCTACCCTGACTGAATATAGGATCAATGCCGCAGTACGCTACAGCTTCTTTAAAGGACTAAATGCATCCGTTCAATACCAGTACGATCAGGGAAATTCCGATCAAAAATCCTTTTATGATGCGCAAAGTTATTATACAAGAAATTACATTAATCAGTTCACGCAATATGATCCGTCATCTAATACCTACACCAGACCCGTTCCTACAGGCAGTATATTAGACCAGGCATATCAATCTTCAATCTCTCAAAATATCCGTGCCCAAACTAATTATGAACATGAATGGAATAATGGTAATAGCTTATCGGCTTTAGCTGGTATCGAAGTCCGGGACATCACTACAAATTATACCAGTAACAGGATATATGGCTACGACGATTTAGGTTCAAGTGCAGCAATAGATTATAAAACTACTTATTTATTAATGCCAACTTATTCAGTCAGCAATATAAGTTCCAACCTCTCACATTTAGGCACGACCAACAGGTTCGTCTCGTATTTCACTAATATCGCCTATACTTTGAAAGGTCGCTATGTGTTTTCCGGAAGCGCAAGAAAGGATGAAGCTAACATATTTGGCGTAAATACCAATCAAAAAGGGATACCACTATGGTCATTAGGAGCGAGCTGGGATTTAAATAAAGAGAAGTTTTATCATTTAAACTGGCTTCCGTACCTACGGCTAAGGGTAACCAATGGCTATCAGGGAAATGTAGATAACTCATTATCTTCATTGGTGACAGCAACTATTGATCCTCAAACCATTAATAATTACCAGCAACCTTACTCAACGTTATCAAACCCGCCAAATCCCCAGCTAAAGTGGGAAAAGGTAAATATCACGAATTTCGGCGCAGATTTCGCATTTAGTCATGTTCTAAGCGGCAGTTTGGAATACTACATCAAAAGAGGCACGGATCTGATTGGAACCAGTTTGGTCGATCCAACCACGGGTGTAAGCACTTTTACAGGCAATTCAGCCGATATGACCGGCAGAGGAATAGATATTATTTTAAATACTATAAACGTTAACGGAGTTTTCAAATGGAATACTTCATTTTTGTTAAGTCATTCTACAGATAAGGTAACCAAATATCTTCTGAAACCTTCGAGTGTCGACAATGCACTCAGTTCCAGCATCAATCCAATCGTAGGTAATCCTTTATATTCTTTATATGGATTTGAATGGGGCGGACTTGATGCAACAGGTGATCCCCAGGTTTATTTAGATGGCAAATTAAGTAAAGACTATTCTGGCATTTATAACTCCACGAACTTAGCCAACCTTAAATATCAGGGTACTACGAACCCTACCACTTTTGGGAGTATAAGAAATGATTTTTCATGGAAACAGCTCACGCTGTCCGTTAACATTACCTATAAGTTTGGGTATTATTTTAGACGGCCTTCTATAAACTACAGCCGGCTTTTCGCGGGTGACGCAAATTTCTCTGACAAGGATTTTGAAGGCCGATGGCAAAAGGTCGGGGATGAAACAAAAACCAATGTACCATCATTGACCTATCCCGGTAATGATTTAAGAGACCAGGTTTATTATTTTTCCAGCGTATTGGTAGACAAAGGTGATCATGTCCGGTTACAGGACATTAGCATAAGCTATGATATTAATAAACAGCAATTCACCAAGCTGCCATTTTCAAATATCCGGGTATATGCTTACATCAATAACATTGGCATTCTTTGGCGGGCAAATAAAGATGGTGTAGACCCAGACTATGTCCCAAACGGAAATGCTATATATCCAAACCCCAGAACTTTTGCTTTAGGACTAAAAGCCAGTTTTTAAAATTTAATATCATAAAGATGAAAAGACTTACCTATATAATATTCGGACTCTTAATGTGTTCAATCTCACTTATGCTGAGTTGCAAAAAGTCCTTCCTGGATAAAAAACCGGCAACGAATCTAAACGTGCCAAGCTCTTTGAGTGATCTGCAATTGCTTTTGGATAATACACAAGATATTAACCGGAGCCCGGTCTTAGGCGAGCTATCCGCTGATGATTACTACCTGTCCTCAACTGCCTGGAGCAGTTTAGTGGTGCCTTATCAGGCAAATTCTTATATCTGGGCGAAAGATATTTTTGCAGGGAATGGGCAAATTGCCGATTGGAATGCTCCCTATGCCGAAATTTTGACTACTAACGTTGTACTGGAGCAATTAAATAAGATAGAAAGAAATTCGGCAAACGGTGCGGATTATGATAATATTAAAGGCAGCGCACTGTTTATGAGGGCGTTTATATTTTTCGATCTAGCGCAGGTATTCGCTCTCCCATATGACAAAAATACCGCTGGTTCAGATTTAGGAATTCCAATACGCTTAACGGCAGACATAAATGCTGCTTCAACAAGAGCAACTTTGCAAGCTACCTACGACCAGATCATATCTGACATTATAAAAGCCAAATCGTTGTTAAGTGTTGATTACGTGAAAAATTACTTTAACCGCCCCACTAAGGCTGCAGCCTATGGATTTCTGTCTCGTATTTATTTAAATATGAGGAATTATGAACAGGCAGGTCTATACGCAGATAGTGCGTTATTACTGCACAATACCTTGATTGATTACAATCAAATAAGCAAAACGTCAAGATCTCCATTTCCGCTCATCAATGATGAGATACTTTACAACAACTATTTGGTTGGCAGCACGCCAACCATTTCAATATTTAAATCAGTTGGATATTCGATTGATACTTTACTTTACCGTTCCTATTCATCAAACGATTTACGAAAGGCTGTCTACTTTTCGATCAACGGCACTACGATCAATCAAAAGGGGGGCTATTCAGGGGGCAGAAACGTATCTAACGAAATCGCCACGGACGAATTATATTTAAACAGGTCCGAATGTTATGCAAGAGCGGGAAAGAATGACAAAGCCTTAAATGATCTGAACGCACTTTTGTCTAATCGTTATAAAACGGGAACTTATATCCCATTTGTAAACCTATCCGGCACTACTTTACTAAATACCATCTTAACAGAGCGAAGAAAGGAGCTTGTTATGCGTGGCCTTCGCTGGAATGATATCCGACGTTTAAATAAGGAAGGTTTTAATATTACGCTGACGAGAAGCTTAAATGGAAACGTGTATGTATTGGCTCCAAATGATCCCCGTTACGTTTTACCCATTCCCCCCGATGTAATTGCGCTGTCAGGTATACAACAAAACAATAGGTAAGAAATCAATTTTTTAATAATTATTATGAAAAATATTCTTTTAACGGGTCTTATGGCCATTGGCATTACTAATTTTTCTTTTTCAAGTTTTAACGGACAAAAAATGACCCGTTGCGTTAGCGAATCTTTCACTAAAACGGATACGACCACTTTAACAAATTTTGTTTTTAAAGACCAACTGAATAAAGATGTTCGTCTATCAGATTTTAGTGGAAAGTTAGTTGTGGTTGATATTTGGTATTCCGGCTGCGGGGCATGTATAGAATGTAATAACGGTTTGAAAATAGTTCACGAACAGCTAAAAAATGAAAATATAACTTTTGTCAGCTTATGCGTAGATAAAGATTCGAAAATGTGGAAATTAAGTATTGGGAAACGGAAAAAGTCAAAAGTCAACCCCTGGGCGGGAAAATACCGACCGGCAGATGGCACAATAACATTGTTCACCGGAGGAACTGGGTCAAAGAATGATTTCATAAGGAAATGTGTACCTAAGAATTCATACCCGCAATTATTAGTAATTGGAGTAAACGGCGAAATTCTTTCAACTGATCCCCCTCGTCCTGATCATCAGCCTGAAAGTTTGGTCAGTTATCTAACTCTACACATGTAAAGTAGAATACAAAGAATACGCTATTGTGGTTTTGAAATTGGGACAATTTTCCTATTAAAATAGCTACGAATGTTGAAAATCTGATCAACGTTATAAGTTGTCCTAAGGACATCAGTAGTAGAAGATGAAGCAAGCCGAACCTTTTAGTCACCAATGGATATTACAGATAACTGCATATTCGCTGGTTTCGCGCTGTTTATTATTGTCTTGTTGTATATAATCATAAAAATGATCTGGAACCGCATCCAGGGCCATGACGAGCTGGATGGGTTTTTTTTAAAATACTCCCTGTTCTTTTAGTTTTTCATGTCAGTTATGAGAAAAATAATAGTTAATTAATGATAAAGCGCCCGCTGATGGAGCGGCGGGCCTTTTTAAATTCTTACGATGACGACCAGCCTATCAATTGAAGCGTTTCAAAATTACAGATATCCGGGACCTATTATTTATAAGCACAAATTACAAATCGAAACAGCAAGAGGGCTTAATATGCGGTAAGGAATAAAACCTAATTCATGACTGAAGCGCTTGCTGTTTTTTTGAATAACAGTTAAGAGATAAACGGCAAGAGGGCTTAATAAGCGGTAAGGATTAAAACCTATTTCATGACTGAAGCGCTTGCTGTTTTTTGTTATAGAATTTGAATTAATTATTAAAAGATAAACAGCAAGAGGGCTTAATAGGCCGTAAGGGTTTAAACCTATTTTATGACTGAAGCACTTGCTGTTTATTTTTAATAATTACTGTAAAAAAATTAACAGCAAGAGGGCTTAATACGCCGTAAGGGTTAAAACCTATTTTAGGACTGAAGCACTTGCCGTTTACCTTTTGTAACAATCTAACGGCATGGCGCATTATCCGGACACTTAGGATTTTCTTAGATGATGTATTGTGTAGTATCTGAACTTATAACGGCATGGCACATTACCCGTAGTCTGAGGATGAAGACCTAACAAAAGACGTAATCCATGCCGTTGTTTTTTTATCCATGTTCGGTATGGGGCATTAACCGGAAATCAAGGAAGAAGTCAAATCTGTGGGTAAGCCGTGCCGTTTTTTTTATTTAAAAATCATGAATGTTAAACCTATAAATTACACTTATTTCATCGGCATCGATGTTTCAAAAAACAAGCTTGATATTGCGGTGATGGCAGGCAGTAATTTTTTATTTCATCGGGAAATTAAAAATCAACCTGACGATATATTGGCCCTTGTAAATGAATTAAAAGTATTACCAAAGTTCGTGATGACCAGGGCTGTGTTTTGCATGGAGGCTACTGGAATTTATTGCAATCATTTGCTTTCGACGTTGAAAAAGTTCCAGACCAATGTTGTGCGGGAAAATCCCTTGCAGATTTTAAATTCATTGGGAAAGATACGTGGCAAACACGACAAAATAGATTCAATGCGTATCGCTAATTATGCTTACAAGAATCGGCACGAATTGGTGCTAAAAGCCCCCCGAAGGCCGGTGATTGACCAATTAGCCTATTTGTCTGCATTGAGAAAGCGGCTTGTTGCCACGATCAAAGCTTTAAGAACACCACTTAAAGAGCAGCAGTCTTTTATCAAAAAGAGCATTCAGATACAAGTGACCACCCTATCAATCGATAGTTTGAAAGCCCTTCAACTGGATTTAGTGCGGGTGAACGAAGCTATTATGCAGGTGATGAAAGATGACGATAAATTACGGCACATAAACACGATCATTACCTCTGTTCCAAACATAGGGCAGATAACTGCGCTTCAGATTGTGATTGCCACGAATGAATTGCGAGATTTTAACGATGCAAAGAAATTTGCCTGTTATGCAGGAATTGCTCCTTTTCGTGATGAATCAGGACTTCATAAAAACAGACCCAGGGTTTCCCACATAGCCAATAAAGAGATAAAGGCATTATTACATTTATGTGCGCTCGGGGCAATTCGGTGTAATCCTGAAATTAAAGCCTATTTTATCCGTAAAACAGAGGAAGGGAAACCTAAAATGTCGGTCGTGAATGCTGTCCGTTTTAAATTGGTGCTACGAATTTTCGCTTGTTTGAGCCAAGATAGATGCTACATAAAAAATTACGAACGTCCCACTCATGGCATAACTCAAAAGAATCTTGAAACAGTCAATGATGGGTTGATTTAAAGCTGAAAAGAACATATAATCAAGAAATATGGCAGGTGATTTAGGTCGTGTACCGTTTCAAAAAATGCTTAATGATTTCCCGGTCCAGGTTGTCAAGTTGAGCGAATTACCGTCATCCTCTTCTTACCAAACCCACCGCCATTCCTTTTATATGTTGTTTTGGACAATCAAAGGAAAAGGCTATCATCGAATCAATTATTGTAATTATGACCTGCTACCAGGGACTGTTTTTTTTATGCACGAGGGGCATGTTCATCAAATGCTTAAATATCCAGAGGATGGCTATATTATCTTATTCAAACAAACTTTATTAGACGATTATCTGCGTTCCAACCCGCTTGATGAGCAAAATGGGCTTTTTGATTATTTTAACCGGCAGCCATTTGTAATTTTAAACGAATCTGTTACGGCGGTGTTTCAGGTGCTTATTCCTTTAACGGCAAAAGATGCATTAAATGAACCTTTCGGACGTAGTTTAAATATCGAATTATCTCTTTTACTCTTTCAAACCAACCGATTATTTACAAATCCAAATCCTATTCAGGACAACCCGCAGGTTGATCTTATAAGAAAGTTAAGAGTACTTATTAATGCAAATTTTCATACGGAGCGTGACGCACCCTTTTATGGCCGGGCTTTGGGCTTACCTGCCAGGAAGCTAAACGAGATTACACGAAAGCATTTTGGTAAGATGGTTAAGCGGTTAGTCGCTGACCGTCTACTGACGGAATGTGAGGCTTTATTGGGGGGCACCAATATGCTGATTAAGGAAATCATTATTGAACTCAATTTTGCCGATAACGCACACTTCTCCTATTTTTTCAGGAAAGAAAAGAAAATGACACCATCTATGTTTCGTAAGCGGATGCACGACTTACAACAAAATAGGACAGATTGATAATGATTTAATGTATGTTAATTAGGGAAATTTGAAATAATGGATATTTAAATTGTTTGCCTTATAACTCCCCTTTAAGGGAATTAAGGGGAGTTATAAGCAGTACAACATTTAGATATGAATAATAAGCTTCAAAAAATGAATATAACATACTGATACCCAAAGTCACTAAATAAAATGCCAACTAAACCGAAAGTTATTAAAATCAGGGACAGTGAACAGACCCAAAACGACTTGTTAAATTCTGTCGGAAAAGTTTTGGCGGAAAAGGGTTTCCGCGGATTAACTACTAAAAACATCACTACCTTAATTGGTAAGGATAAAAATATTATCCGCTACCATTTCAAAACCTTAAAAGAACTTGAAAAAGCGTATATCAATAAAATAGACTACTGGCCACCAGTTTTAATGGAGGGGCAGTTACGTGACTATACTAATAAAAAAGAACTTGCCGATTTGATTAAATGTATCATGCTGGAAAATTTCAGGCGATTTTTTGATAACAAAGAAATGCAGCAAATTATTCTTTGGCAAATCAGTGAAGCTAACCCTTTGTTAAAATCTATCTCGGAAAGTCGGGAAATTGAAGGTGAAAAGTTGCTAAAATTAACCGATCCATTTTTTGAAAAGACCAATGTTAATTTTCGCGCTGTCATTGCGTTGTTGCTGGGTGGGATTTATTATTTGACACTTCATGGTCGCTATAATAAAAGCACTGTAAGTGGTATGGATATTAATAAAGCAAAAGACAGGGCGGAATTTAAAACGGCGATTGAACAGATATTGGAGTGGGCTTGGCAAGATGACGATAAAAATATGAACGCAAAAAATTAGTTTACCTATATTTACGGAGGATTAAAAAATGACATTACAACACAGAGATACGTTTCATTACATATAATCAACATTCGCATTCACCGTCTTTGGCCTTTGAAAAACCGCTAATTTTTAAAAGGAGAGCCAAGAGCAAGTGCAATGCCCGCTTAAACGCGGGCGTGCTTGTTCATGGCTCTCCGGGTTACTTAGCGGTACCTTCAAAGGCCTGAGCATTCATAGCCCGCGTTTTTGCTATAATCATATTTATAACGCTAAAGATTATTGCCTATGTTGTGGTTTTGGATAATGTTGATAATGACCGTAGTTACAATCATCCTGTTGGTGATTATCCTAAAAATATTAAAGAAAAATGCTGCGGATAAAAAAAGGCTTAAACTTCAACGCCTGGTCGCACAAGAAGAAATTTTTGAAAAAAACTGTATTCTTTTTTCTCTAAGCACCCGTGAAATGGAAGTGGTGCCGCTTATTTTGGCCGGACATACCTACAGGTCAGCTGCAGAAACCTTACATATTTCCGAGAAGACGATTGACTCACATATGCGTAGTGTTTATGCCAAGGTTGGTGTGCGAAATATTATTAGTCTTTATAAACGTCTCTACGACCATTCCTGAATAGAGTAAGACATTCCCTGATACTTCAAATTTCAGGCAAATCCCTATTGTTAAACATTCCTCTTACCATCACCTTTGGGCTATAATTAAGCCTATGGATCAATAGATACCCATCGTTGCTTTGTTGAAACTGCCGCTCGGTTGCGGCAGGCGAAGCGCAATTACCTCAATGTGTTTACTTATGCTAAGATCGTATGCAAAGCAGGAACTCCTGCTGATGGAAGATGAATTAACAACCATAGTAACGGTACACCCTGAACCATTAGACCGGATGAAAGCGGCTTTGGTTTGTATCAGGAAATTCCTGCAACGCCAGTTGCAGTTTATTACCGACCACCCTTTTAAGGATACTCAGGAAGAAGCATCCTATTTCAAGAATATAAAACCTCAGTTCTATTACCATTACATTTTCGAGGTGGCTTTGTACAACCTGGTTACGGGCCTGCCATGCGGTGATGATGAATCCAAGCGCGCTTATTACCTGGATGAACTGCGCTTTGCGCAAAGGGCATTTAAGGAACATCCGTTTTTATACCAGTACTACCGGTTGGGTGGTGATGAACTGGACGAGCTGTATTTCGTTCGGGGTGTAGCTGTCCAGAGTGTACTGATCCCCGAAGTGCCGGAACTGGACAGCACCTTTTCTACCAGCGGCGATTACCTGTTTGCCAGGTTCAAAGCCTATGAAATGTTGCAGGAATATATCGCCCATGAACTTGCCAATATTGGGAAGGCGAAAAGGGTAGCTTTCGCACGGCCCGGAAAAGGTGGCGAACCATTAAAATGGACAGGCGACCAGGTGAACGCGATAGAGTTGGGTTACGGAATCTGGTTATCCGGCCAGTTGAATAAAGGCGATGCCTCTTTAGCGGACATTATGTATTGGCTGGGCCAGAGTTTGGATATTGATCTGGCCAGGCATACCCGCAGGTTTGATGAAATCAAGGCGAGGAAGCTGGTCAGCCAGACCCGTTTTACTGATAATATGCGGGATGCGATTCGTCAGCATATTGATAACGCCAACGCTTTCAGGCCAAATGTGTTGCGGAGGGCTAACAGAACAAGTTCAAAATCAGGCGAGTAATTGCAAAGTTTCGCCGCTTTTGGGGACTGCCGGATTAGGGTTCGCGATCCAGGCAATTTTGGGGTAACAAAAGCCTGCTGCAATGGAGCGGCAGGTTTAAACCAACAAATTTATGTTACATCAAATCACCTGGCAGCAGTACACGGTTGTTGTCGTTGCATTTTTACTGGTCTGGTACGCGGTCGTCTGGCTGAAGTATTTTAAGAAACCCGCCGATGATTCCGTACAGCCGCCTGAGCCGCTGGAACACCGGGATTTTGAGGAGGAGGAGCCGGGCGATATGTTAGGCAGATCCGCCGAAGAATACGGGGTGAGTACTGTAGACAGCGATGAGCTGCATTTTGGCCCGGATTCGGAAAAGGGTTTTGAACCGGAAACAAGCGTTGCCGACGAAAGCGAAGAATTGCAGGGCCTGGTGCCGGATGTTTTGGAAGAGATCAAAACGGTGATCGAAACGGTAGCATCCGGCGAGGGAACAAAGGAGGATTTTATCGGCTTGTTTAAACTGGTTTCCTGCAAGTATCCGCAGATCGCGGAAAGCCGCCACCTGGAAGCGATCAATGATTGGATCATTGAAAACGTGCCTTTTGAATTAACTGAAGAAGAATTGTACCAACTCTGGATCAGCTAAATCAAGCTTATCCCCCGCAGGAAAACGGTAATCAATCAATTCAGTGAACTTCAAAAACATAACAATGAAAAATCAATTCATCAGCCCTAAAAAGCAAAACGCGGCGAAATTATTACTGGCATTATTCATCGCGAATGCCTTAGACCTGTTCTTTAACGCCACTAATGCCTTGGCCCAGGATGGCAATGCGGGAATAACCCAGGCGACCACGATGGTCAAGGGATATTTTGATACGGGATGCAACTTGATGTATGCTATCGGTGCCGTTGTCGGCATCATTGGCGCTATTAAAGTGTACTCGAAGTGGAACGCCGGGGAGCCGGATACCAACCGTGTAGCGGCGGCCTGGTTCGGTTCCTGTATCTTTTTGGTAGTGGTAGCGACCGTGATCAAATCGTTCTTTGGCTTATAAGCCGGTTGAGTGTAAACATAAATAATCATCCATAAAATGGCATTTCAGTATCCGTCCCCGTTTGGGGACGGTGCCGAAGGCCGGAAAGGAGTTAAAAAATGAGTTCAGTATATGAGATCAACAAGGGGATAAACAAACCTTTAATGTTCAAAGGTCTGAAAGCGCAATACATCGGTTACCTGGGTGGCGGCCTGCTTTGCCTGCTGATCCTTTATGCCGTCTTGTATATCAGCGGGCTGAATAATTACATCTGCCTGGTGCTGATCGGTGGTTTAGGAACAGTGCTGTTAACGGCCATATTCCGCATGAGCCACAAGTACGGCCAGTACGGTTTATTGAAAAAAAGTGCTAAACGAAGCATTCCCACCTACCTGAAATTCAGGACAAGGCGGTCATTTATTAATTTATTAAAGAAGAAATAATGGTAAATATTGAAAACATATTGCCGGTTTATAAAGTGGAGAACGATTGCATCGTGTCGGTGCAGGGCGATATCACGGTGGTTTTTAAAGTAACCCATAAGGATATTTTCACCGCTTCCGCTGATGATTATGAGGGGGCGCACCATGTATTGGTTAAAGGGTTGAAGGTATTGCCTAAAAATACCGTGTTTCACAAACAGGATATTTTCATCAAGGCAAAACACCGGGCCAGAGCTGAGGCCGATACGGGTTACCTGGCGCAAACAGGTGAAGCCCATTTTGAAGGCCGTCCTTACCTGGAGCATACCTGTTATATTATGCTGACCAAAAAGCCGGACGACCGTAAAGTGGCCAACAGCGGTTATTCCGGTTTAATGCGCAAAAGGGTTGTTCCAAAGCAAACCACGGACGAAAAATTGTTCCTGGACTTTATGGAAAAGGTCGGGGCATTTGAGCAGATCCTTTCGGATAGCGGTTACCTCCATTTAAAACGGTTGACCGATGATGAACTGGCCGGGACAAAGAGTAAAGCCGGGATCATTGAATCTTATTGCTTCCTGCTTTCGCCGGATGAAAAGCCGATGTTGAAAGATGTTCATCTGAAGGACGAGATCAGGGTCGGTGATAACCATTGCCAGCTATTCACCCTATCGGATGTGGAAGATCTGCCATCGCTTTGCGGCAGCCGGGTAAACTATGATAAGTACAGTACAGATAAAAGCAATTTCAGCATCGGCTTTGCCTCTCCTATCGGGTTACTGTTAGATTGTAACCACCTGTATAATCAATACATTTTTATAGGTGACGCGCAGGCTACCTTAAAAGGTATGGAGAAAAAGCGCTTGCGCTTACAGTCCTTATCCGCTTACAGCCGGGAAAATGCCATAGCCAGGGATGCCACATCAGATTTTTTGAACGAGGCGATCAGTGAGCAACGCTTACCGGTAAAGGCGCACTTCAATGTGATGGCCTGGACAGATGATGTTACACAGTTACAGCCGATCCGCAATAAGGTAGGTTCAGCAATGGCGCAGATGGATGCGGTTGCCCGGCAGGAAACGGATGGGGCCGCGCAGATCTGGTGGGCGGGTCTACCTGGCAATGCTGCCGACTTTCCCATGAATGACACCTTTGATACGTTCGTGGAACAGGCCACCTGCTTTATGAATATGGAGGGCAATTGCAGTTCGGATGGTAAGGGTATCCGCTTCGGTGAACGCAGCCACGGCAGGCCGGTCTATGTTGACCTGTTTGATAAGCCGATGAAAACGGGTTTGGTGACTAACCGTAACCTGTTCATTTGCGGCGGTTCGGGTGGTGGTAAATCCATGACGATGAACCACATGCTCCGAACGCTTTATGATGAAGGTACGCATTGCGTGACCATTGACATTGGTGGTAGTTACAAGGGTTTATGTACGCTGGTAAAGGGCTATTACTTTACCTATACGGAAGAAAACCCGATCAAATTCAATCCTTTTTACATCGGTAAAGGCGAAGTGCTGGACATTGAAAAGAAAGAAAGCCTGAAAACGCTGTTGCTGGCCTTGTGGAAGCGGGAAGATGAACGTTATAATCGTTCGGAGTATGTGGCCATCTCCGGAGCTATTACCCTATACTATGAACACCTGAAAAAGAACCCGCTATTGTTTCCCTGTTTCAATACCTTTTATGATTTCCTGATGCTGGAATACATGCAGGTGATGGAGAATGGTAAGGTGAAGGAAAAGGATTTTGACATGGGCAACCTGCTGTATGTGTTGAACCCTTATTACAAAGGCGGTGAATTTGATTACCTGCTGAATGCGACCGAAAACCTTGACCTGCTGAATGAGCGCTTTATTGTATTTGAGCTGGACGCGATCAAGGGGCACGAGGTTTTGTTCCCGGTTGTGACGATCATTATCATGGAAATGTTTATCTCTAAAATGCGAAAGCTGAAAGGAAAGCGCAAGATCCTGGCGATAGATGAAGCCTGGATCGCAATAGCGAAGTCTGGTATGGCCAATTTTATTAAGTATCTTTTTAAGACCATCCGTAAGTTCAACGGGATAGCCGCGTTGATCACGCAGGAGGTAGACGACTTATTGAGTTCACCTATTATCAAAGAAACGGTGATCAATATGTCCGATACCAAACTGCTGCTGGATATGCGTAAGTTCATGAACAAGTTTGACCGGTTGCAGGATGCTTTAGGCTTATCCGAGAAAGCTAAAACCTTGCTTTTGTCGGTCAATAAAGCCAATGAAAAAGGCCGGATGTACCGCGAGGTGTTCATTGACCAGGGCGGGCAGGAACTCAAAGTGTACCGTAACGAATTATCCGTTGCCGAATACCTGGCCTACACCACGGAAGAATCCGAAAAAATGATGGTCGAGGAATATACCGCCCGCTGCAATGGTGATATGGAAAAGGGTATCGCCCTTTTGATCCGCGAAAAGTACAGCAAATCAATTAGTAAACATTAAATCTAACCAGATGAAAAGAATTATTTTAATGCTTGCCATTGCAGGCATGGCCTTTATAGGCTGTAATAGTAATCATACAAATAGTAATGCTATTGCTGACTTTATCCCCGGCATCTATGTGAACCAGGCACAGAGCGGCTACAGTGTTGCCAATGATACCTTGATCATTGCAAAGGCTAAGAGTACCGATAACATCTATCTCATTACCCGCAAAATGGGTTATCGCCGGATAACTGACGGTAAGCTGCAAGCCTTGCAGCACCAGGTGAAACACCTTTCAGGCTCATGGGATAGCCAAAAGCAGATCCTGGAGGTAATGCAAACCCATACCTTTCCCATTTTTCAGCCGGATAAACGGAACCTGCTGAACGGGGTAAGCGAATACTGGAAGCTATAAAACCTGGCTAAAATTAATCAACAAATTTTCAAACCAATTAAAACACCCTCTTTGGGGGGTAAGGGGGGCTTATGAAGAAATATATGGTGATCCTACCATTATCCGCAATGACCTTATTCGTGGCATTGCCCAAAAATGCCGATGCGCAATTTATTATTGCCGATGTGATCAAAGCGGCCATTACCAAAGTGATCAAAGCGATTGACCTGAAGGTGCAACGCCTGCAAAATCAAACCATCTGGCTGCAAAATGCGCAAAAGACGGTCGAGAACCAGTTGCACAAATTCAAGCTTGATGAGATCTCGGACTGGTCACAGAAGCAAAAAGACCTCTATGGCAAGTATTACAAGGAGTTGCAAACGGTAAAAACCGTGATCGCTTATTATGAGCGGATTAAAGATATGACCAATAAGCAAACCAGCCTATTGAACGAGTACAACCATGCTTGGGGACTGTTGCGCAACGATAAACATTTCAGCGGGGATGAACTGACCTATATGCAGAAAGTCTATCGCGGCATCCTGGAAGAAAGCGTAAAAAACCTGGACGAAATTATGCTGGTCATTAAATCCTTTCAAACGGAAATGAGTGATGCCAAAAGGCTGGAACTGATCAACGCCGCAGCTAACCGCATGGATGACAATTGCAGCGACCTGCACCGCTTCAATAACCAAAACTACATGCTCAGCGTGCAGCGGGCCAGGACTGAAAACGAAACGCTCACCTTAAAAAAGTACTATGGTATCAATTAAGCAGTTCAAAAACTCCCCCTTCAGGGGGTTAGGCGGGCTTCTGCTTTTGCTTTGTTTGTCTTCCGCTGTTAAGGCACAAACTTTTGCTGAATGGTGGTCGCAGAAAAGTACCCAGATCAAATACCTGGAACAGCAGATCGTCGCCGCCCAGGTTTATTACGGTTACCTGAAGCAGGGCTATAATATCTCACAAAAAGGTTTGGGTGTTATCGGTGACTGGAAGAACGGGGAACTGAACCTGCATAAGGATCATTACGATGCTTTAAAAACGGTCAACCCGGTTATTCGTGACAGCCCAAAATTCAAGGCGATCCCTGAATATGCCGATGCCATTCCGGGGCAATTTGACCACCTAAAAAACCTGGCCGGTTTAACCGCGGATAACCGGGTTTATATCAATGCCGTGCTGCAAAAGGTATTAACCGAATGTAACCGGGATTTGCAGGAGCTGGAACTGATCGCCGTAAACGGGAAAGCGGAAATGACCGACGATGAGCGGATCAAAAGGCTGGATCAGCTCTATGACAGCATGAAAGACAAGTTTGCCTTTACGCTATCCTATTGTAACCAGGTTAAAACCCTGCTGCTTCAAAAACAACAGCAATTACAACAATTACAAACAGAAAGGAGGTTTTATGAGATCAATTAAAGCGTTGATGGCAGGATTGTTTTGCCTTGCGCTATCCGCGCTGAACGTTAGCCCAGCCAAAGCGCAATCTTTCGAGATCCAGCAATTGTTGCTGGATGTGGCTAAACTGGCGCAGTTCAAAAGTATCCTGAACGAAATGTACGATGGCTACACCATCCTGACCAAAGGCTACGGTACAGTGAAGAACCTGACACAGGGCAATTTCAACCTGCATGAAGTGTTCCTGGACGGCCTGTTACAGGTTAGCCCCGAGGTAAGGAAGTACGCACGGGTGGCAGATATCATTGCCGATGAAAGCAATATCCTATCGGAATACAAAAAGGCTTACAGCCGTTTCCGAAACAGTGGCAGGTTCAGTGTGAGCGAATTGGACTATATCAGCAACATCTATGAACGGCTGACCAGTGCAGCTTTGCATAATGCGGCTGATCTGGCCGATGTACTGACCGCATCAAAGTTACGCATGTCGGATGATGAGCGGTTGAGCGCCATCGACCGGATCTACCTGGACACTAACGACAAGTTGCAATTCCTGCGGAGTTTCAACAGCCGGACGGGCATATTACAGGCCCAGCGGCAAAAACAAGTTAACGAAACGCAAACCCTTCAAAATTTGTACAAGCCATGAAAAAACTAAAAATGTTAACGGGCCTTGCCCTGTTATTACTGGCTCCCTGTTTAGTTCACGCCGAGGGCATTACCGACACCCTGACCGGTATGCAGCCGGTATTGGATAATGTCTACAAACAAATGCTACCCTTATGCGCTAAACTGATCGATGTTGCCCAGGGTATCGCAGGCTTTGCCGCGCTTTGGTATATCGGTTCAAGGGTTTGGAAACAGATCGCCCACGCGGAACCGATAGAATTCTACCCTTTGATCCGGCCATTTGCTTTGGGCATCGCTATCGGCCTGTTTCAAACTTTGGTGATCCCGGTGATGAACGGAGTTTTACAGCCGGTCGTGGAGGTTACCAACGGGATGGTTAAAGACAGTAATTCCGCTATTACGCAGTTACTCAAACAGAAACAGGATGCGGTAAAGAACAGCACAATGTACCAGATCTATGTTGGTGATGATGGGAACGGTTCCCAGGAAAAATGGTACAAATATACGCACCCCGATGATCCTGATGGTAATAATGAGGGAATTATTGACGGCTTGGGTAATGATGTGAAATTCTTCCTGGATAAGCAATCGTATAATTTCCGCAACAGCATCAAGCAATGGTTGAGCGAAGTATTGGAGGTGGTTTATGCGGCATCGTCCTTATGTATCAATACCCTGCGGGTGTTCTTCCTGATCGTATTGGCCATATTGGGGCCGCTGGTGTTCGGCTTATCTGTATTCGATGGTTTCCAGCATAGCCTGACCCAGTGGTTCGCGCGGTATATCAATATCTTCCTATGGCTGCCTATTGCCAATATCTTCGGCAGTATCATTGGGCAGATACAGCAGGAAATGCTCAAAATGGATATTGCGCAGATCCAAAGTGCGGGGGATACTTTCTTTAACCAGACCGATACGGCTTACCTGATATTTCTCTTGATTGGAATTGTAGGGTATTTCTCTGTACCGACCGTAGCCAATTTCGTGGTACATGCGCATGGCCATAATGGAATGCTGCAAAGGGTGAGTTCGATAGCCAGTACAACGGTTAGTACCTCCGCTGCAATGGCCGGTAGTGCAGGCAGCGCCGCCGGATCACGGATGGCAAGCGGAGCTGTTAATATCCTGAAAACGCCGGGTTATATCAAAGATGGTTACCAGGGTGGTGGTAAAGACAGCTATCAAAAAGACAAGTTATCAGGCAAATAAACCTCAGACGTATGTTTACACAACTCAGAAATATCGACAGTGCTTTTAAGCACATTAAACTATTCAGCTATTTGCTGATCGGCGCTTGTGTCCTGATCTCCTGCTTTGCCGTTTGGAAAAGCTATCAGAGTTCGGACAATTACAAGAACCATATTTATATACTGGCAAACGGCAAGGCTTTGGAAGCTTATGCCGCAGACCGGAAGGATAATATACCAGTAGAGATCAGGGATCATGTTAAGATGTTCCACCATGACTTTTTTACCCTTGATCCTGATGATAAGGTTATCGAGGCCAATATCACCAAAGCTTTGTATATGGCTGATGGTTCTGCAAAAACGGCTTACAGCAACCTGAAGGAAAGCGGTTATTATGCCAACCTGATCTCCGGTAATATCAGCCAGCAGGTAGATGTAGACAGCATCGCGCTGGACATTAACCAATATCCCTATTACTTCAAATGCTTTGCTACGGAAAGGCTGATCCGTTCTACATCGACCGTAACCCGCAGCCTGGTCACACAGGGTTTTTTGCGGAATGTATCGCGGAGCGATAACAACCCGCACGGTTTCCTCATCGAAAAATGGGAAACGCTGGAAAACAAAGATCTGTCCACCCAAAGCAAATAAGATGAAAGCAATAGGTAAATGGCAGGTAACTGCACCGATGAGATCGTGGTTTAAAACCGCCATCCAAAAACGGCACAGGCAACTGGCTGATCACCTCGACCGGAAAACGCAGCATTGGAACAGGGCTTCCAAAGTGCTTTTCTTATTACTGATCTGCCTGCTGCTCGGGGCTTTAAGCTTTGGCCTTTTGATCAGGGCTATTTATTAACAGAATTTAAAACCGCTGCTATGCAGCAAAAAAACACCATTATGAAACAAAACACCGTAGTCAACACCCAGCAACAGGAGAAGCACCGGAAATTCATGCTTGTCCTGCCATTATTGATCCTGCCATTCCTCACGTTAGGCTTTTATGCTTTAGGCGGTGGTAAGGGCGATGCAAGCGCAACGCTTAAGCAACAAGGCATTAACACCCAATTACCGGAAGCGCAGTTCAAGAACGAAAAACAGCAAACCAAAATGGGGCTTTATGACCAAATGGCAAAAGATTCGGTATCGGCATCTAACAACACAGTTAGCCCCTCTTTTGGGTTTAAGGATGAAAAGGCCGGCCAGTTGTCAACCATAAACCAGCAGGGAATAACGGCAGACGACCACGAGCAGGACATCAGGCAAAAACTGGCACAGATCAGGCAGGAGGTCAACCGTCCGGAGCCGGTGGTTAAGCCCGCAGCCGTTCAGCAAGTAACAGACCCTAATACCGAAAAGCTGGAAAAGCTATTGAAATCTGTGCAACAGGGTAAAACCGAAGATCCCGAAATGCAGCAATTGGGCACTTTGCTGGATAAGATTCAGGCTATCCAAAACCCTGGCCTTGCATTGAGTAACCTGAAAGCAAGTTTACCACTCCTAAAGGATACTGCTTTTAAAGCTATCCCGGCAGTTATTGACGGTTCACAAAAAGTGTTGCAGGGCGGTGTTGTTAAATTGAGGTTGACTGATACGATGCATTTGAAAGGCATGGTTTTTAACAAAGGGCAACTGCTTTTTGGTAACTGTACCATTGTTAACCAGCGCTTATTACTGGATATTAAAAACATCAGGATCGGCACCGCCATTGTCCCCGTTAACCTCACGGTTTATTCTTTAGATGGCATTATCGGCTTGAATGCACCGGAGGCAGAGTTAGCCGAAGCCGCAGGCAGCGGTACAGATGATGCTTTGCAAAGTATGCAATTCCTCTCCATGGATCAATCACTGGCTACACAGGCCGCCGGGGCCGGGATCAGCGCTGCCAAATCTTTGCTCGGTAAAAAGGTTAAGCGGGTAAAAGTAAAACTGGAGGATAGCAGGCAGGTCTTGCTTCGCAACAACGATAATAAGATCCGCTAAGAGCTAAACGATTATTATTTACCCATAGATAAACAACCAATATTATGAATTTGAACAATTTACAGGATCTCCAACAGGAGGTCAGAAGCATGGGGTTTAACCCAAAGGTAGCCGATGAACTGGAAAAGAATATGAAAGCTTTACCGGGCTATTTCACATTAAAAGACCAGTTCCCCGGCGATAAAGGCATGGTTGATATGACCCTGCACTTTAAAAAGTCGGGACAGTCGGACAACTATTCATTTAACAAGTTTGAAGTAACTGCCGGTAAAGTGCCGCCAACCGTAGAAAACCAGCAGTACATGGTCATTTCTGCCGATAAAGATAAACCTGATAAATTCCTGGTTAAGAACTTTGACAGTCCGAATGAGGCGCTTGATTTCTTTAAAAAACAAAAAGGCACCAGTGAACTGGCCGTAGGCGAAAGTGTGGAAGCCAAACAAAACCTGGCTTCTATGAAAGATGGTAAAGTAAACTTTATCAATCCCGATTTCAGGCAGGCGTATTTCAGCCCGGCGGTAAGCCAGACCTTTTATCTGAAGGATGGTAAAGGGTTTTCCGCAAATCAGGCGGCTAACCTCGTACAGGACAGAACTGTGTTCCGTAATGATATGATGACCAGGGACGGGGATTCTTATAAAGCCTGGATGCGGTTGGATTTTGATGTCAAAAAAGACGATTTCGGCAACCATAAATTTAAGCAGTTTCATCATCCGACCTATGGCTTTGATATGGAAAAAACACTGAATGCTTATAAGATCAAAGAACTGGCTGAACCCGAAAAGAAAGCCGAGATCATGAAAGCCATGAGCAACGGCGACCGTGTTGCAGTAACCGCCACAGGTAAGGACGGCAAAGAAGCCAAAGTGATGGCCGAGGTCGTTCCCCGCTACGGCAAACTGAATTTCTTTAGCGAAAAAGGTGCCGCATTAAAACGGGAGCAGTTCACTAAAACCGCCACAGTTAACAACACCCAAAACCAAAGTAAAGCCCAATCCCAGGATAAAGCACAGCAACATGGCCAAAGCCGGGGTATCCGTTGAGCAGTTAGAAATACTCATTAAATAATAACAAACACATTTTTTAATTTAAAAACAACATTATGAAAAATTTCCAGGAGTTGAAAAACATCGTATTGACAGCTGAAACCGACGCGGTAAAGTTTTACGAAAAAGGTAACAACACCGCAGGCAGGCGATTAAGAGCCGCTATGCAGCAAATAAAACAAACTGCTAATACCATCCGTGTTGAGGTATCAAAAATTAAAAAAAGCTAACAAGTAAAATAAAAGCTTTTTAAAGGCCTGGTTATTTTGACCAGGCCTTTGCCTTTAGATCCATGTAAGGTAGTCGTCCCGGTAATCATGTAACTGCCCTACCCAGCTTGGATATTCAAATTTAAAACCCTTTTCGCTGTCATCTTCAAATCCCTTTTCCATCAGAACTACTTTGTGGATTTTTTCAAGGTCAAAGCGGTAATAACCAGGCTGGCCGGAATGCCATGCCCAGGCATAAACAAAATAGTCGCCATACGACGAATCACCTGTAAATATCGGTTTGATAGATATATGGGTGTCGTTATCTTCGTGATATTGGATCTTAACCCACCGTTTGTTTTTGATCGCGTCAGTTATCTCTTTGTCTTTCATGAGTTTAAAAAAATGTTTTAATTATGGTTTCTAATTGAGGGGAATTAAAACAATAATAAGCACTTGCCGGGTCAATTACCGGGTTATAAAAAAGATAATTTATCCACAACCTTAGTACCTGTAAATGCTATAACGGTCAGCAGGTTCAACGCGTCCGGGCCATAGGCACCGCCCGCTTATTCACCAGCTTACCCTTTGCTGCCAGTCATGTGCTTCATACTTCCGCACACCACTGGCTTTTCTTTTTACGGCTTCGCTTTTTTAGGTCTCTCTTATGTGATTTTTTAGGCGCTTACCCGACATTTTATTAAACAAATTTCTGGAAAGCCTGCTGCACGTCAAGACCGGGCCTCCGGTTTTGTAAAAAAAATCTTCCTCGCTTTTTTCATTGGATGCCTCCGGCGGGTTTGTTTCCGAGTGTATTTTTTTTTCAAAAGTCTTGCCTTTACAGCCGGCTTATTCAGGTGAGGTGCTTAATAAAAAGCGAGCGAGCGTAGCGAGCCACTTTAAAAACGAACAAAAAGTACCAGTATGAAAAACATAAAAGGAAGAGCGCCACCGAACGGACAACACAGCAACCGCCGACCTGTCACGTCAATAGTATTAAAATCAGGAACATTAAAAAATAGAAATCATGAAAATCAACGAAGCAAAAATCAACGAAGCAAAAAACAACAGTGCATCAAATAACGGAACGGCAACCACCGCTAACCCTGTAACCGCCGATAAAAACAAAGTGGCCTTTGTCAATAGCAACCCTGTTAATAAGGATAGCGCAGAGGTAAAGGATAAAGAGGATAAAAACAAGGTACAGGAAGAACAGGCCAAGAGCGATGCACCGAAAACGGAAGCCCCAAAAGCCGACGAGACGCCAGCGAAACCGCAGTCCGTTAAACCGGTAATGAATTTAGACAGCACAGTAAAGGTGGTATTAGACCTGAACCGCAAAATCCAGTACCGTAACAGGATGCAAACCATTGTTGCCAATCTGGACGACTTTGTAGTGAAGCAGGAAGAAGTGAGCGAGGAAACAGGCGCAAACAGCTTGCAGGGTTGCGAACTCATTATCAGGGACGATCAGGGGCGTACTTTCAGCACGAAGAACGCAAACCTTATTCAACAATCGGCGCAGTTTGTTAATAACCTGTGTGTTGAAAAAATTGCGGAGATAGAAGCCGAAATTATCATACCTGCTTAAAACAGTAAAGCCCCCTTTCCCAAAACACTAAAGGGGGCTTACTTTAAATTCACCTACAGTAAATCCGAAGCAAATGTACGAACTATTTATAGAGCTGACCGACCAACTATTTTGGGTTGGGTATGCCGAAGATTTGGCCATCAGCGACCCCGCAGTTTTTAATTCCGAGTTTAATAACTTCTTAAACAGTTACAGCCATGCAGGATAAAATATTGCTCATTGTACGGCTGATCGTTGAAACCGGCCATTTACAGATTAACGATGCGGTAAGGGAGATAGAAACCAATACGGTTTTAAATATCCTAAGTACAGCAAATGTAAAAGTGCTGAAAACCGAAATTCTTAAAACACATCAGGACAACTAATTAACAAGCTTATGAAATGGTTTAACGAGTGTAAAACGATAGACGAAGTAAAGTCCGAATATAAACGACTGGCTAAACTGCATCATCCCGATTTAGGGGGCGATACGGCAACCATGCAGGAAATTAATAGGGCTTATGCTTTCGCCTCTGCCAAAGCGATCAAGGGCGCTAACTTATCCGATGAAGAAACAGAAAACGAGATCCTATCATCGGAAGCGTACCGCAAGGCTATTGAGGGCATTATATATTTAGACGGTATTTTGATAGAGTTGGTCGGCGCATGGATTTGGGTAACGGGTAACACCCGACCGAATAAGGAAATCCTAAAAGCAGCTGGATTTTTATTTGCTTCTAAAAAAGTAGCGTGGTATTTCCGCACAGCTGAATACAAAGTGAGCAAGGGTGGTAAAAAGAGCCTTGATGAAATCCGCGAAAAATATGGTAGTGAGGTTATTAACAGTAACACCACCAGCCGCCCCAAGCATCAATTTTTGAGAAACTGATTAAATCGGAGGCGCAACCGTTCAAAGGGCGCATTTTTATGAAAACATTAAATCAAAACAGCACCGCCATATTTTTCCGTCTTATGGAAATAATGAACGGCAACGAACATTTGAAAATCATCAATGAACCTTTTATGCCCTTGACCATTGAAAAAATCGGTGAGGATATTATTATACCGATGGGCGTAGGTTGTGCTTACAGTCTTTGCCATTATTACGAACAAAACGGTGACCTGATGCAGGATCCTGAAATGTGCTTTTTAATTTGGTTTGACCGCACAGAGCAAACCGAAGAACTGGTAAAAGTCACCATTGCACCCTTTATGTTCCAGCAAGGTAATTTAGGCATATATCAGGAAAGTATAGAGTTTAGCAACCAGGTCATGGGTAATGTACATAAAGATATGCAGGCCGACCATGCCGAATTTGCAGATATGTGGTTAAGCAATATTAAACTACAGGGATTTTTAAGAAGTGGCCGGTAAAATTAAGAACAGATTACCACAATATTTAATAAGTTTGTTTATGGAAACACAAGTAATTCCAACACGGGCCGGGCAGGTATGTAAAACTATTATCCGCCTTGACGATGAAAGGACGGACGATGTTTACATCGTAACCGAAGACCCTACTGTTATAAATGATGCTGATGCAATCGAAATTGTTAAACTCAAAGATTTACAACGGAACATCAAAGACGCTTCAAAAGCTGAAAAACGTAAAGTTTCAAAAAGTAACCTTACCGTAGTAGGTGAGGATTTACAACAATATATTGCAAGCTGGAATAATTAATAAATTGTGCAATGCCATGTAATAGGTGTTGCACAATTTTATTAAAGTGTTAAATCACAACCTTGTTTTCCTCTACCTGCCTGAGTAAAATTTCCAAACCCTCCGAACGGGACATTGTATTTCCCAATTCCTTTAAAGAATGTTCATCATGGTAAATGCCGTTCGGATCATTCCAGGCTAACCATTCAATAATATCTTCCCGGCTCATCCCGTTGGCAAGCAGTATTAATTTTTCCTCTGAAAGATTTGTTAAAGATTGGTAGTCATACCCCGAATTTTTCCAGAAACTCATACTTAAAGTTAAGCAAATTTCGTTAGATTTATATTATGATTGCAGATATTTTGACTATCGAAGATGTGGTTTCCTTCTTTAAAAGCCTTGTGACGGAAGGTGTAAATGCCCACCCTGATGAGGATTTTACTCAATATATAAATTCTAAAACAGGGGAAGATACCTATACCTCAAAGGATGCTGCTGTTAGAAATAATTTGATGCACAAATCATTTAATATTTGCGAAAGCGTGGGAATCGATATATACGATTTAATGCAGGAGATTTATTTAAAAAATACAGGCTTAGGTTTATACATGCCTCTACCTTCTGAAAGTGCAGACAAACCCGATTAATGACAGATATCCATTCTAAAGAAAAGAGAAGTTACAATATGTCCCGCATAAGGGCTAAGGACACTAAGCCCGAATTGATGGTTAGGAAGTTTCTATTTTCTAAAGGATACAGATATAAGCTTCACGATACTACGTTACCGGGAAAACCCGACTTGGTATTACCCAAATATCGTACTGTAATATTTGTTAACGGTTGTTTTTGGCATGGTCATGCCGGTTGCAAAAAAGCCAAACTTCCCAATACTCGAACTGAGTGGTGGAGTGAAAAAATCAATAAAAACAGAGCTAACGACGTAAAAGTTTATGATGCTTTAATAATTGCCAAATGGAAAGTTATTACCATTTGGCAATGTGATTTAAAGGGAGATTGGCAAAATCAATTAATATCAGAATTGCCCAAATAGCTTTCTATGTGATTTTTGATATTTAACGATTGCGCATAGCTAAACTTAGGTGGTAAAGCGTTGCCTATAAGTAGGGCTAAAGCTTGTTTGGGTATATTCGAAGGAAATTTATAATCTTTTGGAAAAGATTGTAATAATGCGGCTTCTCTCGGTGTAATAACGCGATCTTCTTCAGGGTGTAAAAAACGTCCTTTAGAAGGATTTAGACATCCACCGGTTATTGTTGTAGAATAATCATCCCATCTTAAACGACCATAGACATCGTTAAATCCAACATTTGCTTTTTTGTGACAAGCTAATGTGTAGCTTTCTGGCAGATCCTTTGAACTACCTCCATTTTTTGGCGTAAGTTTTATCCTTTCCATAACATCATCGGTGTGTTTAGCCGTGATTTTATGGATTGCATCGTCAGTAGTTATCATAGATTCAAGATCACCTATAACATCTCTTACAGTGACTTTTTCATTGCTTCCTTTAGCAACCTTAATAGGCCCTAATAATGAGCCTACCATTACCAATCTTCTGCGACTTTGAGGAACTCCGTAGTTTTTAACATTAACTACTTCGACATCTATATAATACCCAATTTCTTTTAACTCTTTGACTACCTGCTGAAATAAATCATATTCTAATAATGCTGGTACATTTTCCATCATAATTGTATAAGGCAAGTGTTCCTTTACAAATCTTAAATATTCTAAGACCAAATCATTACGATCATCTTTAACACTACCTCTGTTTAAGCGTCTAATTGAGGAAAATCCTTGACAAGGCGGACAACCTGCAAGTAGGTGCATACGCTGTCCATTTAAAGCAAGGCCAATTTCATCTTTAGTAATTACCCTTATATTTTTCTTGATAACTTTAGTTTCCGGGTGATTGAGCGAAAAAGCCGCGGCAGCATTTTCAACCAACTCAACAGCTACTTTTGTTTTAAAGCCAGCTTGATGCATTCCCTGGGTTAAGCCTCCGCAACCGCTAAATAAATCAATAGATAACATTTCCATCACTATTCACCTATTAAGATAACATTTTTATAATTTACAAACTCCATATATTCTTTAGCCATTGCTTTTTTCGCGTCGACATCCACACTTCCGTAACGATCTGATTTGAAATTAATATAGATGTTTCCGTTAGTGCAAAAATACATTTCTCCTCCGATATAAGCTTCCTTGCATCCCGTAATATTAGTATGGCAAACGTACGGTTTTTCAGGTCGTGCTTCTGATCGCAAAACGTTGCTTGTTTTCTCCCACATTATTTTTATGCTAATATCATCAATTACCCATAGAAAGCACTTTTCAGCATAGCTTCCATAATTAAGAATTTGGTATGTATCCAATTCATCTTCGGTAATTTCAACATACCCGATAGGATGATTATTCTCGATTCCATCGTGAATAAAATTGAGAAAAGGTTCATTGCTATCTTCTCCTGTAAGTAGATCTGTTTCGATTGATTTTGAACCACTCCGTTGAAATGGTTTAATTAGTGGTCCTAAGATTTTTTTGTGATTGTCGGTTAAGGCTGGCATAAATTAAATATTGATTAGTACTAATCCCTTCTCTAATGTTTCGTTTAATTGTTGAATTGAATATTGTTTGGCCGCATCTTTATAGGATAGCTTAATCACATCTTTTAATTTTGATAGTAATGCGGTTTCATCAGGGCTTATTAATAGTTTTTTTTCTTCACTGAGGAAAATGTATTTATCAGAATCTTCAAGGATTTTTTCAATTGTCTTTTGGTTTAAGTCAAAATCTAATTTTTTAAATTCTTCTAACAAATACAGCTTTCCCAATAGCCTTTCAAGGTGTAACAAATCGGACGCTTCGGACAGATAATCGTTAGAAGTAAATTCAACATCAAATCCTTGGATTTTAATTTTTCCGCTACTTGTAGCTTTTCCAATTATATATTGAAATATAAATTCTTCAGAGGTAAATATGGAATGAGTGGTGCTTCCCTTCAAAAATAATTGAAATCTATTAGCATAAGGTTGAAATTCTTTTTTGTTTAAGAATGCTGGTATATCATTCCTGACTTTAGAGTAAACGAAAACAAACGCAGTTGATGATGCCAAAATTTCTAATAGCCAATTTTGAGAATCTATACCCGGCATACCATATTCCCAATCATATATAATAACGTCCGGCAATAAACCATCATCTATTGAAGATAATGCTTGCGGTGGTTTGGTAAATCCAAATAGATTTATCAAGCCATCTGTACAAGGTTTGCTGGTTACAATATCTTTAATTAATTGCTGTAGATAGCTTAAAGTCTTCCAATCTTGGGTAATTGCCAAATGATAAAGGTTTTCTGCACTTATTGCTTCGTTATATATCCCTTTCTCTATAAAATCTTTGAAAACGGGGAATTCATCATCAAGTAAGAAGATGTTGATTGAGTGTTTAGTCATTTTCTGTACTGATTACTTGTGAAAAATCAAGAATAAATTGTGCGCCGGTTAAACCTTGAATTTTGTCACGCTGTTTTGCTAAATAAATATCCCCTCGTTTTTTCATAAGGTTTAAATAATGTTTGCAGACATACAAGCCTAAACCACTTGGTGGAAATTTTAAACTTGCTCCCGGTTGAAATAAATATGACATCATACTATCGTGTATTCCTGGGCCATTGTCTGCCACAGTAATTGTTCGATCAGCAGAATTAATATATATCCTGATTTTTCTATCAGTGATCTCCGGCTTATCCATCCAATAGCATGAATTATCAAGTAAATTAGTTAATATCTGATTTAAAGCGCCATATCTTGCAAGAATTGAAAAGTCGTGATCTTTGTTATAATCAAAATCAATATTTAAGGTTTGGAATCTTCTTCGAAATACCGATAACACATACGTTACTGAAGTTGATACACGGAATTCTACTGGGTCTTCATTTCTAAGGGCTCTCAGGGGGCTTAAACGCAATAATTCTGATTCCAGTGATTTGGACGTGTCTTTAAGCTCTTCCAGTTTATCTGCATCTAATTTACCCTCTTTTATAACTTCTAATATTCCGTAATAGAAATTAGAGGTTGTTTTACTAATTTCATGTAATGCTACCGCGATCCCTAAGCCAAACCCGGCCTGTTCGGTTAATATATCTTGAATTTCCTGTATCTGTTTTAAGTTATCTTCAAGGTTCTTTAATGATTTAGAAAGTTCAACTAATTTTCCGCTTCTTTCATTCAAGTTACCCAAGTCTTCTATATTCGAAAATAATTGATATTGATCCACCGCAACATCGTAATTGTTATCAACTATATTTTGAATGATTTGCGATGATTGTTTTGAAAACGTCTTTAGCCGGCGTGGATCTCTTATCGTATCGCCGCTTAAATTTTTATATTCGTTTCGTTTACCGATATAGTCATTTTCTACAAAGTAGGTTACAGATCTTACTAGATCAGTTAAATCAGCAAATGCCCGATTTTTAATCATGCCCTCACGATTGGTTTTGTCAACCAAATCCATATTCGTGGATTGATCTATCTCGATATTGCCTATCATGTGATAATAGGACATCCTATAGCTCTGTTTAACTTGTCTTTGTTTCAGTCCCAACCAATCTGTTTCCGTGCCCCACTCAGCAGGGAATACGTTTATGCCGTCTCGATATATTGAAATTCCACCATATCTTTCGAGGTAAGACTTAAATTCTCTATCATCGCTTGTATTAGACATCCACGGGTTGTCCCTATGCCATACATCAATATGAATAAAAAAGGGTCCTGATGCGGGCTTTCTCCACAAACGCCTGCCTTCGATAATATGAAGCCAATGATTGCTATTAAGTGTTTTTAAATCGAGTTTTTGATCCTCATAATTGAAGGCTGCTAATGGTACATTATAAGGTGGGGTAAAGGAGTAATTATAATTGAATATTCCCCATTCATCTACTAATCCAAATATTTGAAATACCGGATCATATTTTTGATATATGATTTGTTCATCTAAATCTTTAACCTGCGGACAGAAAAATGATGCTTTAAATTCAGGTGCCGGAGTATTTGGATGAGGATTGGGGGAGTTTAATTTTAATATTGTACGATTAATTTCCTTTATTTCCGATTCTGTCAATTCAAAACCATCACGGCCACCATAGATGATTAACCGTGTTCCGCTGTTTTTTTCGCCATAATCTCTGGAAAGAGGCTGTCTTGATAAACTTACCTTAATATCGTCCAGATTTTTAAAAAGACCTTGAGTGATATTAAAATCGTCCCAATTGATTTTTAGAACGTACTCATAATTAAATTCCGCAACTTTCGTGGTAATAACCAGGTTTTTACCCAAACGGTGACTTGCGAAGCGGCCTACGCCTTTTTCTCCAAGCGGAATCCTTCCTTTATTTTCTGACTTTATAACTTCGTATAAAGCGTTAAATGTATCTAATTTTCCTTCCCTTGTAGCTTTCTCGCGTTCCTGCTTAATCCTCTCTTTAACATTAGTTTTAATTGTTGATGCCGGTCGTAACCAACCAAGTTCAATTTGTTCTTTTGTCATCCCACTTCCATCGTCGTCAATGATGATAACGGGGCCAGGGAAATCAGGGTATTCAAAAAGGGCGTTAGGTAGGCGAGGTAAATTGGGGACGTTTTCAATTGTTACATTGCAATAAGAAGCACCGGCATCGAATCCGTTCTTTACTAATTCCAAAATTCCAACTCTTTCAGATGCGATTAATTGTTCGCCTAATACTTGGACTAAATGGGCATCAGCTTTGAAATTCAAAAGTATGCCACCATCAAGACATATTTCATCAATAAACTGCGGAGTGGTTTTTCTTACAGCGTTGTTGTAATTATAAAATTCAGGATTGAGTATTTTTTCTAATATGATACCGTCGTCATTTTTAAAATAAACAGGAGTAGCGAAATTTTTATAGTCCTCTATTTCAACAAAATAAAAACCTTCTTCCCGTTTATCTTCAAATGGTCTTTTTTTGATAATACCATATCCGAAAAATTTACCTTCACCGTGCTTTTCAGGTTCATAATAAACAAATTCAATAGGTAAATTTTCAAATTGTGCTAAGTAATTTTTAGTTGAATTAGCCGGGAAATGGTAGTATTTGCCAATAAAGTCGTTGTAGTCACTTGTGATTCTGTATTGAGTAAGAATTAAGCAGTTTCTTTCGGTCATAAATAAAATGTTTGCAAAGCTACTCAATTGGTTAGGTACAACACTTTGTAATAAACATCTAAATTTATTGATAATTATTGAATTATAGCATGTCGCAAACTTTACCGAGCGATTATTGATAGTAATTTATTTACCTGTGGCTTTTTAATTAAGTTATTTCAGGCATCAAATATTAATGTATTTGTTTATTTAGAGGCGAGTTTATGAGTTTTAATAGCATTGATGCCTTTGTAGAGTATGGTGAAATGAGGATCTCCAACCTATAAATCCCAATATTAAGCAGTGCTTAATGTCACATGAAAAATATATCTTCGAGATATGAATGCCTATTACCGAACAATTTTAAATGATAATATAAAAAAGGGATTAGCGAATGCTATTAGTGCATCGGCTATCAAGCACCCGTTTTTGATTGGTAGGCTGCGTGAAATAGTTGTCCACGACTTACTTGAGCCGATGCTTAATCAGCGTTTTTCTATGGGCACCGGAAAGGTTATTGATTATGCCGGGACGATATCAAATGAAATCGATATCTGCATTTACAGTAAAAATTTGCACCCACCGGTCTTTTTTTCTTCAAATGATAATCTTGCTATATTTCCTATCGAATCAGTCTTAAGTTGTATCGAAGTAAAAAGTACGTTTTCAAAAAGGAACATCGAAGATGCTTATAAAAAATTTATTGCTATTGACAGTAATTTGTCCTTAACAAGTGGGGATCACGATAGTAATCATATACCCCTTCCGCAAATTGTTGTAAATCCCCATTATCGCCTTTTTATATTTAAAACCGATTTGAAAAATTATACCCCGGAATCATTTTTAAACACCTATAAAACTATCGACCCGAATTGGAATTCCAATCCAATCATTTCACACGTGTGCCTTGCTGGAAAAGGTTCCTTTTGTTTTACCCACCAAGGGTGGATACACCTAAGCTATGATGAGACAAATGATGTACACGAAGAAATTATCAGTTTTTTAGCAACCACTGTTCAGGACCTTCCACGAACAGAAGAAAGCAGGGGGATTCCCAGAATTGGCTACTATCTAACGGACACTTACACAACTGACAGATTAATTGATGGTAAACTTCATGTACGTCCTTGGAACCCTGGCAAAATAGCTTTCAAAATGACAAAGGTCATCAAATCCGGCGATAGCTTTAGATTAGACGGTTAGATTGCACAATATTAGAAATTTCTGGCCCAATTATTTATTAAATCCCCACCTTTATACTTTTCAAAAATGCATTTTCTGTTTTTTAGATCAAGTTCCATATAAATGCCAATGACGTAGCCGCTAACCTGTTCTGGTTGTGCTTTTCCATCGTAAGACCAAACATCATTCTTTTTTGTCAAAGCCCTAAGACGTTTTCTATCACTAAGTTTTTCTGAAGCTGGACGACTTGACTTTTTCATTTCAACAGCTATCAAGTTATCCGGGACTTCATTTCCTCTACTATGTATAATAAGATCGCAATTGATAACAACAACTTCCATTTCATCATCTAAAATAGTTTTAATTTGGCCGTCCTGTTTGCGGTTGTATTCGGTATCAGCATAATAACCCTCAATTCCAAATCCAGGCATCAGTTGTTCAAGATATATTGCCAATCGGGAACAAAGGCTTCTTTCCGCAACACCACTTAATATGTGTGCAGTTTCTTTTTGAAAAAAGGTGTCACTCGACGTTTTAAAAAGATTAGTTAGTTGAGCTTGTGTAAATCTTACTTGCATTGCAAAAATTTAGGTTTACGCAAATTACGAAATTTTAATACCCAACAATACTTCTTTAAGGATCAGGCGGTATCCGAGCGTTAACGATTCCTTAGCTAAGTGGATAATAATTGATTATTGCAGTACCATTAATAGCTGTTTTTTAATGATTTATGCAGCGTTTTGCCACACTTTTGACGGAGTTTTGCCATAGTTTTGGCAGAGTTTTGCCGGACTTTTGATAGAGTTTTTTAACAATGTTTTGGCAGACATTTGACGGTTTTTCTGCAACATTTATGGCAGAGTTTTGTCCGACTTTTGATGTGTTTTTTTTGACTATTTAACTGTGGAAGGCACAAAATTTCTTCACGAAAAATCGTGGAGAATGGAAAAAAAATGATAAAAATTGCCGGAAATTTGTTATTTTTAAGAAAGGTAGATTTTTGGGACAGTTCAAAAACCGCGTTTCTGATATTTAAAACGACGATTTTAACATCGATTTTCGGTAAAAAACACTGTCAAAACTCTGCCAAAACACCCTAAAAACTGCAAAATGAAAAATCAAAAACCGCTCTCAGAGCATCAAAAACGCAGTTTGAGTAATGCAATAACGGCGCTCTCTTCTCCGATATTCTCCACCCGATAATCAGCCGCTTACAAAACCTGTAAGCGGTTTTTTATTATAATTCGCTCTCGCTGTTGTCGCAGTTGGCATTAATGCCGGCCAGACAAGAGATTTTAAAATCCTATATTTTAAGTCTTTTTATAATTCTTATCGAACAGTTTTTTTGCGTCGCCAATGCTAAGTTGCCCCGCTACCGATATTTCTCTGATAAAACTTTCTTTCTGTCCTCATTAATTCAGTGTATGGTTGGTGTTATTAAATCGTTTCAATAAGCAAAAAAGGCTTTTTTAAAGTAAGCTCATCGGTTTCGTAGTCAGAATTTCCGAAGACTTTATTATACATAGCCAGAGCGCCCAATAATTATTAGATGGCCATCGATTAAATTAAATTAACATGCATTTGCTTTCCGGTAAAAAATAATGGTAAAATAGTTTATCAATAAGGTAAGCTGCTTCTACAATTTTAGTCTCGGCCGGTATAATTTTACATCATAGCAAAGCAATATTTTATGAATCAAAACCTGCAAAAAACCTGGAAAAATGATGATGAACTCTTTCATATCATCCGTAACGAACTTTATACCGCAGTTATAGGCGATATTATGGATGTATTAGGATATATGAATCAGTTTTTGCCTCCGCAGTTAAGGCCGCTCACAGAGGGTGATTTTATTGTAGGCCGCGCAATGACTGTTGTAGAGGCAGATATAGTAAGCCAGAGTAGTGTTAATAATACCGCACTTAATAAACCTTTCGGTTTAATGCTTGAAGCATTAGATGACTTGAAAAAGAATGAAATTTATGTGTGCACGGGGGCATCGCCAACCTATGCATTATGGGGCGAACTGATGAGTGTGCGTGCCAAATACCTTGGCGCGGCAGGTGCCATAGTAGACGGGTATTCGCGCGATACCAATGGTATACGTGCGGTGGGTTTTCCTGTATTTTCGTACGGATGCTATGCCCAGGACCAGGCGCCGCGAGGTAAAGTGATAGATTACCGCGTACCATTGAGTATAAAAGGGGTGAGGGTATGCCCTGGGGATATTTTAGTGGGCGATATAGATGGTGTGTGTGTAGTTCCGCAAGAAATTGAAAACGAGGTTTTTAAGCGTGCTATTGAAAAAGCGCGCGGTGAACGTACCGTACTACAAAGTTTGCAGGAGGGTATGGCTGCCAAAGCTGCATTTGAAAAATATAAAATAATGTAAGTATCCGGATAAACGGGTTTAATAAACATTATTGAAAGTAAGCCGATATTGAAAAGGAATATCAGCAATATGAAAAAATGTATCATTCATGTTGGCCATATCGGATTAAATTTGTTAAGGGCATGTTAAACTTGTGCTAAATTATTTACATGGCGAGATCAGTCATGATACTATTTTAAAAGAATTTGATGTTGCCCAACTATAAATAGGGTAAATAAATACGCCTTCTCTAATAATATATAGAATATTGATGTAGTGTAATTTAAGCTGATTTGAAGATAAGATCGCTATATACTGATGCGGATTTGTTGCGTAATGCAGCACAAGGTAACCATCATGCTTTTAAGCTGATCTATGAAAAATACAATGCTAAATTATATACATTCTCTCTCCGTATCTTACTTTCAGAAGAACTAGCCGAAGAGGTAGTACAGGAAGCCATGCTAAAACTATGGCAAATGGGGTACAAGCTAAAAAGCGTTAACAATATCGAAGCGTTTTTAAAAACTGTGGCTCGCAATAAAGCTATTGATATATTAAGGCATCAGCAATTAACTGTTAAGGCATATAATGAGCTAAAACACACCTGGAATGAACTGCATAACGAAACAGAGGAGCACATCTTCCTGAACGACACCATACAGGTACTTTCAAAAGGATTGGCCCTGCTGCCAGAACAACACCGCTACGTTTATACCCTATGCCACCAGGAAGGGCTAAAATATGAAGAAGCTGCCGAGCGCCTGCAACTTTCGCCTTTTACCGTACAGACATATATGAAACTATCGCTTAGGTTTCTTAGAAATTACATCAGCACTCATACTGATGTAGCTGTCCTGTTAATTATTTTCAAAATTCTTTAATTCTTATATCCCTTATTTTATCTGCCATCCGTCTTACTAATAAAGGGGGTGTTATTTTAGTGTAAAGTCACTAATAAATAAAACTCCATTATCCACAAATGACTATAACCAGGCTTCATTACTTATTTAAAAAACACAGGCTCCAATCATTAACTCCTGATGAGTATTCAGAGTGGCAATCGCTATTGTCAGACCCTAACCTTAAAGACCACGTAGAGGCGATGATAGATTGGGAATGGCAGCTAATGCCCAACAACCTTGAACAGATAGATGCAGAGCGTAAAGAGAATATGTTAGCTTTTATTTTAGAGCAACCGCAGCAAAAACCAATAAAAAAGTTGTTGTTGCGTGTCTCTACCGCTGCTTCAATACTAATAATACTTTGTGCAGGTGCTTATTTTTTAAACCAAAAGCCTGTAAAAATCACCCCGGCCTTAAGCCATAACGAATTTATTGCACCGGTACAAAACGGTGTTACACTTATGTTGGCCAACGGTAAAAATATCAGGATAGATCAAAAGCACCAGGGCCTTATGAAAGTAGATGATGGTACAGCAATTAATCATACCAACAACAATTTAGATTACAGCACCACATTGGCAGATGCAGAGCAATCTGCCATACACACGCTTACCAACAATAGCGGATCTAAATTCGATATTACGCTTGCAGATGGTTCTGTAGCTTATTTGGATGTGAATTCAAGTGTTACCTATCCTGTTGTATTTACTGGCGATAGTCGTAATGTATCCGTTTCTGGCCAGGTATATTTTAAGGTAAAACATAACGCTAAGCAACCATTTAATGTAGTAGCCAAAAAGGAGATAATCCAGGACCTTGGTACCGAGTTTAACGTAAACGCATACGGATTAAACGACAAAGTAAAGACAACGCTTTTGGAAGGCGCCATTAATATTAAAGATGGCGAAGATGGTAAAGCCATAGCCTTAAAAATTGGCGAACAAGCAGTATTAAGCGGCGGTAAGCTAATAATTAATGAGGCCGATCTGGAAGTTACAACCGCCTGGATGCAAGGCAAAATAGTTTTTAATCATGAATCGCTTGAAAATATTTTGGCCGAGGTGGCGCGCATTTATAATGTGCAGTTTGTATGGACAGATAATAGCCTGAAAAATAAAAAATTTGGAGGGGCTGTTAGCCGCACCAAAAAATTAGCAACCGTTTTAAATTTTTTCAGAAAAACCGGAGAGGTTGATTTCCTGGTTGAAGGTAGCAAGGTTAAAGTTTTTAAGCAGAGAAAATAAATCCATCCATATATCTTAAAATATAAATCAATTGTTAACCATTAGACGAATCATTATGAAAGAAAATTTACACACATAAGCCTTAGGCTCAGGTATCTGAAATAAAAAACGCACCCCGACTTGGACCTCAGGATGCGTTCAATGTTCAGGTTACCCTTCCTTAACGGCAGCGCCGAATACGGAAAAAATAATTCGTAAAGCAACAAATCAGTTTAACCCGAACATTCAAAATTATGAATTTAAACGCAATACGCATACACGCGGCGTATTTTCATGTGCCGCGTAAAATATTATTAGTCATGAAGATCACAACTTTCATACTGCTGATCTCAGGTATGGCAGTCAGCGCAAGTAGTCTTGCTCAAAAAATAACGCTCAATGAAAAGAAAGTGAGCCTGGAGCAAGTATTGAAAAAAATTCGCTTACAAAGCGGCTATGATTTTATTTACAGCGATGAAATGCTTAATAAAACTGTACCTGTTAGTGTGTCGGTAACAGGCGCTTCACTTGACGAGGCTTTAAAAGCCAGTTTAAAGGACCAGCCGCTAAGCTTTGAAATTGAAGACGGCGCAGTGGTTTTAAAAAACAAGAACGATAACCTTCTGGTAACTGTGAAAAAAGAGATTGTGTGGATGGATATTACTGGTAAGGTTGTCGACGACAAAGGACAGCCTTTACCCGGTGTGACCGTACGTGTTAAAGGCACAACAATTGGCGTCACTACTGATACTGAGGGAAAGTTTAAGGTAGCTGCACCCGATGGCAGTAGTGTACTTTTAGTAAGCTTTGTAGGCTTTATAAGCCAGGAAGTGAACTTAACCGGCAAAACCGGGATTACTATAGTACTTATAGAAGACATGGCTAAACTTACCGAAGTAGTGGTAGTGGGTTACGGTTCGCAATCTCGCGAGAAATTATCAACATCAATAAGCAAACTTGATAACCGCGTATTAACTGATGTGCCTTATACCAATATTGGTACCGCGCTTGAAGGTAATATTGCTGGTTTGCAAGTCCAAACTTTATCGGGCCAGCCCGGTGCCGCGCCACGTATTATTTTACGCGGTGGTACTTCTATTAATAATCCATTGGGCTCATCGCCACTTTACATTATGGATGGCATCATCAGACCTAATGCTCTTGCCGATATCAATGCAAACGATATCGAGTCGGTACAGGTACTTAAAGATGCTGCCGCGACAGCAATTTACGGTGCACGTGGTTCAAACGGTGTTATATTATTAACCACCAAACGTGGCAAGATTAATAAAACAGCCATAAACTACACCTATAATAGTTCAATAGGTAACCCACAACGTTTGGTGCAATACGCCAGCGCTAAAGATTATATTCAGTTACAACGCCAGGGTTATGTGTGGGCCAGCGCTTACCAACCGGGTGTGGCAGCAAACCTTGCCGGTGCCTTTGCTGCTGGTACGGGTAATAACCTTTTAAAAACTTCAAACTATACCACGCAATATCTTAGCCCAACTAATCAATATAAATTGAATGAAGGATGGTCGAGCATGCCGGATCCCATTGATCAAACAAAGACTCTTATTTATAAAGAAACCGTATTTCAGGATCTGATATATCGCAACGCTTATACTGGCGATCACTATATAAGCGCAAGCGGGGGGTCGGATAAGGCTACATTCTATAGTGGTTTGGGATATACCAAGTCCGAAGGTACCGCAGAAGTTACCGACTGGAAACGCTTAAGCTTTAACTTAAATGGCAGCTTTAAAATAAAAGAGAATCTTAGTGCATACGGGCAGTTACTTTATTCAAACCGTACCCAAAACCAGGTGCCGAGTCTGGCTAACGTGTTTTACCGTTCGGCTTCATTGCCCGGTACCGCAAAATACATGTATGAAGATGGCACCATTGCGCCTGGCGGTCAAAACAGTTCTATTGGTAACCCTGATTATTTTTATAAAGGTCCGTACGCTCCACAGGGTGATAACGGTTTAGAAGACGTAGCCATAACAGCAGGCTTTAAATGGAATATATTGAAAGACCTGGTTTTTGAACCGTATGTATCCATGTTGCGCGAAGGGTCATATGCCTACACTTTCCAACCGGCTGCTTATCTTAATGGTGGAACCAATGCGTTGGTTACCTCGCGTACTGCAACGCAAACTGATAACGTAACAAGGCAGGAGATGGCTGATGCAACCTTAACTTATAATCATATTTTTTTAGAAAGGCATACTTTTGAGGCTAAAGTAGGTTACTCACATTATTTCCGTAATTCGCGTACCTTCAATGCTACCGGCCAGAACGCCGCGACAGACCTTATCCCGACACTTAATGGATCGGCAACGCCAACGCTTGTTAACGGGCAAAATAATACTTTAGCAATTGATGGCGCTTTCTTCCGGGTTAACTATGACTTTGATGCAAAGTACCTGTTAACTATTAATGGCCGGTACGACGGTGCTTCAAACCTAGGCGAGGCTCACCAGTTTGGTTTCTTCCCTGGTGTATCTGCAGGCTGGAATATTGATAAAGAGGAGTTTTGGACCTCAATTAACGCATTAAATACTACACAATTCAAACTGCGCGCAAGCTATGGTGTAAATGGTAACATAAGCAATTTGAGCGATTTTCAGCCAGAGGGTAGCTTTGTTACTACCGACCTGTATGCCGGACAAGCCCCTATCAGGGCGAGTGTTATACCCAACAAAAATTTGCAGTGGGAGCAATCAAAAACATTTGATTTAGGTGCGGATATTGGTTTGTTTGACCATAAAATAAGCCTGATACTTGACTACTTTAACCGTCGTACAGATAACCTGTTAACCCCTGTTAATCTTCCGCAATCTACAGGATTTTCAACCATCACTACCAATTTTGGCAGCTTACAAACGCGCGGAGTAGAGATGGAAGTTAACATAGATATGTTATCAAGACAATCCAAACTTAAATGGACACTATCTGCCAACGCTGGCTACACAAAACGTACTATTTTAAAACTGCCATTTAATGGCATTGATAAAAACAGGCAAGGCGGTACGCAAGCTTATGATCCAACAGTTGGCGGTTTAGTTTGGTTGGGCGGTTTTCAGGAAGGAGGCACCATTGGTGTTTTAACCGGTACCAAATACCTTGGCATTTACCAAACAGATGCTGAAGCTGCAACAGCGCCGGCTGAAAATGGTAGAAAAAAACTTGCCGGAGACGCCATTTGGGCGGATCGTGATGGCAACGGTTTCCTTGAATCTAAAGATGCAGTTATAGCAGGGAATCAATTCCCGTCCTGGACAGGCGGCTTTAATAACTACTTTAGCTACAAACAGTTTAGCCTGAACATACGTACCGACTTTACAACGGGTGCTTCATTGCTTAATTATCCTGCCTACGTGGCAAACGGGCAATTGCAGGGCGATGCTTTGCCTACCGCAGATTTGGCGGCCAATGTTTGGAAAAAAGTTGGCGATGTTAACGCTAAATACCCACGCTACATGTTTAATAGCTTAACCGGCAATTACCGCACCAGTACAGTTTCTATTGAAAAAGCAGATTTCTTTTGCCTTAGAACGGTAGCGTTAGGTTACACTTTGCCACAGTCATGGGCGCAAAAAGTGAAATTACAAGGTGCGCGTATTACTTTAAGCGGCAATAACCTGCATTATTTCACCGGCTATAGTGGTTCTTCGCCAGAAGGTGGTGGTATTGACCTTAATGCTGACGCAGGCGGACGTTATCCAATATCGCGAACATATACTTTGAGCCTTAATGTTACACTTTAACCGGAAAGGGACAAATCATCATGAAAAAAATTAAATATATAACATTGATCTTGTGCCTGGCGGCTTCAAGCTCATGTAAAAAAGCAATAGACACTAAGCCTTTGAGCGTTATTACCTCATCATCATTTTTTAAAACTCCTGATGATGTAGCAGGCGCGGTACGCGGTATGTATGTCGATTTTCGTACCACGGCGGCAAACGATGTCTTTTGGCTGGGCGAAGGCCGGAGCGAAGTATTTACCGGGGGAGTAGCAGGCACACAGGGATTTGATAAATTCTGGAATAATACGCTTACCGCGTCTCAGCCAAATGCAGACAATCAGGTCAACTTTTGGAAAAATCTTTATGCACCTATAAATTCGGCTAATTTGTTATTAAAATATGTGCCTAACATAGTTTTTCCAAGTGCTGATACAAAGAATAGCGCCCTGGCGCAAGCGTATACCATGCGTGCTTTTTGCTATTTTGTGTTGGTTAGGGCCTGGGGTGGTGTACCTATTCGTACTGAACCTTTGGAAGCTTATGATGCGTCGACCATCAATCTCCCACGCTCTACTGTCGCTGAGGTATTTGCATTAATCAAAAGCGATTTGACCAAGGCCCTGGCGCTATATCCAAATATTACCTATGAAGCGGGCCGCAATACCTGGAGCAAAGCATCAGCCGATGCTTTGAAAGCAGATGTTTACCTGTGGACAGCTAAAATGCTTAATGGCGGACAACCCGATCTGACTACGGCACTTGCTGCTGTTAACGAAGCACAAACGTCTGATGTTGGTTTGCTTCCTGTTTACAGTGATGTATTTAGCTACACTAATAAAGGAAATAAAGAAGATATGATGGTGGTGCGTTTTCAGTTAAATGAAGGCTTAAACAACTATTATCAAACTATGTATATAAGTGGTTATGCAAGTTTGCCGGCACCTACTTTAGCTGTTATAGGCGTGCAGGGTGTAGGTAATCAGGGTGTAAACACTGCGCAGGTATCAAAATTGGTGCGAGATCAGTTCACCACTGATGATCAGCGTCGTAACGGTACTTTTTATGAGGTATATGATAATACGAATAAATATGTTACTTCCATTGTAACCAAAGGTGCGGGCATGGTAAATGCCGGTACACGTTATTTTTATACTGATGTTGTTATATACCGTTATGCCGACCTGTTGCTCATGAAAGCGGAAATTAAAAATGCCCTAACCCAAGACCCTACTACAGAAATGAACTTAGTAAGGCAACGTGCTTATGGTACTAACTTTGCCGCCCACACTTTTGTTAACGGAAGCCAGGCTGCAAATGATGACGCTATTTTAAAAGAGCGATTGTTAGAACTTGCTACCGAAGGCAAACGCTGGTGGGATTTAATACGCTTTAACCAGGCGTTCAACTTAGTACCATCACTGGCAAGTAAGAGCGGAAACCCGGGCTTTTTGTTATGGCCTATCGGTGTAACTATTCGTGGCACCGAGCCGTTGGTTACAGAGAATGATGCCTGGAAATAAATTACTCTCTAATGGTTAGTAATAGTTGGGCAGAACGGGCCTGTTAGGGCGGGCTCGTTCAATTGCCTTATTACTTTATGATTAACTTTAATAAAATAAAAATCAATCTTTATAATATCGATAAATAACCTATTAACGAATAACAAAATTTACATGCGGAAAAAAGATATATCATCAGGCATTAGCAGGCGCAATTTTATTACCCTGGCGGGCATTGCAACAACAATAGGGCTGGTGCCAAAAAAAATGCAGGCGGCCCCCATGGGAAGCAACAATAAGCTGCCGGAAAAATTAACCGGGCAAACATTGTTTAACGACCCATTGCCGGAAAACAAAATAGCCGAGGTACTGGAAAATAAACTGATATGTGTGGAACCGGGACGTTTCCCGGGGAAAGGCACAGTTTATGGATTGGACACAAACGGGCACTCGGTAATTAAACAAAACGTAATTGAACCTAACCGTTACCTTGGCTGGCCAACTGTTTTAAAAACAAATACCGGCCGTTTAATGGTTGTTTTCTCTGGCGATCGCGATTCGCATGTTTGTCCTTATGGTAAAACCCAGGTAATCACGTCAGATGATAATGGAAAAACCTGGTCGAAACCCTCAATTATAAACAATACCGCGTTAGATGACCGTGATGCCGGCATCATCCAAACTAAAAAAGGTACATTGGTACAAAGTTGGTTCACCTCACTGGCTTTTAATGATCCCGCACGCAAGGGTACTTATGAGTTATACGCGCGGATAGGTGAAAAAATCCCTGAAGAAACCAAAAAGCAATTGCTGGGTAATTGGGTACGCCGGTCAGAAGATGGCGGGGAAACCTGGTTAACACCTGTACGCACCACCGGTACCGCGCCACATGGACCCATCGCCTTAAAAAATGGCGATCTGTTATATATAAGTACCATACAACGGGGCGGTAAAGCAGTAATAATAGCCGAAAGATCAACCGATGATGGCCGTAGCTGGAAAGTAACGGGTGAAATTGAAAGACCCACAGGCTCAGAAGCCGGTTTAAGTGAGCCACATGCTGTCGAACTTAAATCGGGTAAAATAATAGCCATGATTCGTAATGAGCCTAAAGATCGTACCCAGTGTTTTCTGCTACAGTCAGAAAGTTTAGATGGCGGTAAAACCTGGTCGCAGATGAAAAGCACAGGGATCTGGGGATATCCTCCTCATTTAAAACAACTAAGCAATGGCTGGGTGTTAGTAGTATACGGGGTGCGTAAAGAGCCGTTTGGCGAGCGTGCCTGCATCAGTAAAGATGAAGGTGCCACATGGGAGTATAAAGATGAAATAACCCTTTGCCTTGCCGATAGCCAGGACCTGGGCTATCCGTCAAGCACCCAGTTAGATGATGGTTCTATCCTGACGGTTTATTATCAGGCACCGAAATTTGGTGAGCCAACATGCATAATGAGCACACATTGGAAATTGAAATAAATACCCGGCTGGCATAGCCGCATTAACTTGTTAGACTATGCCAGCTTTATTTTACTGCGGTATTGGCTCGGACTACAGTTTTTTATCCGGCGAAAGAATTTATTAAAGTTAGTCATGTTTTGAAAACCGCTTTCATAGCAAATAGCGGTTATTGGTAATTCAAGATCGTACAATAATTTGCAGGCATGGGCTATGCGCAATTCGTTAACAAACCGCGAAAACGATTTGCCGGCGTGCTTTTTAAAAAAACGGCAAAAAGCCGTAGGTGTTAAATTAGCCAGCGACGCTACATCATTTAAGGTTATTTGTTCTTTGAAATGCTCCATTACATACACATAGATATTATGCACACGCTTTGTGTCTGACTGGTTTAACCTGATGTGGTACCCCGGGCTCGATAGCAGTTCGTACTCATCAGAATTGATCAGCTGCTCACAGAGTAGCAATAAATTAGCTAATCTTTTAAGGCCGGTATGTTCATCCATTTCATCCAACCGCTGCCTTGCCTCTAACAAGGTATCACCATAAAACCGGATACCGCGCGAAACCTTGCTCATGAAATTTTGAACCAAAGCAACTGATTGTTCATCATCTAAAAAATTAACCAACAGGTCTTCCGGGAAATACACAACTGTTGCCCTGGCTTTAAGCTCGCTGTTTTGCTCGTAATATATAGGGGCATTATACCATATATGTGGCAAGTTTGGTCCCATTAATACCAAATCGCCCGGCTGGAACTCCTGTACATTATCGCCAACTATCCTTTTGCCATAGCTTTCGCTGATGTATACCAGTTCACATAGTTCATGGAAATGCAATGGAGTAGACAGATGTGGCTCGTTTACATTTTTTAGGTAAACCTTAGTCCTTCCGGGTGCCGATACTTCAATAAAGCGTGCTTTCATGTATGCTCTAATATAAACAAATTGAACTTATATTATTGGGTTTTATATTAGTATGGGTTAAAAAAGTTGTAATTGTGGGCAAATCAGATGTGCATATTTATGGAGTAAGCACGCAATTTTGATTGGTAATTAATAACAGTTTTATAGCGTATATTTTAAAATAAATGAAAATAACAGATGTTAAAGTTTGGCTGGTAGAAGGGGTAAAATACAACTGGACCCTGATGAAAATATATACCGATACCGGCCACACCGGTGTTGGCGAGGCTACAAATTGGCCGGGCAGCCCCGTAGTTTTTGAAGCCGCCAAACATATTGGCAAACGTGTGATAGGGCTAAACCCTAATAACATTGATTTTATCTGGACAAAGCTATACCGCGATTTTAACTGGATAGGCCCCTATGGTGCCAGTATGTGTGCCATAAGCGGCATAGATATGGCGCTGCTTGACCTAAAAGGAAAAGTTTTAAATGTGCCTTGTTATGAATTATTGGGCGGTGCTTTTAGAAAAGACATTTTATTATACGCCAACTATTGGTTTACCGGCGGCGGGCATACCCCCGAAGATTATGCCAGGCAGGCCCGTGTGGTAAAAGATGCAGGCTTTACCGGTTTAAAGTTTGATCCGTTTGCGCATACCAATTATTTATATGGCGAGGATCTTTCGTCAAACCTGCAGCTTACCGCCAGCCAGCAGGACCTGGCCTACCAGGTGAGCGCCGCGGTAAGGGAAGCCGTCGGCCCCGATTTTGACATCATGATAGAAACGCATGCCATGCTTAACTTTAGGGTGGCAGTTAAAATGGCGCAGCGTTTGGCCGATTTGGATATTACCTGGTATGAAGAGCCCGCCGGGCCCGAAAGTGCCGACACACTGAAAGCCATGCGCGACCGGATTCCATCCAATGTTTCTATTTGCGTTGGCGAAAGGCATTACACACGTTATGGCATCCGGCCGGTACTGGAGAAACATATCTGCGATATTATGATGCCCGATATTACCCGGTGCGGCGGCCCGTCAGAAATGAAAAGGATGGCTACCATGATGGAGGCATACAACGTATTGCTTGCTCCGCATAATCCCAACGGGCCATTATCTACCTTGGCCTCTGCCCATGTTTGCGCGTCGGTACCTAACTTTTTCAGGCAGGAATTTATGTTTACTGATGTACCCTGGCGCGATACCGTGATCGATCATCCTATTGCTGATATGGTACAAAATGGTTTTTTAAAGCTATCAGACCGGCCAGGCTTAGGGGTAGACCTGGTAGAAGAGGAAATGGAAAAGCATCCCGGAATCACCGAAAACAGACCGGGGTTTTATGTATAAACCGAACGAAAATGGCGTTAAATATTGATCTGGAAAACAAAGTAGCGCTGGTAACCGGTGCTACCTCGGGCATAGGCCTGGGGATTGCCTGTGTTTTGGCCGAAGCCGGATGTCATATCGTTGCCTGTAGTACCAAAGACAGGCAGCATCCCGGTGTTGAGCAGGCGATCAGATCTATTGAAGAAAAAGGTGTTGAAATGCTGTACGTACAGGCAGATGTGTCCGACCCCGATAATATTGCACATTATGTTAAAACGGCGGCCGACTGGAAAGGGCATATCGATATCCTGGTATCAAACGCCGGTAAAAACGTTTTTAAAGGCGCACAGAACTGTACCGTAGACGAGTGGCAGCAAAACATGGATCTTAATTTAAGATCGCATTGGCTCATGGCAAATAATTGTAAGCCCTTTTTAGAAAAAAGCAACGGCGTAGTGATCATCATGACATCCAATCATGGATTTGCCACTATGCCGGGCTGTTTCCCTTACAATATCGCCAAAACAGCCCTGAAAGGTTTGGTAAGGAGCCTGGCTATTGAGTGGGGACCGCAAATCAGGGTGGTTGGTATTGCACCCGGTTTTATTGATACGCCTGGTAATCAAAACTGGTTCGATTCCTTTCCCGACCCTGTCGCCGAACGGCAACGCACCATTAATCTACACCCGGTTAAACAATTAGGCAGCCCCGAAGAAATAGGCGGCTGGTGCGCTTTTTTGTCGAGCCATTATGCTGCCTTTACCTCAGGGACAACCATATTAATTGATGGCGGTCGCAGTGCCTTAATGCAGGATAAATAATTTCTATTTTACCTGATCGATCAGCATGATCTGGCTTTCAAATGCATTTTTAACCGGCCAGGCAATCCCTACACTCATCAAAAATTCGCCTTGATATACGGTGCCTTTATCGGTGCTATCATTGGCTTTTTTAACCAGATATTGCTTATCGGGGGATAAACCCTCCAGTTTTAAAATGGTTGTCCCACGGTCTGTTTCCTGGCTGCCCTTCAGGTATACGGCCATATTATAACAGAAAAGCACAGCCGATTTACCATCTTCAGTATTGTATTGCAAGGCACACCGGTTATGCTCAAAAGGCGAAACCAAAGGGTACAGAATTCCCTGTTGCACAATAGGCCTGATCTTTTTGTACAGATCGATCTTGTTTTTTGCTATTAGTTTTTCTGCTGGTGACCATTTCCTGATATCATTACCAATGCCCAGCACGCCCGACATAGAAACATCAAATCTGTAATCCAACGAAATTGGCTGATGGCGGGTAGTATTGGTCACCCATGATACCATGACATTTGCCGGTAAGGCATTTAAAAATCCGTATTGGATATACAGCCTGTCAATCGGGTCGGTATTATCACTAACCCACGCCTGGTCCATCCGAGATAACATACCCAGGTCTACCCGGCCGCCCCCGCTCGAACAGCTTTCAAACAATACTTTAGGGAACCTTTTCCTTAACTCATCAACCAGGCGGTATACATTGCTGATGTGCCTTATCCGTACCTCGCGTTGTATATTGGCAGGGGCTGTAGACCAACCGGGTTCGGTCAGGGCATTATTTTGATCCCATTTAATAAAGTCGATATCATTTTCTGATAGAAGCTTGGTTAAGGCTTTTAGCATATGCTGATAAACCTCTTCGTTAGCAAAATTAAGGATCTGGCGAAATTTGTTGCCTTCACGGTTAGGAAACTGGAATATCCAATCCGGGTGCGCCTGCACTACATCGCTGTTAGGATTAACATTTTCGGGTTCAACCCATAAACCAAATTTCATTCCCAGGTCATGCACCTGTTTTATAACAGGTGCAAGGCCATTTGGGAATTTGTTTCTATCAACCTCCCAATTCCCTAAACCACTTTGCGACCGGCCATCGGTTCGCCCTTTAAACCATCCGTCATCTATGGTAAATGTTTCTATACCTATTTCACTCGCAATTTTTGCCAGGTCTATTTGTTGCTGTTCGTTTACACTATAGTAGGCAGCCTCCCAACTGTTATAAATAACCGGCCTGAGGTCTTCGCGATGTGCTGCCAATAAAACATCCTTGCGGATATAAGCTGCTAAGTTTCGTGAAGCCTGCTCAGGCCCTTTATCCGTAAAGCCTACTGTTAATTTGGGTGTTTCAAGGGTTGTGCCGGGCTGCAGATCCCAGTTGGTATCCCAAAAGTTCATGCCGCCAACAACTTGTACCGGGCCATCAAAAGTTTTGTCAAAAATCAAATCCCAATTGCCGCTGTAATGCAACGAGCCAAACCAGGTGGGGCCGGTTTTAGTATCCTTCGCACTTTTTGGCCTTACCTGGAACCATGGCGGGTTATGGTTTGCCTTAAAACCTTTATTATCAATAATTTTTAAGCCAGGTGTAAGTTCTGTATGTTGTAATTGAAATTCGGTAAGGTCCCTGCCTGATAAATGGGTTAGCATATAATCGTCGGCAGGTAATACTATACTGCCCGATTGCAGGTTTTCTACCCTGATGCTCCCTTTTTTCCCTGTATTTTTAACAATCGCCCATTTCTCAAGTACATCAAACTCGGGTAATACACGGATGTATGAGGTAATTTCAAGCGGGTAAAACTTGTCTTTCTGTGTGATTTGAAGCGTGCTTCTTCCCTTAACAATTATCACTTCGCCCTTTACATATACCAAGTCGGCATCGCGCACATTATCATTAAAAACCACTTCAAGCATAGGCGTTTTGGCAGTCCGGCCACCGCGCACCGGCACTTCGTCAAGCCCCTCGTACCAGGCGGCATTTTTTTTAAGATAGGTTGCCTGTCCTTTAGCGCCATAATAGCCAGGCTTTACCTTGCCGTCGGCTGTTATAATAATTTGATATACTGATGATTTTGTTTTAATGATCCAACCGCCGGGGTTTTCCGTTTTAACAATAACCTGTTCATTATCCTGTGCTGCTGCCCTAAAGCACCAAAAACAAAGGGCGATCAATATTAAAGCGCTCTTCTTAAATGTAAAATGTATCATATTTTCTAATGTGTAATAATCTCTTTTCAGGGTTTAGCATGAGATTCATGCCTGATATTAAAACCGTTTATGCGATATATACGGTTTTAATATTTACAAACTCGTGTATCCCAAATTCGCTTAATTCGCGCCCATAGCCCGATTGATTGACACCACCAAACGGCAGGCGGGGATCTGACTTTACCAGGGAGTTTACAAAACAGCAGCCGGCTTGTAATTTAGTACGGGCTATTTCCTGGCCCAATGCGTTGTTTTTGGTAAATACAGCCGCCCCCAACCCAAACGAGGTATCGTTAGCAATACTTATAGCATGATCCGTATCCCTGGCTGATATAATTAATGCTACGGGGCCAAACATTTCTTCATGATAAGCAGGCATGCTTTTTTTTATGCCGGTAAGTATAGTAGGATTATAAAAAGCATGCGCCCCTTTTATTGCAGGGATAGTACCGCCCAGGATGCATTTGGCACCTGCTTGTATATTGGCTAAAACCTGCCCATGCAATTCATCTCTAAGGTCGGCACGCGCCATTGGCCCAAGATCAGTATCTGCTTCAAACGGATCGCCCATTTTTTTCTGTAGCATTTTCTCTTTAAAAAGCCTGATAAACTCTTTTTCGATTGATTTTACCAGGATAAATCTTTTTGCAGCCACACAACTTTGCCCATTGTTAATGAGGCGGCTATTTACACAAGCTTGGGCGGCCTTTTCCAAATCCGCGTCGGCCAAGATCAAATATGGGTCGCTGCCGCCTAACTCTAACACCGTTTTTTTAATTAAACTACCTGCTTGTTGCGCAACTTTTATCCCTGCCTCGGTGCTGCCGGTTAAAGTGACAGCTTTAACATGGGGATGAGCAATTACTTTGGCAACAGCTTTACTGCCTATCATTAATGTCTGAAAAACATGAGGCGGGAAGCCAGCTGCCTTAACTAAATCTTCAATAACTAATGCGCAGCCGGGCACATTTGATGCATGTTTTAGTAAACCGCAATTACCTGCCATTAACCCTGGCGCCAGGAACCTGAATACTTGCCAAAAAGGGAAATTCCACGGCATAATGGCCAGTACCACACCAATTGGCTGGAAGCTGACATAGCTTTTTGAAGCATCAGTTTTTATAGTTTTATCTGCAAGAAAATTGGCGCCGTTATCGGCATAATATTCGCAAACCGAGGCGCATTTCTCAATCTCGGCTACTCCATCTTTTAGGGGTTTGCCCATTTCTTTCGCCATTAATACGGCCAGCTCGTTTTTACGGCTTTTTAAATTTACGGCTAACGATCTAAGCAATGCGGCACGCTCAGTCAAAGTAGTTTCGCGCCATTTAAGCCAGGCTTTATGTGTCTGTTCAATTTTACGTATAACCAATTGCTCGTTGTCTTCCTTGTATACTTTTATAAGTTTTCCGTTAACCGGATTAATAGCTTTTATGCTCATGTAATATTGAATTAAGAAACCAGATGTCCCGAGAATGCTTTTTTATAAATATTTAAAATATCAGTTTCGGTTAGTGGCATTGGGCAGCGTGCCAATAACCGTTTTTGTTTAAAGCCGTCGGCTGTCAATTGTTCCAGCGCCGATTCGGGTACATTAAAACCTGCCAATGTCGCCGGGATGCCAATGTCTTTAAGCAAGCTAATTAAGCTGAATATACACTTCACCGAAGCCTCTTCAGGGCTAATACCAGTTACGCTGCCATTCATAGCTGCAAAAATATCGCCCATTTTTACAAAACAGGAAGGGCGGATATAATCCATAACATAAGGTATTAAAACCGCGTTCGAATCGCCATGCGGTATATGAAACTGGCCCCCTAAAGGGTAAGCCAGTGCGTGGATAGCCCCAACACCAGCATTAAAAAAAGCCAAGCCTGCCAGGTAACTCCCGTAAGCCATAGCTGTGCGGGCTTGTTTATTATCACCGTTTGCAACTGCATCCCTTAACGAGCCACTTATTAATTTAATGGCTTGTAGTGCCAAGCCATCTGAGTAAGGGTTTGCGTTTACCGAAATATAGGCTTCAATAGCATGTGTAAGCGCATCGGCACCAGTGGCAGCAGTCACTTTTGCGGGAACACTTACGGTAAGTTGTGCATCAACAATGGCTACATCGGCTATTAAATGGTCGTGGCTTATTACATCTTTAGTATGTTCGAGCGCTAATACCGAAATATTAGTAACCTCTGCACCGGTGCCTGAGGTGGTAGCTATCAATATTTTAGGGATACCTTTATGCTGTATCTTTTTCGAGCCCGATAAATTCAGATAATCTTTAATATCTCCCTCATTGGCCATAAAAACCGCGGCAAGTTTAGCCAGGTCTAACGCGCTGCCGCCACCAATACCAATTATTAGCGAGTAGTTGCCGGCCCGGGCAAAATCAACCAATTTTTGTCCGGTCTGTAAAAGGGGCTCAGGGATAATATCGGTATAAATATCATACGGATAATTAGCTTCGGATATAGGCCTAACAACGTTTTCTATAACCCCGATCTGCTTTAAAATGGGGTCGGCAACTATTAATATCTTTTCAGGCGCCAACAGCTGTACTTCTGTTAGTAAATTTTCGATAGCCCCCCATCCAATGTGTGTGACCGGTGTTGCCGCGATTTTTGTGAAATTCATACTTGGTTGTCGTCTAAAGCAAAGTAAATGTAAAATAACAACCCCGGCATCATTAATACTTTCGTTTTAATAGCCGCCCGGTGTAAAAGCAACTATATCAAATTTAAGTTATGAGTTTGGTGGATTATGGTATGATATTTTATCATTCTGATATTTTTAACTCAACATTGTTACACATCACCATCACCTATACTTGTTATTGAGTATTAATTAAGGGATATTTGAGAAGCTTGAAATTTATGTTAACCCTTAAAATATAAACGGATGAAAAAATTATTACTTACCCTATGCCTTTTTGCTGCTTTAGGCGCCACGGCCCAACAAACGCAACGCCGTCGCGGGCCAAGATGGGATGAAGCGCCGCATTTATCGCTTGACTCTACAACTCGTGGCCCGTACACGCTTATCTTCGTAAATAATGATACCACTTTTGAAGCTGAGGGTGCAGCTGTTAAACAACGTATGATAGAAACTTTCTATAAAGTTTACACTGCCGAGGCGAAAGACTTTAACCCAAACACCGCCAAACGAGTGGTTTTTTGGATAGATCGTAACTATACCGGGGTAGCTGCAACAGGTGGTACCGTGGTGCGCTACAAACCAGCGTGGATGCTTAAAAAACCTACAGACATTGATGTAGTTACCCACGAGGTAATGCACATTGTACAAAGCTACCAGGGCGGTGCGCAGGGTGTAGGATGGCTTACCGAAGGTATTGCCGATTACGTGCGCGCCGTTTACGGTGTAGATAACGAAGGCGCTAAATGGTACTTACCTAAATATAAACTGGTACAGACAAAAGACGCTGCTAACCCAACCAGGCCGCCAAGCTATACCGACTCTTACCGCGTTACTGCTAAATTTTTACTTTGGATAGAAAATAACGTAAAAAAGGGCCTTGTTGTAAATCTTGACGGAAGACTGCGCAGCCATACGTACACGGCAGATGCCTGGAAAGAATATACCGGCAAAACACTTGACGAACTTTGGGCCGACTATGTAGCTGTCTGGTCTAAAGAAAGCTAATCGCTTTGCGGATAGATGGCTAATAGTTTAGGCGCTCAGTTTTGTTTCACAAATATATGAAACAAATGAAACAGGTGAAACAAGATTGTAGCCTAACCAATTAATAGTTAATGTCTTACAAAAATAGTGTGAAACAAAATGAAACAACTTTTTAGTTAGTTTTTTCACAGCTATATGTTATATAACACTTTGATAGATAAATAGTTGCAAAACACCTAATTTAGCTTGCCTGAAACACTTTTTTTGTTTCATTGTCGCCTTGATATGAAACAAGATCTAAACAGGCCGGCTCAAGTTTAATGTGCCCTGCTTTGCTCACTATCAGCACTACCTACAGCACGCTTAGGCGGAGTTAGGTTGATTTTTTGAAAATAATTTATCTGCAATAAAAAAACCCGGACCATTTGGTTCGGGTTTTTCCATATTTTATACTTAAAAAAGCGCTGTTTAAGCGTGTTTAACTTTATAAAATTTAAAGCCGAACATAAATATCACGGCGTAGCAAATTATAGGTAAGTAGTAAGCTTGTGCCACGTCATGGTTGGCAATTTGCCCCATAATGAAAGGAAAAACCGCGCCGCCAACAACACCCATTGCGATGAACGATGACGCTTGTTGCGTGTGGCTGCCCAGGTTTTTAAGGCCCAAACTAAATATGGTAGGGAACATAATACTGAAGAAGAAATTGATCATCAACAATGCGATGTATGACGGCCAGCCAAAGTGTTGTGCTACAATAACGCACATTAAAATGTTACCAGCAGCAAATATGGCTAATAATTTATTTGGAGCAATAATGGTCATTAATGATGTCCCAACTATACGTCCGGCCAGCATCATAAACATAAATAAGCTCATGTAATAGCCTGCTTTTTCATCGCTGAAATGCATAATGTTAACACCATAGTTAATAAAATAAGCCCAGGTGCCACCTTGTGCCGCAACATTAAAAAATTGTGCAACGCAGGCCCAAACAAAATGACTGTGCTGAAATAAACTTTTTTGCGGAGCAGCATCAACATTTAATGCTTCAGGATCATCAGAATGGGTTGCAGCATGCGGATCAACCAAGGTAGGTATTTTTAAAAATGCAAAAACAACTGCTATTAATAATACCACTATTCCAATTGCTACATATAAAGTTTTTACCGAAGTAAGGTCGGTTGATTTAACAGTATCGCCACTTAATAGAAAGAATGCGCCGATTGTTGGGCCAATAATGGTACCAACGGCGTTAAAGGTTTGCGCAAAGTTTACACGCAGATCGCTTTTACGCTGGTCGCCCAATGCTGCAACAAATGGGTGTGCAACAGTTTCCAAGGTAGCCATACCACAGCCTACTATAAATAATGCAATCCTGAAAAAGCTAAAAGATGCTGAGTTGGCCGCCGGCACAAACAGAAACAAGCCCCCTGCAAATAAAAGCAGCCCCAATATTACACCTGCTTTATAACCGAATTTCTTCATGAAATAGCCTGCCGGGTAACTCATGATAAAATAGGCGCCAAATACAGAAAACTGGATCAGGCCTGATTGCGATATGGAAAGATTTAATACGTTTTGAAAGTGTTTGTTCAATACATCGCTCATGGCGTGTAATACGCCCCACATCAAAAATAATGACGTGACAAAAATTAGGGTAACAATAAATTTCTTCTCGGTAAAAGCTGCTTTTTGGCTCATTGGTTTTAAAGGTTAAGTTGAGGTTATTGCATAGCTATGCAATATTGTACTTGAAAGTGCTTGAAAAATTAAAAGTTATAATTGGTTTGCGTTATCGCCTGCTTGCGCGATAGTTTATATATCAACCAAAAAAACAAATTTTATTAATGATATCATAATAAATACCGCATTTTATATTTTACGCTTACAAATGTTACATTAGCGCCAATTACGCCCAACCAATGAAAAAACCTGCTTTTATTGTACTGCTGCTTACCGTTTTTGCGGTGACCAATTATGCTCTTGCACAATCCGTCAAAAAACTACCGCCGGTTGGTATGCTTGATCTTGAATTTACCTTACAGATAGAGAAAGGCAACCAGTTAGCCATTAACAATACGTGGGACTATACCCATACCATAGCATCCTTACAAGGTATTGTAAACCGTACTACCCCGCAACTATACATCTTCCTGGTAAAAAATGGTAGCGCAGATATTGACCGTTACTGGTGGAACAAATATCGTGCACCCGGTAAATGGCTGGCTAAGCGCGACACCATACTTTATAAAAATGTGGTTGATGTAATATCGGCTTATAAAAAGCAAATTAAAGGCGCTGTAGTGTATGACCCCAATGTGCAGGCCACCAGCAACGTGGCATCATCAATTGCCGGGGTAGAAGATTTGATAGTAGTACGGTATGATACCAACCCCAACAGCCTTTACTCGCAGATCATCACTTCGGGGCCAAAGCTGCCGGTTAAAATTAGTTTGGTTAATAAGGATGGCTCATCGCTGTTTACGGGTAAGGGAATTATTCCCGGTACAACACGCGTATCAAGCGGCTCGGCCAAGAACGACGCTTACTTATGGTTTTTGGAGAAGTACATGAAAACCGGCAGGGTAAACACCAAATACGGCGCTTATTATATCGACCAGCAATGGTTAAAGAACCCGTTTTTGGCAAACCCTAATCACCATACGTTGACCAATCATGATTTTTTTATAAGTCGCAAAGGTTTCTTCTTCGACCTGAGCCCCTGGGCCGATGAATCCGCAACCGACGACCCGGCCCAAACACCCGGTACCGACGTTAATACTTTAAAAGAGATGCTGCTTACGGCTTATAACCAAAACAAAGGCGGGTATGCTTACCTGGGCGGTTTCCCGCCGTGGGCATTTAAATATACCAAACACGCCAAAGGCACACACGAGGATGTAGCTACCGAGTGGGAGTATTCGCGCATTATAAGCGCCTACAACGCATTTAAAGATGCCGATGCTATTGGGTATGGCGCGCTGGCAAATGCTTCGTTCTGGCAGCATTTCCCGCTTAAAAAAGAATATAAGCAGGACTGGGTAACCAAAGCCGAGTTAACTAAGAAAGGCTACTTAAATGCAGCCGGCAAAATAGATTATAAGGGCCGCAACTTCCTGATATTTTATGTGGGCGATTATGATGCCTCGTCGTGGGTATCGCAAACAACACCAACTTTATGGGACGACCCCAACCGTGGCAAAGTACCTATGATGTGGTGCATAAGCCCGGTACTGGCCGAGCGTGTGCCTATGGCTATGGACTATCGCCGCGAGTCGGCAACGCCAAATGATTATTTCGCTGCCGCGGATAATGGCGCCGGCTATTTAATGCCGGGCATGTTGCAGGCACCAAGGCCACTATCGGGTTTGCCGGATGGATTGGATGCCTGGGTTGCGCATAACAAACCTTACTACAAACAATGGGGGCTCACCATAACCGGTTTTATTATCGACGGGCAGGCGCCACCGCTTAACCAAAAAGGACTGGACGCTTATGCGGCTTTTAGTCCGAATGGTATTGTACCGCAAAAGGTGCCGCTTACCTTGCTGCATGGCGATATGCCGGTTATGCGATCGGATGCCGATGTTAACGAGGACCCCGCTAAAGCCGCCCAAATTATTTACGACCGCATCCAGAAACGCAAGATCCCGTTCCATTGGTTCCGCAATATCCTGAAAAGCCCGTCGTGGTATGTACAGGTAGTAGCTGAGCTGAAAAAGCTTGACCCCAACATAGAACTGCTAACCGCGCCCGACTTTTTTGAATTGTATCGCACTTATCTAAAGGAAAACCCGGAAGCCGCGCAGGGGAAGATGAGGTGAGGTTAAGTTAAGTGGTTGATTGGGTGAGTGGTTGATTGAGTTTTAATTCATTGCCTGTAGCCTAATCATTAACAACTACTCACTTAATCAACCATTCACCCAATCAACAAAATTTTTCAAAAAATTTTGATATGTAAAATCATTGTCTACATTTGTAGTGTACTATTTAACTAATACACTAAACTTATGATCGAATTGTCACAATTAACGTTTGGCTATGGCAAACAAAAACTATTTGACAACATAACCTTATCACTTAAGCCGGGCCATATTTATGGGCTGCTGGGCATGAACGGCGCGGGTAAATCAACCTTGCTGAAAAACATTGCCGGGCTGGTTTTTCCGTGGTCGGGTACGTGTACGGTAAATGGGGTGAGTGCGGCTAAGCGCCTGCCATCTTTTTTGCAGGAGCTGTTTTTTGTTCCGGAGGAGATCTACCTGCCGGCTCTTACAGCTACTAAGTTTGCAGACAGCACGGGACATTTCTATCCAAAGTTTGATAATAAACAATTTATACAAACCCTTGCCGATTTTGATGTCCCTGCCGACAGGCCGCTAACCAAACTATCTTACGGGCAGCAAAAAAAGGTGCTGATAGCTTTTGGTTTGGCAACCAATACATCCTTATTAATAATGGACGAGCCGACCAACGGACTGGATATCCCATCGAAAGCGCAGTTTAGAAAAGTTGTAGCGTCGGCGTTAACTGATGACCGATGCATTGTTATTTCAACACACCAGGTGCGCGACCTGGATAATTTGATAGATACGGTAGTGGTACTGCATAACCAGCAAATTGTACTGAATCAAAGCCTGGATGAGATTGTCGAAAAAGTAAATTTCGAGACCATTCCTGCAAACAGTACTAATTATCTATACGCCGAGGAAAACATTAGTGGCTTGAATGCTATTACACAAAAAACCGAAGGCAGTTACACCAAAGTGGATATGGAATTGCTGTTTAATGCCATCATCACTAATAATAAAACCTTAACTGACGCACTAAACCAAACCAACCATGAACAACACGTTTAACTTAAACCGTTTTTCACATTATTTTAAAAAACATACAGTAGACAATATTAAAATCTATACTTTATCAACCGTGGTTTTGCTTGGCATATTAGGCCTTGCATTGGGCTTTATGACCTTGATAGGCTTACGCGCAACTATCGACTGGCAAATGAGTGTGTTTTTATTTTGCCTAACGCTGGGCGGAGCCATATTTACCAGCCTGATTTTTGCCGATTTTGGTGACAAAAAGAAAGCCATACCCGTACTAACATTACCTGTGTCAAGCATAGAAAAGTATTTGGTTGGCTGGATCTACACATTCTTGATTTTTCCTGTTATATGCATCAGTTTGTTTTACCTTGTTGATTATCTGGCTTTTGCCTTTAAGCCCACCTACTATGATCTACAAGGCCGGGCAATACCCAAGCCGATATTGAATTTGTTTAGTAAGGCAACACCCTGGTTTATCCCGGCTATTATGTTTACACTTTTCCATGCCTGTACAATTTTAGGTGCGGCATATTTTAAAAAGCTTCATTTTATAAAAACCACCTTTCTGTTTTTTGTACTTATCATCGTGCTTAATGTCATCAATTATCCCATACTTCATGTTATTAGTGCCGGGCACATACAACAGGAAGTTTTGTTTATGTCATCGAAGGTGGTTGATAGCCGTTATACAATATCGGCATCTGATTCGATGGCGCTGCTGGCCCCTTACGCTTTTGTTTTAACTATCATAATTATATGGGCAAGCGCTTTTTACAAATTGAAAGAGAAACAGGTTTAAGCCATGAACTTTAAAGACAAAGATGCTATATACCTGCAAATTGCAGATTATGTGAGCGAACACATTACAATGGGTAAGTGGCAGCCCGAAGAGAAAATTCCCTCGGTGCGTGAACTGGCTGTGGCCTTGCAAGTAAATCCTAATACCGTAATGCGTACCTATGAACACTTGCAACAACAGGATATAATTTTTAATAAGCGCGGTTTGGGGTTATTTGTATCTGTGGATGCGGTGGCGCGGGTAAGAGCGATACGAAAAGAGAGATTTTTACAGCAAGAATTGCCGGGCTTTTTCAATAGCCTTTTCCTGTTGGACATTAAGCCCGAAGAATTATTGAAACAATACGAAGATTTTAAAAAAACTAAAAGTTAACTTATGAAAACAAGTAATAAACTGCTTATCGCGGCCACGCTAATGGTAATTGGCTCCATTGTCGCGTTCGATTTCTCGTTGAGAGCCGAGTATTTAAAAAGGGATTATAAAAAACGTTTTTATAATAAGAACCAGCTTTCTTTGAAAGATTTTGATGCCATTGAAGATAATACAGCCAACTTCACCGACCTGACAGTAGAGCAAGGGCCCGAATTTGGTGTATGGATTGACGATTACGATGCAAAAGACGACCTGATTTTCACGATAGATCATAGAACTTTGCATATCGACTACAAGAAAGAAAGAAAAATTAATAATAAATACAGCATTAATATTATTTGCCCTAATTTAAAAAGCATAGTTACCCGTTATAAGTCGTTAACGGCGTTGGTAGAGCGAGGTGGTGTAACGACAGTATCCGGCTTTAAGCAGGATACGATGAATGTTAAGGTAAATAACGCCACTCTATTAGCCCTTACTGACAACAACATTACACTATTAAATGCCACGGTTAACTCGGGCATTCTAACTATCACACAGAATAATACTATCAATACAGGAAATTTTGATTTAAAAGCTGATGCACAGTTTAACATGCTAAATACCGATATTAAAAATGCCCGTTACAAGCATGAGAATAACGCAGCTTTAAACTTAAGTGGTAAGCCGTTAGAGTTGTTGTTAAAGCAATAATATTTCACCCAACCTCATCACTTTTAAGGCGGGCATGTACATGCCCGCTATTTTTAGTTACTAATATTCTATAAACTAATATTTTTATTGAAATGTGTGTAACACACCAAAAAAACAAGTGTCTTATTGCTGAAAGCAATTTGTTAAATAACGTTAAGAAATGTTAAAATGCTTCTACTACTAATTTTTTAGTTATAGATTTACCTCGACCTTACATCTACCTATGAAAATCACAATTCCCTCAATTGTAGTGCTCGTACTGTTTGCATTAACCGGATACGCACAGAGCAATTATGCTGTTAAAGGCTCGGCTATTGATACGGCCGAGCGTAAAACCTTAGAGAACGCTACCGTAATGGTATTGAACGCTAAGGATTCAATCCTGCACAAATTTACCCGTGTTAAAGAAGATGGCACATTCGCTATTAATAACTTAAGCGCGGGTAAGTTTGTGCTGGTGATGTCGTACCCCGGCTATGCTGATTATACTGAAGATTTTACGCTTGATGATAAAACACAAACGCATGATTTTGGGAAGGTAACCCTTACGCTTAAATCGCAGCTGTTAAAAGATGTTATTATTAAAGGGCAGATCCGCGCTATAAAAATTAAAGGCGACACCACCGAGTTTAACGCCAAAGCTTATGTGATACAGCCCAATGATAGGGTAGAGGACCTGATCAAACAGTTCCCCGGCATTGAAGTAGATAAAGACGGCAAGATAACCGCCCAGGGTAAAACTGTTGAGAAGGTGTTGGTTGATGGCGAAGAGTTTTTTGGCGATGACCCCACCCTGGTTACCAAAAACCTGCGTGCCGATATGGTTGATAAAGTGCAGCTATACGACAAAAAAAGCGACCAGGCCACCTTTACCGGTATTGATGACGGGCAGAAAACAAAAACCTTAAACATCAAACTTAAAGAGGATAAAAAGAGCGGCTATTTTGGTAAACTGGATGGCGGCATAGGCACCCGTGATTTTTATTCGGGGACGGGTATGTATAACCGGTTTACGGCTAAGCAAAAGTTCTCGGCCTATGGTATTGCCAGCAATACGGGCAAAACCGGCCTGGGTTGGCAGGATAGTCAGAAATATGGCAGCAGTAACAATGTCGAGGTTAATGATAACGGCGGTATCTCTTTTTATTTTAATGATGGCGATAACGGTCTTGATTCGTTTAACGGAAATTATGATGGACGTGGTATACCCAAAGCCACCACCGGCGGTGTCCATTACGATGGTAAATGGAACAAGGATAATGAAAGCATTAATGCCAATTATAAAATAGGCCAGTTGGATGTTAACGGTACCAGCAATACGCAATCACAGAACAATTACACGGGCGGTTCGCAGATCAATACCAACACCGACCAAAACTTTAATAACTCCATGTTCAGGCAAAAGCTTGATCTTACCTACTTAATTAAGTTTGACACTTTGTCCACCTTAAAAGTTTCAGTTGATGGTACTTATAAACACGGTAAAACACTTACTGATTATTTATCCATAGGCCGTACCGGCCAGTTAGGTAATGATACCCTGTTGAACAGTAACAGCCGCCGTATTACTAACGACGAGGATACGCATATATTCAATACCAGCCTTTTCTATACCCATAAATTCAAGAAAAAGGGCCGAACGCTATCGGTATTGGTGAGTGAGTATATTAATAATGCGGATAGCAAAGGTTACTTAAACTCGGAAGTTGATATTTATAACACCCAAACCGGCGCCGTAAAAAGTTCAACACTAACCGACCAATTAAAATCAAACACCATTAAAAATAACGTATTAAATAGTAACGTTACTTATACAGAGCCAATTTCAAAAAAGGTATCGCTTATTTTTAATTACGGCGTTAATATAAACAAAGGCACGGCAGATAAGCGCTCGTATAATAAGCCAGGGGGCGGCAGCGATTATACAGTGCTGGTAGACTCGCTAAGCAATTATTACAAGCTTGACCAGATCTCGAACCAAATTGGCGCAGCTATTAATTTTAAAGGCAAAAAACAATCATTTAACATAGGCACCAAGGTATCAGATGTTTCTTTTCAGCAGGACAATCAGTTCTCTGGCGATATTTTTAAAAGGCATTTCATCAACTGGAACCCGCAGGCTACCTATGAGTATAATTTCTCGCAACAGCGCTCTATCTACCTATATTATGGAGGTTATACTAACCAGCCATCCATTAACCAGATCCAACCGGTAAAAGAAAATACCGATCCGCTGAATGTATTTGTGGGTAACCAGGGCCTTACCCCATCATTCAGGAGTAACCTTAATATCTACTTTAATGATTATAAGGTATTAACTAACCAGTACGTATATTTTAGTGTTGGCTATAACTTTACCTCAAACCAAATAGTTAATAATACCACCACTGATATTAAAACCGGTAAAAGCACCATCCAATACATCAACCTTAAAGATAAAATGCCGGTTAGCTATTATGCCAATGGATCATTCGGGCGTAAAACAGGCTTGCTTGATATCAATGTCGGATTAAACCTTAATGCTAACAGTAATACCAATTATTCATACACCAACGGTATATTAAACAATAGCCTCAGCGCAAGTTACTCGGGGGGGCTTAACATCAGTAAATATGTTAAAGATAAGTTTGATTTTTACGTTAATGCAGGCCCGCAATACAATGTCAATAAATCATCCCAGCAATTAGCCAATAATAACAATGGCGGTGGTTTTTACACCCGTGGAGGTATGAATGTTTATCTTCCGGCTAAGTTCAGGATATCAAGCGATATTAATTATACTTACACGGCAGCAACAGGCACATTTGGCACAGACCTTAAACGTACACTGCTAAATGCCAGCCTAAGCAAATCGTTCTTTAAAGCTAATAACTTAAAGGCAACTATATCAGGTAATGACCTGCTTAATCAAAACGTAGGCTTTAACCGCAGCGCTTATGGCAATAGCGTTTCGCAAAACACTTATACCACTATCCAACGCTACTTTATGTTTGCCATAACCTGGGATTTTAGCCAGATGGGTGGCCCAATGGCAAAAAAATAACAGACCATGAAAAACAAATTATTTATAGCAACCTGCTTACTGCTTTTAACCGGCAACCTGGTATCGGCACAATATGTAACCCGGTTTGTAAAATCGGGCATTATTGAGTTTGATAAAAGCACCAACGTGTATGCCCTTATAAACCGTGAAATTGCCCTGAGTAAAGACGAGAATGTTTTTAGTGCAAAGGCATTCGAGGCTTATAAGAAAAACCACCCGCAGATCCAGGTATTGAAAAGTACTTTAAAGTTTGGCGATAATAAAACCCTGTTTACGCCCGAAATTGCCGATGATGATAATAACACCAATAATTGGTTCGATGTGCCGATGTCGCAGCAGTTTAATACCACCTATACTGATATTAATACCAGCACCAGGCTTAGCCAGAAAAAAGTATTCGAGGAAACCTTTTTGGTGAAGGACAGCACCGCCCAAATTAAATGGAAAATAACCGGCGAAACCCGCGATATACTGGGCTATACCTGCCGCCGCGCCAACGGGCTGATATTAGACTCAATTTATGTAGTGGCCTTCTACACCGACCAGATACCGGTAGTAGGCGGCCCTGAATCGTTCACAGGTTTGCCGGGGATGATATTACAGGTTGCCATGCCGCACGAGAATGTTGCCTGGATAGCCACAAAAGTAACCGACGTAACTGTACCAACCACCACCTTAGTACCGCCCAAAAAAGGCAAAGCCGTAAATAAAGAACAGTTCCAGGCCACACTTAAATCGGCTATGAAAAACTGGGGCGTATACGCGCAGGCTTATTTGAAATCGTTGCAGTTATGAGGGGTGTCGTTTACCTATCAGCGTAAACTCACCCCGACATCGCTTCGCTTGTCGACCCTCTCTTCGCCTTCGGCGGAAAGAGGGTTTGTTTTTTTAATTTTTCTAACCCTCTTTCCCGCTTGCGGAAGAGAGGGTGGTCCAGCGAAGCGTAGACCGGGTGAGTCGACGCGGACAGATAAATGTTTTTTACTCCAACAAATACTTACTAAAAAATTCAATACTTAATTGCGTATCCTTCGCATTAAAAACGTGGCCTAAGTTTGGTTGTACCACTATATCCAGCTTATCGATTGCGTTTTTAGCTTTATATGCTTCGGTTGCTGCAGCAAAGCCTATCTGCGCGCCGGGATAGGGGTTGTTGGGGTCTGTATCTTTACTTAGTATCAGTAACGGCCTCGGCGCAAACAGGCGGATCATTGACGGGCAATCAAACTCATCGGTTATGCCCGGTAATATTTTATCCCATACGGCTTTAACGTTAACTTGATTTACAGTGGAGTCGCCCAGATCATGTGCGGCTTTTTTGTGGGCGTCGTTAATGGTGCCGGCGCGGCCCTGCCATTTATTGTTCTCCAAACTCCATTTAAAGCTTTGTACCGATATGCCCAGCACCGCTGCGCGGATCCGGGTATCCACCGATGCAGCCATCCACGTTTCAATGCCACCCATGGAGATGCCCCCCATACCAATACGGTCGGCTTTAACATCAGGGCGGGTAACCAGGTAATCAACTAATCGCCACAGGTCGTATGAAGTATCGTATAAAAAAGGATAGGCATGGTGTGTGGCATCATTGGTTTTAAAAGCCTGGTAAGCGGCTTCGGTGTATTCTTTACTGCCGTGCGCGCCACCTGCAATGCGCTGGCCATGGTAACGGGCATCAATAGCCACACTCATAATGCCAAGCTTTGCCAGTTTGGTAAACATTGCTTTAGTATCGCCGCCATCTTTGTTGCCACCCGTGCCATGCAAAAATATCACCACCGGGAATTTGGTTTGCCCCTTTATAACCGGTTTATAAATAAGGATGGGCATGCGCTCGGTTTCCTCGGTGTAAATTGATCCTTTGTCAATCTGGATAGAATCCATGCGTACGTTGGTAAACTCCGGCTTAAAATCGACCACCGGGCGGTTTAATAATGCCTTAAAATCGCGCGCAACCTGCTCAGGGGACGGGTATTTCGGGGTTTGCGCAAATGTTGCGGACACCTGTATAAACAATGCAAGGCACCCTGTTAACAATATGTTTTTAAAGCTGGTATTGGACATGGCTATTTACTTGGTCAAGTAAATATAAAAACTTGCTGTTAGTTGCAGGGTAAAATCTTTGTTGTCCGCGATCATTGATCTTGAGTGAGCCGGGGCTTTTTATTTACTGACGAATAAGTCATTGTATGAAATCGCGAAAAAAAGCTACTTTTAGCTAAACCTATTGCACCTGAAATGAAATTAACCCGTTACCTGTTCGTGTCTTTTATATTATTCATCCATATTGGTGTTTTAGCCCAGGGGCGCTATACAGTAAGCGGCGTAGTTAAAGATGAGAGTGGCACCATACAAAAGGGCGCTACGGTTTTTATCAGCGGGACACAAAAAATAACAAGCAGCGATAACGAGGGAAAATTTGAGTTTGCCAACGTAGATGCAGGTACTTACCAGCTATCGGTAAAATTACTGGGGTTTTATCCTTTTACAGAAAATATACAACTGCGTGATAAATCGGTAACTATCAATGTAAGGCTAAAAGTTAAAACTATTATGCTTAGCCAGGTTGTAATAGGCAATAACAGCGATTGGGAAGCAAACTATGCCATATTTAAAGAGCAATTTTTAGGTACGTCTGCTAATGCAGAGAAATGCGTTATAACAAACCCTAAAGTTATATCCTTCGGTACCGCTGGCAGAAACGTTTTAACAGCCGAAGCAGACGAGTTTTTGATAATAGAGAACAGGCAATTAGGTTACCGGGTGCATTATCTGCTTAAAAATTTTGAATTTAATAAAATCCTGTTGCGTACGAAATATGACGGTGATACCAATTTTGAAGAATTGGAAGCCGAGCCGTTAATGAAAATTCAATGGGCCAAAAACAGGTTTGCAGCATACAGGGGGTCATTAATGCATTATCTGCGATCGGTTTACACTGATACACAAATAAAAGAAGGGTTTTTAACCCATCAACTATACCAGGAACGTGGTGGGAAAACAGGACTTTCAACGAAAATAGATAACAGAATAGTAAACTTCGATACTATTAAGATGGTTGTTGATACTACGTTTACCTCTTTAAAGTTTACATCTATATTAATCGATTACAACCCGGAACAAGCTAATCATATACTGCAAAAAGATACTAACCCTTTAGCTAAACCAGACCCGGTTTTTACCGGCAACATGAGTGGTAATACATCTGTTTTAAAACTCTTCCTCCCTTACGCAATTATAGACCGTAAAGGAAGTTACACAGATTATCGCACGTTTTTAGTACAAGGCAATTGGGGTAAAAGGCGCATTGGCGATCAGCTGCCTTTTGAGTATCGGCCGCCGTTTGTAACAGAGTAATTTTAGATGTATTTTTAGCTAAACCTATTACCCCTCATAAATGAAATTTATACGTTACTGCCTTCTTTCTGTTTTTACACTTATAATAGCTGTTAACGCAGCTGCCCAGGGGCATTACAATGTAATGGGTACTGTTGCCGACGAAAAAGGCCAGCTCCTGACAAGCGCTACCGTGTTTATAAGCGGGTCTGAGAAAATAACCATGACGAATGAGCGGGGCGAATTTATTTTTCACAATCTTGATCCCGGTGCTTTTCAACTATCAGTAACCATGGTAGGGTTTACACCGGATATTCGCAGCTTGGTTATTCAAACAAGTTCGGCTAACGTAAATGTAGTGCTAAAATCTAAAGCTACGGAACTTAATGAAGTTAAAATCCCGGCAGGCAATACGGTCGAAGATTATTACCAATTGTTTAAAGCGCAATTTTTAGGCATCTCGCCAAACGGACTACAATCGGAGATAACCAACCGCGATGCCCTTAAATTAAATTACGATAAAAAGAAAGGGTTATTAATCGCCAGTGCCGACGAGTTTTTGATCATCCAAAATAAACGCCTGGGTTATAAGGTACGCTACCTGCTCAGAGGGTTTTCATACAATGCTATAACCAACGCTGCCATTTATGATGGCGATATCAATTTTGAGGAATTGGACGGCACGCCAAAAATGAAAAAAGCGTGGGAAAAGAACAGGCTGGAAACTTATAAAGGTTCTTTTATGCATTACCTTCGGTCGGTTTATTCAAATACGGTTACCAAGGAGGGGTTTATTACCAACCAGCTCTTTTCGGCATACAATATTAAAAATGATCCGTTAAGCTTAGACAAGATAGCCATAGACCCGCGGCCTTTAAGGTATGATACGCTTGCCACGGTTATTGATACATCTTTTATCGCTTTAAGATCCCCTGATTTTTATCTTACTTATAACCTGAAAAAGGCAAACGCCAAACTTAAAAAAGCCCCTAAAAAAAACAGAGTAAGTACCGAACTTGACTACAACGGCTCGATAATTAGAATGCCTTTTAAAGAAGCAATAATTGACCGCAAAGGCAGCTATACAGATTACCGGGCTTTTTACATCCATGGTAATTTGGCCCGGAGAAGGGTTGGCGACCAGCTGCCGTTTGAATATCAACCTCAATAATTTTTAATTTATATGCATAACCAATTTATATAGGTGATCCACTTTTACTGATCCCCTCATCAAAAAGCGACAAAAAATGACCATTTTGCAATTAGTTGATTATCAATTAGCTAATTAAGATTTACCCTTAAAAATCCTTACGAATAAGAGTGATCCAAAGTGATTCGCTCAAAATATTAAGTATTTGGTTTGTAATTAGTTAAATAAAAAAGGTGATCCATGTGATCCACTTTTTAAAGTGGATCACCCCTGTGGTTAAAGTGGGATTAAAGCTTCATAAACATTAGTCGAATTTTACCGCAATATGTTGTATGTCTTTAAAACATAAAAGATATTTTTGAGGTAATAGTTAAACAAGCATGTTATCAGAACCAACCTATATAGCTGCCCGTATGGTAGCAGTAACCATCGAGGCTCATTTTGCCACACATTTGGCCGAAGCGCGCAGGCAGGGTGCAACTAACCTTGCCGATGAACCGCAATCGCCCATTGTGGAGGCTATAATTGATGTTGCGTTTTGGGCAAGCTTGCGTAAAGAGGAGGGGCATTCTCCCAAAATATCTATTGCCTTATTACCACCCCACCAAGCCAGCCAGCCGTTGATATTCGGAAACCGGATAAGGCTTACTCCGCATAACCTAACAAAACTGGCTCCTGCTGTTGAAAGCCCGGGCATACACCTGGGCGTTTGGTATGAAAATGATGAGCTATACGTTTGGGGCACCACCCTGGCTATACCGGGTATCTGTTTTGTATTGGAGGTTATTGAGCCGGGCCTGCTGGTTATTAAACACAGCCGTACAGACGGCTTCGGCAAGTTTGTGAATATTGCAGTATTAAAAGGCGACGAGATAAAGATAGTTGATGAACAAAACACCGGCATGAAAGATTGCCCTGCGCTGTTTGATACTATAGCGGGTATAGCTATGCCCTTTGTTGATGGCACGGTGAATATTATGGTTGAGCTGGCTGCATCCATGCGGATCCACGGGCGTGGTGGATTGGTGTTGATAGTCCCCGAGCATTCTGATAACTGGAAGGAATCAATCATTCATCCTATAAATTATCCTGTAGTGCCAACTTTCGATGGTATTGCCAAACTACTGAAGCAGGATAAATGCGATCGCTCAAAAATCGACTGGCAGGAAGCGCTGCTGCGTTCAATAGATATCGTGGGTGGGTTTACCGCTGTTGATGGTGCGACGATCATTAACCGCAGTTATGAGCTGTTGGCCTTCGGCGCTAAAATTGCCCGCTCAGGCATGAGCCTGCCTGTAGACCGGATCATTACTACCGAACCTGTAATGGACGGCACACCCACACTAATGCACCCCGGCCAAAACGGTGGTACACGACACCTGGCAGCTGCCCAGTTTATATTCGACCAGCGCGACGCGATAGCCCTGGTGGCATCGCAGGATGGGCGGTTTACTATTTTCGCATGGTCGCCAAAGCTGGAAATGGTGCATGCGCACAGGATAGATATACTGTTGTTATAGCAATATCAAAAAGGGCTGTCACCCTGAGCTTGTCGAGGAGCGAGCGATGGCCTTAGCCCGCTATGCTTCGACGGACTCAGCATGACAGCCCACTGAACTACTTAGTTTTCTCCAAATACTCAGGTAAACTTGTACCTGTAATATGTGTCCAGCCTTTGCCAAAGTTTTCTCTTGCAAATGATGGAATATCGGCAGGGAGAGTCTCTAATCCTGAATGGGTTAACTTTAACCGGGTTTTATCACCTTCATCAAAAAGCTCCCATGTAACCAGCGTGTCGCCGGGATACTCTTCATATCGCCAGGTATGTGCCAGTTTCTTTAACGGGATCACTTCGGTAATTACACATTTATGCCAAAAGGTTACCCCTTTGTCCTTACCCTCAAAACGGAAGGTAAAACCAACCTCGGGCTTAAAATCCTCCAGCTTGAAATACCATTCCTTCATTTTATCGTTGTCGGTAATTGCGCTCCAAACTTTGGCAACCGGCGCGTCATAGGTTTGCTCAATTACAAATGGTTCTGTATTCATAATTTCTGATTGTTAATAGGTTATTATTTCTGTTGTTCTTGTTGTTTCTCTTTTTCTAAAAAGGTGCCCAAAGCATCAAGTTTGGTGGTCCAGAATTTCTGGTAACGGGCGGTCCAGTCGGCCACTTGTTTAAGCTTGCCGAAGTCGGCATGGCAATAGCGCTCGCGTCCCTGTTGGGTTATGGTAACCAGGCCGCACTCGGTCAATATCTTCATGTGTTTTGATATGGCCGGGCGACTAATGGCAAACTGGTCGGCCACGTTATTTAAGTTTAATGATTTATGTGCCAGCATCCCAATGATCTCTCTGCGGGTTGGGTCGGCAATGGCCTGGAATACGTCTCGTCTCATATAAAACCGGCATAATAGGTAACCGTTCGGTTACAAATATATGAGTAGCCAATCGGTTACGCAAGTTTTATTTAAAATTATTTGGGGGTGATGCAGGATTAAATAAAAAACCCTCGTTACGCATAAGTGACGAGGGTTAATGCTAATGATAGCAGAACTTAATTAGTAAAGCTATAACGCTTACCCGCCGTAGTTTTAAAGGTATAGGCATAATCCGTACCATTGGCTTGTTTTTTTATGCCGCCTATAACAGACTTTAAAGCACTCAAAGTTCTCAACCTGCACTCGCCGCCTGATAATGATTTGATAACCAATTTAGTCAGCTTGCCATCCTTCCATTGTATATCAACGATCTCGAAGTTGCCACGGGCTTTCAGACCCTGTACGCTGCCGGTTGCCCAGGCTTTTGGCAGGGCGGGTAACAGCTGGATCTCGTCGGCCTGGCTTTGTACCAACATTTCGGCAACGCCGGCGGTATAGCCAAAGTTACCATCTATCTGGAACGGCGGGTGTGCGCAAAATAGGTTGGCATAAATGCCGCCGCCATTGTTATAGTCGATACCATTGCCGCCAACAGGTGTAATAAAATTCTGGATGATGGTATGGGCATGATCGCCGTCCTGCAGACGGGCCCAAAAGTTAATTTTCCAGGCCATAGACCACCCGGTTGAAACATCGCCGCGTGCCAGCAAACTTACTTTTGCTGCCTGTGCAAGCTCAGGGGTTTTAATGGTGCTGATCTGCCTGCCGGGATGCAAGCCAAATAAATGCGAAACATGACGATGGTTATCTTTAGGGTCGTCGCGATCGGTTTCCCATTCCTGCAATTGTCCCCATTTACCAATTTTTAGTTTAAGCAGGTGTTCTTTAAGGTCGGCTATATGGTTGCGGTAGGCTTTATCAATCCCCAATATATCTGCCGATTGAATGTAATTGGTAAACAGGTCGTAAACTATCTCCTGATCGTAAGTTACCCCATCCTCGGTAGGCCCATGCTCCGGCGACCAGCCTTTGGGTGATACCAGCGTACCATCCGGGCGTCGTTTTAAATGATCATCCCAAAACTCGGCAACCTCTTTTATAATAGGGTAGGCAAAATCCCTTAAATACTTTACGTCTTTTGTAAAGGCGTAGTGTTCCCACAGATCCTGCACATACCACGCGCTGGCCGGCGGGTTCCATGAATAACTTTCGCCGCCCATGGGGTTGCTTTCGGTACGCAGCGTCCAGCCGCGCACACCCGGGTATTCCTTTTGGGTGTTGATCTTCCTGATCTCCCGGATAGCATTGATATGGTCAAGGTAAGGAAAATGGCATTCGGCCAGGTTGGTGGGCTCGGCCAGCCAGTAGTTCATCTGGATGTTAATATTGGTGTGATAATCACCACCCCATGGTGGATTGTTGGTTTCGTTCCATAAGCCTTGCAAGTTTGCAGGCAAGCCACCTTTTCTTGATGAGCTGATAAGCAGGTAACGGCCATATTGAAATATCAATGCCTCCAACTGCGGATCAAACTCCTTTTTATAATTTATAAGCCTTTGTACCGTCGGCAAAGCAAGTATAGCTGCAGGGGTAGCCCCAACGTTTAAATGCACACGCCCAAAGAGGTTTTGATAGTCTGCTACATGATTCTTCAACAAAACAGCATAGGGCTTAACCGATGCAGCTTTTAATACCCGGTCTATTTTAGTATGGGGGGCCTCTCCCCGCCAGTTGGTATTGCGATCGTTGGCAAAATCGGTAGCTGCGGTAAACAATATGGTTACCGCATCGGCGTTTGCTATTTTAAGCTGGCTGCCGCCGGTTGGGTCGGCTTCGGTGCCAAGCTTACCCCCTTCGGCCTTTACCAAAGCGGTTGCCTCGTACTGCATCCCATTATTTAGTTTCCCGGCGAAGAATAATTTGTTGCCGTTTGCTTCAGGCTGATCGCCATGCGCGTCGGTTAAACGCAGCGCGCCACTAAACGCGCCTTTCCTGTCAGCGGTAAAACGCAGCACCATTGCCTTATCGGGGAAGCTACAGAAATACTCACGTTTATATTTAATGCCGTTTTTGGTATAGGTGATTGTATTAACAGATCGATTGATATCTAACTCGCGGTGATAATCGGTAGGTACGTCATTATCGGTTCCGTCAAAATCTACAAACAAGTTACCTAAAGTTTGGTAAGCACCACGATCGGTTTCATTGCCTGTCCAAAGCGTAATGTCATTTAGCTGGATGCGTTCTTTATTTATCCCGCCAAACACCATCCCGCCTATGCGGCCGTTGCCAATAGGGTAAGCATCAGTCATCCAGGTTTTACCCGGGCGATTGTCCCACATTTTTTGCGCTATGGAATCCTTTACCAGTACGGTAAAAAACAACATCATCATTATACAGGTAGCCCAATTTTTGCTGATTAGCTTCATAAACTTAGATTTGGTTGTTCAAATCTAACTGAATATAACATTGTATCATTAAGGTATTTAATCATTCCATTATTTGATTTTACCTTTCGCGGCTGCTGCTTTTTAAACTTGCATCAAACCGAATAATCTTTAAATTGCAGCCCGATTATGAACCGAATAATAGAATGTGTACCAAATTTTAGTGAGGGTGTCGATCACGATATCATCAATAGTATTACCGGCGAAATAGCCTCGGTAACCGGGGTAAAACTGCTTAATGTAGACCCCGGCAAAGATGCTAACCGTACGGTAGTAACCTTTGCCGGCGAGCCTGAAGCGGTGACAGAAGCGGCTTTCCTGGCTATTAAAATGGCCGGCGAACTGATTGATATGCGCACCCAAAAAGGCACACATCCGCGCATGGGAGCTACCGATGTTTGTCCGCTTATTCCAATTAGCAATATCACGCTTGACGAAGTTGCTGTATATGCCGAACAGCTGGCAAAACGGGTGGGCGAGGAATTGCAGATCCCGGTTTATTTATATGAGCATTCGCAACCCAATAAGGCTCGCAGCAATTTGGCGGCAATAAGAGCGGGCGAATACGAAGGATTTTTTAAGAAGATAAAATTACCCAACTGGAAACCGGACTTCGGCCCCGCCGAAATGGATGCCCGGCAAGGCGCCACGGTTATAGGGGCGCGCGATTTTTTAATAGCTTACAATATAAACCTTGATACAGCATCAACCAACATTGCCAATGAGATAGCCTGCGAGGTGCGGGAAACCGGCAGGATAGTTATTAACGAAAATGGAAAACAGCGTAACCACGGTACGCTTAAACACGTTAAAGCTATAGGCTGGTATATTGAAGAATACGGCCTTGCCCAGGTATCGATGAATTTAACAAATATTGCAGTAACACCAATTCATATCGTTTTTGATGAGGTGAAATCCAAAGCTGCCGACCATAACGTAAATGTATTGGGCAGCGAACTAATAGGAATGATACCATTAAAAGCAATGCTGGATGCCGGCACCTATTTCAGGAATAAACAAGGTAAGCCCCCAACCTTGAATGAAAGTAAATTAATTGACAGCGCCGTTGAAGCGATGGGATTAAACCAATTAACACCTTTCGAGTCTGAAAAACGGGTTATTGAATACCTGCTTTAGCGGTATTTACCCTATTTGTTTAATTATTGAATTTATATTAAAAAAAATCTATAATTTTAATTAGCAATACAATAACACGGGTTATCGCCGTTATTTGAGCTTTGTCTATCATGATGAACGCTGTCACAAAAATTAACTGTATTATATGGAGTATAGTGCTGCTTTTGTTAGCGGTACCGGTTACGGCTCAGGTAAGCCATGTGGGGATGGGCCAATCTAAAAACTTTAACAATACCCTGGCCCAGATTGATTTAACTTTTACTTTTCCTGAAGGTTTTAAAGAGATAAAGGCACCAAATACCGAAAATTTTCCTTTTGATTATGCTTTGGAGCTTCCGGGATCTGACTTCGAGATATGGATGCGCGTAAGCACCCAAAAAGAAAGCGAAAAACTTTTAGCGGATAAGAATATCCATGTTGCCAATCCCGATTCGTTGTATATCAATATCGCACAAAACCAGATAGCGGCATTTACGTCCGAAAAAAAATATATACGGAGAAATCTCCCACCCTATATACTGGAACGGTATAACGCCGATGCCGGCAGTGTTTACTTGTTAAGTATAGCCGATTCGCCTGTTACCAGGCATTATAAATATGGCTTTTTAACCATCCTCCAAAAAAACAAAACCGGTACTGTTTTAGCCGTTTGCTTCACCAACGAAAAGGGCCCCGAGTTTTTCAAGAACATGAACAAGGCCAGCAATTGCCTGAAGTTTAAGGAATAAGCCTCACCTAAATCCTCTCCAAAGGAGAGGACTTCGATACAAAAACTTTATTAGCACTAATCAAGCCCCTCTGCTTTAGAGAGGGGTTGGGGTGAGGCTATCACTAATGTTAATAAGTTAACAGATTTGAATTAGAATTTGAGCCGCTAAACTTTATTTTTGCTGAAAGGAGGTTTCCCGCGTTCCGATTTTAAAATACACGTATAAAAATGGCAGAACCAGTAAATTATAGTGAAGATAGTATCCGGTCGCTCGACTGGAAAGAACATATCCGCCTGCGCCCCGGCATGTACATTGGTAAACTGGGCGATGGGTCGGCATATGATGACGGGATATATGTATTACTGAAAGAAATTGTAGATAACTCGATTGATGAGTTTGTAATGGGCTCGGGCAAAACCATCGAGATCAATATAAGCGACCATAAAGTTACCGTGCGCGACTATGGCCGCGGTATCCCTTTGGGTAAGGTTATCGATTGCGTATCAAAAATAAATACAGGTGGTAAGTATGATAGTAAAGCTTTCCAGAAATCGGTAGGATTAAATGGTGTGGGTACCAAAGCGGTAAACGCGTTGTCGACCTCGTTCATCGTACAATCATACCGCGACGGCCGTACCAAAATTGCCGAATTTGAAAAAGGCGAATTAGTTAAAGACGAGCCTGAAAAAGAAACCACACAGCGTAACGGCACCGCGATAAATTTTTATCCTGATGAAACCATCTTCAGGAATTACCATTTTATACCGGAGTTTATAGATAGCATGATCTGGAACTATGTGTTCCTAAACTCGGGCCTTACGATTAACTTTAATAATCAAAAATATTTTTCGGAGCGGGGATTATATGACCTGCTAACAAAAAGGACCGATGTGGAAACTCTGCGTTACCCCATCATCCACCTAAAGGGCGAGGATATAGAGATAGCTATGACGCACGGTCAGCAATACGGCGAGGAATATTACTCGTTTGTAAACGGCCAGCATACTACGCAAGGCGGTACCCACCAGGCAGCCTTTCGCGAGGCGGTAGTAAAAACCATCCGGGAGTTTTATAAAAAAGAGTTCGATGCGTCGGATGTTCGCGCGTCTATTGTATCAGCTATCGCGATAAAAGTACAGGAACCGGTGTTCGAGTCGCAAACCAAAACCAAACTTGGTTCGCAAAACATTGGCCCCGAAGGGCCATCTGTCCGCACATTTATTGGCGATTTTGTAAAGAAAGAATTAGATAATTACCTGCACAAAAATCCCGCTGCAGCCGATGCATTGTTGAAGCGCATTATGCAGTCGGAACGCGAACGCAAGGATATTGCGGGTATTAAAAAGCTGGCTAATGACAGGGCAAAAAAAGCATCATTACATAACCGTAAACTGCGCGATTGCAAGCTGCATTTTGACGACACCCATGAGCGTAAGCAGGATACTACATTGTTTATTACCGAAGGTGACTCGGCCAGCGGGTCGATAACCAAATCGCGCGATGTCATGACACAGGCGGTGTTCAGCTTAAAAGGTAAACCGTTAAACTGCTATGGCCTTACCAAAAAGGTGGTTTATGAAAACGAGGAGTTTAACCTGCTGCAACATGCTTTAAATATTGAGGATGGTATAGACGGATTGCGTTATAACAATATTGTGATAGCTACCGATGCTGATGTGGATGGCATGCACATCCGTTTGTTATTGATGACATTCTTCCTGCAGTTCTTCCCCGACCTGGTAAAAGCCGGGCACGTATTTATATTGCAAACTCCGTTGTTCCGTGTACGTAATAAAAAGGAAACAATTTACTGTTATAGCGACGAAGAACGCCGGAATGCCATCGCAAAATTAGGCGTAAAGCCTGAGATAACCCGCTTCAAAGGTTTGGGCGAGATCTCGCCGGATGAGTTTGGTTTGTTTATAGGCAAAGACATCCGCCTTGACCCGGTGATTTTAAAAGACGCTAACATTAAAGGCCTGCTTGAATACTTTATGGGTAAAAACACACCGGCAAGACAGCAACATATTATTGGCAACCTAAGGGTTGAAAAAGATGACGAAAGCGTAAATCCAACTATAGTTGAGGATGAGGAGTTACCGATAGCGAGTTAATTTCTCCCGGCAATCTGTTTTTAGTTAACTAAGAATCGTACCAATTTTTGGTATGGGAAGCCAAAGTATTGCCGCCGCTTGTTTTAGATAAAATAAAATGTCCCGATCCCACATATACAGAATGGGTAATACTTTTTTCATGCAAACCTGCATGAGTTCCAGTATTTACGCCGTTAGTACCTAAAACATACAAATCGGGCTTTTGCCAAACTTTTTTTTGTTTAGGTGCTGGGTTTGGGCTAATGCTTTCTTTGCTCATAATTTTAAAGTTTACAATTATACGTAAATTATTGACAATTAGTAAGATATATCCGATGCGTATTTTTGCCGATAGCTGGCCCGGCCAAGATCAATAGGGTTTGGAATTATCTTGATACAATACTTTTAGATTTGATAACTTTTTAAAAATTGTCGAATCTTTTTGAAATAATCCTTATCTTGTTTCCCCTTCTTTTCAGAAGGCTTAAAGGAATGATAAAACACGAAATAAAAATAAACTTCCAGGAATATGCTTCTGTGAAGGAATTGGATACGATAGACCAGGATCTGTGCGCCGAGGCTGTTAAGGCTATGAAAAATTCACATTCGCCATATTCTAAATTTAGAGTAGGCGCTGCATTACTTTTAAAAAGCGGCAAGATCATCCATGGTAGCAACCAGGAAAACGTAGCCTATCCATCGGGTTTATGCGCCGAGCGGGTTGCTTTATTTTATTGGGGAGCCAACCACCCCGACGACCCAATTGTAAGCATGGCTGTAACAGCCCATACCGATGAATTTGAGTTGCATAAACCAGTAACCTCGTGCGGATCATGCCTGCAGGTATTGGCAGAATGCGAGCAAATGCAAAGCCAGAAGGTAAAGGTTATCCTGTTTGTTGGCCAGGGGCCGGTTTGGGTAACAAATGGGATAGAATCGTTTTTACCTTTCTTGTTTTTCGAAGACCGGTTATCTTAAGATAAAATAAAAAGGGCTCCTGTTTACAGGAGCCCAACTATAAACAAAACTAAACTAAAATTAAGCTTGATTTTCGACCTTAGTGATCTTGAAATCAGCACGGCGGCTTGAAATAGTGATCAAGTTAGTGCGTACATAACCATCATATTTCATTTCTAATTTTACTATCATACCGTCTTTGGTGTCTTTAACAACGGTAGTAGTATAAGTACATCCCTGCTCCATGTTTTCTGAAGCTTTAAATGATTCAAGGATATTCTTTTTGTTTAAAATGGTTTCATTATCACCACGTTGCATAACAAATTTCACATTGTCATCTAAAACAGCGTCAAGGCCGTCTAACTTGCCATGAACAACAGCGTTCACGTAAATATTTAATACATCATTTTTAGTTAATACAGCAGCTGGTTTATTAGCAGCGTTAGCAATTGTGCCAACTACTAAAAGTGCTAAACCTAACACGATTGATTTTAAAGTTTTCATAATATTTGGTATTTAAGGTTATTAATTAATTTATATATCCATAAGACATCAGCACCTATCGAAACGTTACAGATAAAATAATATTTATTATACTTTTAACAAAAATTTAACACTTGCCCTGTTTTTATAAGCGGCTTATTTAGGTGATATTTATAGCATGATCGAGTTCAAAACCATGATATTACAGTTTGGCGAGATGGGCGAAAAAACCGGCTGGCGATATGTTGAAATTCCGGCCGACCTGGCGCAGGAAATGAAGCCGGGAAACAAAAAATCGTTCCGCGTTCGTGGTTTTGTCGATACATTTCCCATCAGAGGGTTCGCATTAATGCCTATGGGCGATGGTAAATTTATTATGGCGTTAAAGGCCGAAATAAGGAAAGCCATCCGCAAAGAATCAGGCGCGATGGTGACAATTAAGCTGGAAGAACATAAAGATTTTAAAGTGGAAATACCTGCCGATCTGCAGGACTGTTTTGATTTTGACCCGGAGGCGCAAAAACAGTTTGAAAGCCTGGCCATGTCACACCGCAACTATTTTATTAAATGGATAGAGAGCGCTAAAACCGACGAAACCCGCACAAAACGCATAGTTAATACTGTAAACGCTATGCTGCGCAAATGGAGTTATAATGTAATGATACGTGAGATGCGGAAGGAATAACAGGCTAATTGAACCTTACAACAATTTTCCTGTAATTAAATATCAAAGTGCGTTTATAAACAGCTAAATGTGCATAAAATCTGCCTGTCTGCGCATCTGCACATCTGCACATTTGCATATCTTTATCCATCCAAATTTTTTAGTGACTAATGAGTGAAGATCTGAACGAAAACGATATCCCTGCTGCAAATAACGAAGATAAAATACATAACGTCACCTCGCTTGATGGGTTGTACGAAAACTGGTTCCTTGACTATGCGTCGTATGTAATCCTTGACCGTGCCGTTCCACATATAAATGATGGGTTAAAACCTGTACAGCGCCGTATCCTCCACTCGTTGAAAGAGATGGACGACGGGCGCTTTAATAAAGCCGCCAACGTTATTGGTAACACTATGAAATATCACCCCCATGGTGATGCTTCTATAGGTGATGCCATGGTGCAGATAGGCCAGAAAAACCTGCTGATTGATTGCCAGGGTAACTGGGGCGACCCCGTAACCGGCGACTCGGCAGCTGCTCCGCGTTATATCGAGGCGCGTTTATCAAAATTTGCTTTAGAAGTTGTTTTTAATCCGGATACCACCATTTGGCAGGCCAGTTATGACGGCCGTAATAAAGAGCCTATCACTTTACCGGTTAAGTTCCCGCTGCTATTGGCGCAGGGTGCCGAGGGTATTGCCGTAGGTTTAGCTACTAAGATCTTGCCGCATAATTTTATTGAGCTATTAGATGCGTCTGTAGCCGTATTGCAAGGTCAAAGGCCAAACTTATTGCCTGATTTCCCTACGGGTGGCATGGCTGATGCATCGGCTTATAATGAAGGGCAGCGCGGTGGCCGCATCCGCGTACGCGCAAAAATATTAGAGCGCGATAAAAAGACTTTAGTTATTACCGAAATACCTTTTACCACTACCACCGGCAGCTTAATTGACAGCGTTATTACGGCCAATGATAAGGGTAAGATCAAAATAAAAAAGATAGAAGATAACACGGCTCAAAACGTAGAGATCGTTATCCACCTGGCGCCCGGTATCTCGCCTGATGTGACTATCGATGCCCTGTTTGCTTTTACCGATTGCGAGGTTTCTATATCGCCAAACACTTGTATAATCCAGGACGACAAGCCACGCTTTATGAGCGTAAACGACATGCTTACCGAAAGTACGCATTTCACCAAAGAGCTTTTAAAGCAGGAACTACAGATCAAGCTGAAGGAATTGATGGAGAAGATCTTCTTCAGCTCCTTACTTAAAATATTTATCCAAGAGGGGATGTACAAACATCCGGATTACGAAACATCGGGTACTTTTGAAGAAGTATTGGTTGTATTGAACCGATTGTTTGAGCCATTTTTACCGCTATTCTATCGCCCTATTGTGGCCGAGGATTACCGCAAGCTGATCGACAAGCCGATGAGTAGTATCACCCGTTTCGACTTTAAGAAAACGGATGAGCAGATCAAAAACCTGGAGAACGAAATAAAGACGGTTAAGAATCACCTGAAACATTTAACCGAATACACCATAGACTGGTTTGAAAAACTGAAAGCTAAATACGGCAAGGACCGCGAGCGTAAAACGGAACTGCGTACGTTTGACAAAGTAGAAGCATCACAGGTGGCATTAGCTAACGTTAAGCTATATGTAAACCGCGAGGATGGCTTTATCGGTACCGGTTTACGTAAGGATGAGTTTGTTGGCGATTGCTCGGATATTGACGAGATCATCGTATTTCGCGAGGATGGGCGCTGTATCATTACCAAAGTACAGGAAAAGGTATTTGTGGGTAAAGAGATCATCCACGTTGCGGTATTTAAAAAGAATGACGAGCGTACCGTTTATAACATGATCTACAAAGACGGGCAAAGTGGCGTAAGCTACATTAAACGTTTTGCCGTAACCGGCGTAACCCGCGATAAAGAGTACGACTTGACCAAGGGTAGCAAAGGATCAAAAGTATTATACTTCTCTGCCAATCCTAACGGCGAGGCCGAGGTGGTTAACGTGCAGTTAAAGCCGCATCAAAAATTGAAGAAATTGCAGTTTGATGAGGACTTTGCGCAACTGGCTATAAAGGGCCGTGCATCTATGGGTAATATTATTACCAAGTACCCGGTTAAAAAGATCATCCTGAAAAGCAAAGGCATCTCAACCCTGGCCGGCCGTAAGATCTGGTATGATGATATTTTAAAACGATTGAATGTTGACGCGCGTGGTAAATACCTGGGCGAGTTTGATGGCGACGACCGTATATTAACCGTATTTGCCAATGGCATTTACGAGTTAACCAGCTTCGACCTGAATAACCACTTCGACGATAAGATGACCATCATAGAAAAGTATAACCCTGAGAAAGTTTACTCGGTGGTGCACTATGATGGTAAGGCCAAAAATTACCTGGTTAAACGCTTTGTGTTTGAGAATACGGTAATAGGTAAAGAAACCAGCATCATCAGTGAAGAAAGCGGGTCGAAAATGGCGTTGATATCAAGCGCGGCCGGGCCAATTGTTGAAGTGAAACAACTAAGGGGCGCTGCCAAAACTCCCGAAACTATCGAACTTAATTTGGCTGAGTTAATAGATGTGAAAGGGATGAAGGCAATGGGTAACCGCATTTCTCAGCACCAGGTTGAATCAGTCAAACTAATAGCTGAAAACAACCCGGTTGAAGAAGAAGTAGTAGCTGAAGAGCCAGTAGAAGCAGATGAAAGCCCGGAAGATGTAGATGAAGCACCAGAGGATATAGTTGAACCCGAGCCGATGCCTAAACCAAAGCCGAAAGTTAAAGCTGAACCTGTAAGTATTAAGCCGGAACCAACGGTAGAAGAGCAACCGGAAGCAACGGAAGAGGACGAACTTGAACCGGAGATCGAGACGTCTAAACCAACTGAGGAACCAACACAACCGCCGGCAAAGAAAATAGATTTCGAAATCACTAATCCGGATGATATTGATATGGACGATAAGGGGCAGTTGGGATTATTTTAAACTTTTTAGACTTACGAAGTTTTTAAAACTTCGTAAGTCTTGTTATTACATACTTATAAAAAATGCTGCCTCAAATACATGGCCTACGCCTAATTTCTGGATAGCTTCTTTTTGGCTGATATCTACATGTTGGCCAGTATTATCAGCATAACCCAGCCAAGGCTCAATACAAACAAAATCGGCACCTGGTTTATTCCAAAGCCCCAGGTAATTAAAGTGAGGGAACTCTACCGTAATTGTTTGATCATGTTGCGTGCTTCCAATTGTTACTACCCTTGATTTTAAGTTTTTGAATACCAACGCATCCTTTGCAAACAAATCGCGGGTTAAAAATAGCTTGCCTTTATCGGTAGCCACCGGTTCGGTTTCGCCGTTAAAAGTTCCGTCGGGCGATAACAGGTGTGTTACTAATTTTTCGTCAATTTCAAACGCTATATAATAATCCTCGTGTTTTTCGCCTTTATTAAAAGGTACATTAAACGCGGGGTGCCCGCCAACCGAAAAATAGATAGTTTTTCTATCTAAGTTGATGACCTTATAAGTTACACGCAGGGCATCATCAATCAGGTCATAATGGATCTGGAAATCAAATTTATAAGGATATTTAGCCAGGGTTTTATCACAATAAGGCAAAGAAAACCAAGCCGATTGATCATCAGACTTGATCAATAAAAACTCAGATGTACGGGCAAAGCCATGCCTCGGCAGCTCATACGTATTGCCATCAACCAATAATTCATTGTTTATAACCTGCCCAACAATGGGAAACAGGTTTGGTGCATACCATGGCCATGCCCCTTCTGCTTGCCACAGGTGCTCTACACCGGTTTTTTTATTAAAAAATGAGGTTAACTCGCCACCCTGGTTACGAATAGCTACTTTAAAAAGATCGTTCTCTATAATTGTCATGGGCTATTAATTGGTACGCTAAAGTTAACAATTATCAAACATACTGGTTTTAACTTTAGCAATTAATACATAACGATTAATCGTCGTCATCTTTCTTTTTTGGTTCCATTATCACAAAAGCGCTGCGCCTTGGCGCCGGCATTATTGAATCTTCGCCTTTAACATATTTCCAAATTACTTCGTTCAATAACAGGTCGGGTACTTTGTCCTCATCGGCCAAATTAAAGGTGTCAGAGATCTTACTGCTTTTGTTTACGGCCACATTTCTTTTTTCCAAATCAACCTGCGCTGCTTTTAAAGTATAGGGTGTAAAATCCGGAGTAGTGGTAAAACAATCATACAATGGCACGGCAGCGGCATCATACTGGCTCATTGGCGGCAGGCCCAATATTAGTTCCATGGTGCGTAACACGCCCGAGGTTGAGTACATGCCATGTACAACGGCATTGCGTTTTACATACGGCCCGGCAACAAATACCGGAGAGCGGTGCGCATCCACATGGTCCGATCCGTTTTGTGCATCATCCTCCAAAATAAATACTACTGATTCTTTCCATATCGGGCTGTGCGAAAGATACTCTAAAAACATGCCTACGCCCTGGTCGTTATCGGCGACAGCTGCTATGGGTGATATAGCTCCTTTACGCTGCCCGCTGGTATGGTCATTACCCATACGGATGATATTCATCTTTGGTACATCATTTACGCTCAACAGCGAATCAAAATCATGCTCCCATACTTTCTCGCGCAACCTGTCTGTAATATCTAAAGTAAAGCCGGGCGTTTGCATACATACATGGCCTTTCAGGGCTTTAATGGTTGTTTTGCCATAAGCTGCAAATTCGCCATAGCTGCGGTAGCTTACACCGGCCCGGTTGCAATAGTCCCATATAAAACCGTCGCGTGGGTCGTTAGCGGTACGTACGCCTTCGCCGCCATAGTCACCACCACGACCACCGTAACTGGTTGGCCAGGTTTTTTCAATATAATCGGTAGCATAAGCTGCCATGCTCCAGTTATGGCCATCGGCGCTAACTTCGGCATCAACATAAAAATTATCCGCTAAAACAAATTCGTTTGCTATGGCATGGGCGTTTGGCGTAACCTTTTGGCCAAAGATGCAAAGCGATGTATCGCCGTTGCCTTTAGGCATATCGCCCAAAACCTGGTCGTAAGTGCGGTTTTCTTTGATGATATAAAATACGTATTTAATAGGCGATTGATCGGCCTTACTACGCGGGATAGGGTTGCCTGCCTCGCCCTTAGCCATTTGCTCTACTTTATCATTATATGGCGTATTGGCATAAACCTGTTTGGTAAAAGCTTTTTGCTCGTTGGGTGTTGGTGTATTAATAAACGATAAAGTGCCTTTAAATAAACCGCCAATGTATTGCTCTTTGGTATTGGTAGCGCCCAGGTGTACGCCGCTGTTGTCGGCTTTTTTTATTGGCATTGGACCTTGTGGATTAGCCATAGATGTAAAACCTTTGCCATTTGATACCAGGATCTTCTTACCCAATACCTTAACGTTGGTAGGGTACCAGCCCACCGGGATAAAGCCGCGGCTTTGGCTGCTGCCGGGGATGCTTACATCAAAAACTGCCAGGCAGTTGTTGTCAGCATTGGCTATATAAAGCGTTTTTTCGTTGGCTGATAAGGCTAAACCGTTAGTGGTTGATCCGGTTAATTTGGTAGGGAAAAGTGATGTAGATACCACCTCTGTTACCTTACCGGTTGCGGTATTAATAATGGATACCGAATTATCATTAGCGTTGGCAACAAATAAACGGGTGCCTTTTTTGTTTAATAGTAACTCGTTAGGGTGGCTGCCTACTTTTATGGTGCTTAAGCTGCCGGTAACTGTATTATACAGGGCAACTTCGCCACCGTTCCATACAGATATATAAAGTGTTTTTTCGTCGGGAGACAGCACGCAGCTATAAGCCTCGGCATCAAGCTTTACTTTTGATTTAATAGCGCGGGTAACCAGATCTATTACATATAGACTATTATCTTCTTTGGTAGTAGTATAAAGCAGCGTATTGCTTTTATTTACCGCTATGCCGGCGGCGCAAACTTTGTTTTTTGGATAAGCCGCCGGTGCAAGCTTTATGGTATCGGCCGGTATCAATTTATTGTTTCTTATTTCAAAATCAATGATCCAGTTATCGTTACCGCCTGATGCGTACAAGTGTTTTTCGTCGCGGCTGAAGGCAAGACCATACCATAGTTTGCCAATTACTTTTTCGTCTATCAGTGTTTGATTTACCGGGTCTATCAACTGGATAGACTGCGTGCTTTGCCCGTTATTGGTAACGGCCAGCATTTTGCCTGACGATGAAAGCTGGATATTTAGCGGTAAATCACCCAAAGGTAAAGATGTGCCTGCCGGACTAAGCTTCCATCCGTTAGGTAAAAGCACTTGCCCGGTTTGTGCTATTTTGCCTGGTAGCTGCGCATGTGCCTGTAAAGCTGATGCTATTATAGCTGCGAAAAGTAATTTATGTTTCATGATTTAAGGGGTAAACCCAAAAATACACATTGATTTATTGGAAAACTATGGGTTAACAAAAACTTAATGCAACAAATTAGTTATCCAATTTTATCAAAGATTTTATCACAGAATCCTTTTGTGCGCCGCTTAGCTTATAATTAAACTTAAATATAGCGTTCTCAAAATCGCCGTAGGATGGGTTAGGGATTACAATATACCTGCTGCCGAATTGCTTTCTTAATTTCTCTGTAGTAGCCATGCGGCTTTCTTCGTTGGGTTTGTTATCGTATAAAGCGTCAAAATCAGGCAGGTTATCGCCACAAAGCAGCACGATGTTATACTTAGCCAACACCTGCTGGCGGCGGGTCTCTTTGCTTGATACGGTTTGTTTGAGGATAATATGCGCCGCGTCTGCAAAAGGAAGGTTGTAAAGTTTTAAGTTTTTCGTAGTGCCTTTACGCTCGTCCTCGTCGCGGTTTGTAATGTAAAATACCGTTACCCCTTTTGATGCCGCGTATTTAAAAAACGATGGTGCGCCAGGTACAGTGTCGGCAATACCTTTGGCGGTCCATAGTTTCCAGGCTTTCAGATCAAACTCCTGGTTGTTGATGGCACGCACCGCGTCATATGGACTGTTATCCAATAACGTTTCGTCAATATCAGTAACAACAGCCAATGGTTTTTTGCCTTTGTGTTTCACAGCTTCATCCAGGCGTAATTTAGCCAGGTTATAAGCCTGGAAGCATAAGGCCTTATACTCCGCTGCACGTTGCTGGTATAATGATGACCATACTTTACCGCCATTAGCAATGGTTAATGGCCCCTCTTGCGCATTTGCTGTAAGAAATATGAACAACGATACCGGTAATAATAGTAGTTTTTTCATGCGAATTGGTAAAATATATAACGAAGGTATGACACTTCAGTTTAAAAATATGTGTTTAAACTTGTATTTTAGTAAAAACTTATTCTAACCTTTTTAGTTAATCTTTAAAAACTCACAAATTATGAAAATTGCAGTATTAATTGCCCGCGTATTGCTGGGACTTATCTTCGTGGTGTTTGGACTGAATTTTTTCTTTCCGCAAGTTTTACATATGACCCCTCCGCCAATGAGCAAGGAAGCGACGGCGTTTTCAGGCGGCCTTTGGGGCTCAGGCTATTTTTTCCAGTACATGAAAGTTATTGAAATTGTAAGCGGATTCTTTTTGCTGATTAACCGTTTCACAGCATTCTTTGTATTGGTGCTATTACCAATAAGTGTAAACATTTTCTTGTTCCACGCCATGCTGGCTCCGGCCGGTGTACCGGTTGGCGCAGCAGTTATTTTGCTTGAGTTGTTTTTATGTATTGCCTATCTTAAATACTACAAGAGCGTATTTACTACAGTGCCTACGGTGTAGCCCGTTCACCCCGCTATAGGGGGACTTTAAACCCATAACAAAAGGTCCGGTGAATTTTCACCGGACCTTTTTGATCACAAAGATATTTACGCCCTTCCGCCTATTGCAGAAAGGTTCGGGTACTGCTATTGATACTGTATATACATCGGGTAAGGTTTCTTTTTCAAAACCTCCTCTGGCGTTAACATATGGTGCGGCGCCTTTTTGATGTCGTTTTTATAGAATAACTTAAAGCCTGTAAACTGTACCGGCTCGTTATAAATAAAGTAGCGCCAGGTGCCTTCTTTCAAGTCAGGCTCGCCCCAGCCATCCATATCCATAACTATTTGTACTTCGGGGCGTAGTTTAATGTTTTTGTAATTAGTCACCATTTTTTTGGTGAAGCGGTGTACAATTAAAACTTTTGGCGGTAAGCCGTGCTTTTTAACTAAACCGGCTAAATAGTTTGAAGCGAAGTTGATATCGCTGGCATCATAAGTGCCAATTTTTTTACCTGGTTTTGAACCATCTTTCATAGAGAACTCAGGGTCCATACCAAAATGCACATGTGGCATTATCAGGTATTTTTCCAATAAAGGCAACTCTGTTTGGATATTGCTTAACGACACCTGCACGTCTAAAAATACCAGCGCGTTAATTTTTTTAGCGATAGCTAAAACGCTGTCAATTTGTTTAAACGGCATGCGGTACCGGTACTTACCATCCTTACCGCCATCGCCTTGCGCTACTACGGCAATATAATGCAGTGCCGGTTGTACCGGGGTTGTTGGGTCGGCGCGTTGCCAGCTTTTTAATTCTCCTTTTAATTTGGCAAGCATTTCTCTTGGCGGTAACTCACCCAGGATGCCCATCTTTTTAGAATAAAGGTTACCATAATAAGCAATAACCCTTTTATATGGGAAAATTGCACCCGGTAACGGATAGGGTGCATTTTTAACCGGCCATTTGCCGGTCGTATCGCCGTGGGCCATACGTTTCATTAATGAATCGTATTGCGCCTTATTTATTGGTGGATAATTGTTTTTTACAATAGTAGTGGTATCGGCAGGTTCGGCCTCTGCGCCCGGTTTGGCCGCAGAGGCCGCAGTACCGGTAGTTTTTTTGCTTCCGTTTGATTGGTTGCAGTTAGAGAATAAACCTAACGATGACAGCAATAATACTGTTGACAGAAATATATTTTTCATTTATTAGTTATTTGATCAGTTGATATAACACAGGATTGCCTATTTGTTTGATATATAACCTGCGCCATGCAAAATAACACCTTTTCTGGTACCTATGTGTTTAAAATTATCAACAGTTAGCTGGCCGTTTACCAAAACATATTTAAAACCTGTCGAATAAGCGTGCGGGCGTTCAAAGGTAGATTGATCCTGTACCGTCGCTGCATCAAAAATTACTATATCGGCATACTTGCCGCTCTGCAGCAAGCCTCTATCTGTAAGGTTGAATTTTTGTGCCGGCAACGAGGTCATCTTACGGATGGCATCTTCCAGCCGGATCAAATTCTTTTCGCGCACATAGTGGGCCAATACACGTGCATTGCTGCCATACCCCCGCGGATGCGGAACGCCCGAGTTGAATAAACGGATGCCCGAATCGGAAGCAACCATGGTTAGCGGATAATGCAAAATGTTTTCTACATCGGCCTCGTTTTGGCCGTGGAAAACCATAGTTGCACCTCCTGTTTTTACAATATCCAATATGGTTTCTATTTCAGCAGGGATAGTTGCCGGGCGACCTTTTAGTATATTTATTTGCGCTATACTTTTTCCATTGTAACCGGGTTCTGCCAGGCATTGCGCAACCACCGCATAATCAAAATGCGGGCGGCCACGGCGTGCCATGTCTTTTATCATCTCGTCCACAACTTTATGGTGGATTGCGGTATCTGCCAGTTTCGTTATCGCCGAATCGCGGCCGCCAGCAAGTAACCATTCGGGGATAATAACATTTAGGGTGGTACTGCTGGCGGTATATGGATACTGGTCAACCGTAACATCTAAACCTTCAGCGCGCGCGGCTTCAACCATGGCTATCATATCCGGCGATTTGTTCCAGTTAGGCAGGCCAACTTTAAAATGCGAGATCTCTACCGGCATTTTAGCTTGCCGGCCTATATCTATGGCTTCGGCAATGGCATCAAAAATTTTATCGGTTTCGTTCCGCATATGCGATGTGTAAACACCCTTATATTTAGCGGCCACTTTAGCCAGTGCTACAACCTCGTCTGTCTTTGAGTAAACACCCGGTGTATATATCAACCCGGTAGAAAACCCTACGGCACCATCGCGCATGGCTCTGTCAACAATGGTTTCCATTTGTTTAAGCTGGGCGGGGTTTGGCGCAACGGCAGCCTCGCCTAACACAGCTTCGCGCACCGTATTGTGCCCAATTAACGTAGCCACATTTACAGATAGTTTGATACTATCCAACTGCGCGAAATACTTTTTGATGTTGGTATTTGAACTGCCGCAGTTGCCGGTGATAACCGTGGTAACGCCATCGTAAATAAAATTATCGGCAGTGGGTGTTTTCTTTTCGTCGCCTTCGATATGGGTATGCACATCAATAAAGCCGGGCGCTACTATCAGCCCTGTTGCGTCGATAGTTTTAGTGGCTTTGCTACGCGATAGGTCGCCAACCCTGACAATCTTATTTTTCACAATACCCACATCGCCATAAAACCATGGGTTGCCGGTGCCGTCAATTATCTTTCCGTTTTTTAAGACGATATCAAAATGTTGTTGCGCGAAAGAGAGAGAGGAAATAAAAAGCAGCGATAATAAGCCTAATTTGCTCCTCATCATAGTTTGTTATTTGTGTTTATAAAACTTACCAAATACACCCAGCGGCAGTTTAATGCCCGATGTTGCCTGCAGGTAAAGCTCGCCGATCTCTAAATTCTGAACTTTAGGGAACGCACTCTTTATCAAATTCTCAACAATAACAGCCGAGAACCCAAGCGAATAGGTGTTTAATATCAGGAAGTGTTCTTCGGGATCAAGCAGTTGTACCACGTCCTGCATCATTTCATTGATATGGTCCTCCAGCTTCCATTTTTCGCCGTTGGGGCCGTGGCCGTATGCAGGCGGATCAAGAATAATGCCGTTGTATTTTTTGCCGCGTTTTACTTCGCGTTTTACAAATTTCAAAGCATCTTCAACCACCCAGCGGATATCTTTAAGGCCCGATAGCTCCATGTTTTCGTTACCCCAGGTTACTACCTGTTTAATCGAATCTACGTGAGTCGTATCAGCTCCTGCAGCTTTCGCTATCAGCGACGCACCGCCCGTATAGGCAAACAAGTTCAATACTTTAGGATCGGGTGCTTTAAATTTTTTTATGTTGGATGATATATAATCCCAGTTTACTGCCTGCTCCGGGAAAATACCCAAGTGCTTAAACGAGGTTAAGGCCAATCTGAATTTGATAGCCGCCTCGGGATTTTTATATTCAACGTGCCACCTGTCTGGCGTAGCCGGATTTTTCTTTAGCCATTCGCCTGATGTTGCCGAACGCCCTTTAAAGCGGATATGGTGTAAACGCTGCCATTCGGTTTGTGGCAAAACTTTGCTCCAAACCGCCTGCGGTTCCGGCCTGATCAGTATTACGTTGCCAAAGCGTTCCAGCTTTTCAAAATCACCGCAGTCTATCAGCTCGTAATCTTTCCAATGGGTGGGGGTAAGGAGTTGGATCATTCTTTTAGTATCAAGTATATAGTATCAAGTAACAAGATACCCCTGCAAATATAAGGATAACTCTATTTAATATGACAGTAAGCTGGATTTTTGGCAAGCGGGTGTTGCAGTAACATATTTGTTAGAATAAGCAAAACTTTTTTGTGCGCGGGGGATTATCTGTATTTTTAGGTCGCTAACAGATAAGTGCATGAAAAATTTTAATACTACCGTTTTTAAGCTGATTTTACCGGCTTTGTTATTTACAGTTATTGCCAACGCGCAAAAATTACCCAAGATACAAACAGCAAGTATAGCCGCACCTGTTACTATTAAAGTGGATGGCAAAAACACCGAGTTTGGCGATAAGTTTCAGGCGTTTAACCGTACTACCGAGGTTTACTATACGCTATCAAACAGTGCTACCAAATTATACCTGACAGTGCAGGCTACCGAAAAAAATATAATACGTAAGATCACCCAAAACGGTATTTCTTTAACCATAATGCCTAAAGATAAATCGGGCGCAAAGCTGGTGGTTACTTATCCGCAGTATGGTAAAAAGGAGGCACCGGGCTATTTTAATCTAAGAGATCCTTACGAAATTGTTAAGGATACGGTAAAAAATAATTACCTGGCCGACTCTGTAGCGGCCGCTTACAATGCTAACATAAATAATAGATTTAAATTGATAGGCGTTATTGGTGTAGCGTCTGCCGAGGATAGTACGTTATCTGTTTTTAACTCGGAGGGTTTTAAGGCGTTAGGCCGCTTTGACCGTAAACTGTTTTACACATACGAGTTAGCTATTCCACTTAGCTACATAGCACGCTCTGGCGAAGCACCTATATCATTCAAATACAATATCATGATAAACGGTGTACCCGGCGAAGTTAGGACTGTGCCCGGCGGCCGTGGTAACAGGATGGTATATACGGCACCCGATGGATCTGAACGTAACATAGGCGGGCCAAGCCCGGACAATATGTCCTTTGCCTATCCATCAGATTTTTCGGGCGAGTATACCTTAGCAAAACAATAATTTTAACCCCGTAAATAAATTGTTTTTACGCAAGGTTAATACGTATATTTATATTAACCAATTAACCCACGGAGTGAAGAAACTTACAGGTACCCCCATCAGGCTGCTTTTGGCGGCTTTGTTATTGCCGGTTTTGACTAATGCTCAAAAATTACCGGTGATACAGACGGCAAGCGTTAAAGCCCCGGCTAACATAAAGATCGACGGCAAACCGGCCGAGTGGGATAATAAATTTCAAACCTATAATAAGGCTATCCAGGCTTTTTATACGATATCAAATGATGATAAAAAACTTTACCTGACCTTACAGGCCACCCGTAAAGAGATCATCAATAAAATTATTAACGGCGGGGTTTCATTCTCTGTAGTAAAAGGTACTAAAAAATCAACAGACGGGGGGATTACGGTTACCTTCCCGGTATTTGACGAGAAAGACAGGCCAAATATCAATGTCAACGCGATGGCGCAAATTGTACCGGGTACTGCGGCATCAAATAAGCTCAGCGACTCTTTAATGAAAGTTAATAACGCTATTTTGATACACAAAGCAAAGCTAATAAGATTATCGGGGGTAAAAGACCTTGACACACTTATCTCTATGTATAATACCGATGGGATAAAAGCCCGCGCGTTATTCGGTAAAAATATGGCGTATACTTACGAGTTGGCCATTGACCTTAAATTGCTTGACCTATCAGCAGCCGACCTGACTAAGTTCAATTATAACATCACCCTTAACGAGGTTGAAATAGATTATGTACCGGGGGTAATTATAACCCGTAACGAAGATGGTACCATAGTTAACATGAACGTGGCCGACCCAAAACTGGCAAACTCCTACATCAGCGCATTATCAAGTACTGATTGCTGGGGAACATATACGTTGGTAAAGTGATTTTTAGTATCAAGTAATTAGTATCAAGTAGTAAGACAAAAATATATTCTATAAGGCTTGATACTTGATACTAATTACTGATACTTTAAACTTATAGCTTCGCTTTTGCGGCCCGCATAAACTTACTGGCAAATACAAAGTCGTTAAGTTCCTCGTTGTCGGTTTTGGCAATTTCTTTATTGCTGCCTTCCCACCATTTTTTTCCTTCATGTAAAAATATGACATGCTCGCCAATACCCATAACCGAGTTCATATCGTGGGTTACGATAACGGTGGTCATGTTATATTCGGTGGTCAGCTCGTTTATCAGCTCGTCAATAAGGATGGATGTTTTTGGGTCGAGGCCCGAGTTTGGCTCATCAACAAACAAATATTTTGGCTGCATGGATATGGCGCGGGCTATCCCCACACGTTTTTTCATACCGCCCGATAGCTCGGCAGGGTATAATTTATTTTTACCTTCAAGGTTAACGCGCTCCAGGCAAAAATTAGCACGGTCAAGTTTTTCGGCAGGGGTCTGCTCTGTAAAAAGGTTTAAGGGGAACATGATGTTCTCTTCAACCGTCATAGAATCAAACAGGGCCGAGTTTTGAAACAACATTCCAATGTGCGTGCGGATAGGTACGCGCTGCTCAAAATCCATATCGGTAAAGTTTTCACCGGCAAAAAAAACGTCTCCTTTTGTGGGTTCGTGCAGGCCGACAATACATTTAAGCAAAGTTGTTTTACCGGAGCCCGAACCGCCAATAATTAAATTGTTTTTTCCTTGCTGGAAAGTTGCCGAGATGCCTTTTAATACTTCGTTCTCGCCGAAGGTTTTATAAATATCCTTAACCTCGATCATAGCATTATACGGGTTATAACCAAATCGGCAAATAAAATCATAACGCAGCTATATACTACGCCTTTGGTTGATGATTGCCCAACCTCTAAAGCACCACCTGATGTATAAAACCCCTGGTAGGCGCATATTGATGAGATTAGGAAACCAAATGCCACAGCTTTAACCAAAGCAACTTGCACGGTTAGCCCGTCAAAGCCGTCGCGTACACCGGCAAGGTAATCATCAGGTGTAATATCGCCCGATGCAAGGCAGGCTATATAACCACCCGTAATACCTAACGTTATAGACACAATAACCAATAAGGGGATCATGGACATACTGGCAATAATTTTGGGTGATATTAAATAGCCCGGGGCATTAACACCCATTATCTCCAGCGCGTCAATTTGTTCGGTAACACGCATGGTGCCAATTTGCGAAGCTATACTTGAGCCCACACGGCCGGCCAATACCAGTGCGGATATGGTAGGGCTAAATTCAAGAATGGTAGAATCGCGGGCTATCTTGCCGGCAATACTCCCAGATGCAAACGGACTGCTTAACTGGAACGCCACTTGTATAGTAGTAGCTGCGCCGATAAAAACAGATATGATGGCGATAATACCTAACGAGCCAATGCCGATGGAAACCATCTCGCGCATTACCTCTGCCCAGTAAACACTGAATTTTTCCGGTTTGCGGAAACTTAAACGTAATAAAAGGATGTATTTGCCTAAACTGTAAAACATGCTATCATATAAATTCGGTTAAAAATACATTTTTGGTTCGAGCCAATTGCTATAATAGCTATAAATTACACTCAACAAATTTATTAACCAAATAGTATAGTATTTGTTTAAGTGTTTATTGGCAATCTATTTTATATAAAACGCTTTGTTTTTGAATATTAATATTTTACTTAACCAATAATCTTCTCGCCCGCAAGTAAATATTATTTCACCGACTATTACACCCCGTTCCCCGATTAATATATACGGTATCTTTCAATAATATCTACTTTAGTACTATGAAAAATGCTTTAATAACCGGCGCTACAAAAGGAATGGGACGTGCAATTGCTGCAGCTTTTGCCCATGAAGGTGTAAACCTTGCCATTAACTCGCGTAACGCCGCCGAACTTGCTTCTTTTAAAACAGAACTACTGCAAATTAATCCCACTATAAAAGTTTTTACAGCGGTGGCCGATGGCAGCAATAAAGAAGACCTGTTATTTTTTGCCGACAGCGCTGCCGACGAACTTGGCCCAATTAACATCGTAGTTAACAATTTAGGCATGTACCAATTTTCAAGAATAATGGATGACGAGAGTGATCTGTTCGAGAAAATGGTGAATACCAATTTGATGCCTGCTTATGAGTTGTACCGTTTCTTCGGTAAAAGTATGGTAGCCGCCGGCGAGGGACATTTTTTTAATATCTGCTCTGTAGCGTCGCTTAACCCTGTGGTTGATGCCGGCATGTACAGCGTAACAAAGGCTGCTTTGTTAAGTCTTAATAATGTAATGAGGTTAGAGATGCAGGACTACGGGGTTAAGGTAACTGCGGTTATTCCCGGCTCTACATTAACATCCTCATGGGATGGCCAAAAGGTGAATAAAGACACTATGGTTTTGCCCGAAGACATCGCATCGGCAATTATAAACATTTATAAAATGAGTAAAGGCGCCAACGTCGACCAGATAATTATTAAACCGGCAGGCGGCCAATTGTAAACCAACTAAAAACTAAAACAATGGAAAAGAAATTACAGCGCGACGAACATAATAAAATGATAGCAGGCGTATGCGCAGGCCTTGCAGAGTATTTAAGTATTGACATTACCCTTATTAGGGTGGCCTTTTTATTGGCACTTATATTTCATGGCGGTGGCTTCCTGGCGTATATCATATTCTGGATAGCGATGCCAAAAAAAGTATACGGTTTTAATAACCGTGGCTTTAATAATGCCGGTCCCGGCCCTGTTGTAGATTACACTGTGCCGCCACAAAGTGGTGCACCGGTAGATTACAGCGTACCAAACCCTTACGGAAGCTTTACGCCGCCGCAACAAGGCGCGCCATTTGTAATGCCCCCTAAAAAGAAATCAAACGCCAGTATTATTGTAGGTGTGGCTTTGGTAGCATTTGGATCGTTCTTTTTATTAGATAACTTCGATATATTGCCCGACTGGGATTTTGACCGCCTGTGGCCGTTAATATTTGTTGCCGCTGGTGGTATATTGGTTTTCTCTAAAAGGAAAGTAGAACCATGGGAAAAAGACGACTGGCACGTAACTGAACCGGCAGCAGAGACTGAAACAAAAGTTGAAGATAAAACAGAGGATACACCTCCGGCAGTTTAATATTAACAAATCATGAAGCGTTGCTTCATCAACATAAGAAAAATAAGATCATGAAAAACGATAAAATAATTCCGGGTGTAATACTAATATTAATTGGTGCAGCTATACTGTTGCATAATTACGGGTACTTACATTTTCACTGGCATAACCTGATATTTTTGTTCCCGTTAGTAATAGTACTGTGGGGCATCAACCTTATATTTTCAGACAGGAGGGCGCCGTGGGTAATTGGATTAAAACTTTTGATAGTAGCCCTTGGTTTCGGTTTAATGTTGTTTGGAAATGTTGGCGGCCATAATGGGCGCTGGGGAAGCGACTCTTTTTATTTTGACGGCGATGGCAATGATGACGACAGCGACAATAATAGCAAAATAACCAAAATTGAAGGCAACAGCGAATTTAACGCCCCATACACTGCCGCTACTAAGGTGGCTCGTTTGAATATAAGCGGCGGCGGTACAACCTACCGTTTAAGCGATACAACCAACCAGTTGTTTACTGCCAACACGCACGAGTATAAAGGCAGGTACGTTTTTAACCACAGCCAAAAAGACTCAGTATACGTGCTTAATTTTAACATGAAGGGCCATCACGGTATTAACCTGGATTTTGGCGACGATGATGATAAAAAAGATAGCAGCAAAACAAACTCAGCAGTGTTTAAACTAAACACCGCTCCTGAATGGGAAATTGATGTAAAAACAGGTGCTACTAAATTGGATTTCGATCTGAGCAAATTTAAAGTGCGGTCACTTAAATTGAGCGGCGGCGCTGCAGCGTTTGATGTAAAACTGGGCCAGCCGTTGGCAACAACCAATGTTAATGTTTCAACCGGTATGTCGGCAGTAGTAATAAGCATCCCTGCAAACGCGGCTTGCCATATTGTAAGCAGCACCGGCTTGTCATCAACCAACTTTGAAGGTTTTAACAAGCAGGGCGACGGAAATTACGAAACCCCCGGCTTTGCTAACGCTACAAACAAGTTTTACATAAAAATGAGCGGCGGTATGGCCGACTTTAAAGTAGAGAAATATTAATTAGGGTTGGTGCTTACAACGTAAGTTTTAGCCAAACTATCATACCATGCCTGGCGGTGTTCGCTAAAAAACACGCTTAAAAAAGGCACCCATATGGTAAGAGATAATATCACCCCCAGGTTGCGCAAAAACGCCCTGGGGAGTGATAGTTTTTGACCATTGACATCAACCACTATCAATTTAAATATTTTTTTGCCTAAGCTGCCTTTTAGCCCGCTTACTTCGCAAATGGTTTTGTATACCAAAAAGGTTGCAAACATACAGGCCGAAAGAATGGCCATGCCGGTTGGTACCGGGTCACCAAAGCGGTAGCTTGCCGGTAATACAACCACGCCGGTGCGCGTAACCACATTTGAAACAATGATATAGATCCCGAAATAGTCAATCAAAAAAGCGCTAAGCCTTTTGCCATGTGTAGCCAGGTTATCCAGCGTAGGGAAATAGATGCCCTGGCCCTCAAAGTAACTATCAAACTCGGGCAGCTCTGATGCATATTGCGGCTTATCGCTTTGCGGGGTAATGATCTCGGTATGGATGTTTAGCTCCATATTTATAAGCTCGTTAAAAGTATATGGGCCTGTTTTCTCTCCGCCTTGTACCAGGTAATATTCGTCGTTCATAGTGGATGTAAAGTTACGCGGAAAGGTAAATAATTGACGGAAATTATTTAAAGTATCTTTTGGTGTGTAAAACCCGGAAAATAACTATTTAATTATTGTTTTCTTTGTAATGAATGCCGTAAGGGAAACGGTACAATGGAGCAATTCTGATTTTTCTATACCTCACCTGAAATAGTTTGGGTTCATCTTCAATAAACTGAACTGTATCAAAGAACTCCACAAAAAAGCGTTTAGCTAAAGCTGGAGATATTTTATTGTAATAAGATTCAATATCTTCTAAATCATTTTCGGCTTTATTCCTATAAGTTAATTGATAATTCATTTATTCATGAACCGATTTTTAATACTTTCAGCAGAAATATATAAAGCTTCACCGTTAGCTTCTTCTTCAAGCATTTTATCTATCATCAATTTATATTCGTCTGATACTTCCAAATTTATATGATGCTGGTGCAGCAGGTTCTCGTACTCATTGATAGGCACAATTGCAGCAGTTTTTTCACCTTTATCGTTTACTATAAATTGCGTTGTCATATCTCAAATTTAATAATTTAATGTTATTTAACAATATAACGGTTAGACGCAATAACATATTTCGTAAATTTGTTGCATAAAAATATTTTCACACCCGCATGGATGCCCCCACTATATTACTTCCCGGCCGTTATTGTAATTCGTTAACCCAGTATTCGCGTTTTATTACGCGCGAGGTTAATATTGGCGATGTACCTATGGGGGGTAATAACCCTATCCGCATACAAAGCATGACCACTACCGATACCATGGATACCCTTGGTACGGTAGAGCAGTCTATCCGGATGATTGAAGCGGGTTGCGAATATGTGCGCATCACTGCACCAAGCATTAAGGAAGCACAAAATCTTGCCGAAATAAAAAAACAACTACGCCAGCGGGGTTATAACACACCGCTTGTTGCCGATATACATTTTACCCCAAACGCTGCCGAGGTGGCTGCGCGCATAGTTGAAAAAGTACGGGTAAACCCGGGTAACTATGCCGATAAAAAGAAATTCGACCAGATAGATTATACCGATTTACAATATCGGGCCGAACTGGAACGCATCTATCAGAAGTTTAAACCACTGGTAAATATTTGCAAGGAATATGGCACCGCCATGCGGATAGGGACCAATCATGGGTCGTTAAGCGACAGGATAATGAGCCGTTATGGCGATACACCGCAGGGCATGGTAGAGTCGGCAATGGAGTTTATAAGGATGTGCGAAGACCTGAATTATTATAATCTGGTGGTTTCCATGAAATCAAGCAATCCACAGGTAATGGTGCAAGCCTACCGCCTGTTGGTTGAAACTATGGTTGCCGAAGGCATGAACTATCCGCTTCACTTAGGTGTAACCGAAGCCGGCGACGGCGAAGACGGCCGTATCAAATCTGCCGTAGGTATTGGTACATTACTGGAAGACGGCCTGGGCGATACCGTCCGCGTATCCCTAACCGAAGAACCAGAGGCAGAAGCGCCCGTGGCCATTGCTTTGGTTGAGCGTTATGTGAAGAGGGGGCAAACGTTAAGAGTTAAGAACCAAAATGAAACTCACAACTCACAACTCACAACTCATAACTTTCCCCATAATCCTTACGAATACAAAAAACGCCATACTTACGAAGCTAACACTTTTATAGGCGGGCATATGGTGCCGAGGGTAGTGGTAGATCTATCCAAAGAAAATTTAAAGGATGCCGGGGTATTAAATCCCGCGGGTTACATCTATTCGCCATTGCTGGATAAATACAATATGGCCGAACAATCGGTTGACTTTGTGTTTTTTGGCGATGAGCTGCCGTCGTTTAATTTGCCATCAAACTTGAAGCAGTTATATAACTACCAAACCTGGCAAAAACTGGCCAACAAAACACTTTGTCACCCGGTATTTACACTAAAGGAGTTTACAGGCGATGTTAACCGTTCATCGGCTTTAAACCTGGTGAGAATAAAACCCGCTGATATTGACACGGACGAATTTGGTTTGTTGCCGATGGATAGCTCGTTAATATTTATTTTAGAAACCGATGCCCTGCATGGCATGGCCGATCAGCGTGCGTTCTTCTTCCAAATGGAAGAACTGGGGCTAGAAGTACCGGTGATCATTAAACGGTCCTACACTTTCGATAATCAAGACGCAGATCTTAATACCCAAAACTTACAGCTACAGGCAGCAACCGACTTAGGCGCATTATTAATTGATGGTTTCGGTGATGGTATCTGGATTGATGCACCGCAGGTTGATACGCAAACTATAACTTCAACAGCCTTTGGTATTTTGCAGGCAACGCGCTCGCGCATCTCAAAAACAGAGTATATCTCCTGCCCAAGCTGTGGCCGTACTTTGTTTGACCTGATGGTTACCACGCAAATGATCCGCAGTCGTACCAGTCATTTAAAAGGATTAAAAATTGGTATTATGGGCTGTATCGTAAACGGGCCGGGCGAAATGGCCGATGCCGATTATGGCTACGTAGGCTCGGGTACTGATAAGATCACGCTGTATCGCGGTAAGGAAGCGGTTAAAAAAAATATTAATGCCGCAAACGCGCTTGATGAGTTGATAGGCATTATCCGCGAGGATGGTAACTGGATAGAACCTGCAGAAAGTTAAGTCGAAACTAATTATCCTATAAATACATGCCTAACATCGTTTATATAGCAACCAGCCTTGATGGCTACATTGCCAAGGTTGATGGCGGGATTGATTGGTTGATGGAAATACCTAACCCTGAGCAAAGCGATTATGGGTTTGCCGATTTTTTGAGCAGGATTGATGGTGTATTAATGGGCCGGAAAACCTACCAGATAGTACAGGATTTTGACCAGTGGATCTACACCAAACCTGTATTTGTATTAACGCAAACTTTGGATGTATTACCCGGTAAATGGGCACCTAAAGCGGAAATTGTAAAAGGCGAACCAACCGAAGTAATAGCGGCGCTTAATAACCGCGGCATAAATAATATTTACGTTGATGGCGGTAAAACCATACAAAGCCTTTTATCGCTTGATCTGATAGATGAAATGATCATCACCAAAATCCCTATCCTTTTGGGCGACGGCATACCGTTATTTGGTACCGGTAATTCAGAACTTAAGTTTGAACACACCGAAACCGATGTTTACTACGGAGGGCTTGTTAAAAGCCGTTACCTAAGGAAGCGATAGCTGCCTAATTTACCGGAGTAAAATGGGCAAATAAGCTACCGGCTTCGGGTAAACGGTTTAAAGGGGTGTAGGTAGATACTGCGGCATATTCGCGCCACATTTGCTGCACTTTTGGGTTAGTGTGCGCGGTTTTCATAGCCTGTGCCGATTTCCATTCAAACACTTCTACTATTGTACCGTCTGTAGTTTCTAAAATAAATTTGTCTTTGGCCGTCACAAGTCCCTCTTGTTTTAAAACCGGCCCGTGCTTTTTAATTAGTGCTCTTAAAGCCTCCTCCTTGCCGGGGTTGGGCTTATAAGCAACTATTGCTACTCTTTCCATATGTCTCTATTTGTTGCTTTGTTGCAAATTTACGAATAATAATGCTAAGCAGTTGTTAAATTTATAATAAGTTTGATATTTTATTGCAAATATTGCTTTGGTATGTTCATGATAATAATAATAAGTCCTAACAGGCCAATTAGTATAATACATATTATAATATTCGCCCGGTTACAAATTTTAAAACTCTCTAACAATTCGTTGGTTAGTCTTTTAAACAGGTAATATTATGGCAAAAAGTGTGGCAGATCAACTGGTAGAAATGCTGGTTAACGCGGGTATTAAAAGAATATATGCCGTAACCGGCGATAGCTTAAACGAAGTAAACGACGCTGTAAGGCGCGAAGGCACCATACAATGGATCCATGTACGGCATGAAGAAGCCGGCGCGTTTGCCGCCAGCGCCGAAGCTCAACTGAATGGTTTTGCCTGTTGTGCCGGCAGCAGCGGCCCGGGGCACGTCCATTTAATTAACGGACTATATGATGCCCATAAAGCCGGGGCGCCGGTTATCGTCATAGCGTCAACCATAATGAGTACCGAGTTTGGTACAGATTCTTTCCAGGAAACCAACACTATTAAACTTTTTGCCGATTGCAGCCACTACAATCAAATAGCCAATACACCGGCGCAGTTTACCAAAATGCTGCAGGCGGGTATCCAGCATGCTTTGCATAAAAAGGGTGTCGCGGTAATTGGCTTACCCGGCGACCTGACAAAAATGGATGCTGAAGAAGGGCTAACCTCCGCGCAAAATTATAACCCGGTTCCGGTAGTCAGGCCGGCTGATGAGGACCTGAAACAATTGGCCAACCTTATTGCCGGACATCAAAAAATTACCATCTTTTGCGGTATAGGCTCGGCTGACGCACATGATGAGGTGGTGGCGCTGGCTGATAAACTGAAAGCCCCGGTTGGCTATTCGTTTAAAGGCAAAATGAGTATCCAGCATCATAATCCTAACGAGGTTGGTATGACAGGCTTACTGGGTTTGCCTTCCGCTTTTCATAGTATGCATGAAAGCGATCTGCTGATATTGCTGGGTACTGATTTTCCATATCCGCAATTTATCCCTACCGATTGCAAAATTATACAGATAGATATTAAGCCCGAACGATTGGGCAGGAGGGCCAAAGTAGCCATGGGCTTAGCAGGATCAGTAAAGGATACATTAACAGCATTGCTTCCGATGCTTAAACAGCAACAGGATGATAGCTTCCTGAAAGCACAATTAGCGCTATATGCCGAGGTTAAAAAGCAACTGAAAAGCTATGTGGATGACGGCGGCGAAACCGATAAGATCCACCCCGAAATGGTAGCCGCCGTGTTGGACGAACTGGCGGCCGATGATGCGATATTTACGGTTGACACAGGAATGTGTTGCGTTTGGGGAGCGCGCTACATTAACGCTACGGGCAAGCGCGATATGCTGGGATCATTCAACCATGGCTCAATGGCTAATGCTATGCCAATGGCCCTGGGTGCTGCCCTGGCTTGCCCTAACCGGCAGGTTATAGCCATGTGCGGCGATGGCGGTTTATCGATGCTATTAGGCGATTTAATGACCATCGCTCAATATAAATTGCCGGTTAAGATCATTGTGTTTAATAACCGGTCGTTAGGTATGGTAAAGCTGGAGATGGAAGTTGCCGGCCTGCCCGATTGGCAAACCGATATGGTTAACCCTGACTTTGCTTTAGTTGCACAAGCTATGGGCATAAAAGGACTAACAGTTACCGAACCCGGCAACGTTAAAAAATCTTTACAGGAAGCGCTTGAATTTAACGGCCCTGTTTTGGTGAATATAATGACCGACCCCAACGCCCTGGCTATGCCGCCTAAAATTGAATTTGAACAGGTAAAAGGCATGGCATTATCCATGACCAAACTGGTATTAAACGGCAGGATGGAAGAGGTGCTGGAAACCGTTAAATCAAACTATAAACATTTGAAGGAAGTACTGTAGACGTTTTGAGTGATGAGTTATGAGTGCTGAGTTTTACTCAAACACAAACTCACCACTCAAAACTCATTAATTTGAAGGAAGTATTGTAGACGTTTTGAGTGATGAGTTATGAGTGCTGAGTTTTACTCTAACACAAACTCACCACTCAAAACTCATTACTCACCACTCATATACTGTTTCCACCAGCCCGAATTATATGCCCCGTCAACCTCGGTAGGTTTACCGGGCTCCGGTGCAAATAGTTCTATTTTTTTATCGATGGCGTATTTTTCTAAACGTTCAATAGGCTCATACCAATCATGCAGGGCAAGGTTAAACGTTCCCCAATGTATGGGCATCATTAATGCACTGTTTAAATCCAAATGCGCGTTTGATGCTTTGTCAGGCCCCATGTGTATATCCGGCCAGTATTCGCCATAGGCACCTATTTCCAGTATAGAAAGATCAAACGGACCAAAGGCCTGGCCTATATCTTTAAACCCTGGGAAGTACCCGGAATCGGCACCGAAAAATATATTATGTTTGCTCCCCTTTATTACAAAAGACGACCATAAAGTTGTATTACGCCCAAGGATCCCGCGTCCCGAAAAATGCCTGGCAGGTGTCGCGGTTATCACACAATCATGGTCCAGCATGGCGCTGTCCCCCCAATCTAACGATGTAATGTAATCTTTTTCAATTCCCCAGCTGTGTAATTGCCTTTTAACCCCTAATGAACAATAGAACGGAACAGTTGAGCCGGCGAAAAACTTAATAGTGGCTTTATCCAAATGGTCATAATGATCGTGCGATATAATAATTGCATCCAGCGGTGGTAGCTCGCTCAACTTTAAAGGCGGGTTAAAAAAACGTTTAGGCCCCATAAATTGTGTAAACGATACCCGCTGGCTCCAAACGGGGTCGGTTAATATGGTTTTGCCGTCTATCTCTATCAATAAGCTGGAGTGCCCCACCCAGGTTATACGTAAGCCGCTTTTGGGTGGCGTTTGGTAAATGGAAATATCAGTTTTAAAAGGCCCAAGTTGTTTTTTGGGTATAACTTCGGTTTTATTTGTAGCATACGCCTTTAGTAAGGGTATCATCTTATCAAAGCCAACCTCGTTGGTTGGTATGGGATTTAAAAAATTGCCGCGTTTTTTTCGTGATGGAGAGATGCTCATTATTTATTATAGGTTTCTGCAAGTATGATAACTATTATACGCAACAATCTAATTAAAGGTCGTTGTTCATTTTAATCATTTATTAAAAAAGGCGATGGCCGCGTCGCAAAACTCCTGCAAGTGAGCCGGTAATGTACTTTTAGCGTAGGGGTGTGTAGCATTAAAAGTATGATCGCTATTTTTTATTATTAAAAACCCGGCATGGGGTTGTGCCGCTTTTAATTGTTTGGCATGGCTAAGGGGTACGGTTTTATCTTCGTCGCCATGTATTATTAACCAGGGTTGTGTTATGGCAGCCGCTTTGGCTAAAATATCCAGGCGGGTAGGGTATTTATCCAGGTCGTCTAACAGGGTAGCTTTTAACGGCATTTGCTGATTGGTGCGGCTGTTAAGCATATACAAAATGCCCTGTAACCGCCATTGCTCTTCGGCTTTTTTGGGCCAGAGATTATGAAAGCTTGATATCGATGCCATACTTACCAGCTTTTTGATCCGCCTATCTTCGGCAGTTTTAACAATGCTGATGCCGCCACCCATGCTATGGCCAATTAAATAAACACCATTGGCACGCGGTATGGCCGAGCCGCCACAGGCAAAATCAATCACCGTGTTTAAATCTTCAAGCTCAATCGAGAAGGTGTTATCACTAAAAGCTATCAGGTCGGTAAAATCAACCGGATTATCAGTAGTGGTGCCGTTATGGCTAAAGTTAAATTTTAAAAAGCGATATCCGTTTTGGGCAAAATAGCTGGCCACCAGGTTATGGGTGCCCCAATCTTTAAACCCTTTAAAACCATGAGCAAAGATCACCAGGGGCGCGTCGCGAAAAGTATCATCGTAGGTTAGGTCCATTAACATGCCCCGGCCTTTAGCGCCCGATAATGTAAAAAAGTCTTTTTTGATCATAGCAGATAACCAATATTACAACAATACGCCGTATGGTTCAAATTATAGACGATATTTATATAGGGTTGTTACAATTTATCGGCCTTAACATGCCACCACGCCCATAGTATCAGCACCGGTTGCAGGGCCAGCCTTAGCCAGGCAACCAAAGGGGTAACCCTAAACGTACCTAATGTAAAAGGAGCATCAATTATCATTTGGATATGTACCGGTAAAAAAGCCAGCAGCAGTAAGCAAATGCCAAGCGCAGCGGGCCGGCGGGTTAATTTAAATATCAGCATAACCCCAAACAATATTTCAAGTGTCCCCGCCAGGGCGTTTAAAAATACGGGGAACGGAATATAATGCGGAATGATACGGATGTAGCCGTTTGGAGCCCTGAAATGGTTAATACCGGCGCATGTATAGACAAATATGAGAATTGTAAGACTAATCTTTTTTAACATTTTCATAATTTTAGCTACGGTTTTAGCTGTAAAACAGATGTTTAAATAATTAACAACCGTTTATTTATAAACATTCTAAATGCAGCTGTATGACAAAGGTTTGACAGTGATTGTGTTTTGGTATGTTATTTTTGTCGGGTCAAATTTAATTTTGCTTTGAAGTATTTAAAAGTAATAGCTTTTACGCACAAACAGATAGAGCTGAAGGAACTTGGGAAGTTGGTGATCTGTGAGGAGAATCTAACGGACAAGCTCCAGCAGGTGAAAGCCGAATTTGGTATTACCGAACTTTTTTATTTAGCTACCTGTAACCGCGTTGAGTTTGTAATGCTAACCCCGCAGGTTGTTGACAAAGAATTTGCTGCAAAATTTATCAAGGCATTAAACATCGGCCTTTGCTCGCACTATATGGGCACCTTTGTTGATGCTGCTTCGATATACGAAGACCGTGACGCGCTGAACCATTTGTTACGAATGTCGTGCTCGCTGGAAAGCCTGATAGTTGGCGAAAAGGAGATCCTTGCCCAGCTGCGAAAGGCATATGAAAATTGCCGCGAGGCTGGCCTAACCGGCGACGGACTGCGAATGTTTATGAACTGTGTGGTCAAGACCGCAAAAGAGGTTTACACACATACAAACATCTCCCGCAACCCAATCTCGGTAGTATCACTGGCCTACCGCAAGCTTAATGATCTTAAGCTATGTTCAAACGCCCGCATCCTCATCATCGGCGCCGGCGAAACCAACCAAAACATCTCCAAATATCTTCAAAAACATAAGTTCTCTAACTTCTCGGTATTTAACCGTACACTGTCTAAAGCTCAAAAACTGGCTACCGATTTGAATGGTGAAGCCTTTATATTAGATGCTTTAAAAGACTATAAAAGGGGTTTTGATGTTATCATCACCTGTACATCGGCAACCGAGCCTATAATTACCCCTGAGATCTACGCATCGCTTTTAAACGGCTGCACTGCCAAGAAAACCATTGTTGATCTGGCTATACCAAACGATACCGCTCCCGAGGTTTTAGAGCAGTTCCCGGTTAACTTTATCGAAGTATGCTCGTTAAACGAAGTTGCCAAACGCAACTTGCAGGAGCGCTACCTTGAGCTTACTCAAGCCGAAGAAATTATAGCACAAAACATAACCGAGTTTTGTATGATGCTTAAACAACGCAAAGTTGAGTTAGCTATGCGCCAGGTTCCCGAAAAGATCAAAGAGATCCGTAACACCGCCATCAACAGTGTATTTGCTGAAGAGCTATCAGGCATGGACGCACAATCGCGCGAGGTGTTGGATAAAGTGATCAACTACATGGAGAAAAAATACATTAGCGTACCTATGGTAATGGCTAAGGATATTTTGATCAACAATAATTAAGCACCCCCCTTCTCTTTCTACATTAATTAATTTCTCATTCCGAAGGGAAGAGAGGGCAGGTCCAGCGAAAGCGCAGACCGGGTGAGTCGACGGTGATAGGTAGGCGCTAACGCAGCCTGTTCGTTTGTTTTCAGCATCAAACAAAAAAAACAAAAAACACCTTAAAGAAATTAATCTTTAAAAGCAAAAAAGGCAAAACAGGATATTACGCCTGCCTTGCCTCTTTACTTATTGTAATTTATTGTTATTGTTTCTGGAACGAATAAACAATATAAGCCGTTTTACTGCCCACATCAATAGGCGATTTTAAGGTCATCGAGCTGCCGTCAACCTGCACAACATTTAGCAGGTAGCCTTCGGTTATGTTTTTAGCTTTATCGCCCTGATAGATCTTTTTAAACTGGAATATAGGGTTGCTCTTATCCTGATCATTGTAACTCCAGAAAATACTTTGCGACGTACCGTTTGCTAAAGTATACATACCGTCGCCGCTATTGGTTAGTTTCCAGGTGCTGTTTACAAAAGCTGAGGGTGGCGCCTGGTTAAAAACATCATGTACGGCGCCGGGCACAAGGCCATCATAACTAACATTGGTTAATGTCCAGGTACCATTAATATGGCCGTGCGATGCTCCCACTAAGCTTTTGGTGGTTGAGCAAGCCTGTAAAATAAAAGCAAAGGCTAAAACGGTAAACGTAAATTGTACTATCTTTTTCATGATCGTTGTGTATCTGTATTTAAACTACAAGTACATAAATCCTGCCAAGAATATATAGACTTACGAAGTTTCAAAAACTTCGTAAGTCTGACAGGCGTTATTCGCCTTTTAAACTCTTTACCGGGTTGGCTAAAGCTGCTTTTATAGATTGTATGCTTATGGTTGCCAGCGCCACTAAGGCAGCGGCACTTCCTGCTAACAAGAAAACCCACCAGCTAATGTCAATTTTATAAGCAAATCCCTGCAGCCACTTATCCATTGCAAGCCACGCTATAGGGCAGGCAATAAGCATGGCTATTATCACCAGGCGCATCAGGTCGGTTGATAGCAGTTGCACAATACTTGCCACACTTGCACCTAACGTTTTGCGGATGCCTATCTCCTTAACACGTTGTTCGGCGGTAAACGTTACCAGGCCAAATAAACCTAAACAGGCAATGCTGATGGCCAATATGGTAAACACCAGCAATATCGTACCCTGTTTTTGCTCGGTTTGGTACTGTGCGGCAAAGTTTTGATCAAGAAAATGAAACTCGGGTTTATTCTCGTTATCAAATTTGCCAAATACCTGTGTTATATAATTTAATGATGCCTGCATATTACCGCGGCTTACGCGGATGTACAGGTTATCCTTATCGCCGGCTGTGGCAGGCATATTCAATACCATTGGCGATATTTTATGCTGAAGCGAATAGGTGTTAAAATCTTTTACCACGCCAACAATGGTTTGCGTTATAATATTCCCCTTTTCATCAACCCCCGTGCGTACCCGCCTGCCTACGGCGTTGGTCCAGCCCAGTTCTTTAACCAGAGTTTCATTTACAATAATTGCGTCTTTTACATCTGTTAAATTGCCTGCCGAAAAGTTGCGGCCAGCCGCCATTTTTATCTGTAGCGTGGGGATAAAATCAGCATCTATGGTTAGGTTCTCTACTATTTTTGATCCGGCAGTTGCCTTGCCGTCAGGCCCAAGGTTAAAATCGCCGCCGCCAATGTTGTTATTGCCAATGGGGTTCCCGGCTATGCCGGCACTTTCAATATTGGGGTTTTGCAGCAGCAGTTGTTTAAGCGCATCTGTCCGCCCGCGCACGCCGCGGTTATTAATATGGAAGGTTAAGGTTTGCGCTTTATTAAAGCCCAGGTCCTTATTTAAAAAGTAATTGAGCTGTTTGTAGATGATGAACGATCCCGATATCAGCACAATAGTGATAACAAACTGAAACGTAACCAATGATTTCCTGAAGATAATGGTAGAGAGTTGGTTGCCCAGCTGACCCTTCATGGCTGGTATGGTTTTAAATCCCGATAGGAACAAAGCCGGATAAATGCCGCTTAAAACACCTGTTAGCAACGCGAACGCGGCAAATATGATGATGGTTTTTATAGTTCCAAACTGCAGCAATATTAACGTTTTGCCCGATAGCTGGTTAAAATAAGGCAGCGCAGCTTGTATAATTACTATGGCTATGATGGTGGCAATAAAGGTTAACAGGATACACTCGGCAAAAAACAATACCATGAGCTGTTGCCTGTCCGACCCGATAACCTTGCGTACGCCAACCTCCTTAATGCGGACAGATGACCTGGCTGTAGTTAGGTTAACATAGTTTATAATAGCGATGATCAGTATCAGCAAAGCCGTTATACCAAACACATACACATAGGTAATATTACCGTTAGCACCAATCTCATAACTTAAATTCGACCGCAGGTGTATATCAGTAAGCGGCTGCAGTTGCAGGCTAAACTTCATGGGGCCCAGCTCGGCTTTCATATGGCGGTTGAAAAAGTCGCCGCCCATCGCTTCTATCCGTTTATTGTCGCCGGGGTTTTTTAAAAGCACATATGTATATAGGCTTGAGTTACCCCAGCTTCCACCATAACCCGTATCTGCAGGCGGCATACTGCGCAGGGCCTTAAACGAAAAATGCGAGTTCGCCGGCACATCGGCAATAATGCCGGTAACCATAGTAGCGGTGCCATCTACTTGTATCGTTTGGTTAAGCGCTTTGCCGGCATCGCCAAATATGTTTTGGGCAAGGGTTTTGGTTAACACAATGCTTTGTGGCTTTTGCAGGGCCGTATTAGCATCGCCTTGTAAAAACTGGTGGGTAAATATCTTAAAGAAACCGGCATCGGTAAACAACATAGCCCCCTCGCCAATTTTTTTATCATGGTATACAATGCTGCCGCCGCCTTCAGCATTAATGCGTACCGCCTCTTCCACCTGCGCAAAATCTGCTTTTAAAGTAGGGGCGTAGGGTGGCGAGGTAACCGCCAGGTCGAATTTACCGCCGTTCCACTGCCCGTGCTGCACCACGCGGAAGATGCGGTCGGCTTTGGTATTATAGCGGTCGTAGCTCCACTCGTCGGTAACGTAAAGGGTAATGAGCCAAAACGCGGCAATACCCACCGCCAGGCCAAATATGTTGATAAATGAAAAAGCCTTTTGCTTTTCTATGTTTCGCCAGGCTACTTTAAAATAGTTTTTCAGCATCGTTCACAATTTTACAGTTACTTAAGCCTAAAATACGTGCCAATAATGTAAATAATTAATTATCAGAATGTTAACCACAGAATAGTACCGTACGGTGTACGCAACCGAAACAGCCATAGTTTGGTTATGATACAATTAGTAAATATATTGATGTTAAATTAATTACCAACGGATAGGTGCAGTTTGATAGTGGCGTGTGGGCGTTGCCTGCGGCCCGCGCTATCCACTCATACTGCGCAAGGCCTTAGCCACGGCCTGCGTTAAGGCCCTCGAAGGGGCCGGTCCAAAGGACTCCTTTGGAGTATCCGTTTTTATCGCTAACGCAAGGCTTTCCGTCCGCTAAGTTGCCGACAGGTTAGGGACTGGCAGACAGGGGTGCAACATCACAATTCACTACTGCAACTCACCACCATAACTCCACCGCGTCATTGCGAGGAACGAAGCAATCTCTTCACTTTGCTAATCAGGGTCTTTGCCTGTAGGTTAGTCACGAGTACGCCTGACAGTGGCCTGCGCTGCATACTCGCGCCAGATGGGGGGCGGCTTTTTACAAGATGGTAGACAGGGCATTCCCCAAATTTCCAGATCCGCCCAAACCCGGAGATACACTAAAGTTAGATTTAAAATAAAAAAGGGGCACAAAGCCCCTTAAAGATCGACGTGACGGACGCAAGAAAGAAGAGTGCAAATATATACGCTCTGAACCTCGTTAAACAGCCATCCCATGAGTGGTCTCTCATTAGGCGTAAGTGTTTATCGGGGCTTTCTTGTATAACAAGTATACGAATTATTTATTTTAACTAACTTTACTTATTAAGATTACGGGACGGTTATTGTTTAATCTAATATCATATAAAAATGATTTTAATAATACCCATACGCTTTATTAGGGCGTTGACCGTGTTACTACTTGTAGTATACCTGCTAATACACCGCTAACTGAAATAGTTATGTGCGGATTTGAACCTCTGTTCATTCAGATAAAATACATGTATATCTAAGATGAGAATTGATTGCAATGTAGGTTCATTTTCGAAAGGGTCTCGTGCCGTTTTCGCAATCTTATAAATATATAATCAAGGCAGACGAAAAGAAAAACCCCAAAGAAGCATCTAACATCTTTCATAGTATTATGAAAGCATCGGTAAAGCCTAAAAAAGCTACAGAGGTTAAGAAAGAAGATAAGCCGAAGAAAACCAAAAAGTAATGAATCTATTTAAAAAAGAAGAACCCCAAATAGTGGAAGTAAAAGGCCATCAACTTATTTGTCCTATATGCTCAAACAATCTTTTTTGGAAAAACAATACATTAGGAAATCTGGGTGGTTTTTTCAACGACTGGTCGACAGCAGTTGTTTGTTCTGAATGTACTTATGTCTTTTGGTTTGGGTCTGAAATTTAAACCGTTTCAAATTATTTTTTGACGGTATAGCAGTTGGATGGATTGAGCGTGGTCTAACACGTATATAGTCTCCTGTTATCACCAACAAGTACCGTATTTGTAATCGTCTCAAAGCTGTTGCGCATCCGTACAAAGTACTGTTCGGTTTTGTTACAATAATTTATTGTGCATCGGTGTAAACTATTGATATACAGAAATTTGTCTTTGTGGCATGGAATTGTGTATTGATATACAGATACTTATATTCATTTGCGCATGATAAAGAATTACATAAAGATAGCCTGGAGAAACCTGAGCAAGAATAAGCTTACCACCCTGATTAATATTGGCGGCTTATCTATTGGTATGGCGGTGGCCATGTTAATTAGTTTGTGGGTTTATGATGAGTTTACCTACGACCATTACCATACAAACTATAAAAACATAGTTATGGTTATGCAAAATCAAACTGCAAATGGCGAAATTAATACCAGCCGGTCAATGCCGCTGCCTTTAGGTTATCAGTTGCGCAAAGATTACAAACACGATTTTAAGACCGTAGTGCTGGTGAGCCCGGCAAAAAATATTTTAGCGGTGGGCGACCGTAAGCTAAATTCGGCGGGCATGTATATGCAGGCCGAGGGCCCGGAAATGCTGACGCTTAAAATGCTGAAGGGCGCCCGCAACACGCTCAACGATCCGTCGGCTATCCTGCTGTCGGCCTCGTTGGCCAAATCATTATTTGGTAATGCCGATCCTATAAACCGCCCGTTAAAACTCGACAATAAATATAACGTGAAGGTGACCGGTGTGTATGAGGACCTGCCCCAAAATACTACCCTGGCCGAATTAGGTAATTACATTGCCCCCTGGGACCTGTACATGACCACCCAGCCTTACTTAAAAGAGATCATTAATACCTGGGGTAATAACTCGTGGGCCATACTGGCCGAGCTGCAGCCCGGTGCCGACATTAAAGCGGTAACCGCCCGGATAAAGGACCTGAAGATGAAGGGCCTTGCGCTTAATCATGATGAAGTGGGCCTGTCGTTCAAGGCCCAGATCTTCCTGCAGCGCATGGCCGACTGGCACCTGTACCAGGATTTTAAAAATGGTAAAAACGCGGGCGGCGAAATACAATTTGTACGCATGTTTATACTGATAGGAATATTTGTGCTGCTGCTGGCCTGCATTAATTTTATGAACCTGAGCACCGCGCGCAGCGAGAAACGCGCTAAAGAGGTAGGTATCCGCAAAACGGTAGGGTCGTTACGCAGCCAGTTGATTGCCCAGTTTTTTACAGAATCTATACTGCTGGCTTTACTGGCGTTTGTATTTGCGTTGGTGATTGTACAGCTGTCGTTACCTGCCTTTAACCAGATAGCCGGCCGGGTTATGCATGTCCCTTTTAATGAGCCGGTGTTTTGGCTGGCGGGTTTGGTGTTCACGCTGTTAACCGGGCTGATAGCGGGTAGTTATCCGGCGCTTTACTTATCATCCTTTAACCCGGTAAAAGTATTAAAGGGCACCTTTAAGGCCGGCCCGCTGGCTGCCATACCGCGTAAAGCGTTGGTGGTGGTGCAGTTCGCGGTTTCGGTTGCCTTAATTATAGGTACCGTGGTGGTATTTATGCAGGTAAATTACTCGAAAGATCGCCCGGTGGGCTATAACCAGCATGGTTTGCTGCAGGTGCAGTTTATAGATGGCATTACCGCGCACTTCGACGCTTTTAAGCACGACCTGTTGAACACGGGCGCGGCGGTGGCGGTGAGCCAGGCAAACAGCCCGCTTACCGAGATCTGGAACAATTACAGCGGCTTAAGCTGGGAAGGGAAAGACCCTAAATTACAGGATGATTTTGGGATAATAGCCGTTAGCCGCGACTACGGTAAAACGGTAGACTGGCAGCTGACCCGCGGGCGCGATTTTTCGGCTGCTTTTGGTACCGATTCCTCGGCCATTGTTATTAATGAGTCGGCAGCGCGGTTCATGAAGATGAAGAACCCGCTGGGCAAAATTGTAAAGTTTGGCGGTAAAAATTATAGCATCATCGGCGTCGTTAAAGACGTAGTAATGACCTCGCCGTTCGAGCCGGTTAAGCCGGTGATGTACGGGTTTTTGCGCGAGTGGGGCAGCGTGCTGCAAATACGGGTTAACCCTAACATGAGTATGGCCGAAGCTTTACCCAAACTAAAAAAGATCTATAATAAGTACGACCCCGAAAGCCCTTTCGACTACCATTTCGTCGACGCCGAGTACGGCAAAAAATTCGCGACCGAAGAGCGCGTAGGCAAATTGGCCGGTGTATTTACCCTGCTGGCCATCCTGATCAGCAGCCTGGGCCTGTTCGGCATGGCATCGTTCGTAGCCGAGCAGCGCAAGAAAGAGATCGGCGTACGCAAGATCCTTGGCGCGTCGGTTATAGGGCTGTGGCGGTTATTGTCTACCGAGTTTGTGGTGCTGGTATCCATCTCACTGTTAATAGCCATGCCGCTTGCAAATTATTTAATGAAGGACTGGCTGCTGCATTATCCCTACCGGGTGCAATTGTCGTGGTGGATCTTCGCGCTGACCGGAGCAGGCGCCTTACTTTTAACCCTCGCCACCGTAAGCTGGCAAACCATAAAAGCATCGCTTGCTAAGCCGGTAAATAGTTTGAAATCGGAGTGAGGTGGTTTTTTAACGCGCAATAGTTATTAAATGATTTGGCTAAAAGCGGCAAGTTTTTCATCATAAATGGGTCTTATGTGGAAAATAGAAGTAACTGTCTGGGGGTAGATTATTAAATATGGATGCTAAAGTTTGTTTCAGAGATGAAACAAACTGGCTGTTTCAGGGCATTAAAATAGCTATTTTGTAATTAGTTGATTATCAGCAAATAAGTCTAAAATCACCTATAAAATATCTTACTTAAAAGTTGTTTCATTTTGTTTCACCCCGTTTTTATAAAGTGCTGTTTGTTAATTAATTAAGTTGAAATCTTGTTTCACGTGTTTCATCTGTTGCACCATTTTGTGAAACAAAACAAGCCATTTGCACTACAAACCCTCACCAGTCACTACTCACTTGTCACTCAATCTTCATATCCTCAATAAAAACTACAACCATCGGTATAAAAAATTAAATTTGCGGTTGCAAAATAGATTACCCTTTGGAAAGAACATTAATTATAGGAACACGCGGAAGCGAATTGGCGCTATGGCAGGCTAACTTTGTTAAGGATAGCTTAGCAAATGCCGGCATTACTGCCGAACTGAAGATCATTAAAACGCAGGGCGACCGTATACTTAATTTAAGTTTTGATAAATTAGAAGGTAAGGGCTTTTTCACCAAAGAGCTTGAAGAAGAATTATTGGCAGGCACAATTGACCTGGCTGTACACAGCCACAAGGACCTGCCTACAGAAAACCCTCCGGGACTCATCATCGCAGCAGTATCAGAACGGGAGGACCCGTCTGAACTGTTGTTGATCTTGAAAGATTGTGTGGATGTTAAGCAAAAGCTGTCGGTTAAATATGGCGCTATTGTGGGTACGTCAAGCAACCGCCGTAAGGCACAGCTGCTGGCCTATCGCCCCGATCTGGAGATTGAGGACCTGCGCGGCAACGTGCCTACCCGCATAAACAAACTGCGCGATGAAGGCTACGATGCCATTATGCTGGCCAAAGCTGGTGTTACCCGTTTAGGCATAGACCTGAGCGAGTTTCACGTTGAAGAACTAACCCCGAACGAAATTGTGCCCGCACCCGCACAGGGCGCGCTGGCCATACAGATCAACGAAAGCGACACCGAACTGTTAAAGGCGCTGAAGGTATTACATCACCCTAAAGTAGCCAAAGAGCTTGCGGTTGAGCGTACGGTGCTTAAACTGTTTGGCGGCGGCTGCCACCTGCCATTGGGCGTATATTGCCGTAAAGAGGATGGCGTGTACCAGGTATTTACATCAAAAGCCGATGAGGGCGACCAGTTCCCCGACCGCCTGTTTTTAGAAGCAGAAACCACCGATGGCCTTGCCGAAAAGATAGTAGCCGCGTTTAGTCCGGAGCGTAAACTGCCGGGCAGCGTGTTTATATCGCGCGAGGTAAACGAGCAAAGCTATTTCCGCAGGGCGCTTGAAAAGCATAATATACAGATAGACGGGCGCTCGTTAATTCGCACGGTGCCGGTTATCACCAAATTAGATTCATACATATTAAAACATATCGACTGGGTGTTCTTCAGCAGTAAAAACGCTGTCGAGTATTTCTTCCAGTTAGAGCCGCTATTGCCTAAGGACGTTAAGTTTGGGGTGATGGGCGCCGGCAGCGAAGAAATGCTGCGCCGCAAAGGGTACTTTGCCAATTTTACCGGTTTGGGTATTGACCCTGAAGACGTAGCCGCCGAGTTTGCCAAGCGGGCTAACGGTACGCAGGTACTGTTTCCATGTGCCGAGGACTCGTTGAAGAGCATACAAAAAGGTTTATCAGCCAAAACAAAAGTGATAGACCTGGTTATATATGAAACTGTACTTGAGGATGAAGTAGAAGGATCGGGCGCAGAGGTGCTGGTATTTACCAGCCCGTCGAACGTTGATGCCTACTTTGCCGAGAACTTATTAGACCCATATCAAAAAGTAATTGCCATAGGCAGATCAACCGGCAAAAAGTTTGATGAAATGGGCGTAAAATACACACTACCCTTTAGCCCCGACGAAGTTGGACTGGCTGAGGCGGTGTTTGGATTATAGGATGGTTTATTGGTCATTAGTCATTAGGAATTAGAAAGCCCAATGACTAATGACTGATGCCCAATGACTAAGGAAATGTTACAACGACCAAGAAGAAACCGTAAGAGTGAAGTTATCCGTCAGATGGTGCAGGAAACGCATGTTAGTGCTGCTAACCTGATCTTCCCGCTGTTTATTGTGGAGGGTAATAACCAGAAGACAGAGGTAGCGTCTATGTCGGGTATCTTCAGGTATTCGATAGATAATTTGCTGCGCGAGGTGGAGAGCTGTATGAAACTGGGCTTAAACTCGTTCGATCTTTTCCCGAACATCAGCGAAGAGCTTAAAGATAAATACGCTACCGAAAGCCACCGCGAGGAAGGTTTGTACCTGCGTGCTATCCGCGAGGTAAAAAATAACTTCCCCGAAGCTTGCGTAGTTACCGACGTAGCGATGGACCCCTACAGCAGCGACGGCCATGATGGGATAGTGGAGAATGGCGAGATACTAAACGACGAAACTTTAGAGGTATTGGGCCGTATGGCGCTGGCCCAGGCCTATGCCGGTGCCGATATTATTGCGCCAAGCGATATGATGGATGGCAGGGTAGGCTACATCCGCCGTACGTTGGATGATGCAGGGTTTAAGCATGTATCGATCATGTCGTACTCGGCTAAATATGCCAGCGCGTTTTATGGTCCGTTTAGGGATGCGTTAAACTCGGCGCCAAAGTTTGGGGATAAAAAGAGCTACCAGATGAACCCGGCCAACCAGCGCGAGGCTTTAATAGAAGCAAGGTTGGACGAAGCCGAAGGTGCCGACTTTTTAATGGTAAAACCCGCATTGGCTTACCTTGACGTTATTAAATTAATAAAAGACAATACCGAACTACCAGTAGCAGCCTACAACGTAAGCGGCGAATATGCCATGTTGAAAGCCGCCGTACAAAAAGGCTGGCTAAACGAGCAGCGTTCCGTAACCGAGGTGCTTACCAGTATCCGCAGGGCAGGAGCTACCGCGATATTAACGTATCACGCTAAAGAGGTGTTGGAGAATAAATGGTTGTAATAAGTTAAAAGTCAAAATTAAAAAGTCAAAAAATAGAGCGGCTTTTTAATTTTTACTTTTGAATTTTGACTTAATAAGATGTTAGATAGTATTAAAAAAATGTTTTCCAATGATGATGACCTGCCGGTGAATACCACGGGTAAGTCGGATATCAGCAGGGAAAAATCTGCCGAATTGTATGCAAAGGCTAAAACGTTTTTCCCGGGTGGGGTAAACTCGCCGGTAAGGGCTTTTAAATCTGTTTACGGCACACCGCTTTTCATCAAAAAAGGCGATGGTAGCCATATATGGGATGCTGACGATAACGAGTTTATTGATTTTTGTTGCTCATGGGGGCCGCTTATCCTGGGCCATAATCACCCAAAAGTTAAAGAGAAGGTAATTGAGGTAATGCAAAACGGCATGTCGTTCGGCGCGCCTACCGCGTTGGAGAATGAGCTTGCCGAGCTGATCCTTAAAAACAATAAATTTATACAGAAGCTGCGTTTTGTAAGCTCGGGTACCGAGGCGGTGATGTCGGCCATCAGGCTGGCCCGCGGTTATACCAAACGCGATAAGATCTTAAAGTTTGAGGGCTGTTATCATGGGCATTCAGATTCATTATTAGTAAAAGCAGGCTCGGGCCTGGTAACCTTCGGCGAGACATCATCAGCAGGTGTACCCAAAGCATTCGCTGACGAAACTATCGTTATCGGTTTGAATGATACCGAAGCTTTACAAAAAGCATTTGCAGAATTTAAAGATCAGATAGCCGCGGTTATTATAGAGCCTATTCCGGCAAACAACGGTTTGCTTTTACAAACTAAAGAATATTTACAGTCGCTACGCGACATCTGTACCGCAAACGGTACGTTGCTGATATTTGATGAGGTGATCTCTGGCTTTCGTGTTGGCTTTGAAGGTGCTGCCGGATATTACCAGGTCCAACCGGATATCATTACTTATGGTAAAATAATCGGTGGTGGTTTACCGGTGGGAATGTATGGCGCATCTGCCGAGATCATGGGGCATATCTCGCCCGACGGTGGGGTTTACCAAGCCGGAACCTTATCGGGCAACCCGGTAGCTATGGCTGCGGGCATTGCTCAGCTAAAAGAGCTATTACGCATGGGTTTTTATAAAGATCTGCATAAAAAGACCGAAGAGTTTACCGAGGCTATCCAGCGTTTTGCTACAGCGAAGAGTTATAAGTTTAAAGTGTTTAGTATTGGGTCGATATTTTGGTTCGCGTTTACAGGAGCAGAATCTATCAGTAAAGCTGATGAGATAGACCCGGCAAGCATGGAGAAATTTAAAGTAATGCACCGCGAGTTGATTAACCGGGGCATTTACTTAGGTCCGTCGGGCTACGAGGTTGGGTTCATATCATCAGCACATACCAAGATAGATCTGGAGAAAGCAAAAAGAGCTATATTTGATAGCCTTGACCTGGTATTTAAAAAATAAAAGCGCCACCCAAACCCTCCCGGTAGGGAGGCCTTAAAAGTATTAGTAAATGAAAAAAGTTATTAATTTTAAACATATAAAAAGTCTCCCCTACCGGAGGAGATTTAGAGGGGGCTTATGAAAAGATCACTTGTTATATTTTATTCGCTTATTATTTATGCTGCGGCACAATTAATATGGTGGGGCTATCAATTAGTTAACCTGCAACATAACAAGTTGGGGATGATATTGAGCGAGGGTTCAATGTTTGTGATCGTACTTTCGTTTGGTGCATATTATATGCATCGGTCTATCAACCGCGAGCGTAAGCTACAGGAGCAAAAAAAGAATTTCCTGCTATCGGTAACACACGAATTAAAATCGCCTTTGGCATCCATTAAACTGTTACTGCAAACCATACAGAAAAGAGATCTGACCAAAGCACAGATCCAGGATTTTATAGGTAAATCATTATTGGACATTGAACGGTTGGACGATATGGTGGAGAATATGCTGCTGGCATCAAAAATAGAGAACCGGTCGTACAGTTTCCCTAAGGCCAGCTTTAGCTTATCAGTTTTGGTTGATAGCATAGTTAACCGCTTGCAATTAACAAAATGCGATGGGAGCATGAAAATTATCAACGCCGAAATTGAACCCAAGATTGAATTTACCGGTGATAAATTTGCATTAACATCTGTAGTAACCAACCTGGTTGAGAATGCTATTAAATACTCCGGCCCTTGCGAGCCGGTAGATGTTAAGCTATTTCAGAAAGAAGGCAAAATATACCTGCACGTTGCCGATCATGGTATCGGTATATCTGATGCGGAAAAAAGCCGTATTTTCGATAAATTTTACCGGGTGGGCAGTGAGGATACCCGCAATACAAAAGGTACCGGCCTTGGCTTATACATTGTAAAACAAGTATTGGATAAGCACGAGGCAAGCATCAGGGTCAAAGACAATCGCCCTGTGGGAAGCATATTTGAGGTTGTTTTTGGATTAAATTAAATCACAATAAAATGCCAAGCAGAAAAAGAATTTTGTTAGCCGAAGATGAAGAACATCTTTTAGAAGCAATTAAACTTAACCTTGAATTAGAAGGTTATAAAGTATCAACCGCCAATAACGGTAAAAAAGCGTTGCAGATATTTAAAGAAGAACGCTTTAACCTGGTGATACTGGACGTAATGATGCCCGAAATTGACGGCTTTGTAGTAGCAGAAACCATCAGATTAGAGAACTCTGAAGTACCTATCATGTTCCTCACCGCCAAAAATACCAACGAGGATAAAATAGCCGGCCTTAAAAAAGGCGCGGATGATTACCTGACCAAACCATTTAACCTCGAAGAATTAATCCTTAGGGTTAATAACCTGGTAAAACGCAGCTTAAAAGGCGACGACCTGAAAGAGTTTAACAGCTATAAAATCGGCGATAAAACTATTCATTTCAACTCGTTCGAACTGGTAAACGGCGATGGCAGCATCACCCCGTTAACTAAAAAAGAAACCATGTTGTTGAAGCTGTTGATTGAGCGCAGAAACGACGCTGTATCGCGCGAGCAAATATTGGAAACCGTATGGAACTATGATGTTTACCCGTCAACCCGTACCATTGATAACTTTATCCTGACGTTCCGCAAGTATTTTGAACCAGATCCTAAAAACCCGGTTTACTTTCATTCGATCCGCGGCGTGGGTTATAAATTTACAGATCAGCATTAATTAATGTTTACTAACAGGGCACGCGTATTAGTTATAGGCGCTTTTGTTATTATGCTGGCAGTGGCGCTAACCTATAAGGTTTATGAGATAGCCGGCGTTACTGGCATGTTTATTTTGCTGCTGATATGGGGCTACTTTAAAGAAGGCACCATTGTACTGGCAGCAAAAGCATTTCATAATAAGGACTACGATAAAGCCGAAGGCTTATTAAAACAGGTTAGTAACCCTGACTGGTTAAGTAAAAAACGCCGTGGGTTTTACGAGTTTATATACGGCGGTGTTTGCCTGCAAAAGAGCGATTATAACGAGGCCGAAATGCATTATGAAATAGCGGCGCAATATCCGCTACGGTCGGCAAACGACCATGTGGCGGCATTGGTGCATGTTGCTAACATAGCCGTAAGACATAACAATTTTGAAAAGGCAAAGGCTTATTTAAGTCTGGCGGATAAGCACGAAGAAAAGATAACGGCCAAAATGAAGGATGTAATAAAACGCCTTCATGTGGAATTAGATAAAAAATAGTACAATGTAGAGACGCGATATATTGCATCTCTATAACAAAATTATGAGAGATTCATTATTAATAAAAGCAGCATTTTCTGAAAAAACCGAGCGCCCACCTGTATGGATGATGCGCCAGGCTGGCCGTTTTATGCCGCAATATTGGGAAATAAAGAATAAATATTCTTTCCTGGAGATGTGCAAAACGCCTGAGATAGCTGCAGACGTTACCATGTTACCGGTTGATCTGTTAGGTATAGATGCCGCGATTTTATTTTCGGACATCCTGGTTACCGGCGAGGCTATGGGCGGCGATTTAAGCTTTACCCAAAACATAGGCCCTAAGTTTGCCAACCCGGTACGCACACAAAAAGATATTGATAACCTGAACACAGATTGCCTTGGCGAACTGCAATATGTTGCCGACGCGATAAAAGTTATCCAGCAGCGCTTAAATGGCAGCATCCCGCTGATTGGCTTTGCAGGTGCGCCATTTACCGTAATGAGCTATTTGGTTGAAGGCGGATCATCAAAAGATTTTAAGCTGACCAAACTGATGTTACATAATGAACCTGAAATGGCTCACCAGCTATTATCAAAAATCGCGACTGTTACAGCTGATTACCTGAACATGCAAATTGCTGCCGGTGTAAACGCCGTACAGATTTTTGATAGTTGGGCACAGGCACTGGCATGGGATGATTATAAAGAGTTTTCGCACCGTTATATTACCGAGATCATCAGCAAACTGAACCGTAAGGATATTCCGGTGATATCTTTCTGTAAAGGAAGCTCAGTTTTTGCGCCGCTAATGGCCGAGGCTAAACCTGATGTTATCTCTATCGACTGGAACGTTGATCTGTTAGACATAAAGAAACGTTTACCACAAGGCATAGCCGTACAAGGTAACCTTGATCCGCATATTTTGTATGCCGATAAGAAAGTAATTAAAGAAAGAATTTACCGCTTGTTTGACCGTATGAAAGGCGACAACGGCTTCATCTTCAACCTGGGCCACGGCATTATGCCTGATATCCCTTTTGATAATGTGAAGTATGCGGTAGAGGTTATAAAAGAGTATGCCCCCTAACCCCCTGAAGGGGGAACAATAGCGGAGGGTGATTAAAAAAATAGATAATTAAATAGATACTTCAAAAAACTCCCCCTTTAGGGGGCTGGGGGGCTAATGTATCCATACATACTATCCGTACACATCATATTTGTAGTCTGCTGGATGGCGGGGCTGTTTTATATGGTGCGCTTGTTTATTTACCATACCGAGGCGCAGGAAAAACCCGAGCCTGCGCGTAGCATCCTGTCAGATCAGTTTGAGATAATGGAAAAAAAGCTATGGTGGATAATTACCACGCCATCCATGTATCTTGTTTTGGCGGCTGGTATAATTATGCTTTGCATAGCACCCGGATGGGTAAAAATGGGCTGGATGCATATTAAGCTTTTGTTTGTTGTGGCATTGATAGCTTACCATTTTATCTGCCAACATAAAATGAACCAAATGAGCAAAGGCATTTACACTTGGACCTCGACCCAACTGCGCCTTTGGAATGAATTAGCGACTCTGCTTTTATTCGCGATAGTGTTTTTGGTAGTACTTAAAAGCTCTTTGAACTGGATCTTTGGCGTGGTGGGGATTATTGCTTTTTCGCTGGTGCTGATGTCGGCGGTGAAGCTTTATAAGTATTATAGACTGAAGAAATAAATTAGAGATTTACTGTTTGTAGTCCGCTAAAAGCTGCAATGTTTGTGAAATCTTTATCGTCGTGTAATAGGCTTATTTTATTTTTTATAGCATAAATTGCAATGAGACAGTCGTTAGGTTTTCTTATGGTTATTCCCTTTTTTCGTAAGTTACGATAAAGGTTGGCAGCCTCAAAAGCATAACTATAGCCTTTGGCAGGTAACATTACGACGTTACTAAATTTGTTGCTGACTATGTTGTAGTCTTTATCCGATACAATTCCTTGTAAAACTTCTTGTAAAATAACCGGGCAAGTTGCAACAGAAAAAGTATGATTTTTATCTCTTAAGTAAACACTTGCATTTGTTTCGATGCCTTTAAAAACATTGATCCAAACAGAAGTATCAACCAAAATAACCGCCATTATAAGTAGGCTTTATCATCAACCTTAACTTTTCCCCAAAGATTTATTAGGTCTTTTTGATTTCCCATGCTTACTAATAATTGCAATCCTTTTTCAACGAGTGCTTTTTTTGTTTTTATATTAGTCGCTTTTTGAGCTTTAGCCATTAATTCGTCGTCTATTTCTATATTTGTTCTCATACACACTTTTTTTATTAAAGGTACACATTTATTAAAGAATGTAAAGCTTGTTAAAAAAAGTCATTTCACTTTTATCGAGGAAATGACTTTTAAGTATAAGATACTATATCTACTTCTCCTCGATACTAACAATCACACTGGCCCGATCGCCTGCGCCAACCGCAGGGTTAATACCCACAGTCATTAAAAACTTGCCCGAGTAAGTGCCGCCGGGTATTGATGAACGCTGCCCCGGCATCATATTAACTTCTTTAATGGTATACATTTTATCATCCAGTAAACCTTTTAAAGTTATAGGCCGGATAGTGCCTGAGCGATAACGGTTGCTTACCAAATAGTTAAACATAATGGCTTTGCTTTGATTTGGGTCGACATACATTACCGATGCTACATCATTTTTCCAGGGGTCCTGCAAACGGTATTGGTCGCCGTGCCATATCGCTTCCGAATATTCTTTATATAGGCTAACAGCGCCTTGTGCATAGGTCAATTCTTCAGGCTTTAGTTTGGCTACTACAATATCAAAACCCAACTTACCCATCATAGCCACATCAGTACGGAACTTAATTGGTTGCTTACCCCAATCGGTAACGTGGTTTGAGCTGGTTAGGGCAGGGTAGAAGTAGGAGTATTCCCATTGGATGAATACGCGCTCCAGCGGATCGGTATTATCGCTATCCCAAAACTCGGTAAAGTATTTTAGCGCACCATAATCAACACGGCCGCCACCACCGGAGCACAACATCAACGGTACTTTTGGATATTTGGCCCTTATGCGCTCTAATACTTTATATAAACCAAATACATAATCAGTGTAAAAATTACCCTGGTGCGCTATTGTGGCCGAGTTGGCATTAAATATAACCGAGTTACAATCCCATTTAATATAGGCCAAGGTTGGGTTTTTGGTGAACAGGTCATCAACTATACCATATACAAAATCTTGCACCTTAGGATTGGTTAAATCTAACACCAGCTGATTACGCATGTAATACTCCGGGCGTTGCGGTTGTTTAACTACCCAGTCGGGGTGTTTTTCGTACAGCTCACTTTTAGGGTTCACCATTTCCGGCTCAATCCAGATGCCGAATTTTACACCGGCCTCTGCTGCGGTTTTGGTTAAATAGGCTATGCCGTTGGGGAGTTTATTTTTGGTCACTTCCCAATCGCCCAAGCCAGATTTATCGCCGTTGCGCGGATATTTGTTACCAAACCAGCCGTCATCCAACAAAAACAAGTCGACACCTAATGTTTTGGTAGTTTTTAATAGCTCGGCAAGCTTGGGTTCGTTAAAATCAAAAAAGGTCGACTCCCAATTGTTTAGCAACGTCAATCTAGGGCCCTCGCCGTCGGCGATTTTATATTTGCGCGCCCAGCTTTGCAGGCTGCGGCTTGCGTCGCCTTTACCTTTATCACTTAGGATGTATACAAACTTTGGCGTAACAAATTCGGTATTAGGTTTAAGCGTATAATCGGCAGCATGGTTGTTAATACCGGCAATTAAGCGCAGGTTATTGTTAGGGTCAACCTCGAAATCGATTTTATAGTTACCGCTCCACTCAAGGTTGCCGTAAAGCACTTCGCCTTCATCTTCGGTAGCGGGTTTGTTAAGCGATACCATAAATACCGGCGGTTGGAACAGATCAGCACGGGTACCCAATTTGCTATCCAGGGTTTTTATTCCGTGTGATAGTTTTTCTTCTTCAGGCTTCATTTCCTGCGCCCATTCGCCGTGGTAATGATTTAACCAATAACCATCCGATTGCAGATATAAATTAGCCGATGCATATTTATTTAATACCACATCCTTTTTTTCGTGGTGTTTAATTACGGTCCACTGCTCGGTAACGTTTTCTTTAATATAGGTTTGATAATTTAACGTAACATCAAAATTGTAAACCGAGTCGCGCAGGTTAATACTTACCAGGGTGATGTTATCGCTGATCTTTGTTGTGGTGTGATCGACATATTTTAAAGCCAATGATCTGTTGCCATCAGCATGTGTTACTGCTAACGCAGGCTCTAAAATATCAATACTGCCGGCGGTAGAATAAGCCATATTTGCCTCGCCGGTATGCGAAATATACCGGTATTGTTTAGCAATGGCCGCATATTCGCTTTGGTTGGCCAGTTTCGTACCGAAATACAGTGCATTCAACTGCTTTTTGGGTGTTACCTGTAAAACCAGGGCGTTCTTTTGCGATTCGACTGCTACAATGGTTTGTGCTTTTGCAATAAAAATATTTGCGGCTAAAAAAATAACAGGGACTATCCTTTTTATAATTGTCATGCTTATATTGGTTATAATACTTTGATAGGAAATTGGTTTGGGCTAAGATAAAAATATTTATATCAATGTAATATCTTCAATATTAGCTATGTATTAAGCTTATTTATCATCAACTAAAAAAATATTTGTAACTCCATGCAACCATTTGCTACTAAGTATCATCTTACCTTTAAATGATGTTGTTGAAACCTACTTATACAATTGATGAACTAATAGCCCGCTGCAAGGCTGGCGAACGCAAAGCGCAGGAGCTGCTGTATAAGCAGTTTGCAGCTAAAATGCTGGGCGTTTGCATGCGCTACGCGGTTGATAAAATGGAGGCGGAGGATATGTTGCAGAATGGTTTTATGAAAGTATTTAAAAAACTGGAGGATTACCGCGGCGATGGCGCTTTTGAAGGGTGGGTGAGAAGGATAATGGTACACAGCTCCATAGAGTATTACCGCAAGCACCATAAAATGGTACAGATGGTAGATGTTACCGAAATGAGCAACGAACCATCAGTAAACCCGGCAGCGATGGCAAATATGGGTGTTAAAGACCTGATGAATATTATTCAGCAATTATCACCAGGGTACCGGATGGTATTTAACCTTTACGCGATAGATGGTTATTCGCACAAAGAAATTGCCGCGATAGTCGGCATAACAGAGGGAGCCTCAAAATCACAACTATCAAGGGCACGTACAATATTAAAGGAACAGGTTTTAAAAATGGAGGAAAAGGAATATGGATATGCAGGATAAGGAGTTTGATAAAATCTTTAACGAAAAATTTGAAGACTTTGAAGTTGAACCATCTGCAATGGTGTGGGATAATATTGCCGGAGAACTGGACGGAAAAAAAGCTAAACCAGCTATTATGCCCTGGTTAAGCATCGCCGCAACAGTTTTGGTTGTACTTACCGCGGGTATATTATTCCTGCAAAAAGGTGAATCAACAGATAATCAGCCTAAAACAAAAAAACTAGTTGCAAACCATGTTGAAACACCAACAACTATAACATCGGCATCACCGGTTGAAACTGTAACTACTAAACCGGCAGAAAATGTTGAATCGACCACACCGCACCAACATAATGTTGTAGCGTCAATAAATAATACGTCAGCTCCGGTTAATAATACAGCCGAACCGGTTATAAAAACAACAGAAACTGTAAAAAATGATAATCCACAATTAATAGCCGCGGTAATCGACCCTGCATCTACCCATGTAAGTACAGCAACTGTTCCGGATGTTACGTTAGCGCCACAAATGCTTGAGGTTGGGCAACAAGTTGAAAAACCGGTAATGGCAGCACAGTCTACAGCACCTGCCAAAAAACGTGGCATCCATAATCTGGGCGGCTTAATAAACGTCCTGGTGGCCAAAGTTGACAAACGCGAGGATAAGCTGATAGAGTTTAGCGATAGCGATGATGATGATAATGGATCAGACCTGACGGGTATAAACCTTGGACTAATAAAAATTAAAAAACAACAATAAAATCTACTTATACAATCTAAATACACACTAACATGAAACGTTTAATAATAGCTGCATTACTATGTGGCGTGGCAAGCCTTGGCCTTGCGCAAAAAACTACTACAACTACTGTAACCACTACCACCATTAATGGAAGTGACACAACAAAAACAACAAGTACCACTACTAATAATAAAACCAAAGTTACTTTTGGCAACATGAACGATTTTAAAACCAGGAGAGACAGTATGCGCCGTGACCGTAAACCATCAGGCTTTAACTTCGGGATTACTTTTTCAAGATTCGATCTGGGTTTAACTACGCTTATTGATAATGGCAGCTTTACACTATCTCCTAAAAACGATTTCCTGAGCTATCGTTCCTGGAAATCAAGCAACGTAGGTTTCGACCTGCTACAATTTGGTTACCGCTTTACGCCTAACTTTAAAGTTTATATATCGGGCGGGTTTGACTGGATGCTGTTGCGTTTACGTAAGGATATCACTATACAACGTGATGCGCCTACGTTAACTTATGTAAATGATAACATCCACTTCAGTAAAAACCGTTTTTCATCAACCTACCTGCGCGTACCATTATCGTTCGAGTTCAGGTCACACGAGTATAGCAATGGCAAACGTTTCCGCTTTATTGTAGGCCCTGAAGCGGGTATATTATTAGGTGCGCGTGTTAAACAGATAAGCGAAGAGCGTGGCAAGCAAAAGCTGGATGACGATTATCACTTTGCCAAAGTACGTTATGGTGCGTTTACCCGGATAGGTTACGGTTCGGCAGGTTTATTTGCCAAGTATTACATGAACGATATGTTTGAGAACAGCCCGGCCCAGGAAGGTTTGAAAAACTTCGCGGTAGGTGTAACCTTCGGTTTCTAACAAATACCAAATCTATATATAAATGCAAGGGTCCCGATTTATCTGGACTCTTGTTGTTTTAGCTATATTTGCGGCATGACAGATACACCCTTTTTACAAACATTAGCTGTAACCAAAACCTATCCCGGCGAACGCCTGGCAGGTGTAAAAAGGATAAGCCTTACAATTAAACCACAGAAGATAACCGCCATAATAGGCGAGAGTGGCAGCGGCAAAAGTACCTTGCTGAAATTGTTGTTTGGTTTGCTGTCGCCGGATGAGGGTAGGGTGCAGTTTAAAGGCGAGCGCATATGGGGCCCCGAAGAAAAGCTGATCCCGGGCCACGATGCCATGAAAATGGTTACCCAGGATACCGATGGACTAAATGTTTATGCCAAAGTATGGGATAACATTGCCGTATTACTCCCTAATACCGACGTAACCACCAAAGAGGAACGCACCACGCAAGTACTTAAACAACTAAACATCCAACACCTGGCTGATAAGCAGGCTTTTTTTTTAAGCGGCGGCGAAAAGCAGCGCGTAGCCATAGCCCGCGCCCTGGCAACCCGCCCCGAAGTGCTGTTGTTGGACGAGCCTTTTAACCAGGTTGATACCTCCTTCCGCGAGGGGTTGCAGCAGGATATAAGGCAGGTGGTGCATGATATGGGGTTAACGGTTATCATGGTGTCGCACGACCCTGCCGAGGTGCTATCTATGGCCGATGAACTGATCGTGCTAAAAGATGGAGAGATCATTGAAGCTGGGCATCCCAAAGCCTTGTATCAAAATCCGCAGAATCTTTATACCGCCAAGTTACTTACCAATTGTAATGTGCTATCTGCCGACGACGCCAGGAATTTCGGCATTAAAACCAAGGTCGAGCACGTGGTGATATACCCCGAATGGGCTGCGCCAACTGGTAGCTGGACCCGCAAGGACTTCACCGTAAAGCAGGTATTATTTAAAGGCAGCTATGAAGACCTGTTAGTTGAAAAGGATCATATCGTCCTGCGCTTATTGAACGACCAGCCCGGCAAATATCGTACGGGCGATACCGTGCATATTAAGATCAGTAAGTACCTGGAGTTTTAGGCGTTAAAGCATGTGTTTGTTTCACGAGTGTGTGAAACAGATGAAACAAGTGAAACAAGATTTTGAGTTAAGCGGTTGATTAACAGTTTTTTATGGAAAATCCATGAAACAAAATGAAACAAAAATGCAGCAGCAATTTGCTAATAATCAAAGAGTTATTAAAAATAACATTTGTTTAAACATGTAAATATGCCTGAAACACTTTTTTCGGGTAAGGTTGACTAATTTATTTTAGCCAAAAATAATTGCTCCGTCGCTAATCAGGTAAAACCCACGGCTTGTAATTTTGCTATCTATGCCCATCATTGCTGCAAAATCACTAACCTTCCACTCTCACTCAAACCTTCCTGGTTTTACCTGATCGCGCCTCGAAGCTTATATACCGCCGGTGACCCTAACACCGACAGTTTTATTGTAATTAGGCTCGTAAAAAGCAGAATATCACAAACCCACCCAACCCCATTCTGCTTTAATAACTATTAACTGACAGTGATCTAATTCTGTTAGTTGAAACAAATATAAATTATATTTCTAATTTATATAATGTCGTTTTAATTAAATACGTAAAATTATCTCCTTTGGTTTTCCATAACTCAAAACAATTTTTACAAACAGTTATTCTACTATCAAACAAACAACTACAACTATGAAAAAGAAGATCTATGGCTTTGTATTGCTGGCAGCAGTATTAGGCATGTTAACCACAAGTTGCGGCGCTATGAAAGGTGCTGCGCCACCACCGCCTCCGGGAGCGCCTGCACATCCGTAATTAACTTTACATCCGCTTTAATTAATTTAAGGCGGATGTTTTGTTTTGATGGATTTTGCGTAGCTTTATTTAACCATGAAACGCCTTATCTTGCTAATCTTCGTTTGTTTTGCAGCCTTTGCCAAAGCGCAAACAAATGGTGTTGATACTGCAATAAAATTTGATCATGTTATTACGGCTTATGAAAAACATTGGGTGGTTTTAAAAAAACCTGATACTGCCCTGTATTACACATTTGGATATGTTTATATCCAAAGCGATAAGGGTTTTATGTTTAAGGAGGCCGGGCAATTTGAAATCGATCAAAAAAATCAATATATACTTCGAGCGGGTAAAAAGGATAAATACGTGTTTAGTGCAGACAATGCAGATCAGTTCGCTCCGGCCAGGGTAATTCGCCTTAGGGATACTATCGGAGGTATGAATTCTAAACAGATAAGACTTCCACAGGCTGCTGTTTTACCCTCAAAACATTTTAAAGAACTGAAAATAGAGGACGAACCAAAATGGATAAAACCTTATTATACTTACAGCGATACCCTTGAACACAATTATAGGTGGGGCTGCTACCATAATGAGGAGACTGACTTTACCGTAGGAATAATTTATTGGGAAAAGGTTTACAAAATTTCGCCCCATTATAAAGGTGTAAAAGTGCCCATGGATAATGCCGCCTGGATCAATCACCAGGGGATTGAGATGAAGTTAGGCTCGGCCTATAATTCGACAAAACAATACGATAAAGCTATAGTATTATTTAAAGATGCAATACGGAATGATCCCACAAATCTTGGCTTCTATTTCGAATTAGGCGCTACTTATAGGGGAAAAGCAGATTGGCTTGGAGCAATTGATGTTTACAAACGAGGATTGGATCAGATTAAAGTTGATAAATCAGAGTTTAAAAGTTGGATGGCCGGTTTTATAAGTAACGCCTACACGGACCTAAAGAATGATGAAGAAAGTAAAAAATGGCGTGCCAAAAGTTTGGAATATAGTCCCTGTCCAAGCTGTGTTTATTAGGGATAACTGCGTTAGGGGGGGTAGTAGCGGATACCGGCCCTTGCGCCTAATGCCTGCAGCCGTATAAGCGGATAACCCGGGCCGAAGGCAACGCCATTATCACTTCATTAACACACCCCTGCAACCGCACTGTCTTTGGCACCCCTTCTCCAGAGGGGAACTTAATTCAACCGGTTCCAACACTCGCTAAACCAACTTAATCCAATTACTAAACCCACCCACAACCACTCACCCAATCAACTTAATCTAACTACTTAACTATCACAATACATCCATTCATCACCAAAGCGAAAATATTTTTTCATAACCTCTTGAAAATCATAAAATAAGTCCGTACTTTTGCAGTCCCTAAAACTGCCCACCAATGAAGGAGGACAGGGGGACTTTAAAAAAACAAAACAAGAAAGCAAGAATGCCTACTATCAATCAATTAGTTAGAAAAGGTAGAGTAGCTCTGGTTGACAAGAGTAAGTCGCCAGCGTTGGACAGCTGTCCACAGCGAAGAGGAGTGTGCACCCGTGTGTATACCACTACCCCTAAAAAACCAAACTCAGCAATGCGTAAAGTTGCCCGTGTGCGCTTAACCAACGGTAAAGAAGTAAATGCTTACATCCCTGGTGAAGGTCACAACTTGCAAGAGCACTCTATTGTGTTGATCCGTGGTGGTCGTGTTAAAGACTTACCTGGTGTGCGTTACCACATCATCCGTGGTGCGTTAGATACTTCTGGTGTTGCCGGTCGTAACCAACGTCGTTCAAAATATGGTACTAAACGCCCTAAACCAGGCCAAGCTGCTGCAGCCCCTGCAAAAGGTAAAAAGAAATAATTAAAGGAGGATAGTAACAATGAGAAAATCGAAACCAAAAAAAAGAATCCTTCTTCCTGATCCAAAATTCAATGATATTTTGGTAACCAGGTTTGTTAACAACATGATGTTTGATGGTAAAAAATCTACCGCTTACACTATATTTTATAATGCAGTTGATATTGTTGAAAAGAAAACCAGCGAAAGCGGTTTAGAAACCTGGAAAAAGGCTTTAAACAATGTTATGCCTGCAGTTGAAGTTAAAAGCCGCCGTGTTGGTGGTGCTAACTTCCAGGTACCAACCGAAGTAAGACCAGAGCGTAAAATTGCTTTAGGCATGAAATGGTTAATTAGCTATGCACGTCGTCGTGGCGAAAAAACCATGATGGAGAAATTAGCCGGCGAGATCATATCAGCAGCTAAAGGTGAAGGTGCAGCAGTGAAAAAGAAAGAAGATACGCATAAAATGGCCGAGGCTAACAAAGCGTTCTCTCACTTTAGATTCTAATTAAAGAATTATTGAATTAGTGAATTATTGATTTGGTAACATCAACCTAATCAATAATTCATTATTTCGCAGATTCAATGAACATTAACATATTCATTAATTCAATAATTCAATAACTCAATAATTAAAATGTCAAGAGATCTAAGATATACAAGAAATATAGGTATTGCCGCCCACATTGATGCTGGTAAAACCACCACTACCGAGCGTATACTTTACTACAGCGGCGTTAGCCACAAAATAGGCGAGGTACACGAAGGTGCAGCTACAATGGACTGGATGGCGCAAGAGCAGGAGCGCGGTATTACCATTACTTCGGCAGCTACTACAGTTGGTTGGAAATACAGAGGACAAGACTACCATATCAACATTATTGATACACCGGGACACGTGGATTTTACCGTAGAGGTAAACCGCAGCTTACGTGTATTAGATGGTTTGGTTTTCCTTTTTAGTGCTGTTGATGGTGTTGAGCCGCAGTCAGAAACTAACTGGCGCCTGGCTAACAACTACAACGTTGCCCGTATTGGTTTCGTTAATAAAATGGACCGTAGCGGTGCCGACTTTTTAAATGTTGTAAAACAAGTAAAAAGCATGTTAGGCAGTAACGCTGTACCATTGCAATTGCCAATTGGTGCCGAAGAAAATTTCAAAGGTGTGATTGATTTGATCAACTGGAGAGGTATTGTTTGGAATGAGCATGATAAAGGTATGACCTTTACTGAAGTGCCTATCCCTGAGGATATGATCGAAGAAGCTACTGAGTGGAGAGAGAAATTGTTGGAATCAGTAGCTGATTATGATGAGACTTTGATGGAGAAATTCTTCGAAGATCCGGCTTCAATCACTGAACGTGAAATTTTAGATGCATTGCGTAAAGCAGTGTTAGATGCTAAGATCGTTCCTATGGTATGTGGTTCATCTTTCAAAAACAAAGGTGTACAAACGATGCTTGATTATGTGATGGAATTACTTCCTTCACCTATGGACGTGGAAGGTATCATTGGTACTAACCCTGATACCGGCGAAGAAGTTTTACGTAAGCCATCAGAGAAAGAGCCTTTTGCAGCTTTAGCATTTAAAATTGCAACAGATCCTTTCGTAGGCCGTTTATGCTTTATCCGTGTTTACTCTGGTAACTTAGAAGCAGGATCATACATACACAATATGCGTTCTGACAATAAAGAGCGTATCTCTCGTATCTTCCAAATGCACGCTAACAAGCAAAACCCAATACCTAACGTAGGTGCTGGTGATATTGCTGCGGTAGTAGGCTTTAAGGATATCAAAACAGGTGATACCCTTTGCGACGAGAAACACCCGATCATATTGGAGTCAATGAACTTCCCTGATCCGGTTATCGGTTTAGCTATCGAGCCTAAAACTCAGGCTGATGTAGATAAATTAGGTATCGCTTTAGGTAAATTGTCTGAAGAGGATCCTACGTTCCACGTAAAATCTGACGAAGAAACCGGCCAAACTGTAATTTCAGGTATGGGCGAGCTTCACCTGGATATCATCATGGACCGTCTTAAACGCGAGTTTAAGGTTGAGGTTAACCAGGGTGCGCCACAGGTAGCTTTCAAAGAGGCTATCACAGGTAGTGTACAACACCGCGAAACATACAAGAAACAAACCGGTGGCCGTGGTAAATTTGCTGATATACAAGTTGTATTGTCTCCAAATGATGAAGGCAAAGAAGGGTTAACATTTATTAACGAAATTTCGGGTGGTTCAATCCCACGTGAGTTTATCCCATCTGTACAAAAAGGCTTTGAGGCTTCATTGGCAAATGGTGTGTTAGCAGGTTACCCGCTTACCGGGTTAAAAGTACGTTTGATTGATGGTTCGTTCCACGCTGTCGATTCAGATGCTTTATCATTCGAGTTAGCTGCCAAGATGGCTTACCGCGAGGCATTGCCACGTTGTAAACCGGTATTGTTAGAGCCGATCATGAAAATCGAGATCTTAACCCCTGAAGAAAACATGGGTGACGTTATCGGTGACATGAACCGTCGTCGTGGCCAGCTTTTAGGCATGGATTCACGTGCGGGTGCGCAGGTAATTAAAGCTACTGTACCACTTTCAGAAATGTTTGGTTATGTAACCCAGTTACGTACTATCACATCTGGCCGTGCTACTTCAACCATGGAGTTTGATCACTATGCTGAAGCGCCTAAAAACGTTCAGGAAGAAATAGTTGCTAAAGCAAAAGGCAGAAAAGCAGCCGGAAGTAATGCGTAAATAGAGATTAGTTGATTGGTGATTAGAAGTTAGTTACCAATCAACTTTTTAATAAATAAACAATCCGATCGCCCTAATAAATAGCTCTTAGGAACGATCATTAAAAACAAACAAGATGAGCCAAAGAATCAGAATCAAATTAAAATCTTACGATTACAACCTGGTTGATAAATCAGCCGAGAAGATCGTAAAAACAGTAAAGCCGACAGGCGCTGTAGTTAGCGGACCACTTCCGTTACCAACCGAAAAGAAAATTTTCACTGTTTTGCGTTCACCACACGTAAACAAGAAAGCACGTGAGCAATTCCAATTATGTTCTTACAAACGTTTATTGGATATCTACAGCTCAAACTCAAAAACTGTAGATGCGCTGATGAAACTTGAATTGCCAAGCGGCGTTGAAGTGGAGATCAAAGTATAACTGTACCGGAAGATCCGAAACATATAAAAAGCCATTCGATTTAGTTCGGGTGGCTTTTTTGTGTACAAGAGCGTTATAAATTAAATGCAAATTCTGTATATTTGAATATGAGCACTTATGTAATAACTCCAACAGTTGAACAAGAGAAAATTATAACTGCGTTCTTAGAAGAGCAACATATATCTTTTTTTAAGGAGGATGAAACTTTGCCAGATTTTGTTTTAGAAGGAATTGCTAAAGGGCAGTCTGAAATTGCCGCAGGGCACTTTATCACCCATGAAGAATTTGTAAATAGAATTACGAAGGGCAAATGATCTATACGGTAATTTATTCGCCGGTAGCTATAGAAACGTTTGATGAAATTACAAAGCAGATAAACAATAGATGGGGTGATAGATATGTTGATGAATTTACACAACGCACAATAAAGGTTATTGAAACAATACGAAGCTCGCCATTTATTTTCCAGGTAATAGAATCAAACGTGAATGTTCGAAAAGGGGTGATTCATAAAAATTGCTCAGTGTTTTATGAGATCAGAGATACCACAATAGATATATTATTCTTTTGGGATAACCGGCAAAACCCAATCCTTTAAAGGTTTATCAACACCCAACATACCCCAGCCCCAACAGCAGTATTAAAAAAATTAACAACATTATTCCCAATCAAACCTTTACGCTCCAACAAAGCGCCCAATACCGAATCAGTCAGGTTGCCGATAAAACCTGCTGATACAATCCAAAGAATAGCAATACTCCATCCAAAGGAACAAGCATAAAGAAAGGCTATCAGTAAAGCGCCGGCCAGCCCGATCAACGTCCCCTCCATACTTACCACGCCATCCAAACCACGGGTATCTTTTTTAAAAGTCAGGATATTCAAAAAACGGTGGCCATAAACTGTTCCTAATTCTGAGGATAAGGTATCGGCTGTAGCTGCTGCGAAGCTGCCTGCTATCATTAATGTAATGAGTGTTGCTTGGTTCGGAGAATACCAGCCATAAGCACCCAGTAGTGCCGCAACTCCACCATTGGCCAATACCTGCCCGGCAGTCCGCCCGCTTGTATGTTGTTCGGCTGCGCTGATGGCGGCTTTCTTATTTAACTGCCAGCCCGTGGCCCATGATCCGGCTATGAAAAATAAGGCTAACATTACTAAGCCGGTAAAACCTGCACCTTTGTAAATAAGTATGCCAACAAACGCGCCAGTTATAGCACCGGCAACGGTAAGCTTCTTGGCTGTGTAGCTTAAAGCAGCACTTAATAATAAAATAATAGAGATGATAATATCGGTAGTTGACATGGCCTATTCTTCCGGATTTAAAAAATCCTGCCAAACGCCTTCCAACTCATCAACTAATTCAGGCCGGATAGAAATACCCGATGCCTGCGGTGTCCAGGTTTGTGCAGCCAGGTTCCCGGTCTTTAAAATATCAAGGGTAAGTATTGGTTGTTTATCGGGATTGAGTAATATATCTATAGCTATAGTGATGCGATGATAATGCCTGCCTTTACGAAAAGCCAGGTAAGGATCAGAAGCGATAATGCCTGATGCGAAGATCCCTTTAGGTTCAACCCCAACACGAACAATGTAAGCCCTGTCCCCCGGCTGGATGGTTTTATGGCTGGCTACGCTCCAGTTATCTTCCAGCTTGCCAGTATCGGCTAACTTTTTAATATCATCGTCCATGTCAGCCCATTCAAACTTTAAGGGGTTCCAGCCAAACAGGTAAGCTTTCATACAGGTTTATTTTTTTAACTATTATGGTGTTCCGGGGTGTTCCACATGTTCCAGGGTGTTCCACATTTCAAAAATGGAACACCTGTTATTTTAAGGGTTCGGTAAAAGTTAAGCGATTATTAAATGGATCGTAAACAATTCTCCCCCTTTAGGGGGGCCGGGGGGCTTAACCCCTGCCTGTCAACTCATCAATCTTATTGCGTTCGGTTTGCAGCTCACGCGCCAGTTTCTTTTCCTTTTCGTTGGCTTTGGCTTTATAGGTTTTAAATTCTTCTTCCAGCTCGTTATAAAGGGTAGTGCGATAGGTGGCTTCCCTGCGTGCACCTCCCGATCTGGCAATAACCACACCTGCCACAATCCCAAAAACAATAACCAATCCCCACATAATAATATTATAGGTTGATTTTGCAAGCGCTATGCCAAACAGGCTTATCGTATCAGTTTGAGTTATGGTTTGCTCTTTGGCAGTCACATCGGCCTGCAGGCCTGCAATGGTTTTATTTTGTTCGGCAACTTTGTCATTTGCTGCTTTTAACTGGCCGCGGGTATTTTTTAGCGTGTCGGTAAAATTCTTCCATATAGCATCAACAAAAGGCCGCTGATAGGTGTAAACCTTCGTTAACAGGTATAGGTATTGGCCGTTAAGGCTTTTATCAACCCTTTGCGGCGCAACTGTGGTGCTGTCAGCCTTAACATCCGGCGGAGTAGTAGCTATAGTTGTTGAGGATGGATGGATAGGCTGGGGTGCCGCCGTAACTTTCTTTAGGCTATCGGCTTTTTGCCGGGCCCTGAAAGTTTTGGCATACGGGCCATAACCGTATTTGCTGTAGGGCCTGCCTGTTTTTGGGTTAATAGGTATGGCACCCGGTTGTGCAGCAGTTATTACAGGCTTGGCAACAATTGTTTTTTTAACAGTAGCTTTTTTTACACTATCCTGCGCTGCAACGTTAGTTATATAAATAGTAAGTGTTAGTAACAGCGTTAGTTTCAACATGAAATTGGTGTTCATAATTGTAAAATTAGACAATGATATATTAAAAAAACAGTAAAAAAATGCTTTGTTGCGTTTTTAGGGTATAATTGGCGCAGCTAATGTAAACCTTAATACGCATTTTTGCTTAGCATAGTTATATTAGCAGAATGAATATTGGAATTATCGGCTTAGGCGATATGGGGCGTTTATACGCTAAAGCTTTTTCAAAAGCGGGGTATATCGTAGCAGGTTGCGACTTGCCGGCTAACCGCCAACAACTTGAAGAAGAGCTTGCTCCCTTTAATATCAAAGTATTGGATAGCGGCAAGGAGATCTCTGAAACCAGCGACCTGATCATCTATTCGGTCGAGGCTGAGAAAATAGCCAAGGTAGTTGCCGAGTTTGCTTCCTACACCAAACCGGGTGCTATTGTAGCAGGGCAAACATCCGTAAAAACCCCCGAGATTGAAGCCTTTGATAAATACCTGCCGGCAACCGCGCAGATAATTACTTTCCACGGGATGCACGGCCCCGGTTTTGAGCCCAAGGGACAAACCCTGATACTGATACCGCACCGTGCGGATGAAGCCGCGAGGCAACGCATGCTCGCCCTGTTTAATGCCATAGGATCAGAGATAGTTGAACTGGCCGATTACCATGAGCATGATAAAATTGTAGCCGACACACAGGCTGTAACCCACGTTGGTTTTGAAAGCATGGGTACCGCCTGGAAAGCCGCAGGGTTTTTCCCCTGGGAAAACGCTTCTTATATTGGCGGTATTGATAATGTAAAGATATTGACCACCCTGCGCATATTCAGCTATAAAGCGCACGTATATGCCGGCTTAGCCATAATGAACCCGTATGCCCGCCAGCAGGTGAGGCAGTATGCGGTATCAGAGTCGGAATTGTTTAAGCTGATGATCCAGGAGGAGGAAGCCATTTTCCGCGAACGGCTATACCGCGCTCGCGATTTTGTTTTCCATGAAAGCCGCAAGCCTATTATGTTAAATGATAAGGTGATGAAAGAGTTTAGGCTATCACAAAATCATGACCTGCAAAAACCAAACTCGCACTTAAGCATATTAAGTATGGTTGATGCCTGGTATCATTTGGGTGTTAACCCTTACGACAACCTGATCTGCCAGACGCCACCATTCCGCCTGCGTTTAGGCATTGCCGAGTATTTGTTTAAAGATGAAGAACTGTTGGAGGAATCTATCCAGGCCGCGTTATACAATAAAACTATTCGTGGTGATGATCTGGAGTTTCACTCGGCCGTGCGCGAGTGGTCGTCCATTATAGGCTATGGTGATATGGAAGGCTATAAGAAACACTTTAATGATGTGCAGGCTTTCTTTAAAGACCGTTTGCAGGAAGGCAATAAGCAGAGTGCTGAATTGATAAGAAGGTTGATGACGGAGTAGAAAGAATTTTAATTTCGGAAGTCTGTCCCGATAGCTATCTGGATCGGAATTACTTTATCCGCTTATTCGCGTAGCCTTTCATCCGTATAAGTTATCTCTGTACGGCCATGTTTAACCGGTTTGCCATTCTCATCAACACTTACAAAAACAATTTTATCTATCGTAAGTATAGTTTTTTGGGTGATCTTGTTACGCACCTCGCAGGTTAGGGTGATGGAGGTATGGCCAAAACCAATTGCTTTAATACCTAACTCGATAATATCTCCCTGGCTGGCCGAGTTTATAAAATTAATTTCGGACATGTATTTAGTAACGCAGCCATTAGTGCCCAACTGTATAATGGTATATATAGCAGCTTCCTCGTCTATCCATGACAGCAGTCTGCCGCCAAATAGCGTTCCATGTGCATTAAGGTCTTCGGGTTTTACCCATTTGCGGGTGTAGAAATTCATAGTAGTTATTTTAGCGCAAATATACTAATCTTCATTCTCCTCATCGTCTGCTTTCCCCCATTCCACACGCAGGTCGTTAATATTTTGGGTGGATTTGCTAATCTCCTCTCGATATTTTACCTGATCGTTATCACGGTATTCTTTATATAACAATGTATACAATTTACATTCCTCCAAAAGCAGGCGCGATTTTACATTGGCTAACTTCTTTTGTTTTTTAGGAAGCGTTAATTGGTCCATTTGTACAGATACCTTTTTTAAGGTATCAATTTGCGGTAACGCTGTATGTGTGAATACAGACATGAGCGTATCATGGTTTGTGGTGTAATTACCGTAAAAATCTATCCTTAATGAGTCTGATAGCTTTTCTCCCCGCAGGCTTAGTTTTTCCAGGTCTTTAAGCTGGTATACCGGTGCAAACTGCAAACATAGGCCGGTATATATTATAGTAAGAGCCAAAGGGCCAATTATAATAAGTTTTTCCTTATAGTTTTTTAATCCCCAATAAGCCACCCATCCAAATAAGTAACCTGCTATTAAGCCACCAAAATGCGCTGCATGGTCTATCCGCTTGCCAAGAGGTATAATATTATAGGCCACAAAAATCACGGTGCTTATTAACAATGCCCTGCGCGCGTTGCCTTCATAAAATTTGGTACTGAGTAAAGCAAGTAAGATGCCGAATAGTCCAAATATTGCCCCTGATGCACCTGCCGCAACGCCATGATCATGCCATACTACGGATGTTATGCTGGCGCAGACACCGGTTAGTAAATAAAGCGCGAGGTATTTCCATTTGCCCAGCTTACTTTCTAACAATGATCCTATATATATTAATACAACCATATTGCCGGCAATATGCAAAAGCGAGAAATGCAAAAATGTATTGGTTATTAAGCGCCATACCTGTCCGTTAAGTACTTGTGTGCGGCTGCTAAACCCAAGCGACAGGTAAATATCCTCAATACTATTTATTAGATACCTGGGACCGGCAGCATGGTGCTGCGCAGCCATTATAGTCATTGCCAGTATCAGTACTATCATTATAATATGGCTTATAATATATACCGCTATGTTTACCAGTACTAATATTGGCGTAATAAAATAATCCTTTGCTGGGGTAAAGGCCGCTAAAAATCTGTGTAGTTTTTCTTTATAACCCATCGGTGGGTTATCTAAACTGATGAACTGGTTTTCTGGGATACTGTCTATTAATTGCTGGGTGGTTTCCTGCAGGGAATCTTTTAGGTGATATTCAACATATTCAATTTCGCCGTTAAGCAGCAACTCCAGGTTTTTTTCGTTTTTGCCGTAATCGTTAAAAAAGAACTGGTAGCCCACACACTCGCTTTTAATTATGGCGGTGTTATTAACTATACGTACAGACACTTCTTCGGCATAACTTTCCCACGAAATAGAGGTATAGCCTATAATACCGTCCCTATCGAAATAACTAATGCGCCAACCCAGGTTATTAAAGGCGTGATATAATAAAGTAAGGTAATGGTCGGCGCTATATTCACCTAATGGGATGGTTGTTACTTTACGTGGTGATATGCCCCAGGCCATATGGAAAATACTTAATTATTAATTTCGGCAGTTAGTTCACTGCTTGCTGGTTTACTGATCTGCAGATAAGTTAGCGCTACTGCGAAGAATAGCCAAAGATGCCTGAAGTTTAATATGTCTGTTGAAATTCCATCTATCAAAAAGAATAAATAAATTAAAAACAAAGCCAATAAAAAATTATCTGTAAGCAGGTCTTTTCTTTTAGCAAATTCGTTAAAAACAAAACCCAAAACAACCAGTAGCATAATACCTGCAAACAAGCCATTCTCGGCAAATGCCCCCAGATAGGTTGAGTGAGGATCAAAATGACCCAACCTTGGGGGGATGCCAAGGCGCTCTTTATATTGCCATAAATAATTATTAAAATTTCCTGTCCCTACTCCAAAAAAAAGGTGGTCGCGGGCTATTGCAATATCCGCTCTTTTTGTGGCCAGGTAACTGGCTTCTATTGCAACATAATTATCGGTTTGAAAAACTATCCTGTTAGTAGAAAAGGCTGTCGATTTAAGGTTCTCCATCTCTTGCGAGCCCTTTTTTAATACAATAACCTGCGTAAAAAATATCATCGGTATAGCAAACAGGGCTACTATACATATAAGTGCAGTTTTATTAAGCCTACCTATTGCTTTAAATATAAAAATAAGCATTGCTGCAATTAAAAGTAATATTGATTTGGAGAACGTTAAGATAACACAAACACAAAGAAGCGCGAAAACGATAGTTACTGTTTTGCGCAAAGGGCTATCCTTCCAAACCCCTGTTATAAATAACAACAGGAATATAAGAACGCTTATTAACATAGAGGGATATATGGTTGGCCCCTGTAACCTATATATAGATCCAAAATAAGGGTAATTGGTGGCATTAAAAATATATGGCGCCCATCCCCTTTTAAATGCCATCATGTATCCCATTATAGCAAACAGAACAATACCAAAGGTGCAAACAACAAATATTTTGGTTAATTTAATTAGCAAGTCGTTTTTATTTAGCGTGTTAAAGTAGTAGCTTAACGTTGCAAATATGGTAAATAGGTAAAATCGCCCTGTGCTTTCTAATATAGCAGCCTTGCTGTGGCTTAACAAGGAACTTGCCATATCAAACGCCATGTAAATTAATACAATTAGTATAAAGTTGCGGTTGTGTTTTAAATTGTAGCCAATAAGTTTTTTATAGGGGATAAAGGGAATCATTAATAAAAAAATGATCTCGGTAAGCTGAAGTTTTGTGCCCAGGTGCCTGATATGAACCAGGTTGGTGAAAAATACAGATGCAATTAACCCGACACATAAAAAATTGAAAATGTTAGCACTGATGCTTTTGTTATCATTTAAATGTGTGTGGTTATTTAGCATATTATAATGTCGCCAGGATTTTATAGTTACAATGATAGTAAACCAACAAGTAAATCAGTCAAATAATCAACTATTTATCGCGTAGAAATATTTATAAAAAAATATCTTGCTAAGTATTTGACAATTAAAGTAAAGTTGCTATCTTTGCCGTCCCTTAACGGGGGAAATAATATGCCTTGAACGAAGCCCTACTGCTTCGATGGGCACAAATAACATAAAGAAAATGTCAGGATTAATTGGTAAAAAAGTAGGAATGACCAGCATATTCGACGACTCAGGGAAGAATATCCCTTGCACAGTTATCGAAGCTGGCCCTTGCGTAGTAACACAAGTAAGGTCTGTTGATACAGACGGATATGCAGCTGTACAGCTTGCATATGGCGAGAAAAAGGAGAAAAACACTTCTGGTCCGTTAAAAGGCCATTTCCTAAAAGCCGGTACTGCCCCAAAACGTAAACTTGTTGAATTTAAATCTTTCGAAGACGAAAAAGCTCTTGGTGACACTGTTACTGTAGATATTTTCGCTGAAGGAGATTTTGTTGATGTAGTTGGCACGTCAAAAGGTAAAGGTTTCCAGGGTGTGGTTAAACGTCATGGTTTTGGTGGTGTGGGTATGCAAACTCACGGTCAGCATAACCGTTTACGTGCTCCGGGTTCATTAGGTGCTTCATCTTGGCCTTCACGTGTATTTAAAGGCATGCGCATGGCAGGCCAAATGGGCAATGAGCGTGTAAAAGTTCAAAACTTAGAAGTTTTGAAAGTTTATACCGAGCAAAACCTTATAGTAGTTAAAGGTTCCATCCCAGGGGCTAAGGGTTCATTCGTTATAGTGGATAAATAAGATGGAAGTTAAAGTATTAAACGTATCAGGTAAAGAAACAGGTGCCAAGGTGCAGCTTCCTGAAGCCATATTCGGTATCGAGCCCAATGATCATGCTATTTACTTAGACGTTAAGCAATTTTTAGCTAACCAACGTCAAGGTACGCATAAATCAAAACAGCGTAACGAAATTGCAGGTTCAACCCGCAAATTATATAAGCAAAAAGGTACAGGCGGTGCCCGTGCAGGTAGCGTAAAATCACCATTGTTTAACGGTGGTGGCCGTGTATTCGGTCCGCAGCCACGCGATTACAGTTTCAAATTAAACAAGAAACTTAAAGTGTTAGCACGTTATTCGGCCCTAACCTATAAAGCTAAAGACAGTAATGTAATTGTTTTGGAAGATTTTAGCTTCGACGCTATTAAAACCAAAAGCTACATACAACTGGTTGCAGATTTAAAAGCTACTGATGTTAGAACATTATTAGTATTGCCTGCAGCAAATAACAATGTGTATTTATCAAGCAGAAACCTTAAAAAAACAAAGGTTATTACAGTTGACCAAATCAATACTTATGATGTATTGAACGCAGGTAAACTGGTGTTAACAACCGGTGCTGTTAAAATTTTGGAGGAAGCATTAGCTAAGTAATATGGAAATTTTAAAGAAACCCTTACTTACTGAAAAAGTAGCTCAATTAACAGAGAAGCTTAACCGTTATGCTTTTATCGTTGACCCAAGGGCTAACAAAATTCAGATCAAAACAGCAATCGAGGCCATGTATGGCGTTAACATCACCGCTGTTAATACAATGAGATACGTAGGTAAACTGAAAAGTCGTAACACTAAAGCTGGTCCTGTTTCAGGCCGTGCAGCTACAGTAAAGAAAGCGATCATCACGTTGAAGGACGGAGAAACAATAGATTTTTATAGCAATATATAAATAGAGAGATGGCAGTAAAAAGATTTAAACCGGTTACCCCCGGTACCCGTTTCAGGGTAGGTGCTGATAACTCTGACATTACTACAAACGTGCCAGAAAAGTCGTTGATAGCTAATGTTAACACCAGATCAGGTGGACGTAACCATAGCGGTAAAATGACTATGCGCTACTTAGGTGGTGGTCACAAACAGTTATACAGATTGATCGACTTTAAACGCAATAAGTTTGACATCCCTGCAAAAGTTGCAACTATTGAGTACGATCCTAACCGTTCTGCACGTATAGCATTGCTACATTTTGTAGATGGCGAGAAAAGATATATGATTGCTCCTGCGGGATTAACAGTTGGCATGACAGTAGTGTCTGGCGAATCTGTAGCTCCTGAAGTGGGTAACACCATGCAGTTAAAGTCTATACCATTGGGTTCTATAATTCATAACATCGAATTAAACCCGGGCCAGGGCGGCATCATTGCACGCTCGGCAGGTACTTACGCACAGCTTGCAGCGCGTGATGGCAAATATGCCGTTATCAAATTGCCATCAGGCGAAACCCGTATGATATTGTCTACTTGTTTAGCAACTATCGGTACAGTTTCAAATGGCGAGAAGCAAAACGAAGTATTAGGTAAAGCTGGCCGCAAACGCTGGTTAGGCCGTCGCCCAAGAGTTCGTGGTGTAGCCATGAACCCGGTAGATCACCCTATGGGTGGTGGTGAGGGTAGAGCCTCAGGTGGTCATCCACGCTCACGTAAAGGTTTATTAGCTAAAGGCTACAAAACCCGTGACAAGAAAAAAGGGTCTGATCGTTATATCATTGAAAGAAGGAAGAAATAATAATGGCACGTTCAATAAAAAAAGGACCTTATATTGATCATAACCTTGACAGAAAAGTCTTGGTTTTAAATGAATCAAATAAAAAATCGGTTGTAAAAACATGGTCACGTCGTTCCATGATTTCTCCTGATTTCGTTGGTCATACATTCGCGGTACACAACGGTAACAAATTTATACCTGTGTATGTAACAGAAAACATGGTTGGTCACAAGTTGGGAGAATTTGCTCCAACCCGTACATTCCGCGGTCACGCAGAAAAGAAAAAATAAGCAATGGAAGCAACAACTAAAATCAAAAAGTCTGTATTAATCAGACAACGCAAAGAAGAGGCAAAAGCTCAGCAAGGCGGCGCTTCTGTTGCTAAACTGCAGAACTGTCCAACTTCGCCACGCAAAATGCGTCTGGTAGTTGACCTGATCCGCGGTGTTAACGTTGAGAAGGCGTTATATACTTTGAAATTTTTAAATAAAGAAGCAGCTATACGTGTAGAGAAGCTTTTGTTATCAGCTATTAAAAACTGGGAAGCAAAAAACGAAGGACAACGTGTTGAAGACAGCGCTTTATTTGTAAAAGAAGTATCAGTAGGCGGTGGTCGTCAAAACAAAAGGATGCGTCCAGCGCCGCAAGGCCGTGGATACCGTATCCGTAAACGTTCAAACCACGTAACGCTAATTGTGGGTAGTAAAAACGATATCAATTAATTATAATGGGACAGAAAGCACATCCAATAGGTAACAGATTAGGAATCATCAGAGGTTGGGATTCTAATTGGTTCGGTGGCAATCATTATGCCGATAAATTAGTTGAAGACGAAAAGATCCGCAAATACTTATCAGCGCGTATCAACAAAGGTGGCGTATCTAAAATTGTAATAGAGCGTACTTTAAAACGTATAACTGTAACTATACACACTGCCCGTCCGGGTATTGTTATAGGTAAAGGTGGTACCGAAGTTGATAAGATCAAAGAAGAGTTGAAAAAACTAACTAAAAAGGAAGTTCAGATCAACATATTTGAGATTAAACGCCCTGAGCTTGATGCACAATTAGTTGCAGAAGGTATAGCAAAACAACTTGAAGCACGTATATCATTCCGCCGTGCCATGAAAACTACAATTGCTTCAACCATGAGAATGGGTGCAGAAGGAATTAAAGTTATGACATCAGGCCGTTTAGGTGGCGCTGAGATGGCACGTAGCGAACAATATAAAGAAGGAAGAATTCCATTGCACACTTTCCGTGCAGACATTGACTATGCATTGGCCGAAGCCTTAACTACTTATGGTAAAATAGGTGTTAAAGTTTGGATTTGCAAAGGCGAAGTTTATGGCAAACGCGATCTATCTCCAAATATTGGTGGTACAAGCAGCGCCAGCGGTAAAGGTGGCCGTCCAGAAGGCGCAGCCGGAGGATTTGGTGACCGCAGAGGTGGTAATGAAAGAGGTGGAGAACGTGGTGGCGAGCGCAGAGGCGACCGCAAACCAGGTGCCGGTAACCCAAACAACCGCGGTGGTGGTAATAATCGCCCGGGTGGACAAGGTGGTGGCCCTAACAGAGGTGGTGGAAACCGCCCGGGTGGACCAGCTAAAAGATAATAACAGAAGTTAGAATACGATATCGATAAGATATAAAAGCTTAAGAAAATGCTACAGCCAAAAAGAACGAAGTTCAGAAAGATGCAAAAAGGCAGAATGAAAGGTTTAGCCACCCGTGGTGCTGAACTGTCATTTGGATCTTTCGGTGTAAAATCACTTGAAGCCGCCTGGATCACCAGCCGTCAGATAGAAGCTGCACGTATTGCTGTAACACGTTACATGAAACGTGAAGGGCAAGTGTGGATCAGGATTTTCCCTGATAAACCGGTAACTAAAAAGCCTGCAGAGGTACGTATGGGTAAAGGTAAAGGTGCTCCGGAATATTGGGTAGCGGTAGTTCGCCCCGGAAGGATCATTTTTGAAGCAGAAGGTGTACCACTGGAAGTTGCTAAAGAGGCTTTACGCCTTGCAGCACAAAAACTACCGGTACAAACAAGATTTGTAACACGTAGAGATTACGTAGAAGCATAAATAGAAATTGTTGTAAGTTATAAGTTGTGAGTTTTAAGTAATTATAAGATTCTTACAACATACAACTGGCAACTTATAACTGATAATAATAATAGAAATGAAGAACTCAGAAATTACAGCCATCGCAACTGAAGAGTTGGTAGCAAAATTAGGCGAGGAAAGAGCAAATCTAACCAAGCTAAAATTTGCACACGCGGTTTCAGCGATTGAGAATCCAACCCGTATTACAAAAGTGCGCAAGGATATTGCTCGTTTAAATACTGAATTAACAAAGCGTAAGGCAGCGCAAGCTTCTGAACAGAATTAATTTTTTACGCGTCGAGGAAAATGGAAAGAAATTTAAGAAAAACACGTACCGGCCTGGTAGTTAGCAATAAGATGGAAAAATCTATTGTAGTTGCTGTGGAGCGGAAGGTGAAGCACCCGATCTATGGTAAGTTTATTAAGAAAACTACCAAGTTTATGGCACATGACGAAACTAATACCTGTGGTATTGGTGACACCGTATTGATTATGGAGACTCGTCCGCTGAGCAAGAGCAAAAATTGGAGATTAGTTCAAATTTTAGAAAGAGCTAAATAAGATGGTACAACAGGAATCAAGATTAAATGTAGCTGACAACAGCGGAGCTAAAGAAGTTTTAGTGATCCGTGTGTTAGGCGGTACCGGTAAAAGATATGCCTCAATTGGTGACAAGATTGTAGTAACTGTAAAAAGTGCGCTACCTTCTGGTAACATTAAAAAAGGTACAGTATCAAAAGCCGTTGTGGTTAGGACCAAAAAAGAGATCCGCAGAAAAGATGGTTCATACATCCGTTTCGATGATAACGCGGCGGTTTTGTTAAACAACCAGGATGAGCCGAGAGGCACACGTATCTTTGGCCCTGTTGCAAGAGAATTGCGTGAGAAACAATTTATGAAAATTGTATCATTAGCACCGGAGGTATTGTAACATGGATAAGAAAGCAGCACAAGGAAAACTAAAGATCCGCAAAGGCGATTTAGTAAAAGTTATAGCCGGCGATTCAAAAGGATCACAAGGCAAAATAGTTGAAGTAATATTAGCTAAAAATAGGGCTATTGTTGAAGGTGCCAATATGGTGTCAAAACATACCAAACCTAACGCGGCTAATCCTAACGGCGGTATTGTTAAACAAGAAGCAGCTATACACATTTCAAACCTGGCATTGGTTGATCCAAAAACAGGCGCGACCACACGTGTAGGCCGTAAATTGAATGATGCCGGTAAATTAGTAAGGGTAGCAAAAAAATCAGGGGAGGAAATTAAGTAATGGAATACACACCACGATTAAAATCGAAATACAAAGAAGAAATACGCACTAACCTGAAAGATAAATTTCAGTACAAAAGCGTAATGCAGGTTCCAAAACTGGAAAAAATTGCAATTAACCAGGGTGTTGGTGGTGCTACTACGGACAAGAAATTGATCGAGAACACTATCACTGAGTTAACTACCATTACCGGTCAGCAAGCTGTTGCTTCAAAATCTAAAAAAGATATTTCAAACTTTAAATTGCGTAAAAATATGCCAATTGGCGTACGTGTTACTTTACGTGACAATACCATGTATGAGTTCCTTGATCGTTTGATCTCTGTAGCTCTTCCACGTATCCGCGATTTCAAAGGTATTAACGATAAAGGTTTTGACGGAAGAGGAAATTATACTTTAGGTATAACTGAGCAAATCATTTTCCCAGAGATCAACATTGACAAAATTAACAAAATACAGGGTATGGATATTACCTTTGTAACCTCTGCAACCAACGATGTTGAAGCATTAGAGTTACTTAAGCAATTTGGTTTACCATTTAAAAATCAAACTCCAACTAACAATGGCTAAAGAAGGTGTAAAAGCGCGCGAAGTTAAACGTGCTAAGTTAGTAGCAAAATATGCTGAAAAAAGAGCAGCTTTAAAAGCAGCCGGTGATTTTGCAGGTTTAGATGCTTTACCAAAAGCGTCATCAGCAGTAAAATTGCACAACCGTTGCAAATTAACAGGCCGCCCTCGTGGTTATATGCGCCAGTTTGGTATTTCACGTGTTACATTCCGTGAAATGGCTTTAGCTGGTAAAATACCGGGAGTAAAGAAAGCAAGCTGGTAATTTAAAGGTTATACGTGTTACGTTTTACGTAGTACGGTTTGCCTGTTAAAGCCACGTATAACGTAAAACGTAATACGTACAACAAAAAGAATTAACCGATGGCAGGTCGTCTCTGATGTTAGGAGAAGGAAACCACCATCACAACAAATAAATAATGAATACAGATCCAATCGCAGATTATCTTACCCGTGTAAGAAATGCTATTAAAGCCAACCACAGGGTTGTTGAGATTCCTGCATCTAACCTAAAGAAAGAAATCACCAAGGTGCTTTTTGACAAAGGTTACATTGCAAACTACAAGTTTGAGGAAAACGGTCCGCAAGGCACTATTAAAGTGGCTTTGAAATACCATCCAATAACTAAAATTCCTGCTATCCGCTCAATCGCACGTATAAGCAGACCAGGTTTCAGAAAATATGCTGGCACAGAGAAATTGCCACGTGTATTAAATGGTTTAGGTATCGCTATCCTATCAACTTCTCACGGTGTAATGACCGATAAAGAAGCGCGTCAGCAAAATATAGGTGGCGAAGTTTTATGCTACGTTTATTAATCAGAGGAGGAAAGAAGCAATGTCAAGAGTAGGAAAATCACCAATACCAGTACCGGCAGGCGTTACAATTACCGTATCTGAAGATAATTTAGTTACAGTAAAAGGCCCTAAAGGCGAGTTGTATCAAGCGGTGGATACAGATATAAAAGTTGTGCAGGAAGGTACAGAACTATTAGTTCAACGCCCAACTGATCAAAAACGTCATAAAGCATTACACGGTTTATACCGCGCATTGTTAAACAACATGGTTGTTGGCGTAACAACAGGTTACAAAATAGAACAAGAATTAGTAGGTGTGGGTTACCGCGCAACTAATACAGGTAATACATTAGATTTAGTGTTGGGTTTCTCTCACCATTATGTTTTTGAATTACCAAAAGAAATTAAAGTTTCAACTACTGCTGAAAAGGGTAAAAACCCAACTATAATTCTGGAATCAAACGATAAACAACTGATTGGCCAGGTAGCGGCAAAAATACGCTCGTTACGTACGCCAGAGCCTTACAAAGGTAAAGGTATCAAGTTTGTTGGCGAAGTATTGAGAAGAAAAGCAGGTAAATCAGCATCTAAAAAATAATCGTCATGGCAGCTAGAGCGAAATTATCAAGAAGAGAAAGAATTAAGATGGGAATCAGGAAGCGCCTTTCAGGTTCTTCAACCCGTCCTCGTTTGTCAGTGTACAGAAGCAATAAAGGTATTTATGCGCAGATCATTGACGATGTAACAGGAAAAACTATTGTATCAGCATCATCTTTATCAAAAGAGTTTACTGCTGATGGTACCAAGTCAGATCAATCAGTTGCCGTAGGTAAACTGGTTGCCGAGAAAGCTATTGCAGCTGGTATTAAAGATGTAGTTTTTGACAGGAACGGATACTTGTATCACGGTCGTGTTAAATCACTGGCTGAAGGTGCACGTGAAGGTGGGTTAAACTTTTAATCGAAAAGAGAAATGTCAACAATCAACATAAAAAGAGTAAAAACCAGCGAGATCGAGTTAAAAGACCGTTTGGTAAGCATACAGCGTGTAGCCAAAGTAACTAAAGGTGGCCGTACATTCAGCTTCTCAGCTATCGTAGTGGTAGGTGACGAAAATGGTGTAGTAGGTTACGGTTTAGGTAAAGCAAAAGAGGTTACAGAAGCTATTGCAAAAGGTATTGATGATGCTAAAAAGAATTTGGTAAAAGTTCCGATTATCAACAACACTATACCTCATGAGCAAATAGGTAAATTCTCAGGTGGCTTTGTATTCCTTAAGCCTGCAGCAAACGGTACCGGTGTAATAGCTGGTGGTGCGATGCGTGCAGTATTAGAGTCGGCAGGTGTACATAACGTACTTGCAAAATCAAAAGGATCATCAAACCCGCACAACGTGGTTAAAGCAACCGTATCTGCATTATCACAATTACGTGATGCACATACTGTAGCTCAACAACGCGGAATTAGTTTAGGCAAAGTTTTTAACGGATAATTATCATGTCAAAGATCAAAATTACCCTGATTAAGAGCGTGATCGATAGGACCGAGCGCCAAAAAAGAACAGTGGAAGCACTGGGCTTAAAGAAAATTAACCACAGTGTGGAAGTTGAAGCCAACGCGGCTATTATAGGTATGGTTAGAAAAGTTAACCACCTGGTAGCAGTAGAAAATATCTAATATCATGAATTTAAGTAATCTGAAACCTGCAGAAGGTTCAACCAAAAATAGAAAAAGAATTGGTCGTGGTACAGGTTCTGGCCGTGGTGGTACATCAACCCGTGGTCATAAAGGTGCCGGTTCACGTTCAGGAAAAAAAACAAAAATAGGTTTTGAAGGTGGCCAAATGCCATTACAACGCCGTGTTCCTAAAGTTGGATTTAAAAATCCTAACCGCGTGGAGTACGTTGGTGTTAACCTTGATGTATTGCAAGAACTAACAGATAAATATACACTTACAACTATAGACTTTGCTACTTTAAGGGAGCATGGTTTAGCGTCAAAAAACGACTTAATTAAAATATTGGGCCGTGGCGAGTTGAAAGCCAAATTAGAAGTTACTGCACATGCATTTACAGCTACCGCGCAAAAAGCTATTGAAGCTGCCGGTGGTACTATAGTTAAGCTATAAAACTTTAAACTTTCAAATGAAGAAGTTTTTCACTACAATATCCAATATCTGGAAAATTGAAGATCTAAGAGTGCGTATTACTAACACACTCTTATTTCTTTTAATATATCGTGTAGGTTCTTTTATCCGTTTGCCGGGAGTTAGTGATGCCATCGCATCAAAAGACAAGGCAGAAGGATTGGTAGGGCTGCTAAATATGTTTGCAGGAGGTTCGTTTTCACGGGTCTCTATTTTTGCATTAGGCGTTATGCCTTATATCTCTGCTTCCATCGTGATGCAGTTATTAGGTATTGCTGTGCCTTATTTTGCTAAAATGCAAAAAGAAGGAGAAAGCGGCCGTAACAAAATTAACCAGTGGACCCGTTACCTAACAATATTGATTACAGCTGCGCAAGCGGCGGCTTACCTGCGTTCGCAGGTAACACCTGACGAGATGCTGATAAGTAACCCAATGTTTACTATAATGAATACGTTTGTATTAACAGCGGGTACATTATTTGTAATGTGGTTAGGCGAGAAGATCACAGACAAAGGTATTGGTAACGGTATCTCCCTGATCATCATGGTTGGTATTATTGCGCAATTACCAGGTGCATTTGTAGCTGAGTTTCAAAACCGTACAACCGGTAGCGGTGGCTTAATTACATTTATTGTTGAGCTTGTTGCTTTACTGGGTGTGGTTATGTTTACTATACTAATTGTACAGGGAACCCGAAAAATTGCGGTACAGTATGCCAAGCGTATTGTAGGTAACAAACAATATGGTGGCGTGCGCCAGTATATACCTTTAAAGGTAAATGCTGCCGGTGTAATGCCTATCATCTTTGCTCAGGCATTGATGTTTATACCGGCAACTTTGGCATCGTTTTTCCCTACTGCTGCATCAAATGGTATATTGATAAAATTGTCAGATTATACTTCTTTGTTACACAACGCTGTGTTTGCAGTTCTGATTATCCTGTTTACTTATTTCTATACAGCTATTACGGTTAACCCGAAGCAAATGGCCGAGGATATGAAACGTAATAACGGATTTATACCTGGTGTTAAACCAGGCGAGGCTACAACCAGTTACATTGATGACATTATATCAAGGATTACTTTACCGGGATCTATATTTTTAGCTATCATAGCTATCATCCCGGCACTGGCAAGCTTAGTTGGTGTTAATTCATTATTTGCAAGGTTCTTTGGTGGTACATCATTGATCATCCTTGTTGGTGTTGTTTTAGATACCTTACAACAGATAGAAAGCCATTTATTAATGCGTCATTATGATGGCTTAATGAAAACAGGCAGAATAACTGGCCGTACATCAATACCTGCTGCCACCGGAACAACACCGACAGCAATTTAATAACGAATGTCAAAAATTCATTATAAGTCTGCCGAGGAGATCGAGCTTATTAGATTAAGCTCGATCTTGTTGGCAAAAACACACGGTGAAATAGCGAAAGTTATAGCGCCGGGAATAAAGACTATCGAATTAGACAAACTTGCAGAAACCTTTATACGTGATAACGGCGGCATCCCATCTTTTTTAAATTACGGAGGGTTTCCTTACTCGCTTTGTATTTCATTAAATAACCAGGTAGTACACGGCTTCCCAGGCACCTATGCTTTAAAAGAGGGCGACCTGGTATCGGTAGATTGTGGCGTAACGCTTAATAAGTACGTTGGCGATTCGGCTTTTACTTATGCCATTGGCGAGGTAAGTGACGAGATCAAAAAGCTGATGCGTGTTACGCGCGAGTGTTTAGACCTGGGCATCGAAAAGGCAGTAGTTGGTAACCGCATTGGTGATATTGGTTACGCGGTACAGGAGCATGCTGAAAAGAATGGTTTTGGTGTAGTGAAAGAATTGGTAGGCCACGGAGTGGGACTAAAGCTTCACGAAAAACCGGAAGTGCCAAACTACGGCAGGCGCGGATCAGGCATAAAGTTAGAGGAAGGGATGGTGATAGCCATTGAGCCGATGATAAATGCCGGTCGTGCAGGGGTTAAGTTTTGGGATGATGGCTGGACAGTATCAACTGTTGATGGTAAAGCATCTGCCCATTATGAGCATACAGTAGCTGTAAAAAAGGGAAAAGCAGACATATTAACGTCATTTGAGTATGTCGATAATGTTTTATCAGAAAAAGTTAATTAATTAAAAATATTTTATTAATTTTGCGTCCCGCTTTCAGGGCGGATAATTAAGTAATAATCAGTAAAATATGGCAAAACAATCTTCGATTGAACAGGACGGCACAATTCGCGAAGCGTTATCAAACGCAATGTTTAGGGTTGAGTTAGAGAATGGTCACGAGATTATTGCGCACATATCAGGTAAAATGCGCATGCATTATATCAAGATATTACCTGGCGACAGAGTGAAACTGGAAATGAGTCCATACGATCTGTCAAAAGGAAGAATAACGTACAGATATAAATAATAAATAGAGATGAAAGTTAGAGCATCCATTAAAAAGCGCAGTGTTGATTGCAAGATCATCCGTCGTAACGGGAAACTTTATGTGATAAACAAAAAGAATCCTAAGTTCAAACAGCGTCAGGGATAATTAAAAGCATTGTAATGATCCGTACAACGGTGGCCCGCCGTTCGGTCTTACTACAAACAAAAAACAAATATGGCAAGGATTTCAGGTATTGATTTACCAAAAAACAAAAGAGGAGAGATAGGTTTAACCTACATCTACGGAATAGGCCGCTCAAAATCTCAAGAAATTTTGACTAAAGCTGGTATCGACTTTAATATTAAAGTACAAGATTGGAATGATGACCAGTTAGCTTTGATTCGTGGTATTATCAACGACGAAATTAAAGTTGAAGGCGCGTTACGCTCTGAAGTTCAGTTAAACATCAAACGTTTAATGGATATAGGTTGCTACCGTGGTACACGTCACCGTAAAGGTTTACCATTACGTGGCCAACGCACTAAAAACAACTCACGTACTCGTAAAGGAAAACGTAAAACAGTTGCTAACAAAAAGAAAGCTACTAAATAGTAAGTGATTAATGATTAAGTGCAGAGATGCGCTATATTCATTAGGAATAAAATAAATTAAAAAGATTAATGGGTCCGAGTTATTTAGTAACTCAGTAATTCATTAAATCAATAATTAAAAATCAAAATGGCTAAAAGTAAAAAAGTTACCAAAAAGCGCGTTGTAATTGTTGAAGCCGTAGGCGAAGCACACATCAACGCAACTTTTAACAATATCATTATTACCCTTACCAACAAAAGCGGACAAGCCATCTCTTGGTCGTCTGCAGGTAAAATGGGTTTTAAAGGTTCTAAAAAGAACACACCTTACGCTGCTGGACAAGCTGCCGGCGATTGCGGTAAAGCTGCTTATGACTTAGGTTTGCGTAAAGTAGAGGTGTTTGTTAAAGGCCCGGGATCAGGTCGCGAGTCGGCTATCCGTACTTTGCAAACTACCGGTATTGAGGTAACTACCATAAAAGACATCACACCGCTTCCGCACAACGGATGTCGTCCTTCAAAAAGAAGAAGAGTTTAATTAACCCGATTTTTAAAGCTAAGATTCGGCAGCTACAGGCTGCATGATACTTTAAAACAAACACAAAATGGCAAGATATACAGGCCCCAAATCAAAAATTGCGCGTAGGTTCCGCGAGCCGATCTTCGGTCCGGATAAAGCGTTAGAAAGAAAAAACTATCCACCCGGAATGCATGGCGCTTCTAAAAGAAGAGGAAAGCAATCTGAGTACGCGGTACAGTTAATGGAGAAACAAAAAGTTAAATACACTTATGGTGTGTTAGAGCGTCAGTTCGAAAACTTGTTTCACCGTGCTTCTGCTAAAGAAGGTATCACCGGCGAAAACTTATTGAAATTCTTAGAGGCCCGTTTAGACAACGCAGTATACCGTTTAGGTATTGCTCCGTCACGCTCGGCAGCCCGTCAATTAGTTGGCCACAAACATATCACTGTTAACGGATCGGTAGTAAACATCGCTTCTTACCAGGTTAAAGCAGGCGACGTTATTGCAGTACGTGAAAAATCTAAAACTTTAGAGGCTATCACAACTTCAGTTGCAGGCCACAGAATTAACAAATATAGCTGGTTAGAGTGGGATGCTAATACCTTAACAGGTAAATTTCTTAACTATCCAAACCGTGACGAGATTCCTGAAAACATTAAGGAAAATCTGATCGTCGAGTTATACTCAAAATAATAACGATAATAACACGGATAGTGGTTGGCATATTATGTCAACCATTTTCGTGGTTTAAATCAGTCCAATTAAGTAAACAATAAATAAAGGATATAAATGGCAATATTAGCATTTCAGAAACCAGACAAGGTTATCATGCAAAAGTCTACTGATTTTGAGGGTACGTTTGAATTTCGTCCGTTAGAACCAGGCTTTGGTATAACTATTGGTAATGCGCTACGTCGTATATTACTTTCATCGCTTGAAGGTTATGCAATTACTTCTGTACGTTTTTCAGGCGTTATGCATGAGTTTTCAACTATAAAAGGAGTTGTTGAAGACGTAACCGAGATCATATTAAACTTAAAACAAGTTAGGTTTAAAAAGACAGGTGAGTCTGGCGACAGTGAGAAAGTTTTCGTGATCATCAATGGTCAGGATACTTTTAATGCTGGTGATATAACTAAGTTCTCAAATAACTTTACAGTTTTAAATCCTGATTTGGTTATCTGCAACATGGATTCATCAGTAACGCTTGAAATCGAATTCACGATCAATAAAGGCCGTGGTTACGTAGCAAGCGAAGAAAATAAAAATCCGGATGCGAACGTAGGTGTTATAGCTATCGACTCTATCTACACCCCGATCAAAAACGTAAAATACACTATAGAAAACTATCGTGTTGAGCAAAAAACCGATTACGAGAAATTAGTATTGGATATTGCTACCGATGGTTCTATCCATCCCGAAGACGCGTTGAAAGAAGCTGCTAAGATCCTGATCCAGCACTTTATGTTATTCAGCGACGAGAACATGATGTTAGAAGCGCAAGCTAAAGAAGAAACTAAAGAAGTTGACGAAGAAATTTTACATATGCGTAAGATCCTTAAAACGGAGTTAGTTGATCTTGATCTTTCTGTACGTGCATTAAACTGCTTAAAAGCAGCTGATATCCGCAGCCTGGCTGACCTGGTATCATATGACGTAGCTGATATGTTGAAATTCAGAAACTTTGGTAAAAAATCATTGACTGAAATTCAAGACTTAGTAAAATCAAAAGGTTTATCTTTTGGCATGAACTTGTCAAAATTTAAATTAGACGAAGAATAATTATTGAAAAGAGGTTAGAGATTAGTTAAATAGTCTTTAACCTCTTTTCATTTATAATAAAAAGAGTAGTTACAGCAAGGCGATCTTGCTAACTCCAAACACAGATTTTTAACGGAGTATTTGCATAATTCCGCGGGCTTGACTGAAAAGCCGCCCAACGGTATGCACGTGCCACAAACAACAAAACAATGAGACACGGTAAAAAACACAACCACTTAGGCCGCACCACCAGTCACCGTAAAGCGATGATGAGTAACATGGCTACTTCGCTTATCTTACACAAGCGCATCACTACTACATTAGCAAAAGCAAAAGCTTTACGTGTTTATGTAGAACCAATCCTTACAAAAGGTAAAGACGATACTACACACTCACGTCGTACTGTATTTAGCTACCTGCAAGACAAAGACGCAGTTACTATCCTATTCCGCGAAATTGCTGAGAAAATTGCTTCTCGTCCAGGTGGTTATACTCGTATTATCAAATTAGAAAATCGTTTAGGCGATAACGCTGAAATGGCAATCATCGAGTTAGTTGATTACAACACAGTATACGGTGCAGACGCAGCACAAACAGCTAAAAAATCAACACGTCGTCGTGGTGGTTCGACAGCTAAAGCAAAAACAGACGCGCCGGTTGCAGCAGCACCAGTTGCTGAAGAAGTTGCAGTAACAGAAGCTCCTGTTGAAGATGTAGTTGAAGCACCAGTTGCCGAAGAAGCTATTGAAGCTCCGGTAGCAGAAGAAGCAGCACCAGCTGTTGAAGAAACTCCTGAAGCACCAGCTGCTAACGAAGAAAACGCTGAGAAAGGCGAATAATTAATTATCGCTTTTAGCATATTAAAAACGCCCCGCTCATTTGAGTGGGGCGTTTTGTGTTTAAAAATTTTTGGAAGCTTGATGTTATAGTTTAGATTTATATAGATTATCATTAAAATTTGAGCTATGATAAAACGAGGTATAGCACCGGTACACCCGGGCGTAATATTAAAAGGACTTTATTTAGAACCACTGGAAATAACAATTACCCAAGCCGCAGGCCAATTGGGTATTGCCCGTAAAACATTATCGCAATTGGTTAACGGCCACATGGGTGTGAGCGCAGAAATGGCTATCCGTTTATCGAAAGCGTTAAATACCACGCCGCAATTATGGATGAATATGCAGCAAGGCTATGATCTATGGATTGCTGAGAAAAAATCGGCAGATATAAAGGTGTTGCCGTTTGCAATGGCGTCTTAGTAACTTCTATACCACGTTTCAATCATGACTTCAGTTCGTTGGATATTTTTATTTTTTGCCATAAACTGCTTATGGCTATCTATCTGTTATGGACAATCGCCAAAAGATATTATAGAGAATGTCAAAAAATCTTTTTCTGAGATAAATAACGACAAACTACTACAAAGCGTAAAACTCGATAATACTTCAGTAATTGGACAAATGACTGATGGGGGTAACTCATTAACCGGCTATTTTAATGGATCAACGATTCGCAAAATAAAAGTATGGGTGGGATTATCTTTTGGTATACGTCAATATGAATACTATTTAAAGGACAATCAAGTGTTTTTTATTTATGAGCGCGAGGAAGATTTTCGCTACGATAACAAAACCGGTCAAATCTTATACACTCACCCAAAACTCGGTTTTGAAGGAAGATACTATCTAAACGAAGGGAAAATTATAGATGTCAAGATTAATGGGAAAAAGCGATTCGGCGAAAAACCAATAATTAGCTCTTTAAAAGATATCAAAGTTAACGTAAAACGATATACAAAAGCTCTTCAAGCAGATTTGTAATTAATGAGTTAAGTTGTTTTCTGCCAACCTGTCACCACAATCAGACACCATTCTGACGAAATATTACCCTTTTTGTATACGCCTTTTGCCATTAAAGCTAAAAAAACTGCCAAACCCAAATTGGCACAACCATTGTTAAAGAGGTAGTATAAAACAATCAAGTAAAAAATCAATAATCATATGTCTAAAATAATCGGAATCGACTTAGGAACAACAAACTCCTGCGTAGCTGTAATGGAAGGTAACGAGCCTGTAGTTATAGCTAACAGCGAGGGAAAACGTACTACGCCGTCAGTAGTAGCTTTTATCGACAACGGCGAGCGTAAAGTAGGTGATCCTGCAAAACGTCAGGCTATTACTAATCCTACAAAAACTATTTCATCTATTAAACGCTTCATGGGTAACCAGTTTAACGAGGTTACTAAAGAAGCTGCTCGTATGCCTTATACAGTAGTTAAAGGAGACAACAATACACCACGTGTAGAAATTGGCGATCGTAAATACACTCCACAAGAGATCTCTGCAATGATCCTTCAGAAAATGAAGAAAACTGCCGAAGACTTTTTGGGCCATGAAGTTACCGAAGCGGTTATTACCGTACCGGCTTACTTTAATGATGCACAGCGCCAGGCTACTAAAGAAGCCGGTGAAATTGCAGGCTTAAAAGTACGCAGGATCATTAACGAGCCTACCGCTGCTGCCCTTGCTTATGGCCTGGACAAAGCGCATAAGGATATGAAAATTGCCGTGTTTGATTGCGGTGGTGGTACGCATGACGTGTCAATCCTTGAGTTAGGTGATGGCGTGTTCGAAGTAAAATCAACGGATGGTGATACACACTTAGGTGGTGATGACTTTGACCAGGTGATCATTGACTGGATGGCAGACGAATTTAAAAGCGACGAAGGTGTTGATCTGCGTAAAGATCCAATGGCTTTGCAACGTTTAAAAGAATCAGCAGAGAAAGCTAAAATTGAATTATCAAGCTCTCCGCAAACAGAAATTAACTTACCATATATCACTGCTGCTGATGGCATGCCTAAGCACTTAGTGAAAACTTTAACCCGTGCTAAGTTTGAGCAATTGGCTGATAGCCTGATCAAACGTACTATCGAGCCTTGTAAAACTGCTTTGAAAAATGCAGGTTACAGCACTTCTGATATCGACGAGGTTATTTTGGTAGGTGGTTCTACACGTATCCCTGCTATACAGGATGCCGTGCAAAAATTCTTCGGTAAAGCGCCATCAAAAGGTGTTAACCCGGATGAAGTTGTTGCTATCGGTGCTGCCATACAAGGTGGTGTATTAACCGGCGAAGTTAAGGATGTATTGTTATTAGACGTTACCCCGCTGTCATTAGGTATCGAAACTATGGGTGGTGTGATGACAAGATTGATCGAATCAAACACAACAATCCCTACTAAAAAATCTGAGACATTCTCTACCGCGTCTGATAACCAGCCGTCTGTTGAGATCCATATCTTACAAGGCGAGCGCCCTATGGCACAAGGTAACCGTACCATTGGCCGTTTCCACTTAGATGGATTGCCGCCTGCGCCACGTGGTGTACCACAGGTTGAGGTAACTTTTGATATCGATGCTAACGGTATATTACACGTATCGGCTAAAGATAAAGCTACCGGTAAAGAGCAAAAGATCCGTATTGAAGCATCATCAGGTTTAACTGATGCCGAGATCAAGAAAATGAAGGACGAAGCTGAAGCTAACGCTGATGCTGACAAAGCGGCAAAAGAAGAAGTTGAAAAACTGAACAGCGCTGACGCCTTGATTTTCTCTACCGAGAAGCAATTGAAAGAGTTTGGTGATAAATTACCGGCTGACAAAAAAGCACCTATTGAAGAAGGTTTAACTAAATTAAAAGAAGCTTATGCTTCTAAAAACCTTGCTGATATAGATGTTGCACAAGCAGAGTTGAACACTGCCTGGACAGCAGCTTCCGAAGAGATGTACAAAGCGTCTGCCGAAGGTGGCCAACAACAGCCAGGTGCTGACGCAGGCGCGCCAGGTGCAGGTCCGCAAGACCACTCTGACACCGTGACTGACGTTGACTTTGAAGAAGTAAAAGACGACAGCAAATAATTCTCAAATATATATTAGTAAAGCCCGGTAGATTATTCTTCCGGGCTTTTTTGTGCTTTACGTTTTTGTGCCGGTTTATCGGCGTATTTACGTGCATTGTATCTGCGCAAAATAAGGAACATGGGCCATAGCAAGGCGTAAATTATTGGGTAAAATGGCACACCGAAAAAACCTAATAATATAATACAGCTAAAAAATATAGGTATTGCAACAGCCCTGGCTTTAAATAAATGAATAAACATTGGCGTAGGCTGATGCTTAACTAATTTATTGGCGGGATTAAACACATACCTTATGAAGAAGTAATTAATTAACCCGGTTGCTATAATATTAAGATTATAAAAAACGTGCGAAACCTCATAGCCATAGTTTTCACTGTAATAGGCTGATGAAAAAGGCATTACCACCACAGCAAAAAGGAAAAGAATATTGATCCAAATCAGCTTTTCGGTATAAGTATTTACAAACCCAAATATGCGGTGATGGCTTCGCCAATAAACAGCAATTACAAAGAAACTCATGGTAAAGGCCATGAACTTAGGCCATAGTTCACTTAATTGTTGTAGTTGATGTTGAACATCTTTGTTAGGCAGCTCATGAATGTTAGGCGTTTTTATTTCAATAATTAACAGGGTGATCGCGATAGCAAAAACAGCATCGCTAAATAAAATTATACGGTCTACCTGGAAGTCTTTGCGATCCGGGTCATGTTGCTCCAAAAAATGTTCGTGTTGTGGCATAGTTAATTAATGCCAAAAGATAGGAAAAAGTAAGGGGAAAAGGAATAATAAAAATCACGTCATTGCGAGGAACGAAGCAATCTCTTCACATGCGAATCAATTTGTAGATTGATCGTGCTGGCTATCGCCAAATGAGGTTTATCTAATTGAATGTCCTACGCAGAGATTGCTTCGTTCCTCGCAATGACGTGATTAGTAGGAGATCATTAATGATTGAGTATCATTCAAGGTTTCTCTATCTATCACCCCGTCAAACCCATGCCCAACAACCTGTAGCTTATCATACTTAGACTGATAACTCCCCTCAACCTCACCAAACGTAATTTCTTTTTTCTGCGGATCAAAAGTTATGGTACGTTTATAATAGATGCCATTTTCGTTATCATAAGTCAGCCCATCATCCTCGTAATAAATAAACGCGTTTATCTCATTTCCATTCCAGATATTTATTAATAATACACCATCGCCAACCTCATTGGTGCTTTGGATAATGTTCTGCATCGGGATAATAGCACCCGTTTTTACAAATACCGGCAAATCAGTTAGGGGGCAAGGGACATTAATAACCTGCCCACCACTAAATTTCTCATCAGATCCTAAACGATACCAATCGCCTATAGGTAAATAAACATCAACGTTATCAACTGTGCTGATTACAGGAGCTACTAATAATGCATCGCCAAATAAAAACTGGTTCTGATACCTGGTATCAAATATATTTTCATCCCAGGTATAGTCTATAGCCAGCGTGCGGCTTAATGGCAGGCCGGTTTGGGTAGATTGGTAAAAGCTCGAATAAATGTATGGCAGTAGTTTATATCGCTGCTCAATACCTTTTTTAATGATCTGCTCATATTCATCACCCCATTGCCATGGCTCGCGCATAGTCATACCTAACGCGGCGTGGTTACGGTACATGGGTACGTAGGGCCCAAGCGAATTCCAGCGCACCATTAACTCGGGCGTTGGGTTACCCATAAAGCCGCCAATATCTACACCTATTAATGACATGCCGGTTAACCCCAAGCTATTCACCAGGCGTTGGCCAAATAGCATGTGCTCATCGGTAGCGGCGTTATCACCCGTCCAAACGGCCGAATAACGCTGTGTGCCGGCATAAGCGGCCCGGGTGAGTATAAATGGACGTTTGCCGTTTAAAATGCGTTTGGTGCCGTTATAAGTGGCCCTCGCCATTTGCATGCCGTATACATTCCTTATCTCTGGCATAAATTTATCGCCAAACTTTACCATCCAGGGCATGTTTTGGCCCCAGGCAGCGGGCTCGTTCATATCGTTCCAAAAACCTTCGACACCGGGATCGGTAAGGGCCTTAAAAGATGCCCCCCACCATTCGCGTACTTCCTCATTTAAGAAATCGGGGAAATGGCAGCGTCCCGGCCAAACACGGGCGGTATATAGCTCGCCGTTGGGATAGGTAGCAAAGTAATGCTTATCTACGCCCTCTTTATATTCTGGGTAGTTTTCATCTATTTTAATACCGGGGTCAACGATGGTAACCAGCTTGAAGCCCATGGCCCTTAACTCCTCGATCATTCCTTTCGGATCAGGGAAAGTCTCCTTATTCCAGGTGAAGATCTTGTAGCCGTCCATATAATCAATATCGCAATACATCACATCGGCCGGGATCTGCTTTTGGCGGAACTTGCGGGCAACCTCCAGTACCTCGTTGGCGCTCATATAGCTCCATCTGCATTGCTGATAACCGAGGCTCCAAAGCGGCGGCATTTCCATGCGGCCGGTAAGCCAGGTATAATCTTCCAAAATATTACGGATACCCTGCGCACCAAAGAAATAATAGTTCATATCCCCGCCATCTGCGCCGAACCAGCTCATTTGCTCGTCGGTAGTAGCGCCAAAGTCGAAGTAACTTTTATGCATATTATCAAAAAATAACCCGTAAGTTAACCCGCTATGCAGGCCGATGAAGAACGGGAAGGTTTTATATAGCGGATCGGTAGTGATAGTATGCATTGCGGCATCCGTGTTCCAGTTTACATAGTTGCAGCCGCGGCGGTTAAGGTCGCCGGCCTTTTCACCCAGGCCAATAAATTTTTCATCAGTATATAATTTGCGGTAATTAATAACCCGCTCGGCCTGCCAGTTGGTGCCAAAACGTGCATCGTCCTCGCTTAGCGGTTTGCCATCTGCAGTATAAAAATTAAAACGTAATGGGTTTGTGTGGACGATGAGTTTTAAGGCCGATGTAGTTAGCTCAACCCGATCATTTAAATGTTGCCAGGTAAAATCATCCAAAGGTTTCTCTATTACCGCGAAGGATTCATCCGAATGATTAAAATCCTTACTGATACAAACCCGGATAATTGTAGGGCTGTAAACCCAAACCCGTGCTTCAGCTTGCGGGGTTTTAATAACTAACGCGCCATTTTGGTAGGTAACGGTATCGGCATTTCCTAATATTTCTAACTGCATATATAGGCAACAGCGTTAATGGTTTTTTAGTTTGGGAAAGATAAGATAAAACAAAAATCCCGCCGTTAAGCAGGATTTTCTATTATTAATAATCTTTAATTAATTCTTTTAACTATTATGGTGTTCCATAGTGTTCCGGGTGTTCCTCTTTCGCAAAATGGAACACTATTTACTTAACTCCAGAGATTAGCCGGATAAGTACCGTTTTCAACCAGTTCTGATATTGATTTTTGCACTATTGGCTTATCTTCTTTATAAGTAACACCAAACCATTTTGACGCGGTTGGGATAACTTTAAAAGACGCTGTGCCGCTTTTTATCAGTTTATCAGCAACCAACGGAATAAAGAACTCTGCTTTCGGATTTGCCTCGTTAGCATCTACAAACTCACGGAACATTGATACACTTTGATCAAACACTGCCGGGGTAAAGCCCCAGAAATTCATGGATACGCGGGTGTCATTCGGCAGCGGGTGCTCGCCGGTGCTGTCCTTGTAAGCAACTTTACCACCATCGGTAAAGTAAACTTCGGTACGCTCGTTCACCTCGGTCATGTTACCTTGGGCGTTAACCTCGCACACACCGCGTGATACAGAACCGTAATCAGACAAAGTTTTATCTATCTGGTAACCAATTAGCGCATAGTGGGTATCATCCGCTTCGGTGGTTAAAAACTTAGCCATTTTCTCGAAAGCATCATAGCCATAATAGTCATCCGCGTTAATAACGCAAAAGTTTTCTTTCACCTGGTTGCGGGCAGCTAATACCGCGTGGGCAGTACCCCACGGTTTAGCGCGCTCGATGGTTTTGTCTATACCGAAAGGCTTCAGATCAAAGTTTTGGAAAACATAATCTGTCTCTATACGGCCGGCCAGTTTAGGCTCAAATATCGCCTTGAAAGAATCTAAAAACTCCTCGCGGATAATGAAGCTGATCTTACCGAAGCCGGCACGGATAGCGTCATGGATAGAATAATCAATAATGGTTTCGCCATGTGGACCGAAGCCATCAATCTGCTTCATGCTGCCATAACGGCTGGCCATACCTGCGGCCAATATTAATAGTGTAGGTTTCATATCTTCAGTGATAGCGTTGTTCTTTGAACGTTAAATGTAATGATTGTTTATTTAATGTACCTAAAGTCTTGTCCGTCTTTAATGTTTAACAGGCACTCATAAATTAAACGGATAACATTATCGCAATCTTCTTTATGTACCATCTCAACCGTGGTATGCATATAACGCAGGCATAATGATATCAATGCCGATGGCACACCATCATTAGAATAAGCAAAGGCGTCAGTATCAGTACCGGTTGACCGGGATGATGCCTGGCGCTGGAACGGGATACCAGCTTTTTCTGCAGTGTCCATCAACAGCTTGTTCAGGTTATTTTGTACAGCAGGGGCGTAGGATACTACCGGTCCGCGGCCGCAGGCCAGGTCGCCCTGAGTTATCTTGCTGATCATCGGGGTTTGGGTATCATGCGTTACATCTGTAACAATAGCAACGTTTGGTTTAATGCGATGTGCTATCATTTCTGCACCACGTAAACCTATTTCTTCCTGTACGGCGTTTACAATATATAAGCCAAACGGCAGTTTCTTTTTATTCTCTTTTAGTAAACGGGCAACCTCGGCAATCATAAAGCCACCTACGCGGTTGTCTAAAGCACGGCCTACGTAGTAGCGGTCGTTCAAGATCATAAACTCATCCTCGTAAGTAATTACGCAACCTACGTGGATCCCCAGGTTCTCAACTTCGTCTTTTGACGTAGCGCCGCAATCTAAAAAGATATTTTTAAGCGATGGCGCCTCTTCCTTTTCGCCGGCCAAACGGGTATGAATAGCCGGCCAGCCAAATACCGCTTTAACAACGCCCTTATCGGTATGGATATTAACGCGTTTTGATGGCGCTATCTGGTGATCTGAACCACCATTACGGATAACATAGATCAAACCATCGCTGGTAATGTAGTTTACAAACCACGAGATCTCATCGGCATGGGCCTCGATAACTACTTTATATTCGGCTTTTGGGTTGATGATGGCTACGGCTGTGCCATAGTTGTCGACATAATGATCGTCAACATAAGGTTTGATATAATCCAGCCATAATTCCTGGCCTTTCCACTCGAAACCGGTAGGCGAGGCGTTATTGATATATTTTTCAAGAAAAGTTAATGATGTATCGGTTACAACAGGAACGTGTTCTTTTTTATCTGATTTCTTTTTAGCCATAGTGTTAGCCGTTTAATTGGCTTGGCAAATATAATATTTAGCTTTAAGCGTAAAGCATAAAGCTAAAAGCTTTTTTAATCAGCTTTCAGCGCATTACTAATATTAGCTTTCCGCTTTAGTCTTTTAGCTTTGAGCTTAAAAAGTCTTTTCCATCACTTCATAATCTATCCCGATATTGGAATAAGTTTTGCCGGTTTGCACCAAACCAAACCGCTGGTAAAAACCGATAGCAGTAACGCGCGAATTGCACCAGATGCGTTTGGCACCCATTGCGATAGCGAAATCTAACACATAGTTTAATAAGATCGTCCCGGTACCCTTGCCTTGCTCATCATTAGCCACAGCAAATTTGCGGAACTGGAAATCGGTGCCTTCATGGAATAAAGAAACTACCCCTACAATATAATTGTCTTTAAATGCGGCAAAGTGATAACCATCTTTATCCTCATCCATCTTCATTTGAGCAATGGTTTGATCCGGGTACATCACATCCCGGCGCAGTTTCCAGGTTAGTTCGGGGCGGATTTGTTCGATTTGGATGGTATTCATAATTATATAGTTGTCATTCTTCGCTATGCACAGAATGACAAAAAGGCTTTACAACGGTATATTCCCATGCTTTTTCCTCGGATTATTAACCACTTTATTCTCCAGCATTTTAAAGGCGTGGATAAGCTTTAATCTTGTTTCTGCCGGTTCAATAACCTCGTCAACAAAACCACGCTCGGCAGCGCGGTAGGGGTTGGCAAAGGTATCGGAGTATAGTTGCTCTTTCTCTTTCCACTTCGCCTCCGGGTTCTCCGCCGAACTGATCTCGCGCTTAAAGATGATCTCGGCAGCGCCTTTGGCGCCCATAACCGCAATCTCGGCAGATGGCCAGGCGAAGTTCATATCGGCACCAATATGTTTAGAGTTCATTACATCATAAGCGCCGCCATAAGCCTTGCGGGTAATCACGGTAATACGCGGAACGGTAGCCTCACAGAATGCATACAACAGCTTAGCGCCGTTAGTGATGATGGCGTTCCACTCCTGGTCGGTGCCCGGTAAAAAGCCCGGTACATCCTCTAATACTAATAACGGGATATTAAAACTATCGCAAAAACGCACAAAGCGTGCGGCTTTGGTTGATGCATGCCTGTCTAACACGCCCGCCAAAAACCCGGGCTGATTGGCGACTATGCCAATACTGCGGCCCGCCAGCCGGGCAAAACCGACAACGATATTTTCGGCAAAATCTTTATGTACCTCTAAAAACGAATCGGTATCAATCACATGCGTAATAATCTCGCGTACATCATAAGGCTGCAAGGCGGCCTCGGGTAATATATCGTTTAGCTCAGGGCGAAGCTCGTTTGTTGGTTCGTAGGGTAATGCAGGGGCTTTATCCTCGCAATTTTGCGGCATATAGCTCAATAGCTTTTTAACATGCTGAATGGCATCTATTTCGTTAGCACAGGCAAAATGCGTAACACCCGATTTACTGGCATGCGTATTTGCGCCACCTAATTCTTCGGATGTCACTATCTCGTGCGTAACGGTTTTAACCACGTTGGGTCCGGTTACAAACATGTACGAGGTATGCTCGACCATTAAAATAAAATCGGTTATCGCAGGCGAATACACAGCGCCGCCCGCGCATGGGCCCATAATGGCCGAGATCTGCGGCACTACACCCGATGCCATGGTATTACGGTAAAATATATCGGCATAGCCGCCCAAAGAAACCACACCTTCCTGGATGCGCGCGCCGCCCGAGTCGTTCAACCCTACAACAGGTGCGCCATTCTTGATAGCCAGCTCCATAATCTTACAGATCTTTTCGGCATGGGTTTCAGACAGCGATCCGCCGAAAATGGTAAAATCCTGCGAATACACGTATATCAGCCGGCCATTAACTGTGCCATAGCCGGTTACCACGCCATCGCCGGGATACTTTTCGGTTTCCATTCCAAAATCGGTTGACCGGTGGGTAACCATCATACCAATTTCCTGGAAAGAGCCTTCATCCATCAAAAAGTGTAAACGCTCGCGCGCAGTTAACTTTCCTTTTTTATGCTGACTTTCAACGCGGGCCTTGCCGCCGCCGGCTAATGCATGCTCGCGTTTATGTTTTAGTGTTTTTATTTTGTGATCCACAATAGTAATTATAGTGTAAGATTATAAAATTAGCAATTAAATTGTACAATTACCTTCAACAAAACAACAGCTATGCTGTTAGATTTGTTATATTTGACGCAGTGAACGCTATAAATAAAAAAATAACAGGTATAATGTTTATACTGGTCTTCGTAGTGAAGATGGGCATATCACTTGCGCCTTTATTTACTTTTTTAGATAGCGGTACTGTGCGTGCAGCTATTATGCAGCTGGAGCAAGAATCAAAAGGCGAGAAGGAGAACCCTGACAAAGATGCCTTTAAAGAAAAGAAGAGTTTTGATGAACACTTATTAGCGTTTTTTCATTACGATCCTTTTCTGTTAGAAACAAACTACCTACACAACCTGGAACACGCACTATTAGTGCAGCTTTTCCACCCCGTGGTTCCCACCCCACCTCCCAACGTTTAAATGAATTAACCCGGGCCTCGGTTCCGGGATATACCTCTATTCATTTAATTTTTCAATTCAATTTTATTCTATATGCATTTAAAGCAAGATGGGACAGCTATGGGCAGTCTTAATCTCAAAAAATATTTTTTGCCAAAAAATCTTAAAAAAGATCTCCCTTCAAGTATTGTGGTTTTTTTGGTGGCATTGCCGCTTTGTTTAGGCATCGCGTTAGCATCGGGCGCGCCACTGTTCTCGGGGATCTTAACCGGTATTATTGGTGGTGTAGTAGTAGGCGCGTTAAGCGGATCACAACTAAGTGTAGCCGGCCCGGCAGCAGGCTTAACCGTAATTGTATTTAATGCAATAAATGGCTTAGGCTCGTTCGAGACCTTTTTATTGGCCGTGTTATTAGCAGGCGTTATCCAGATAACGCTGGGTATTATTAAGGCGGGTACCATAGGTAACTATTTCCCATCCGCAGTTATTGAGGGGATGCTGGCCGCGATAGGTATCATCCTGATCATGAAGCAATTCCCCCACGCGGTTGGCTATGACGCCGATTTTGAGGGTGATGAAGCCTTTAAGCAATTAGATCAAAACAATACTTTCTCAGGCATATTGAGGGCATTGTCAAAGATCAATTATGGTACAACAATAATTGCTGCAGTATCTATTTTACTATTGATATACTGGCCTAAATTTAAAAAGCTGGCTGTAGTGCCGGCGCCATTGCTGGTTGTATTAGCCGGTGTGATATTGGGCTTAGTATTTAACGGAACTGATCTGGCATTAAGAGACAAGCAATTTGTACATATCCCGATAGTAAATAACGCCGCGGAATTTTTCAGCCTGTTTAAATCACCCAACTTCTCGGCAATAGGTAATAAAGAGGTTTGGATAACTGCCGCTACCATTGCCATAGTAGCAAGTTTGGAAACGCTGCTTAGCCTTGAAGCGGTCGACAAATTAGACCCCATCAAACGGATCTCGCCAACCAACCGCGAGTTAGTGGCGCAGGGCGCGGGTAATATTATTAGCGGTTTATTAGGCGGGTTGCCTATGACGGCGGTAATTGTGCGTTCGTCAGCAAACGTTAATGCCGGTGCGCGTACCAAGATGAGTGCTATCATACATGGTGTGTTGCTGTTGTTGTCGCTGTTGTTTATTCCGGCGGCCATCAATTACATCCCGCTATCGTGTTTAGCCGCTATCCTGCTGGTTACCGGTTATAAACTGGCCCGGATAAGCTTGTTTAAGCATATGTGGCACCAGGGGCTGCCGCAGTTTATACCTTTTGTGGTAACCATAGTTGCGGTGGTATTAACCGATCTGTTAATAGGTGTGGGCATTGGTATGCTGGTGGGTATATTTTATATCCTTCGTACCAATATGCGTAACCCGTTTTTCTATCATATTTCAGACAGTGCCGACCATAAGATCATCACGATAGTACTGGCCGAAGAAGTGTCTTTTTTAAACAAGGCCGCTATACAGATCACCCTAACCAATTTACCTAAGGAAACCGAGGTTATTATAGATGGCACTAACTCAAGGTATATTGATCCGGATGTTTTGGAAATTATCCACAACTATAAACACAATGCTTACACTAAGGCCATTATTGTACAGCTGGTTGCTATAAAAGACCACTACGATGTGCCTAAACTGAAAGAATTAATTTTTAAACCCTAACTAAGAAAAGTCATGAAAACCGATAATGATAAAACAGAAATAACAACCGCTATTAAAAACGGAAGTATAAAATTAGCGCAAAAAGAAAGCTACAATTCCCTGCTATCAGGCAACCGCAAATGGGTAGCCGAACAGTTAAAAGGCGACCCGGATTACTTTAAAAAGCTATCGCAGGGGCAAAGCCCCGAGGTATTGTGGATAGGCTGCTCTGACAGCCGCGTACCCGCAAACCAGGTTACCGGCACCAAGCCGGGCGAAGTATTTGTGCATCGCAACATAGCCAACGTATGCGTGCACTCGGACATGAACATGCTGAGCGTGCTGGACTATGCCGTAAATGTATTAAAAGTTAAGCACGTAATTGTTGCGGGTCATTATGGCTGTGGCGGTGTAGCGGCGGCATTAACCCACAAGCAATTTGGGCTGATTGATAACTGGCTGCGCCATATTAAAGATGTGTACCGTCTGCATGCCCACGAGCTTGACCGTATAACCGATAAGGATGCTAAAATTAACCGACTGGTTGAACTGAATGTAATTGAGCAGGCTTATAACCTTTGTAAAACAACCATTATCCAAAACGCCTGGAAAGAGCGTGAGGACCTGCAGGTACACGGCTGGGTAGTTGATATCAACACCGGGCTGGTTAGGGACCTGAAAGTAACTAACAACGATTCGCAAAACCTGGGATATGTATATGAGTTAAACCCGGAAGCGGTGGCTGCACACGCATAAGATAGTTTTTAGTGTGAAGTGGATCCCGGTGCTGCAATTGCAGGCCGGGATTTTTTGTGCCTTGCAAATGGTATAATAGTTATATATTTAACAATATCACAACAGGTATTTATGCTGAGACAATCAAAAGGCGACCGCACACTTAAAGAGAACCTGATGCTGGCATCGTCAACAGCGATGGTGTCGGGTATGACCAATGTGGTGGGGCTGGTGGCTTTTTTAGCGTTTACATCAAACATAACCGGCCACGTGGCCAACTTATCCAAACATATTGTTGAGCAAAACTTTAGCGAGATCCTGATCTTCCTGCTTTGGTTGTTCATGTTTTTTGCGGGCGCGTTTTTATCGAGTTTTATCGTGCGGTCGTTAGAGGATAAAAGCTATTACCGGGCGCATTCTATCCCCGTGATTATCGAGATAATTGTTTTATTATTTGTGGCGATATACGGCCATAACTTTTATCGGGAAACACAAACCGAACGCGAAATTGTAATAGCCACCGTCCTGTTTGCTATGGGGTTGCAAAATAGTTTGGTATCAACCATATCCGGCGGGTTAATCAAATCATCACACTTAACGGGTTTGTTTACCGACCTTGGCGGTGAGGTGGCCGAGTGGCTGCACCCCAACGCCAAAAATACGGAGACTATGCGCGATAAGATTTTTATCAGGGTTACGATATTAACATTTTATCTTTTAGGTGGTATTATTGGCGGATACTTCTTTAATTTGTATGATTTTGCAGTGTTTTACTGCATACCATTTATATTGCTGACGATACTATATTTTGATGTTTCTGAACTGGCGCTGCATAAAGTAACGCGCAGGTTTAGCAGGAACAAAAACTAACCATCAACCCAATAAAACATAATTGCCATGTGCGCAAAACATATACATAATACCAACCATATAACTTACGAGGCCCTTTTAGAAGGCAATAAGAAGTTTATTGAAAAGTCGCTGGCCCTCGACCCACAGTATTTTGAGAAACTGGCAAACGGGCAAAACCCGCCGGTTTTATGGATAGGCTGCGCCGATAGCCGGGTACCGGCCAACCAGATAACCAATACCGCCCCGGGCGAGATATTTGTACACCGTAACATAGCCAATATGGTTATCCATACGGATATGAACATGCTAAGCGTACTGGATTATGCGGTGAACGTATTGAAGGTAAAGCATGTTATTGTTACCGGCCATTATGGTTGCGGTGGGGTAATAGCCGCCATGAGCAACAAAGAGTTTGGTTTGATTGATAACTGGCTGCGCCATATAAAGGATGTATACCGGATCCACGCTGATGAGCTAATTGCTATAAAAGACGACCAAAAGCGGGTAGACCGCCTGGTTGAGCTTAACGTTGTTGAAAACGTTTATAACCTTTGCAAAACATCTATTGTACAAAATGCATGGGCCAAAGGGCAAGAGCTATCTGTGCACGGTTGGGTTTATAGTATTGAAACCGGTATTATAACCGATATGAAGGTAAGCACTACCGATAACGAAAAGATGGATAGTGTGTTTAGGTTTAGCCCCCTAACCCCCTAAATGGGGAATAATAGCTCATTGTTAAAATGCAAAAGGCGCACCCATTTTCGGTGCGCCTTTCTTTAAGTGTTTCAAAAGTACCCCCTTTAGGGGGCGGAGGGGGTTACTTCTGCAAAAACGGGTACCTATAATCCTTCGGCGGATCAAAGGTTTCCTTGATGGTTCTTGGTGATACCCAGCGCAGCAGATTGATCATTGATCCGGCCTTATCGTTGGTGCCTGATCCGCGGGCGCCGCCAAACGGCTGCTGGCCCACTACTGCCCCGGTTGGCTTATCATTAATATAGAAGTTACCCGCAGCGTTGCGTAAGGCGTGCGTTGCTTTCGCGATAGCGTAACGGTCCTGCGATACGATGCTGCCGGTAAGCGCGTAAATTGAGGTTTTATCTACAATATCCAGTATCTCGTCAAATTGGTCATCCTCATAAACATAAACCGTCAATACCGGGCCAAACAGCTCTGTGCACATGGTTACGTAGTATGGGTCGGTTACTTTTATAACGGTGGGTTGGATAAACCAGCCCTGGCTTTTATCGTAAGTACCGCCGGCAACAATTTCAACACCTTCATCCGCTTTAGCGGCATCAATATATTTAGCCAGCTTGTCAAACGACACTTCGCTGATCACCGCGTTTACAAAGTTCTCAAAGTCTTCGGTTGGTCCCATTTTTATGGAGGCCAGGTCGCGTTTCATGTTCTCCTCAACCGCCGGCCATAACGATGCCGGGATATAAGCCCGTGAGGCCGCCGAACATTTCTGCCCCTGGTACTCAAACGCGCCGCGAACTAACGCTGTGCTCACCACATCGGCGTTGGCGCTGGGGTGGGCAAGTACAAAGTCTTTACCACCGGTTTCCCCAACTATGCGCGGGTAGGTTTTGTATTTATGGATGTTGGTGCCAATGGTTTGCCAGATGTTCTGGAACACCGCGGTCGACCCGGTAAAGTGGATCCCTGCAAAATCAGGGTGGTTAAATATTACGTCGCCGGCAACCGGGCCGTCAACATAAATAAGGTTGATAACACCCGGTGGCAAGCCTGCTTCCAGGAACACCTGCATCAATACATTAGCGGCATAGATCTGTGTGTAGGCAGGTTTCCAAACTACCACGTTACCCATCATAGCTGCCGATGACGGCAGGTTACCCGCGATAGCCGTAAAGTTAAACGGCGTAAGCGCGAACACAAAGCCTTCCAGCGGGCGTTGCTCCACGCGGTTCCAGATCCCTCTTGGCGATATTGGCGGTTGCTGCGCGTAGATCTCGGTCATGTAATGCACGTTGAAGCGCAGGAAATCTATCAGCTCGCAAGCCGCGTCAATCTCGGCCTGGTAAGCGTTTTTAGATTGCCCCAGCATCGTAGCCGCGTTTATTTTAGCGCGGTATGGGCCGGCAAACAGGTCGGCGGCTTTCAGGAATATGGCGGCACGTTGTTCCCATGGCATGTTTTCCCAGTCGGCTTTGGCAGCAAGGGCGGCATCAATAGCTTGCTCTACGGTGCTTTTATCGCCCTCGAAAAAGTTAGCCAGTAAGTGTTTATGGTCATGCGGCGGGCGAATCTCCAGCCGTTTTCCTTCGTACACCTGCTTATCGCCAATGTACATGGGTATATCAATTTTATAGGCCCTGGCTTCGGCAAGGGCATCTTTTAGCGCGGCACGCTCTACGCTGTGCGGACCGTAATTCAGTACAGTCTCGTTTTGCGGCGTAGGGACATTGAAAAATCCTTTTAGCATATGGAGTAGTTAATTTTTACGAAGTTACGGATAATGTGCAAATGTGCGGATAGGGAGATGTGCAAATGATTTTATGATGACGTGTGGATGTGCAAATGTTCGGATATGCAGATAAAGGAATATAAGCTTTCATGGTCCCCTCAGGGTCTCTCGGAGAGGACCCTGAGGTTGCACCCACGTCCTCAGGGTCCTTTTCAAGAGACCCTGAGGGGACAGAAATGTGCAAATGTGCGGATATGGATATGTGCAAATGATTTTATGATAATAAACTGTGTACTGTGCCAGGCACAGGTGTAACACTTGGCACAGGTGGCACACCTGGCACAGTAGTTTAATTATATAAAGAAATATTTGTATAAATAAAGAATATTCTGTATTATTGTAAATAAACCTATTTTTATGAGCTCATCACGACCATCATGGATTGAAGAAATGCGGCTGGAAGCGCAGAATATTGCCGAAGGAAATATCAAGGCGCTTAAACGGCAGGAGGCACGCACCGATCCGAACAAAGATCTTTTTAGAATTAAGACTGCCGACCAATGGCTAACCGACGAACACGATAAACCGCCTGCCCGCCAGTTAATGGGTAGCTTATGGCATGAGCACGAGCTTTGTATTTTATTTGCCGATACCAACTTAGGCAAATCTATACTGGCTGTACAAATTGGTTATAACCTGGGCAAGCAAAGTTTTATCGAACCTTTTTGCAGCCAGGTACACGAAGCGTTAAAAGTACTGTATATTGATTTTGAGTTAAGCAGCAACCAGTTTAAGGCACGCTATACCGATCCGCAGGATGGTACGCTGCATTTTGGTGAGCATTTTGTACGTGCCGAGTTTAATCCGGATGGTGACGACCCGTTATTGTATGAGCGGTATGATGATTACATCCGCAGCAGGATAGAAGCCGGAATAAAAAAAACCAACGCTAAAGTGCTGATTATTGATAATATCACTTGCCTGGGCAACGCTACCAATAACGCTAACAGCGCTTTGCCATTAATGAAAAATTTAAAGGCGCTAAAAAGCAAATATCAACTGAGTGTGTTGGTGCTGGCACATACGCCAAAACGTAACCAGCAGCGGCCCATTACCGTTAACGATTTGCAGGGCAGCAAGATGCTAAGCAATTTTTGCGATAGCGCGTTTGCCATAGGCCAAAGCGCCACAAAACCCAACCTGCGTTACATCAAACAAATAAAGCAGCGCAATACAGGTAATGATTATGGTGCTGATCATATAGCACTGTTCACCATTAAAAAACAGTATAGTTTATTGGGATTTGAATTTAAAGGATATGATGAGGAACAGGTACATCTGCAAAAAATAGTAATGGTACTTAATGACCATGTTATTGAACAGATAGGCGACCTTAACCGGCAGGGCTTATCTGTAAGGCAAATTGGCGCACATCTAAAAATGAGTTCGTCGACAGTAATGCGGGCGCTTAAAAAGGTGAAGGTGGAAGCGGCGACTTAGCAGGCGGGCCACAAGCGGGACGCTTGCGGCAATGAGTGGGCTTTGACTTATACTTTATTGTCATTACTTTAGGATTAAAAAAAGACATGGAAACCGAGGAAGAAGTTTATTTTGAATTATCTGATGAAGACAGTTTTGTAAGGGTATCTCTGAATAAATATAGCTATCCTGAATCGAAAAATGTTTATGATAAAAATTGGATATCATCTAAAATTATATTAAGATCAGGACCTTTCGCTGCTACATTTGCTGCTGAGTTTATGGCAGTAGATTTTGAGAAATTTAAAAAAGAACTCGAATATTTATATGACCATTTAGATAGTTCAGCAACTTTTAACGGACTTGAAAGAAATTTGGAAATACAAATTCAAGGAGACGGCATAGGACATTTGAAAGCAATTTGCAACGCAAGTGATGAACCTGGATATGGCAGAAATTTTAAATTTTATATTGAGTTCGATCAAACTCAATTAATGCCTTTGATTAGACAATTAGCTAATATATTGCAATCGTTTCCTGTTATAGGTGAATTTCGAGGATTTTAATTGTTCGCTGCCACAAGCGGGACGCTTGCGGCAGCGATCGGACACTTGCGGGGGCGCCATCACACCAAACTACCTCTCCAACCAACTAAAATCGCACTCCAAATTCTCCCTGTCCCAATTACCGGTATTTGCGGCTGCTACGTAGGTAGTTTCCAAAAAAACCATTAAAGCTTTTTCAGGATCGGCGGCGTTGCGTACATCTTCATATTTTAAAAAGAACTCGCCCATTTCGGTACTGTAAAATGCTTCGGCGGGTTTAACGGGTTGGGTGCCGAAGTCGGCAGGAGTAGGATAGCAGTAAGCATAAAACGCGGGATGCGGAAAGGCATCGCTGCCGGGCCAGAAACCGCAGCTGCTCACCTCGTGCGAGTAAGCTTCCTGCATCACACGGTCGGGCATGTTTGGCGCACCGCCGGGGTGCAATGGCGCCCTCCGTCCCGAGAAACGGGTAACCGCCAAATCAAACGCTCCCCAGAAAAAGTGTACCGGGCTGCACTTGCCGCTAAACCCGGCCCTGAACCGGGTGAATATGGTATTGATGGTTAGTAATGCTTTATGGAAATACTCAACCTGTGTTTTATCGTAAGCTTGATGCACTTCATCCCCGGCAAATGGTATAGCCGGATCAATTTCATTTGGCCTGGCATAGATAGTTACCTCAATATCCAGCAGGGCCAATTTCTCAAAAAGCTCTTTATAAAAGCTGGCTACCGTGCGCGGGTACAGGTCCATTGTTTGACGGTCGCCGCTGCTGCAGTTGATAATGAGCTGATGGGCGATAAAGTCAAAATCTATCTGGAAACTCCGGTCGCCGTTGGGGATGCTTTGCGTAGTTAACCCGCGCGGCGACACGTACAAGGTAACATGCCACGAGTGGTTAAGCCACGGCATTTTTTTAAGCCTGATCTTGCCGACTATCTGCGTCCATAATTGTACGGTAGCAATGGTGTCTTTTAATTGGGAGTATGATAGTTGGGGCCAGTTTTGTTTAGTCATGGTAGATATTAAAAAAATACGTGTCATTTCGAGCGATAGCGAGAAATCTATACACAATCAGGCGGATAACTATCTATGTATAGATCCCTCACTATCGTTCGGGATGACAACGGGTGTTGTGTTAATCGTTTACCTCATCATTTAAAAATGTCCATTCGGGGTTCAGTGACGCTATTAAAGCGTTTTTCTTAATCCTGCTCCATTTCTTTATTTCCTTTTCACGTTGAATGGCGTACTCAATATGTGTAAAATGCTCGAAGTAAACTAAATTGTGGCAATAGTATTTTCCTGCGAAAGAGCTTTTATTGCCTTTGTTTTCCGTGTGTTCAAATAATCGCCTGTTTAGATCATTAGTAACTCCTACATACAATACTGTTTTTATAGGATTGGTTGTGATGTAAACGTAAAAATTATAGTTCCACATTCGGTTAGCTTGTGTATAGATCTCTCACTATCGTTCGAGATGAACTGTGTTAATATATCTATTTCCCTCCTAACATCGCCCCCCTTATCAACTTAACCGGGGCGTTGCCGTAGCTCAGGAATTTTTCGTTAAACTCTTTTACTTTGTATTTATCGGCACCGACCTTGGCTTTGTAGGCTTCGCGCAGGTCGATGATCTCTTTATAGCCATCAAAATAGCTATCCAATTGTACGCTGCTTACGCTTACACGTTTCCACTTGCCGTCGGCTTCTGCCTGTTGCTGAAATGCCTCGCGGGTTAAAAATTTAAGGGCACCTTCCTGGGTCATGTTATTACAGTGCACCGCGAAATCAAGGATACTGTTACAAACCGAGCGCAAGTGCCATTTGTACCACATCAACCGCATTTCGGGCGATGGGTCATAGCCGGCATCCAGCATCATTTCTTCGCCATAAACGGCCCATCCTTCAACCATCGCTCCGCTGCCGAAGATGGATTTGATCATGCTCGGCGCTTTGTTGGCATAAACCAGTTGCGCGTAATGGCCGGGGATGCCTTCATGGATGCTTAAGATCTGCAGCGTGTAGTTATTGTATTCGCGCAGCAGGCTTTCGGCTTTTTCGGGTGCCATGCCTACCAGGTTCATGATGTTATAGTAGGAGTTGCCGTTTTTGTCGTACGGGCCCGGCGCGCTTAACGAAGCACCCGCCACATTGCCAAAATAGGCAGGGTTGCTGCGAATTAATAATGGCTTGGTAGGGTCCAGTGTCAGTAAGTTTTTTTCGGTGACAAAGGCTGATAGCTTCGGTATCAGTTTCTCAATGTCCGGTTTTAAATTAGCGGCTGTGGTATGCGTTGCAGATAGCGTATCCAATACTTTCGCAATCAGTTCAAGCGAATCGGCAGGCATTGCTTTTTTACCGTAGTATTTGGGCCATAGCTGCCTGCTTAGCTTAGCCATTTCTCTATGAACGATCTTTTTACGCTCAAACGCCATGTTGTATAACTGCTGGGCGCCGTAAGCCGATTGGATCTCGTACTTAAATTTATCCTCATACAGGGTTTTACCTAACCTAAAGCTGCGCGGATTAGTGCTCTTGATATTTTTTAACCAGGCAACATGCGCACGTATAGCATCCGCGGCAAGCTTAGCCCTATCTGTCATTTTAGTTTGTTCGGCAGCCGGAATTTTGGTTTTCTTTAACGAGTCGGCAAAATCTTTTTCTAAGATGGGCAACCCGCCGTTTAGCTGGTCGATAGCCAGGTTGGTCAGTTCGGGCACCGGGTCTTTAATTTGTTTTTCGGCCTCTTTGTAGTAAGCAGGCAGGTCGGCCATTTTTTGGTAGAAATTGCGCAGGCGCTTATCCAAAGGTGCGTAATGCTCATTCAGGATATGGGCAAATGTTGATATGGCAACGTATTGGGTTGGGTTCCATTGCCAGGCTTTTAACATAGTTATTTGCCAGTTGGTATATTCTAACTGGTTTTGCAGGATCTGGTAATCCATCTTGTTTAATTCGGACAGGTCCTTGATCTCAAACCGGCTCAGCGAATCCTGCTGTACCTTTACAAAATTTAAAATGGCTTCGCGGCTTTTATCACCGGGAATAATTAGCAAGCTATCGTATTTATGGTAACCTTCGCCGGTCGCTTTATCAGGATTTACTTTCCACAAAGCATCCAGGAAATGGCCTTCGTATGCAGTAAACGCTTCATCGCCTTGGGCGCCTAACATAGCACCGGGGCCGTCTTTCTGGCATCCCAATATAAAAAGAGTAAAAGCTATTAAAACGGATAGTTTACGTATCATGTACTTGATTTTTGTTGGATAAACTTAGAACATTTACAACAAAAAAGCTATTAACTATTAAAAAAGTGACGATTATGAATAGCGAACATAAAATTATTATTGACGAGATAGTGAAACTGCTGCGTGGCGGCAGCGCGCATATTGGTTTAAGCGATGCGCTAAAAGGATTACCTGCAGCTGCCCGTGGCGAAAAACCCGAAAAGCTACCCTATAGCATCTGGCAATTGGTGGAGCATATCCGTATCGCGCAATTGGATATGGTGCAGTTTAGTTTGGATGCTAACCATAAGTCGCCAAAATGGCCCAATGAATATTGGGTAAAAGAAACTGCGCCGGCTGACGATGCTGCCTGGAAAAATTCATTAGAACAAATAGAAACCGACCTGGAAGAGTTTATCGAACTTTTTAAAAAAGCAGATATCTACAAACCACTGGGCCACGGCAGCGGCCAAACCATTTTACGCGAAGCGCTGCAAATTGCAGATCATACAGCATACCATATTAGCGAGATAATTGTAATAAGGCGATTACAGGGAAATTATTAGCCCCACCCAACCCTCCCCGGTAGGGAGGGCTAAAATAGTATAATCAAAAGTCTCCCCTTCCGGGGAAGATTAGAGGGGGCTACTATTTCAGTCCGCGGATAAACTCCAGCACACCGGTAACAAACTCAGGTTTTAAAGGCAGCTCGGGTTGTTTGTAGGTTGCCATGTTTTTTTCCCGGTCAATAGGTGCTTCTTTAAGTATATGGTTCATATTAGGCACAATTGTTAAAGTAGCTGCCGATTTTGCCTTTTTTAAATTGGTGGCATCGGCAAGGCCCACTTGCAGATCTGTGCTGCCTTGTATGATCAGTACAGGTACTTTTACTTTTCGTAGTTCTTCCTTAGGCTCAAACTTAAACCAGCTCATCAGGTAATTTTGTATGCCCGGCCTGGCTAAGGCGTATAATGACGGGTCGACCTTTTTTTGGATCCTACCGCGTTTTAATGAATCTAATACTTTTTCAAAACCCTCGGTGACATATGCAGGCTGTGCTTTTAACTGCTCTTTTATAACCTCGTCTGCACGGCGGCCTGCCCCGGCAACGGATATAAAAGCGTTAACATTGCCTTCGGCGGCAACGGTGGTAAGCATACCTACCAACGATCCCTCGCTATGGCCAAGCACAATAATTTTAGAAAAGCGTTGGTCGTCCTTTAATAAATTTACCAGGCCTAAGGCATCATCAACATAATCATCAAAACGCAGGCTTTCTTCTTTCTGGCCGGTAGCGCTTTCGCCAACCATACGTTTATCGTAGCGTAACGATGCTATATTATCTTTGCCCAACGCCTCGGCTATCATTTTATAACTGTTGGTTATAACTCCCGCACCTGGCGTATTGCCATTGCGGTCGGTTGGGCCCGAGCCGGCTATAATTAACACCACCGGTATTTTGCCGGTTAGGTTTGCCGGCGTTGTTAATGTACCTGCAATTGTACCTGTAAGGGTTTTCAACAATACCGGCGACTCGGTTAATGATGGGTCAAGCTTTGTTTGCGTATTTACCGGCTGCTGGTAAGCTGTTAATACCAGCCCGGCTATCTGGTCTTTATCATTTAATGACAGGTTAAGCGTAAAAACCCCGTTTTGAAAACTTGCTTTATAAACCCCAAGCCCAGGACTATATTTCTGAAAATCGATGCTTACCAACTGGCCAAGCTGGGATTTTAACTGCTGTGTGGTTGTTTTAAACTTATCAGCAGGGACAGCAGCCAGCATTTCGGGGCTAAAGTCCTTTGATATGCTATCCGGCATATCAGCGTTGTAAAACTTTTTAAACTTAATAGTGGCAGCCGTATACTTTGCAGGCTCGGCCTGTGAAAACAGTTTTGCCGAAAAAAAAATAGCTATTATAAAAAAACAAATCCTCATCATTTACCCGAATTAATACGATAGTAATATTAATGCCGAAAATTAATAAAAATCAGGCAATACTTTTTAACATCATCCTTATATAATAAGTATTAATAACTTTTATATAAATAAACCGTAAAAAACGGTATTAATTAACCTATTATAAGCATATTTATGCTTTAGTAGTTAACTGATATAAATTTTTACTGACAATATAATTAATGAGGTTTTTAACGGGATGCCTATTAATGGCATTCTTATTTTGTGCGTATACCTTTTCGTATGCACAAACAGATGTTTCCGGCCTACACGGCAAAGTTACTGATGAAAAACATATAGGTGCAGAAGCGGCTACTGTTATTTTATTGGCCGCAGCCGACTCATCTATCATACGGTCAACCGCTTGTGATGTTAGTGGAATGTTTAAGGTTAGCGCCGACCCGGGTAAGTACCTGCTTTTGATAAGTAAAATAGGGTTTGACCAATCATTAACCGGCCCGTATACCATAGCACCAGGCAAAGATGTAGATATTAAAGAAATTAGCCTGGTACTCCATCTCCCGCAATTAAAAGAAGTTTCTATAACCGCACAACGTTCGTACGTTGAAGTAAGGCCCGGTAAGGTTGTGCTAAATGTACAAAGCAGTATCATAGCCGATGGTAATTCTGTCGCCGAAATATTAAAGCAGGCACCAGGGGTACATATAGACGACAGGGGGAATTTAAGCATTATTGGCCGGCAGGGCGCCCTGGTAATAATTGATGGCAAGCAGGTAAATGTAAGCGGGCAGGATCTGAGCGACCTTTTGCAGAGCATACCGGGCAATACCGTGCAGCAAATAGAATTAATTACCAATCCCCCGGCAAAATATGAAGCATCCGGCGGCGGGGTAATCAATATCATACTAAGAAAAGGTGTTAATGCCGGTACAAATTTTACGTTAAACGGCAGTGCGGGCTATGGTACCTATTACAAAGCAAGTGCAGGGCTGGCTTTTAATAACCGCATGGGCGACATCAATATTTTTGGCAATTACAATTATCTTGAAGATAAAAACTTTCATGATTTTATAACCGACCGTAATATTAATTACAAAGGTTTTTTAAGTAAGTATTATGCTGATTACCATTCGATCAGGGTAAAGAAAACGCACACTTTTAGATTGGGTACCGATATCGCCATATCGCGTAATCATAGCATTGGCCTGTTAATAAGCGGCACGGTTGATGATTTTGATTATTCTAAAAATAACACCCTCAACATCACCAACCAGGGGCATTTAGATTCTGTTATTTCAACCACGGCAAAAACCAACCAGGGAAAAAGCAATGTAAGCTACGATATCGATTATTCGGGCAAATTGGATAAAAAAGGCACACTGCTGTCAGCCGACCTGGTTTTTAACAATATCAACCGCCACACGTTCGAATATATTGACAATTACTTTAATACCGCGGCGGGTACAAGCTATCGACCGGCTTTGTTTTTGCAAAATCTATCCCCCTCGAGCATCAATATATGGGCGGCAAAGGTTGACTATACTAACCCCCTTTCCAAAAACTCGCAATTAGATGTAGGTGTAAAGTACAGTAACGTAAAAAGCAATAACGATTTAATATTCGGGCCTAAAATTAACGGCGTTTACACAAGCTCGCCGCAGTTTAGTAATACGTTTATTTACACCGAGAATATTAATTCGGCGTATGCTACTTATACCAACAAAATAGGTGAGGTAAATTTAATGGCCGGCTTGCGTGCCGAGCAAACCATATCAAACGGAAATTCATTGACAACGATGAGCACCGTTAAAAAAAGCTATGTAGATTGGTTTCCGCACGTGCAGCTAAACTATACGGTTAATGATAAAAACCAGCTTAACTTTAGTTATGACCGTGGTATAAACCGCGCATTGTATGAGCAAATAAACCCCTTCAGACGTTATGTAGATCTGTATGACTATACCGAGGGTAATCCCAATTTGCTGCCGCAATACACCGATAAAATAGAGCTAACCCATACCTACAATAAAACTTTGGTAACCAGCTTATATGGTATGACCACTACAAATTATTATAATCTAAACAACCTGCTGCAAAACGACTCGACCAAAGTAAGTATTACCACTAACAGCAATTTTGGCACTTATTCTATATTGGGGATAAGAGTATCAACGCCACTTGTGTTTACTTCGTGGTGGGATGCAAGCTTCGCTGTAGATGCCTCCTACCAGCGTATTAAAGCCTACCCGCAATACGGCAATTTAAATAAGGGTACGCAGGATATTTTATTTTCGGGTACGCAAAATTTTAAGATAAGCAATACACTTACCGCGCAGCTTTTGGGTAAATATGAGTCGCCCACATTTTTTGGGATAGGGCAGTTTAGGGCTGTTTACCGCATTGATGCAGCTGTAAGCAAACAGCTTTTCAATAAAAAGGCAACCCTGCGTTTAAACGTAAATGATATTTTTAACACGCAGCGCGATTATGATGTTATAAAGTACCAAAACCTTAACACTATTATAATTGACAAGGCAGAAAGCCGGTGGTTTAAACTTAGCTTTAGTTATAAGTTTGGTAATAATTCGCTAAAGGGCAATGCAAGGCATAGCGCGGGCAATGAAGATGAACAAAACAGGGCGGGTGGCGTTGCCGGATTAGGCAATAATAATTAGGCAGAATGCCCGCTGAGCATGCTTATAAATATAATAAGCAACACCAATAAAGTGATACCGGTATACAGGTAATCTTTTTCAATTATAAACCCTATCGCCGAAAATACAACCCTTATTATAGGTGTAGCTATCAGTAAAATAATGCCTGCTTGTATAATTGCCCTACCCCTAAAAGTTAGTATTCCGTTTATTATACCGCCTGGTTGTGCAAAATCAGGCACACCGGTAAAAGTTCTGTAATCCGGGACCATATGGCCGTGTCCATAGATGTATATTATTCCACCTAATAAGACGATAGCAACCGATGCAAGTACTCCTGTCCGCAGTACCCAGCCAATTGCTGATTTTATATCAGTGTCTTTTACGTTTGCCATTATACCTTGCCTTTTATACCACTATATATCATTTGGATAGCAATAACGCTAACTATTACAGAAAACATAATTCTAACCCATTTAGACGATGTGCTGTTTACCAATATTTTTGAACCTGTCATAGCGCCAAACAAAACACCTACCACAACCGGCATAGACAGCCCGGGATCTATGTATCCCCGCTGCAGGTAAACCACAGCACTTGCCGCCGCTGTAACACCTATCATAAAATTACTGGTAGTGGTTGATACTTTAAAGGGGATCCGCATCAGTCCATCCATTGCCACAACTTTTAACGCGCCCGAGCCAATGCCCAGTAACCCTGATATCACCCCGGCAAAAAGCATCATAAAAAAACCGCCGACCACATTGGTAACACTATATTCAACAATGCCATCTGCTGTAGGATAGCTGCTGTTTAGCTTAAGTTTATTGCCTAAGTAGCTTGTATGTTTAACCAGGTTGTCTTTTTTCTCGTACAGCGACATTACTGCCGATGATATGAGTATCATCCCAAATAATATGGCTATGTAATGTGTAGATGTATATATGGCTAATATGGCGCCTGCCATAGCGCCTGCGGTGGTGGCAATTTCTAAAAACATGCCCAGCCGCATATTGGTAATCCCCTCTTTTACATAAGCGGCTGCCGAGCCGGACGAAGTAGCAATAACCGATATTAAAGACGCGCCGATTGCATAATGGATATCAACATGCAGCACAAGGGTAAGCAGCGGGATAATTATAAAGCCACCACCCAAGCCGGTTAGTGAACCAAGCAGGCCCGCGAAATAGGAGCCGATGAGTATAATAATGGTAAGCTCGATAACCGACATACTAACACAAAACGTTTAAGCGCTAAAAGTAATAATAACTTTTTTTAAGCACGTTGTTTAATGTTCATCTATGGATTTAATCGGGATTTAGGCGGTTAACCATTTTTTAGTTTCGCGGTTATTTCGTTTTTTAAAGGCTGTAAATGTTTTTTGATTATCGCCCATACCATTTCATCATTAATGCTATCATATGAGTGTACCAATATATTTCTGAATCCTATTATGCTTGAATGATAACTGATGAGTTCGTTACCGTCTATTTCTTTGATTTTTTTAATTGCTTCGCCAATTATGGCAAGTTGTCTTTCTACCGCACTTTTGGTTTTTCGGTCAACCTGGTATTGTGAGAATAGATCTATATCGCCAAGAAATTCATCAATTAATGAAATGGCGAAAAGAATATCATCGTAATACTTCTTCTTTCGATCCATCGTAAATTAGTCGCTTGGTATTATTTATGCTTTCTATAAGATATGGGTTTCTTAATGAGGAAGATGTTAATAGGTCTACTTTTCTATCGCTGTAAAGCTCTAATTTATCCCAAAAGGAAAGTAATAATTCACCCCGGATTAGCGGATCTGGTTCGTCTATCTCAACCAAAACATCCAAATCGCTTTTATCTGTAAAATTTCCGTTTACAGCCGATCCAAAAAGGTATAATTCTTTAACCTTATGTGCTTTACATATGGAAATAAAGTTTTTTGAATATAGATCGGCCTGACCTGTCATAATATAAAGTTAGTCAAAATAAATAAATTAACGTATAGACGCAATGTTTGCGTCTATACAACTTCCTTCAATTCAACACCGCAAAATACCAAGCCCAGGCAATAAAAAATAATTGTAACGGTATGCGGAACCATAGATAGGGCAACCCTTTTCCACTATAATCTGCCTTTTCTAAATTGATCTTGTTTTGCGCAGCGTAAATATTTGACGGGATAAGCAATACAAAAAATATGATCAGCGCTATAGCAACAGTATAATGAATGGAGATAAATAATAAACCTATACCGGCTGCTATCTCCAGTATCGCCGTAAAATAAACCATAAAACCTTTAAATGGTACATAAGGTGGTATAGTCATTACCATGCCGTTGTAAAAAGCAAAATGCGCCACAGATGTAAATGCCAGCATAAAAGCCATGGCTATGCGCCCGCTTAAAATAAAATTAGCATCATGCTGCATAGCATAAAATACCAGGCAGCTAAGTGCAAAAGTGGCTATTAATACTATCAAAGGTTTCATAATATAAAGATAGCAGGATTGACGTAGAGACGCAATGCTTTGCGTCTCCTTTTGTACATTTGCTGTAGTTCAAATAAATAATATGGGTTACCCAAGTTTACAAGCCTGCATCACCGACCTTGAAAAACACGGTCATTTAATACGTATAAAAGAAGAGGTTGACCCCTATCTGCAAATGGCGCAGATCCACCTGCGGGTATTTGAAAAAGGCGGACCGGCAATTTTATTCGAAAACGTAAAGGGCAGTAAATTTCCGGCGGTATCAAACCTGTTTGGCACGCTGGAGCGGTCCAAATTTATTTTCCGCGATTCGCTGGATAAGGTTAAAACCCTGGTTGATGTAAAAACCGACCCGTTGCAGGCCATCAAACATCCGTTTAAATATGCCAATGTCGCGCTTACGGCGCTATCGGCTTTGCCCATGAAAAGCGGCAATATCTCCAACTTCAGTAAATGTAATATCAGCGACCTGCCGCAAATTGTAAACTGGCCCAAAGATGGCGGCCCGTTTGTAACCATGCCGCAGGTGTATACCGAGGATAGCGACAAACCCGGTGTAATGAACGCCAACCTGGGTATGTACCGTATCCAAATGGCCGGTAATGATTATATCTTAAATAAAGAAATTGGTTTGCACTACCAATTGCACCGTGGCATTGGCGTACATCAAACCAAAGCCAATGCAAAGGGCCAACCTTTAAAGGTGAGCATATTTGTAGGCGGGCCACCATCGCACCCCGTAGCGGCGGTAATGCCGCTGCCCGAGGGACTGTCAGAAATGACCTTTGCCGGCGCGCTGGGTAACCGCCGTTTCCGTTATTTTTATGATGACGAGGGCTTTTGTATTTCAACCGATGCCGATTTTGTGATAACAGGCACAGTAGAGCCGCATGAAAATAAATCAGAGGGCCCCTTTGGCGATCATTTGGGTTATTATAGCCTGGCGCATCCGTTCCCATTATTAAAAGTGCATCATGTTTATCATCGTAAAGATGCTATCTGGTCGTTTACCGTAGTGGGCCGGCCACCGCAGGAAGATACCAGTTTTGGCGCTTTGATCCATGAGCTAACCGGATCGGCCCTCCCACGGGAAATTCCGGGCCTGCACGCCGTTAACGCGGTTGATGCTGCCGGTGTGCACCCGTTGCTTTTTGCTATCGGCAGCGAGCGTTATACGCCTTATATAAAAGAACGCAAACCGCAGGAGATACTAACTATTGCCAACCATATATTAGGTAAGAATCAACTTAGCCTGGCCAAGTATCTTTTTATAGCTGCGCAGGAAGATGATCCGAACCTGAACGTAAACGATATAGCTCCCTTCCTGACCCATATTTTACAACGCATAGATCTAACCCGCGATCTCCATTTCCATACCCGCACCACCATTGATACGTTGGATTATAGCGGCAGCGGGCTTAACTCGGGCAGTAAGGTAGCAGTTACAGCTGCCGGTGATATTAAGCGTGAGTTGTGGGCCGATGTACCCGCAGGCTTTACCCTACCTAAGCCATTTATGAAATATCAAATGGTGATGCCGGGTGTGCTGGCGCTTGAAGTGCCAGCCAATATCCGCACCAGTGATATGCCGCTAATGCTGGAGATACTGCAAGAGCATTTTGGTGAGGTCGACTTAACAGGCATCCCCTTAATTGTTTTATGTGATGATGCTGCTTTCACCGCCGAAAATATCAACAACTTTGTTTGGGTAACCTTTACCCGCAGCAACCCATCGCACGATATTTATGGTATCAACGAGTTTACCGAACATAAACACTGGGGCTGTTACGGTCCTATGATTATTGACGCGCGGATTAAGCCGCACCATGCACCGGTATTGGTGAAAGATGCTGAGGTGGAGAAGATAGTGGATAGAATGGGTGAAGTCGGTGGGGAGTTGTATGGGGTTATTTAATTCTCGCTCATTTCTGTTTTATCGGCTCCAACCTCGCATAAGTTAGATCTATAAAATTGGTGAGTATTGGATAGCGTTGCTCAAATAAGCCCTGTGCATAAACCTTTTTAGTATTGTTATTATTGGTGATGGTAAATGTGCAGTCACCGGTGTCCATAACTAAATCTCTTTTCTCATGATTTTTTTCGAGCTTGACTTTGCTGGCTGTTGCTAGCAACTTAAGCATTCCATCGTATTGATGGTCTGTCTTTAAATCAATAGTAACAGTAGTAGTATCAAATTTAGAATACTGATCATAATATGCATTCAGCTTAATTACTGAATATTCTGATCGGTTTTTTTTAAGGTTTACAAATCCCGTATCCTTTTGTAGTCCTTCCTTATCCATACTTGCCCAAGTTATAGAAGATATAATAACATTCTTTGATTTTTTTGAAACCTCCAAAAAACGAGTTCGCCCCCAAGTGTCATCAAAGCTGATATGTACAATCACATCGTTTTTGTTGGTGGCATTTTGAGAAAACAGCGCCAATGGGGTCAACAATAGGATAATGGAAAGTAATTTGTCTTTCATGCTTGATTCGCGGTTAAATATAGCCTAATCTCATCAATACTTCTCGGGAAACCAATTGAAATCTTTGTCATGGACAGTTTGATCGCTTAAAAACTACTAATCAGGCAATTAAATCGCTATAGTGCCAAAAGTGGGAAAAAAGTACTATTAAATAATGTTGAAAACTTTTAGTGGGAAAAAGTGTTTAAAAGTGGTAAAAGCTATTTACTTTTACGTTACAATAATTGCCGAAGTGTAACTATGTCTAATTTTTTAGGAGAGTTTGATTGTAAACTGGATGCCAAAGGACGCATGATGATCCCTGTTGGCCTCAAAAAACAGCTTCCCGAAGCTGTTAATGAGGGCCTTGTGATCAATCGCGGCTTCGAAAAGCATTTGGTAATCTACACCCGAAAAGAATGGAATAAGATAGTTGAGGACCTGAGCAAGCTTAATCAATACGAAAAAAAGACGCGCGAATTTATCAGGTATTTCACCCGTGGCGCGTCAGAATTGAGTTTGGATAGTGCCGGCAGGGTGCTTTTGCCGAAGTCGTTATTGGAATATGCGGGCATTAATGCCGATGTGGTGCTATCATGTCAGTTCAATAAAATAGAGGTTTGGGCCGAAGAAGCGTATAATGCGCAGCTGGATAACGAGCCTGAAAATTTTGCAAACCTTGCCGAAGAGGTAATGGGTAGCGCAGGAAGGGGGAATGATGAGTAATTACCATAACCCTGTAATGCTGCAGGAATGTATTGATGGCCTGGATATTAAGAAAGATGGCACTTATGTAGATGTGACCTTTGGCGGAGGTGGCCATTCTAAAGAGATCTTAAAGCATTTAGGCCCTGATGGCAAGCTGCTGGCTTTTGACCAGGATGCAGATGCGCAGCAAAATTTAATTGACGATGAACGCTTTGTGTTTATCGATCAAAATTTCCGTTACCTGAAAAACTTTTGCCGCCTGCATGGCGCTATCCCGGTTAATGGGATACTGGCTGATCTTGGTGTATCATCCTACCAGTTTGATCAGGCCGAGCGTGGCTTCTCTATTCGCTTTGACGCGGAGTTGGATATGCGCATGAACCAGTCGGCAGAGCTGAGCGCCAAAGAAGTAGTAAATAACTATACGGAAGCCGAGCTGCACCGCATTTTCGGTATTTATGGTGAGATACAAAACGCTAAATCGCTGGCAAATACAATTGTAACCGCCCGGTTAAACGCACCGATTATAACCGTTGCCGATCTGAAAAATGTGATCTCGGCACGCATCCCCAAAGGGAAAGAAAATAAATACCTGGCGCAGGTTTTCCAGGCGCTGCGTATTGAAGTTAACCAGGAGTTGGAAGCTTTAAAGGATTTTTTGATCCAGACGGACGAGGTATTGGAAACAGGCGGCAGGCTGGTGGTAATGTCTTACCACTCGTTGGAGGACAGGCTGGTAAAGAATTTCATCGCCAAAGGCAAATTTAGCGGCGAGGTAGAGAAGGATTTTTTTGGTAACGACCAAAAGCCGTTTGATGCGGTAAGCCGCGGCGCGATAACCGCATCAGAAGAAGAAATATTTAGCAATAACAGGGCACGCAGTGCAAAATTAAGGATAGCAATTAAAAAGTAAGATGAATCGTTTACGCACAGAGATTCCGGAGGAGATAGAAGAGAGCGAATTGATCGTGGAGGAAAAAGCCGTAAAGGAGATTCCTGAGAACTTTTTGACCAAATTTTTAACCAAGGGCTTTATTAGTACTGATGAGGCCACGCGCGCTTTACCGTTTGTATTGTTTTTGGGTTTGCTGGGCATGATATACATAGGCAACCGCCACCTGGCCGAAAAAAATATCCGAGATATAGATAAGTTAACTAAGGAAGTACACGAGTTGACCTGGGAATATAAGGTAACCAAAGCCGACCTGGCCTATAAAAGCACACTATCAGAGGTGGCTAAACGGGTAGATACTTTGGGGATAAAAGAATCATTACAACCGGCGCAAAAAATTACCATCAGGGAGGATGCTGCACAATGAGTATCAGAACCAACATATTGCTTCGTGTTTACCTGGCCTTTGGCCTGATAGTGCTGTTCTCAGTAGCGGTAATTGTACAGATGTACCGCCTGCAGTTTGTACAGGGTGAAAAATGGAAGGCAATGGCGTCTAAAATGTCAACCCGGTACGAAAACGTAGAGGCTTCGCGCGGTAATATCCTTTCCGTTGATGGGAGCTTACTGGCAACGTCGGTGCCTGAGTATGAACTGCACATGGATATGTTTGCCGGCGGTATTGAAGATGATAAATCTTTTTATGGTAAGGTAGATTCGCTGGCGATGAAGCTGGCCGAGTTATATCCTGATAAATCAGAAACCCAATACTCGCGCATGTTGCGCGATGCCCGTAAGGATAGCTCGCGCTACCAGTTGATCCGCCGCAGGGTGACTTTTACCGAGTTGAAAAAGATCCGTAAGTTTCCGATCTTCAGGATGGGTAAATACAAAGGCGGATTAATTGTGATCCAGCAAAATAAACGGATCCTGCCGTTTCAATCGTTAGCAGCGCGTACCATAGGTTATGTAAATGAGAATGTTAAAAACCCGGTTGGTTTAGAAGGTGCTTATGCCAGCTATATCAACGGAGAAAATGGCAAACGCTTAATGCAGCGTATTGCCGGCGGCGTTTATGTACCGGTAAATGATGACGAAGATGAAGTAACCGCTAAAGATGGCGCTGATATCATATCAACCATAAACGTAAACTTCCAGGACGTTGCGCAAAAAGCTTTAAAGAAACAATTAGATAGCATACAGGCAGATTTTGGCACCGTAGTACTGATGGAAGTAGCTACCGGCGAGATTCGCGCCATAGCCAACTTTACCCGTACCAAAGAAGGTGATTATAAAGAGAAATTTAACTACGCCATTGGTGCCGAGGCGGAGCCCGGTTCGACATTTAAACTGGCATCGTACATGGCGATGCTGGATGATAAGAAAATAGATACCAGTACCCGGGTTGATATCCAACATGGCAGGTATGAAATAATGAACCCGCGTAACGGCAAGGTTGCCTTAAAGATAAAAGATGCCGAAGATGCCGGTGGTGTGATCAGCGCGCGCCGGGCATTTGAAGAATCATCAAACGTAGGTGCAGTAAAGCTGGTTACCGCGAGTTATAGAAACGATCCAAAAGCTTTCACTGATAAATTATACAGTTATCATTTAAACGAAAAAAACCAACTGCAAATACCGGGCGAAGGCCAGCCGCTGATTAAGACCCCAAATTCAAAAAGCTGGAATAAGCTGCAAAGTTTGGCGCAGATAGCCTACGGTTATGAGTCTAAATTATCGCCATTGCAGATGCTCACCTTCTATAACTCGGTAGCCAACAACGGTAAAATGATAGCGCCGATTTTTGTGCGCGAAATCCGCAGCATGGGTAATACTATCGAGCGTTTCCAGGCAAGGGTTATCAATCCTAAAGTATGTTCGGACGAAGCGTTGGCTAAAGTTAAAGGCTTGTTAGAAGGCGTGGTGTTAGAGGGTACCGGCAAATTAGTCATCAAAAATAAACTATATAGCGTTGCCGGTAAAACCGGTACCGCTCAAATAGCAAACGGTGCGTTGGGTTATGGTGCGAAGGATTCGCACCAGGCATCGTTCTGCGGTTATTTCCCGGCAGATCATCCTAAATATTCCATGATCGTGGTTATCAGTAACCCGCAGGTAGGTTCGCATTTGGCGGCTTGGGTTGCAGGGCCGGTATTCAGGAAAATAGCGGATAGAGTTTATGCCAGCGATATCGAAATAAAACACAATGCGCCGGTGCATTTTGTGGGCAATACCACCATGCCAAAAGTAAAGCAAGGCAATTTAGCCGCTTTAAAACAGGTGTTTGGCAAATTGGGTGTTAAGCCGTTGTATGCATCAACAGCCGCCGCCGGTTTAGATACCAGCGCGGGATTGCCGTTTGAAGAAAGTAAATATAAAACCGGCACCGTGCCAACAGTAACAGGTATGGGCTTAAGCGATGCGCTATATGTATTGGGTAATGCCGGTTATAAAGTAAGTGTTAAAGGTAGCGGGGTTGTTGTTGCACAATCTGTAACAGGCGGAAGTGTTATACCTAAAAAATCAAGAATAACCATAGCGTTGCAATGAGAAACCTGAGCGACATATTAACCGGACTACCATTCACCGAGTTGCAAGGCGCGGCGGATGTGGAGATCAGCGCTGTGGTGTTTGATTCGCGCAAAGTTGTGCCCGGTTGTTTATTTGTTGCGGTAAAAGGTACGCAGGTCGACGGCCATACTTATATTGAAAAAGCTATAAAGGACGGTGCTGTAGCAATAATTTGCGAAGAGCTGCCTGGCCATACCGTTGGTGAAGTTAATTTTATTATGGTGAAAGATTCGGCGGTTGCCTTAGGGATTACGGCTGCTAATTTTTACGATAACCCATCTAATAAATTAAAGCTGGTGGGCGTAACCGGTACCAACGGCAAAACTACTATTGCTACTTTATTATACCAGTTGTTCCGCGACCTGGGTTATAAATGCGGGTTGTTATCAACTGTCGAGAACCAGATCAACGGAAAGGTTATCCCATCAACCCATACCACGCCCGACCAGTTGGAGCTTAACCGTTTGTTAGACGATATGGTAACGCAGGGCTGCGATTATTGCTTTATGGAAGTAAGCTCGCATGCGGTAGCACAACACCGTATTGAAGGTTTGGTATTTGCCGGCGGCATATTCTCGAACCTGACTCACGATCATTTAGATTATCATAAAACATTTGATAACTACCTGAAAGCTAAAAAGGCATTCTTTGATGGGTTGTCTAAAAACGCTTTTGCCCTAACTAATAACGACGATAAGAACGGCAGCGTAATGCTGCAAAATACCAAAGCGCATAAAAAAACCTATGCCCTAAAAAGCATGGCCGACTATAAAGGTAAGATCCTTGAAAATCAATTCGGCGGTTTATTGTTGCTGATAGATAACGACGAGGTTTGGTTTAAAATGGTGGGCAGTTTTAATGCCTACAACCTTTTAGCCGTTTATGCTGCCGCGATGCTGTTAGACCAGGACCGCGCCAAAGTTTTAACCAGTTTGAGCAAGTTACACGGCGCCGAAGGCAGGTTCGATTATGTGATATCGCCAAACAAAATAATTGGCATTGTTGATTACGCGCATACGCCAGATGCGGTGCAGAATGTGTTAAGTACAATTCATAATATCCGCAAGGGAACAGAAAAAGTAATAACGGTTATAGGCTGTGGTGGCGACAGGGATAAAACCAAACGCCCGGTGATGGCAAAAGTAGCTTGCGAGTGGAGCGATAAAGTTATACTGACATCAGATAACCCACGCTCTGAGGACCCTGCGCAGATCATAAAGGATATGGAGGCCGGAGTTACACCAACCGCGCAACGCAATACCGTTAGTATTACCGATAGGCACGAGGCAATTAAAACCGCCTGCATGTTGGCCCAACCGGGAGATATCATTTTGCTTGCCGGCAAGGGCCATGAAAAATACCAGGAAATAAAAGGTGTGAAAAATCACTTCGATGATAAGGAAGAGTTACTGAACCAATTTAAACTGATGGCGTAAATGTTATACTATCTATTTACCTATTTAAACAAGAACTATAGCATACCGGGAAGCGGGGTGTTTCAATACATCACGTTTAGGATGGCTATGGCAGTAATTACGTCATTAATTGTGACCACCGTTTACGGTCGCCGGTTAATTGATTATCTGCGTTACAAACAGGTTGGCGAAACAGTAAGGAACCTTGGTTTAGAGGGCCAGATGCAAAAAGCCGGTACACCTACCATGGGTGGTTTAATTATTATCCTGGGTATTTTGGTGCCAACATTGTTATTTGCCAAGTTGGGTAACGTTTACATCATTATGATGCTGATAACAACCGTATGGCTGGGCGCCATTGGTTTCCTTGATGATTATATTAAGATCTTTAAGAAGAATAAAGAAGGCTTAGCCGGCAGGTTTAAAATAGTGGGCCAGGTAGGTTTAGCATTGATTATTGGTTTTATTATGTACAACAATAGTAATGTATTGATCCAGCAGGAAGTAAAACTACCGGTACAATATGATACCAAGATAGATTTCCACATGAAAGGTAATAAGCCTGTTTTAACGCAGGATGTAAAATCTACCAAAACCACTATACCTTTTTACAAGAACAATGAGTTTGATTATGCCAAAGTGCTTAAGTTTTTAGGTCCGGGGTATGAGAAATACACACTTCTTGTGTTCCTGTTTTTTGTTATTGTCATCATCACTGCTATATCCAACGGCGCTAATATAACCGATGGTATTGATGGCCTGGCAACAGGTACATCGGCAATTATAGGGATTACGCTGATGATCCTGGCTTATGTATCCAGTAACTATATTATTTCTGATTACCTGAATATTATGTATATCCCTAAGTCGGAGGAGCTGGTAATTTTTGCCGGCGCATTTGTGGGGGCCTGCGTTGGTTTTTTATGGTACAACGCTTACCCGGCCCAGGTATTTATGGGCGATACCGGTAGTTTAACTATCGGAGGTATTATAGCCGTATTTGCTATTCTGATTCGTAAAGAATTATTGCTGCCATTGTTATGCGGCATATTCCTGGTAGAGAATGTATCGGTAATGCTGCAGGTAGGCTGGTTTAAATATACAAGGAAGAGATTTGGCGAAGGCAGGCGGATATTTTTAATGTCGCCATTGCATCACCATTACCAAAAAAAGGGTTTTCATGAAGCTAAGATCGTAACCCGTTTTTGGATCCTGGGTATAATGCTGGCCATTTTAACATTTATAACATTAAAGCTTCGCTAAGTTAATTAGTGATTAGAGATTAGTAAAAAGAATGAACGAAAACATTAACATATCTGCTGCATCTCCCTCTCCTTTGGAGAGGGCGGGGGCGAGGCTTGCGATCCTTGGTGCCGGCGAAAGCGGAGTGGGTGCGGCATACCTTGCCCAACAGCAGGGGTATGATGTTTTTGTATCAGATTTTGGTGCTATCGCTCCTCATTATAAAGAACAATTGCAAGGCTGGAATATTCGTTTTGAGGAAAACCAACATACCGAAAGCGAGATCTTATCGGCTATTGAAGTGATAAAAAGCCCGGGTATCCCTGATAAGGCGCCTATCATCAAAAAAATAAAGGAAAAAGGCATGCCGGTAATCTCAGAAATTGAATTTGCCGGCAGATACACTAATGCGAAAATTATAGGTATAACCGGATCGAACGGGAAAACCACTACTACCAGTCTTACACATTTCATTCTTAAAAACGCAGGATTAAATGTTGGCCTGGCAGGTAATATAGGCAAAAGCTTTGCCTACCAGGTGGCTACCGAAAAGCACGATTGCTATGTGTTAGAGCTAAGCAGCTTTATGCTGGATGACATGTACCAGTTTAAAACAGATGTGGCCGTGTTGCTAAACATCACGCCCGATCATTTAGACAGGTATGATTACAAACTGGATAATTACGCGGCATCGAAGTTCCGTATCACGCAAAATCAAACAGCCGATGACGTGTTCATTTACTGTGCAGATGACGCGGAGACAATTAAAGGGATGCAAAGCCGCCAGTTTAAAGCGAGGCAATTGCCTTTCTCGATAGAAAAAAAAATTGCAACGGGAGCAGATCTCGAAAACGACAATATTGTCATAAACACACCTCAAGAACATTTTGAAATGTCAATTACAGAACTGGCCCTGCAAGGCAAGCACAACATCTACAACTCTATGGCATCAGGCATAGTAGCAAAAGTGCTGGAATTACGCAGTGATACGCTGCGCGAAAGCCTTGCTACGTTCAAAAATATTGAACACAGGCTGGAGTCGGTAGGCAAAATATCAGGCATTAGTTTTATAAACGATTCAAAGGCTACCAACGTTAACTCTACCTGGTACGCTTTGGAGAGCATGACCAGCGATGTAGTGCTGATACTTGGTGGTGTAGATAAAGGCAACGACTATTCGATGTTGAAAGATTTGGTTAAACAAAAGGTGAAAGCAATAGTTTGCCTGGGTAAGGACAACCAACGCATACATGAAGCTTTTGAAGATGTGGTTGACATTATAGTAAATACAGCATCGGCAACAGAAGCAGCACAAGCGGCATATCATTTAGCTACAAAAGGCGATACGGTATTATTATCACCCGCCTGTGCAAGTTTTGACTTGTTTAAAAATTACGAAGATAGAGGTAATCAATTTAAAGCGGCTGTGAAAGAGTTGTAAGCCCCCCGGCCCCCTAAAGGGGGAGCAACGGAGGGTGACTATATAAAAGAGATAAATAATAAGCTATTAATATTCCCCCTTGAGGGGGTTAGGGGGCAAATGAACCAGATACTACACAACATTAAAGGAGATCGCTGGATATGGCTTATCGTCATATTGCTGTCGTTAATATCGCTGTTGTCGGTGTATAGCGCTATTGGATCATTGGCGTATAAACGCGGGGTAGGTGTCGAGTCGATATTGATGAAGCATTTGGCGATGATAGTAGGTGGTATTGTGCTGATGTATATTTCGCATAAGCTGGATTACCGTTATTACTCGGGCATCTCAAAGCTATTAATGTATATCACCATACCATTGTTGTTATACACGCTTTTGTTTGGTAACCATGTAAACGATGCGAGTAGATGGATAGCTATCCCGGGTACAGGCTTAAGTTTCCAGACATCCGATTTGGCCAAACTGGCGCTTATCACTTTCCTGGCAAGGTCACTGTCGCGCAAGCAGGAGAATATTAAAGATGTTAAGCAATCATTTATCCCGATAATGGGCGCTGTTTGCTCGGTATTTATTTTGATAGCCCTGGCAAACCTTTCGACCGCATTAATGCTTTTTGGTGTAAGTGTGCTGTTGTTAATCATTGGCCGTATCAGCATAAAACAAATAGCCATAACCTGTTTAGCGGGAGCGATATTATTAACGGGAGTTATCTTCCTGGGTCCGCGTCGTAAAACTTACACCTCGAGGATCCATACATACCTGCATCCCGAAGCTGCTAATCCGGATAAATCCTTCCAGGCAGATCATGCTAAGATAGCTATAGCTACCGGTGGAGTATTTGGCAAAGGCCCGGGCAAAAGCAGCGAGGTAAACTATTTGCCCGAGGCATATTCTGATGAGATCTACGCCATTATAGTAGAAGAATATGGTATGGTAGGTGGTATAGTATTAATATGCATTTACCTGTTCTTACTTTATCGATGTGTAAAAATTGTCACGAAGGCGCCCAAGGCATTTGGCGCACTGTTGGCGGCAGGCTTAAGCTTTAGTTTAACTATACAGGCATTTGCAAACATGGCGGTAGCTGTTGGCTTAGGGCCGGTAACGGGTGTGCCTTTACCGTTTGTGAGTATGGGGGGTACATCCATGTTATTTACCAGTATAGCGTTTGGTATTATACTATCAGTAAGCAGGGATATAGAAGATCCGAAGAAAATTGTAGTAGGCGAAATAAAAGAAGTGGGAAACTTAGCAACAGTTTAGGCCCCCTAGCCCCCTAAAGGGGGAAAAATATATAAAAATTAAAATGGCAGGAAATAAAAGCATAGCTAATCAAAAGCGCCCCCTTCAGGGGGCGGGGGGGGCTAAGCGCATTATCATTAGCGGCGGCGGCACAGGGGGGCATATCTTCCCAGCTATTGCTATTGCCAATGCTTTGAAAAAACTTGACCCTGCCACCGAGATCTTATTTGTTGGCGCTAATGGCCGCATGGAAATGGAGAAAGTGCCGGCTGCCGGTTATAAAATTATTGGTTTAAATATCCAGGGCATCCAGCGTAAGTCGGTTTGGAAAAACCTGATGTTCCCGGTAAAGTTGTTTAACAGCGTGAACAAAGCGCTGCAAATTATAAAAGATTTTAAACCCGACGCCGCTGTTGGTGTGGGTGGTTATGCTTCTGGTCCGTTATTGTACGCGGCGTCGTTAAAAGGAATCCCGTATCTGATCCAGGAGCAAAATTCGTATGCCGGTATCACCAACAAATGGCTGGGTAAAAAAGCCAGGAAAATCTGTGTGGCGTTTGATGGCATGGAGCAGTTTTTCCCCGCAGCAAAGCTGATAAAAACAGGTAACCCTATCCGCCGTGAATCGGTTGATGTGGCCGGTAAAAAAATGCAGGCATTGGAGCTTTATAAGCTATCAACCGAAAAGAAAACGATAATGGTTACAGGCGGTAGTTTAGGCGCACGAACTTTAAATAACAGCGTATTAGCCGCGCTGGATAAAATAATAGCTGCCGATGTGCAACTGATCTGGCAAACGGGAAAGTTTTATTATAAAACCATTATTGAACAACTGGGCGAAAATTATCACCCCAACATTAAGATAATGGAGTTTGTAAACCGTATGGACCTGGCTTATGCCGCTGCCGATGTGATTATATCGCGGGCAGGTGCGGGCACTATTGCCGAGCTGTGCGTAGTGAAAAAGCCGGTTATATTGGTGCCTTCGCCAAACGTGGCCGAGGATCATCAAACCAAAAACGCGCTGGCATTGGTTAACGAGCAGGCAGCCATTTTTGTGGCCGACCGGGATGCCGAAGAGAAATTAATAAATAAAGCTTTAGAGCTTTTAAATGATAAAGCATTACAAAAAAAATTAAGCGATAACATTGGCAAAATGGCACTGCCAAATGCTGATGAAGTGATCGCGAAAGAGGTTATACAAATAACAATTAATAACAATTAAATCTTAGCTCTGTCCAGATGTAATCGGGACAGGGCTTTTTAAAAAGATGGAATTACGCAACGTACAACGGGTTTATTTGATTGGCATTGGCGGCATCGGCATGAGTGGCCTTGCACGCTATTTCTGTCATTTGGGCTGTATTGTTTGCGGCTATGATAAAACACCTACCGACCTTACCGACGCGCTGCGCCATGAGGGTATCCAGGTTGTTTTTGAAGATAATTGTGAACTTGTGCTAAAAAGTTTCCGCGACCTGGATGATAGTACGCTGGTAATTTACACGCCGGCTATCCCGAAAGATTCGGAGATCTTAGGCTTTTTCCAGAAGAAGAACTTTGTATTGTGGAAACGATCGCAGGTATTGGGGCTGATTAGCAAAGGCAAGTTTACTATTGGCGTAGCAGGTACGCATGGTAAAACCACTACCTCGTGCATGGTAGCGCATATCCTGAAAGATTCAGGTAAAGATTGCTCGGCATTTTTGGGTGGCATTGCTTCAAATTATGATACCAATGTATTGTTTGGCAATAATGATATTGTGGTTGTTGAAGCTGATGAGTATGACCGTTCGTTCCTGACCTTATACCCGGATATTGCTATTATAACATCAATGGATGCAGATCACCTGGATATTTATGGCGACCATGCACAACTGACCGAATCATTTAAACTGTACGCATCGCAAATAAAACCGGGCGGAACATTGATACATCGCCAGGGCTTACCGTTGGATGGCGGCTTTACCTACAGCATCAGTGAAACTGCCGATGCAATGGCGCAAAACATCCGTATTGAGAATGGTGATTTTTATTTCGATTTTAAAAGCGCCGGTGTAAGCATTGCCAACATTAAACTGGGTATTGCCGGTTTGCATAATATCGAAAATTCGGTTGCTGCTATTAAAGCGGCATTGCTGGTGGGTGTTTCTGCAGATGCTGTAAAAAGCGCGTTGGAATCATTCAGGGGTGTAAAACGCAGGTTTGAATATATCGTTAAAAATGATAACCATATTTATATAGATGATTACGCGCATCATCCGGAAGAGTTGAGGGCGGCTATTACATCGGTTAAAAAATTATATCCAAATAAAAAACTCACAACAATTTTTCAACCTCATTTATTTACCCGTACCCGCGATTTCGTGGACGGGTTTGCCGAGGTGTTGGATATGAGCGATGAACTAATACTGCTTGATATTTACCCGGCGCGCGAGCTGCCTATTGAAGGCGTATCCTCGGCCATGATAATGGACCGGATGAAATTAGCCAACAAACAAATATTAGGCAAGGAGGAAGCGATAGATAAAGTAAGATCAGATATGCCCGAACTGCTGCTAACAGTAGGGGCCGGCGATATTGATCAGTTAGTACAACCGTTAAAAAGTGCTTTAGAAAATGTTTAAGAAACCAATATGGCGCATACTCTTACTAAGCTTTACCTGGCTGATTTGCCTGGGTGGTTTGGTGGTGCTGATGAGTTTTATTGAAATTAAAAAAGCCGAAGTGGTTTGTAAGGACGTGAAAATTTACATCCCCGGCAGCCAGTATTTTATTGATAAAAAAGAGGTAGAGAACATTTTGCAGCTAAGCAGCTTTACGCTGGTGGGCCGCAAGATTGACAATATCAACCTGCATACTTTGGAAAACAGGCTAAAGGCTAACCCATTTATTGAGTATGCCAAAGTATATGCCGATATGGACGGAGTAGTTATGATAGAGATATCGCAGCGCCAACCTATTATGCGGGTTATGAACCAGTTTGATCAGGACTTTTATATTGATAAAAACGGGTTAAAAATCCCCCTGTCTGACAATTTTACCGCAAGGGTATTGGCCGTAAACGGATTTATTGACGAGCCTTTTGGTAATAAGGTAGATACTTTACACACGGCATTAGCGAAGGATCTTTTTAAAACGGTTTCGTTCATCAGGCAGGACTCCCTTTGGGATGCGCAGATCGCACAGATCTACGTAAATGCTGGCCATGAAATTGAATTGATCCCACGAGTTGGTAACCAACGCATCCTGTTAGGTAGCGCCGATTCGCTGGAGCTTAAATTTCATAACCTGATGGCATTTTACAAACAGGCATTACCGCAGGTTGGATGGGATGCTTATAAGGTGATTAATATTAAATACGCTAATCAAATAATAGGCATAAAAAATTCAAAGGCCGATTCACTAAGAATGAAAATAGCCGCCGACTCGCTTAAAATGCGGGCCGATACATCAAAAATTAAAAAAGACACATCTCTAATAAAACATTAATATGGATAAGAGTTCAACACAAGAAAAAAGTTCGCCAATTGTAGTGGGATTGGATATTGGTACCACAAAAATTTGCGCAATTGTTGGCCGCCGCAGCAAAAACGGTAAGATCGAAGTCCTGGGCATTGGCAAGGCCGAGTCTGCGGGTGTAACCCGTGGGGTAGTTTCAAATATCGACAAAACCGTACAGGGCATTACCGCTGCAGTTGATATCGCGGGTACGCAATCAAACGTAGAAATAAGGGTAGTTAATGTAGGTATTGCCGGGCAGCACATTAAAAGCTTGCAGCACCGCGGCCTAATAACGCGCAGGGACCTGCAATCAGAAATAAGCCGCAAGGATATCGATAAGCTTATTGAAGATATGTACAACCTGGTAATGCCTCCGGGCGAGGAGATCATCCACGTTTTACCGCAGGAGTTTACGGTTGATAGCGAACCGGGTGTTAAAGATCCTATTGGCATGGCGGGTGTGCGCCTTGAAGCCAATTTCCATATTATATCGGGACAGGTAACTGCCATTAAAAATATTGTTAAATGTGTTAACAAAGCCAATTTAGAGAGCCAGGAGCTAATCCTGGAGCCATTGGCATCATCTGAGTCGGTATTGAGCGATGAGGAAAAAGAAGCCGGTGTGGTATTGGTTGATATTGGTGGTGGTACTACAGATGTGGCCATCTTCCACGAAGGTATTATCCGCCATACTGCCGTTATCCCGTTTGGTGGTAACAGTGTTACCGAGGATATCCGCGAAGGCTGCTCGGTTATGCGAAACATTGCAGAGCAATTGAAAGTAAGGTTTGGATCAGCCTTAGCTGAAGAAAATAAGGAGAACGAAATTGTTTGTGTACCGGGTTTACGCGGACGCGAGCCAAAAGAGATCTCGATAAAAAACCTGGCCTTTGTTATCCAGGCAAGGATGGAGGAGATTGTAGAGCATGTGTATTATGAGATCAAATCATCCGGGTACGAAAAGAAATTAATTGCCGGTGTAGTTATAACCGGTGGTGGCGCGCAGCTTAAACATTTGCCGCAAATGGTTGAGTTTGTTACCGGGCTTGATTGCCGCGTAGGGTATCCTAATGAGCACCTGGCTAAAAACGAGGTGTTGCCTAAAAACGTTTACGAAGAGCTGCAAAGCCCAACTTTTGCTACAGGTATAGGCCTGTTGATAAAAGGTATCCAAAAAATGGAATACAACGGCCAGGTACAGGTACCTGTTGAAGCCCAGGAAGTAAAAGTAAAATACGGTGAGGATAAAAAGTTTGGTTTATTTGGTAAAATACTGGAAAGCGGAAAGAAATTTATTAAAGACGATATTAAGGACGAGGATTTTTTGAAGTAAAATAGCGGTACTTATCAACAACCTCTAACTTTTCCACATTATACACATTTGTGGAAAAAGGTTGTTGAAAAAGTGCTAATATTACAATGGTGAAATGTAAAATTCGTCAAATCACATATAGCTGAAAAACAAGGATTATGCAATTTGAGATGTTAAAAGAAAAGTCGTCAATCATCAAAGTTATTGGTGTTGGTGGCGGTGGTGGTAATGCAGTAAACCACATGTACAAGCAAGGTATTACGGGCGTAGACTTTATAATCTGTAACACTGATGCGCAAGCTTTGGAGTTAAGCCCTATCCCTAACAAAGTACAATTAGGTGCAAGTTTAACAGAAGGTATGGGCGCAGGCTCTATACCCGAGGTTGGTGCAAATTCGGCTATTGAAAATATTGACGATATAAAACAAATGCTTGGTGTAAATACCAAAATGTTGTTCATTACAGCAGGCATGGGTGGTGGTACCGGTACAGGCGCAAGCCCTATCATAGCCAAAGCCGCCCGCGAAATGGATATCCTTACCGTTGGTATTATAACTACCCCATTCTCTTTCGAAGGTAAACGCCGTAAAATGCAGGCTGATGCAGGTATGGAAGAGTTGAAAAAATATGTTGATTCATTCCTGGTAATATCAAACGACAGGCTGCGCCAGATCTTCGGTAACTTAACCTTAGGATCGGCATTTGCACAGGCTGATGATATTTTAACTACGGCAGCCAAAGGTATTGCAGAGATCATCACCTTACCGGGCTATATAAACGTCGACTTTAAAGATGTGCGCACTGTGATGAAAGACAGTGGCGTATCTATCATGGGCAGCAGCGCTGCCGAGGGCGAGAATCGTGCTTTACGTGCTGTGGAAGGTGCTTTATCATCACCATTATTGAAAGATAATGAGATAGAAGGCGCACGCTATATCCTGTTAAACATCAGCTCGGGCGAGAAGGAAGTAACTATGGATGAGGTAAGTATTATTACTGACTACATCCAGGAAGAAGCCGGCCTTGCCGCAGACCTGATATGGGGTAACTGCCGCGACGAGAATTTGGGTGATAAGCTATCAGTAACTATTATCGCTACCGGTTTCCAAACTAAAGACGAGCGCGAAAAAGAATACAGCAGCAAGAAAATTGTTAACATGCTGGTTCCTGATGCGCCGTTGGTTAGGCCTGTAAATGAGTTTATCAATCCTGTAAGTGAAGGCACTGCTGCCGAGCCTTACATGAAGGGCCAGCAGCCACAACCAAAAGAAGAGCAAAAACAAACCGGCTTATTCGATCTGTTTGCTGCCACACGTCCTGAAGACGCCGACGCTGAACCGGCAATGGTAAAATATAATTTCCAGGAAATAGATGAGCAGCCTATAGGCGAGCTTGAAAATGATTTGCCTGAATTTACCTTCAAGTTATCAGAACCTGAAATTGAAACTATAATAAATTTTGAAGCCGAGGTAGAGGAAGAAATAGTTGAGCCAACACCAGAGCCCGTTAGCGCCGACGAACATAAGACTGATGAGTCTATCGAAGAGCAATTGCGCAAATCCCGCGAACGCATTATGCGCTTAAAGGATCTGAGCATGAAATTGCGCAGCGGCAACATCCAGGAATTAGAGAATGTGCCGGCCTATAAACGTAAAGAAGTAGCTTTACAGGAAACCCCTGCATCAGACGAAAGCCAGGTATCGCGCTTTACTTTATTGCCCGACAGTGAAGGTAAAATAGAGATCCGCGACAGCAATTCATTCTTACACGATAATGTAGATTAATATCTGAGAGATGGTTTAGCGCATAGTTCATTATAAAAAGGAGATTCCGTTTGGTATCTCCTTTTTTATAAGATCATATCATGAACAATGATCTTCATCACTTAAAAAATCGTATAAAACCTTATATTTGCAAATTCGATAACGATAAATAGAGATAGTAGTTTGGATTTATTTGACAAAATTACGAGTAGCATGGGTGGTCCGTTGGGCCAGCATCAAAAATGGTCACATGGCTATTTTTCATACCCAAAGCTTGAGGGCGAGATTGGTCCGCACATGCAATTTAATGGTAAAGAGCATTTAGTGTGGAGTTTGAATAATTATTTAGGATTGGCAAATCATCCTGAAGTTAGAGCGGCTGATACACAAGCTGCTGCCGATTACGGAATGGCTTATCCAATGGGCGCCCGTATGATGTCGGGCAACTCAATCCACCACGAAGAATTGGAAGCCGACCTTGGAGAATTTGTAGGCAAGGAAGATGCCTACCTGTTAAATTATGGTTACCAGGGCATGGTGTCAATTATTGATTCTTTGGTTAACCGTAATGACGTTATTGTTTATGATGCCGAATCGCACGCCTGTATTATTGACGGCTTGCGGATGCATATGGGTAAACGTTTTGTTTACCAGCATAATGATTTGGAAAGCTGCCAAAAGCAACTGGAGCATGCAACACGTTTGGTTGAACAAAGCGGTGGCGGTATACTATTAATTACCGAGGGCGTGTTTGGCATGTCAGGCGCACAAGGTAAGTTAAAAGAAATCATCGCGCTTAAAGATAAATTTGATTTTAGGATACTGGTTGATGATGCGCATGGTTTTGGTACCATGGGTAAAACAGGCGCCGGTACGCACGAGGAGCAGGATTGCATTGAAGGTGTAGACGTGTACTTTGGCACCTTCGCTAAATCAATGGCGGGTATTGGTGCATTTGTTGCCGGCGATAAAACGGTGATTGATTATTTGCGCTATAACATGCGCTCGCAGATATTTGCTAAGGCATTGCCTATGCCAATGGTATTGGGCCTTAAAAAACGGTTTGAGCTGCTTAAATCGCAACCGCAACTGCGCAAAAATCTATGGAAGATCACTAAGGCTTTGCAAGCCGGATTAAAAGAGCGTGGGTTTGACTTAGGCGTTACCAATACCATGGTTACCCCTGTATTTTTAAAAGGCGACTTATACGAAGCCACCGCATTAACCCGCGACCTGCGCGAAAACTATGGTATATTTTGCTCAATTGTAATTTACCCGGTTATCCCTAAGGGGCTAATATTGTTAAGGTTGATCCCAACAGCAGCACATTCATTAGAAGATGTACAGCGCACCTTAGACGCGTACAGCGAAATGGGCGAGAAATTGAAAGCCGGTCACTATCGCGAAAATTTAACAGCGGTTTAGTTAAAATATCTTAACCCAAATAACCAATGCCATCTCTTACGGAGGTGGCATTTTTGTTAATATATTTTAAATATATTTATAATCAATTTCAATCAGAACCAATTTATGCGCTTATCTATTAAAACAACCATTATTACATGCCTTGTCTTGATGGTTGTATTACTTGTTCAATGCAATAGCTCAACCAATGATTCATCTTCATCAAATGCGTCCGGCCAATATAGTGCGGATGATGTAAGCAAAGGGCAAGCGCTGGCAGCTAACTACTGCCAAACCTGTCATAAATTGCCGGATCCTTCTTTATTAAGCAAAGCCACCTGGGAAAGACATGTGCTGCCTATTATGGGGATATACCTGGGCATTCCATCTGCTGCGCCTGCCAGCCTGGTAAATTCGCCGGATATTAATAAAGATTACATCCCGGTTACCCCCGTCATGGATGCTGAAAAATGGAAGCAAATAGTGGCCTATTACGTTACAAAATCTCCGGCACATATGCCCACGGTAAACAGGGCGGAGCCAATACACCAATTGCCTTTCTTTAAGATAGAGCCCGCAGCTGCCGAATGGGTTGGACCAAGAGCATTAACATCATATGTTAAAATAGATGAAAGTGTAAGCCCACACCGGCTTATTGTATTCGATGGCTTGGATAACAAACTGATTATCTTAAATGACAAGGCGCAAAAGTTAAATGCATTTAACTTAAATTACGCCATAGTAAATATGCTGTTCAAAAATAACCGGATTATTACAACTGTTATAGGGCCCAATTTGCAGGCAAATGATTTTAAGTACGGCAATATAACTGACATAGATATTGATAAGAAAGGGGTAGTTAGTTCAAAAGGTAAAGCTCTTTTTGAAGGATTGAACCGCCCGTTATCAGTTGATATAGCCGATCTTAACCATGATGGCAAACAAGATTACCTAATTACGCAGTTTGGTAAAATGGCCGGCAAACTAAGCTGGTTCGAGAAATCAGGAGATAAAATTGAGGAGCATGTATTAAGAAATAAGCCGGGGAGTTTAAAAACCATTTTTGATTATAGCAATAAGCTGGGCCCTGATATCTGGGCGCTTTTTGGCCAGGGTGATGAGGGTATTTTCTTATATACAAATGATGGCAAAGGCAACTTTGCCGAAAAAAAAGTATTAAGTTTCCCGCCATCATACGGCTCAATATCTTTTGATTTGGTTGATTTTAACGGCGACGGCTTTAAAGATATAATTTATGCTTGCGGCGATAATGCGGATTATAGCCAGATCTTAAAACCTTACCACGGTGTATATATTTATTTAAATGATGGCAAGAATAACTTTACCCAAAAGTATTTCTATCCAATTCGTGGGTGTAATAAAGTTATTGCTAAAGACTTTGACGGTGATGGAGACCCGGATATAGCTGCCATTAGCGAATACCCGGGCCACAAAACCCAGTGGGAGGCATTTGTGTACTTAGAGAATAAAGGAAACTTAAACTTCCAGGCTTATACCTTACCTAATGGTACTCCGTTTGCACGGGGGATGACTATGGATGCCGGGGATATAGACGGCGATGGAAAAACCGACCTGTTGCTGGGCGCCGGCTTTGCTGCCATGGATCCGGGTGATCCGCCTAAGCAGCCGTTATTTATAGTTTTAAAGAACATAAGCGGCAAGGCAAATAAAAAATAACAGGCAGAGCGCTAATAGCCCGGCTCAATTTGGTATCACTAACATATCAACCTAATAAAAGCAATATGCTATCATCTAATAAAGCAAACGTTATAGCATTACTTGTTTTGATGTGTATAATGCTTGTTCAATGCAATAGCTCAACTAATACATCCTCTTCACAAGGTACTTCCGGGCAATATAGTGCGGATGATATAAGTAAAGGGGAGGCGCTGGCCGCTACCTACTGTCAAACCTGCCATCAATTACCAAATCCTTCTTTATTAGGTAAAAACACCTGGCGAAATAGCGTATTGCCGCTTATGGGTTTATACCTGGGGGCTAAATACCATATCCCCGACAGTATTTTAACTTCTCAAACAGGTAATATGAGCTATCTGCCTCAAAAGCCTGGTATCGATTCTGTTGGGTGGCGGCAAATAGTTAGTTATTACGTTAGCAAAGCTCCCGAAAATTTACCTGTCCCGGATCGAGCTGAACCTAAAAGTGGATTGCCTTTTTTTAAGGTACTGCCTACACCTGCCGAATGGGTTTCTGGAAAATCATTAGCCTCATGTGTTAAAATTGACGAGAGCGTTACCCCCCACCGGCTTTTTGTAGCTGATGGTGTGCGCAACCGGTTAATAGTTTTAAATGATAAAATAAAAACAGTTAATTCATCGCTTATGGATGGCGCTATTGTAGATATGATGTTTAATAACAATAATATCACTGCAACATCTATTGGGGACGACTTATGGTCGACCAACGCGAAAAAAGGAACGGTTAAAGAAATCAACGTAGATAAAACCGGTAAGGTTGCAATGCAGGAAAGGCTTATTTTGGATAGGTTGGGCCGTCCGTTATCTACTGACATCGTAGATCTGAATATGGATGGAAAACTGGATTATCTGGTTACACAATTTGGTAAAATGACGGGCAGGCTAAGTTGGTTTGAAGAGCTGGGTGATAAGCATAAAGAACATATATTAAGAGAAAAGCCCGGTGCTATTCGTACGATCATTGATAATACTAACCCGGGCAAAATTCCATATATATGGGCGCTTTTTGCGCAGGGAGATGAGGGGATTTTTCAATATATAAACGATGGTAAGGGCAATTTTAAAGAAAAGCGGATATTAAGTTTCCCGCCATCATACGGTTCAAGCTATTTTGATATGATCGATTTTAATGGTGACGGATATAAAGATATTATTTACACCTGTGGCGACAATGGCGATTACAGCCAGACACCCAAACCCTATCACGGTATATATATCTATTTAAATGACGGGAAGGGCAATTTCGTAAATAAATTCTTCTATCCAATAAATGGATGCTACAAGGCTATAGCTAAAGATTTTGATGGTGACGGCGACCTTGATATAGCCACCATCAGCGCTTTCCCGGCAAGCAAATCAACCTGGGAGGCTTTTGTATATTTAGAAAATAAGGGAGGATTTAATTTTCAGGCTTATAAATTACCGCCCGGTACACCTTTCACCAAAGCATTAACGATGGATGCCGGGGATATAGATGGAGATGGAAAGACAGACCTGGTGCTGGGTAGCGGTTTTATCGCACCAGAGCCAGTTGGTGCCGCCCGGCAACCATTATTTATAGTTTTAAAGAACGTAAGTAAGGGCGGCAAAAAATAATGACTGTCGATTTTTATCATGATCGGTTGCCAATTATAACAGGCATTCTGTTAATTTAATAATATTATTTTTCAAGAAATTCTATTATAATATCAACAGGATAATAACCCTTAATCTTGTCCAAATGAGGGAATTATAAGTTTAACAGAAGTAGAAAAATGTGGAAAAAAACTCTGTTTAAACTATTTATAGGTATTTTTTTTTAAGCAAAAACATTTTAGCTTAGCTTTCGTATAACAATCACCCTAATAAAATATTAAAAGGAGCAATTAAATGAAAAAATTCAACGAAGTAAAATCTCTTATCGCGTCGCTTGAGGCGGATGCCGATAAGTTTTACAACAAGGGTAACAGTGCAGCCGGTACCCGCGTTCGCAAAGGGATGCAAGACCTTAAAAATCTGGCACAATCTATCCGCCTGGAAGTTCAGGAAGCTAAAAACAAAGCGTAGAGGCGTAGGCATTGCGTCTTTTACTACGCATGCAATATCTCTATTCATAAAACCCGGCTGCACGCAGCAGGGTTTTTTTATGCCGTAAATTTTTGGATCTCTTTAATAATTTGGCCGGCTGTATATTCGCTAACCTGTACCAATGGCAGGCGCACCGTATCTCCACAAATACCTAATTGTTTTAAGGCGGTTTTTACACCCGCGGGGCTGCTTTCAACAAAGCATAGGCGGGTAATGTCAATCAGGTCGAAGTGGCCTTTCTCTGCACCTTTAAAATCATGGTTTAAGCACTTGCGAATTACATCCGACGTTTGACGCGGCAAAGCGTTACCAACTACTGATATCACACCAACAGCGCCCAAAGCTATCATAGGCAAACTTATAGGGTCATCGCCTGATATCATCAGGAAATCCTGCGGCTTGTCGCGCATGATCTGGTTGATCTGGTCGAAATTGCCCGATGCTTCTTTGATGCCGATAATGTTTTTAAAATCGCGGGCCAGTCTAACCGTAGTATCGGCGCTTACGTTGCTGCCCGTACGGCTGGGCACGTTATAAAGTATAACAGGCAGTTTGGCATTTTGCGCAATGGCTTTATAATGCTGGTAAATACCTTCCTGCGTTGGTTTGTTATATTGCGGGCTTGCTGATAGTATAGCATTATAGCCGGGTATATCAAAAGCTTTAACCTGCTCAACTACCTCGGCGGTATTATTGCCGGCAATGCCGGCAACTAAATTTATACGGCCATTTACTACTTCGGCAGTAAATGCTAAAACCTTCTTCTTTTCGTCCTGACTTAATGTGGCGCTTTCGCCGGTTGTACCTAACGACACGATGTACTCCACACCGCCATCAATTAAATAATTGATCAGGGTTTTAAGCCCGTCATAATCCACTTGTCCGTCTGCAAGAAAAGGGGTAACAATAGCTATCCCGGTTCCGTAAAATTTGTTCATGTTTGTAGTAAAAGGCGCTAAGATAATATTTTTGGTCCATAGTCCATAGCCGATGGGCCGTAGCTGTTGGCAGCCGAGCCTGAATTATCTAAAACCCTATCCCCAATCTTATAGCCGAACGTACATTGTTACCGCTGTTATATGATTGACCGTAAAGTAGTTTTAAATTAAGATACTTAACGCCCACACCCATTTCATAATAATTTTTCAACTCTGGCGAGCTCAGGTAATTCAGATGAAAAATTTCCTGTAATTTAAGTTTCCTGAGCAATGGTATCTTGTTGGCAATAAAGCCCGAAAAATTGTGCTCGAAATGGGCCTCTATATATTCGGTACGGGTGCTGTAGGTATAATAATCAAGCAATAAGAAACTGGTTATACCACTACTGTAGAAAAGGCCCTCGTTGCCTTTAAAGTGGTTGTAATCTGTAAAATACAAACTATTACTGTTGATGAACTTACCTGCGCCAACATAGAACGAGGTGCGCCCGTACAACCCCATTGAGATATCTGTTTTGGAAATATCGGCAGAGATCTTGTCATAGTCCACATCCGATCCTAATACATTTTTTATACCCTTGGTGTAGGTAAAGCTAATGGTTGGATATTCTGACGGTAAGTAACGCCTGCCATTAGGGTAAGTCTCATAACGGTTGCTGAAATCATAGCTGCCATGCAAGCCTATTTTAAATGCCTGGTTTTGCTGAAACAAAGGCACATCTGCCGAAGGCACTAACGGGTTATTTGAGCTATAAGCCTTTGGGTTGTCCGAAAAACTATAAGACGACGTATTAGGCAACCAGTTACGGTTAGCGTATTCAACGCCGGCACTGGCCTTTAACCCGCCCGATATACGGCCCGATAATGACATCGATACAAATTGCTTTTGATATAGCTTTTGATAATTTTGCTTTGAAAACAAACTATGAACAGTGTTTGCCAGGGTGGTGATAGGCTGCAGGTTGTTCATATCCAATACTTCTGATCCCGCGTTAAAGCCAAATTGAAATTGTTTAACTGGGGCAATGATATTAATATCGCCGCTAAAAATATGGTTCGAAAAACCGTAACCGGCATTAGCTGCTAACCTAAAGAAACGGTTGTTTACCGTATCTATCATTTTGGTGAAGGCGGTTTTGTAGTAAAAAGCAAAACCCTGCACCGTGTTAAAGAAAATGTCGCTCAGCACCGGGTCTAAATGATAGTATTCCTTTTTATAACGATATCTTAGATCAACGCCGCCAAGCACCAGCGTAATAGGTTTAAACTTATTATTCACTTTATCTACCGAGTCGATATATTGCTTCGATTCTCGCTTTGCGGCCAGTACCTCTTTCTTTTTATAATCGGTTTTTTCTTCGGCGGTTAGCGGCACGGGGCGCTCCTGCTCCCAATAGGTGCTGTCTTTTTTGTTTACACCTTTACTGATACGCAGCACCTCGTTAAAATCCTTTTTGTTGAGCGTGGGCTCCAAGTTGTAATTTTTGTAAACCGATATAAAATAGCCACCAAACTTAAACCCCAAAAATCCCCCATTAAAATCAAAGCGAATGGTAGATGTCATCCACGCTTTATCGTTAACCGGTACAAACTGCTGGTTTATCCTTACGGTATCAACAATGCTGATATTAGCCTTTTTGGTGATGTATAAATTAAGGCCAACCAGGCGCCAGCTATCCTCCTGAATATAAATATACCCTTCGAAACAAGGATCATGCGCACGGCGTGGGATTACCTGAATCTTGTTAACCGTTTTGCCATTCTCCACACTCTCGCCTAACCATTTATAGTTGTAATAGAAAAAGGCATTTTCTGATAGCGGCGATATCAACGGCCTAAGGCTAATCTGGCCCCAGTCCTGGTAATTCTCATAAAAATTAACCTTCAGATCTGTAGCCCGGTTAAAGCTAAAGGCCCGGTTACTGCCCGATACTTTTGACGAGATCATTTCCTCGTGCACCTTATCAGGTGCCATGAAACTGTACTTTGATTGAGACTCTGACAGGTAAATTATCCCCCTGCGGTTCGAGTCGAGCCCCAGTTGTTTGCCTATCGAATTCATATCCCGCCCCAGGAATTTCCTGGGTGCATCCAATAGCTTTTGCAGACCCTTTATATAAACGTCAGCAGTATAAGCTTGTACTTCGTTAAGGTAAGTTTTACGCTTTTTTATAGCTTTGCGCATAATGGCAAAAGCAGGGTCCTTGCCGCCTATAACAACGGTTTGCAGCTGGTAAAACTCTATATTTAAAGTAACGTTTATGGTTTTAGACTGGCTGACATCAACCGTGCGGCTTTCCTGCTTATAACCAACGGCCTTGTATTGCAACACATATTTACCGGGTTTTAAGTTGATGGCATACTCGCCATCGCTGTTAGCCGATGCGCCCTGGGTAGTGTTTTGAATATACACGCTGGCAAACGGAACAGGCTTACCTACATCATCAATAACTTTACCGCTAACGGTAAATTGCTGTGCAAACGCACTGATATTAAAAGAGAGGAATAAGAGCCAGGTTAAAGCTAATCGCATACAGGAAACATGTTTGTACGAAGATGCATTTAATTAACAAAAGGTTGCAGGGCGATGATGTTAATTATTGTTAAAGTGTCCGTCCGCTAAGTAACCGGCACAAAACGGTAGACCAGACAAACTATCCAATCATCCCCATCAACTCTTCATCACTAATAATAGGGATGTTAAGCTTCTGCGCTTTCTCCAGCTTGGCCGGGCCCATATTGTCACCTGCTACAAGGTAGTTTAGCTTGGCTGATATACTGCTTAGTATCTTGCCACCGTTTTGCTCAATGATGTCTTTCAACTCATCGCGCGAGCGTTCAAAAGTGCCTGATATAACGAAGGTCTTGCCTGATAATGCTTCACTGGCTAATATAACCTCTTTTTCTTCGGCTACAAATTGAAGGCCCGAGGCTTTAAGCTTCTCTATCTCTTCGCGGTGTTGCGGGGTAGCAAAGTATTCGATTAAGCTGTGGGCAATACGTTCGCCAATTTCTTCGGCAACAATCAGCTCGTCAAGCGTGGCTGCCATCAGGTTGTCAATGGTTTTAAAATGGATGGTTAGCTTTTTGGCGACTGTTTCGCCAATATAGCGGATACCTAAGCCAAACAGCACTTTTTCGAAAGGCATTTGTTTAGATTTTTCTATACCCTCCAGCATATTGGTGATGGATTTCTCGCCGAATCGCTCCATCTGCTTCAACTCATCAATATGGTCGGCAAGTTTGTATAGGTCGCTTATATGGCGGATAAAGCCGCGTTGATATAAGGTTTCGATTGTCTCATCACCCAAACCATCAATATTCATGGCTTTGCGGCCAATGAAGTGCTGCATCTTGCCGGTTATCTGTGGCGGGCAGCCCTCATCGTTAGGGCAATAGAAAGCGGCTTCGCCTTCCTGGCGTTTAAGTGGTGTACCACAGGCAGGGCATTCGGTTATATAATCTATGGTAGCCGCTCCGGGTACGCGTTTCTCTAAATTTACCTCGATGATCTTTGGGATGATCTCGCCGCCTTTTTCAACAAAAACCCAGTCGCCTTTGTGCAGGTCAAGCCGCAGCATTTCGTTGGCGTTGTGCAGTGTGGCACGTTTTACGGTAGTGCCAGCAAGCAGTACGGGTTTAAGATTAGCTACAGGGGTAACCGCGCCGGTGCGGCCCACCTGGTAGGTTACGGCTAACAGCTCGGTTTGTACCTGCTCGGCTTTAAATTTATACGATATGGCCCAGCGTGGCGATTTGGCTGTGAAGCCCAATTCCTGCTGCTGGTTATAGCTGTTTACCTTAATAACAATGCCGTCTATATCATAGCTTAAGTGATGGCGCTTTTTATCCCACTCGGCTATAAAGCTTAATACGCAGTCTATATCGTTACACAGCCGGCTATGGTCATCAACATGGAAGCCCCATTGTTTAACGGCTTGCAGGCTCTCCCAATGCGTTTTAAACAAGGTCTTTTCGGTATATAAGCCGTATAGGAAGCAATCCAGCGGGCGCTTAGCTACCTCGGCGCTATCCTGCAGTTTAATGGTGCCCGATGCAAAGTTCCTCGGGTTGGCATAGGCAGGCTCGCCGTTATCTACGCGTTCCTGGTTCAGGCGTTCAAACGCTTTAAGGTGCATAAATACCTCGCCGCGGATCTCGAATTCGGCGGGGTAACCGCCGCCCTTTAGTTGTTTGGGGATGCTTTGTATGGTGCGTACGTTGGTGGTCACCTCGTCGCCCTGCACACCGTCACCACGGGTAACGGCGCGGGCAAGCTTACCGTCCTGGTACGTAAGGCTCATGGACAGGCCATCGAACTTCAGCTCACACACATACTCAAAATTGTCGCCTATAGCTTTGCGGATGCGTTGGTCGAAATCCAGCAGCTCCTGCTCGTTATAGGTATTACCTAACGATAACATGGGCCAGCGGTGCTTAACCGTTTTAAATTCTTTAGTGATAAAGCCGCCTACTTTTTGGGTGGGCGAATCAGGGTCCAGAAACTCGGGGAACTCTTTTTCGAGCGCCGTAAGGGCCTCTAATTTTTTATCGAACTCGAAATCAGATATAGCGGGCATAGCCAGTACATAGTAGTTGTAGCTATGCTGTTTAAGCGCTGCCGATAGGGTTTCTATTTGTTTTTTTGCTTCAGCCGGTGACATGCAACGAAGATAATAATTTGATTAATCTGCATAGCCCATTAGGCTAATATTATTATCGGTGGAAATTTTTTAGCCGAGATTTTAAACTTTTTTTATTTAAGGCTGTCTTTAGATTATAATTAACAGATACCATAGCGGCGGGTTTTAAACCCCATCGTTATAACTAAAACAAACACTATTATGAAAACATTAAGAAGAATTTTATTTGCATCGGCAGCATTAGTGCTGTTTGCAGCTGCCGACACCAGTGCACAAGTTGTAGTAAGAAGCCGTATGGTACATCACCGTACTGTAGTAACCACCCGCCCGGCACGCCCATCGGCCAATCATGTTTGGGTTGAAGGCGAATGGACCCCACAAGGCCGTACGTATGTTGAAAGCCGTGGCCATTGGGAACGTGCACCACGCCCGCGTGCGGTTTGGGTTGCCGGCCATTGGGACCGCCGCCCACGTGGTTATGTTTGGGTAGCCGGTCATTGGAATTAATAGACTGATTAATATTTAATAGAAGTGTCCGTCCGCTTCTGGAGCCTATGTGCTTCGGAGGGCGGACATTTTTTTTGTGGGTAACTTAATGATAGCTTATTAATGTTTGTCCGTTTTTCAAAACCTGTCCTGCCCCTTAGCGGACGGACAGATTTTTTAATAAGGGGATGTAAGCTAGAGTGTCCGACTGTTATTTTGGTGTCTGGGTCCCTTGCGGACGGACAAGCTTAATATATTAATTATTTGATAATCAATATATTATATGTATATTTGTATATAATTATTCTCACTTCCCGGTAATACAGCATTGCACAGCTAACCCTATATATAGTTATATAAGAAGGGGTGAAGGGGGGAGTGTATTTAAATTTCAAGATAAATTTAAAGTTTGAATTTTACCAGTGGGATGTATGGTTGATAGTTTTTACCACATAAAATACCACGTGGTAGGGAGTTATGATGGTAGACCTTGCGTTAAGGATGGAAGCGGATACTCCGAAGGAGTCCTTTGGACCGGCCTTGCGCTTAATGCCTGTGGCGTATAAGCGTACAGCCTGACCCGACAACGGAGGGTAACGCCCATGAAACCTTGTCCGTCCGCTAAGTTGCTGAACGCTAAAAAACGGATGGACAAGAGCTGGTAACCTTAAAAAGCATTTAAAAGTTTGTCTACTTGTCCTAACCTACAGCGGATACCTAACAGACGGACACCCACCATTATTAACTTATGAAATGTTTTTAATAATCGTATTATTGTTATAATGAAACGATTACTATCCAACCTAACCGTACAGGTTTTAATTGCAATTGTACTGGGCGTTATTGTAGGGCTTTATTTTAAGCCTTTTGCACCTACAGCGCAAATGATCAGCAAAATATTCATCAGCCTGATAACGATGCTGATCCCGTTTATCATATTCTTCACTATTGTGCTGGGTGTTGCCGGCATGAGCGATATGAAAAAGGTTGGCCGGGTAGGGGGTAAAGCGCTGCTTTACTTCGAGATAGTAACCACGTTTGCCTTGATAATTGGTGTAACCGTTGCCAACCTGGTTAAACCCGGCGCTGGCTTTAAGGCTACTGTTGCGTTTGATGACGCTAAACTGGCTACTTACCAAAAAGCGGCCTCTGAAATGCATTGGGGCGACTTTATCACCCACATTGTACCCAGCAATGCCATGAAAGCTTTTGCCGACGGCGATATTTTGCAGGTGCTTTTCTTCGCGATATTGTTTGGCTTCGGGCTAAGTAAAATGGGCGATAGCGGAAAGGTGGTTATTGATTTGTTTGATAAGATCTCGAAGGTATTCTTTAACATTATGCACATCGTAATGAAGGCTGCTCCTATAGGCGCCTTTGGCGGGATGGCGTATACCATAAGTACCTATGGCATAAAAACCCTGCAACCGCTGGCGTTGTTGATGGCATCGGTTTATATCACCATGGCGCTGTTTATTTTTGTGGTGCTTAACCTGGTATGCCGCATGTACAAATTTAGCTTATGGCAGTACTTAAAGCATATTAAGGAAGAGATACTGATCGTACTGGGTACCTCATCGTCTGAGCCTGCCCTGCCGGCCATGATGGAGAAGCTGGAGAAGTTTGGCTGCTCTAAGTCGGTAGTGGGGTTGGTTATTCCGGCAGGGTACTCGTTTAATTTGGATGGGACGACGATCTACCTGTCTATGTCGGTTATATTTTTGGCGCAGGTATTTAATATCCCGCTATCGTTAGGCCAGGAGCTAAGTATTATAGGTATATTAATGATAACCAGTAAAGGTGCGGCAGGTGTAACCGGCAGTGGCTTTATTGTACTAACATCAACCCTTGCCGCCATAAAGGTTATCCCGGTTGAGGGTGTGGCGATATTATTAGGGGTGGATAGGTTTATGTCGGAAGCAAGGGCGATTACTAACGTGATTGGGAATGGGGTGGCCACTATTGTTATTGCGAAGAGCGAGGGGGAGTTTAGCGCCCCTAACCCCCTAAAGGGGGAATAATAGTTTATTATTTAATAAGCGTATAAAAACTTTCGCTTTAAGCGGTTGGAGGAGCGAATTGTAAATTTTTTATAATAACTTAAAAAATTCCCCTTTAGAGGGTTAGGGGGCGAAAAATAATTTTAGCTTTGCGATATAAAAGAAAATCAAACCAATGAGTGTTCTCGTAAATAAAGATTCTAAAGTTATAGTTCAGGGTTTTACAGGTAATGAAGGTAGCTACCATGCATCGCAAATGATTGAGTATGGTACCCAGCTTGTTGGCGGTGTTACACCGGGCAAAGGTGGCCAAACTCACCTGGACCGCCCTGTATTTAACACCGTGGCCGATGCTGTTGCAAAAACCGGTGCCGATGTATCTATTATTTTCGTTCCGCCTGCATTTGCTGCCGACGCGATTATGGAAGCTGCCGAAGCGGGTATTAAAGTTATTGTATGTATCACCGAAGGTATCCCTACAAAGGATATGATAGCGGTTAAAGAATATTTGACAGACAAGGATAGCCGCTTAATAGGCCCTAACTGTCCGGGCATTATCACTGCCGACGAAAGCAAAATTGGTATTATGCCGGGCTTTATCTTTAAAAAAGGTAATGTGGGTGTAGTTTCAAAATCGGGCACGCTTACTTATGAGGCGGTTGACCAGGTTGTTAAAGCAGGTTTAGGTATCACCACTGCCATTGGTATAGGTGGCGACCCGATCATAGGCACGCCAACCAAAGAAGCGGTTGAACTGTTAATGAACGATCCTGAAACGCATGGCATTATTATGATAGGCGAGATAGGCGGCGGCATGGAAGCCGAAGCTGCACATTGGATTAAAGCAAATGGTACCAAACCTGTTGTGGGTTTCATCGCCGGCCAGACAGCGCCTCCGGGCCGCCGTATGGGCCACGCTGGTGCAATTGTTGGCGGTGCCGATGATACTGCCGCTGCAAAAATGAAGATCATGCGCGAGTGTGGTATCCGCGTTGTTGAGTCGCCAGCCGAGATAGGTGCTGCAATGGCAGAAGAACTGGCGAAGTTATAGTATGTCCCCTAACCCCTAAAGGGGAAAACCATATATATCATATATAAATCCTGGTCAGTTTGGCCGGGATTTTTTGTTGGCGGGAGATGAGGTAAGGTGTCCGTTGTTTCAAACTGTTTCATTCCCCGTGCGAACGAACACCCTTGTGATATTTTTTATTCACTTATTCACTTATTCAAAATCACTCATTAATTCCGTATCTTGGGTTATCCCAAACATGCAATCATGATCGCCAAAAAAATATCGCTCTATATCGCTTTATCAACCCTAAGTTGCTTAGCCTCTGCACAGTCTTACAGGCCCGCAAACTTTACGGACGCGGACAGGCTGGAAAAGATCGAATCGACCTACACTATAATAGATAAACTGTATAAAGACTTCGCCGAAGAAAACCACTGGCCGGGCATGGCTTATGGTATTGTGGTTGATGGTAAGCTGGTGCATAGCGGTGGCGTTGGCTATACCGATATCGCTGCTAAAATCCCGGCAGATAAGAGTTCTGATTTCCGGATAGCATCCATGACCAAAAGCTTAACCGCTATGGCTATATTAAAGCTGCGCGATGAAGGTAAATTAAAACTGGATGATCCGGCATATCTCTATATCCCCGAAATGAAGGGAATGAAATATTTAACTAAAGATGCTACCCCGGTTACCATTAAAAACCTGCTTACCCATACCGCAGGCTACCCCGAAGATAACCCCTGGGGCGACAGGCAACTGGCCGTTAGCGATGATGAATTGATAGCACTCTATAAAAAGGGGGTATCATTCTCTAATAATCCGGGGTTAAAATACGAGTACAGTAATTTAGGCTTCGCGACGCTGGGCTATATTATTAAAAAGGTATCGGGCAAAACTTACCAGGATTATATCACCCAATACATCTTAAACCCGCTGGGGATGACCCATACCTATTGGGAATATACCAAAGTGCCCAAAAATAAATTGGCTTTAGGCTATCGCTGGCTGGATGGCAAATGGGTTGAGCAGCCTTTACTGCACGACGGCGCTTATGGTGCCATGGGCGGCTTAATAACCACGATTGAGGATTTTAGTAAATACATGGCAGCGCATATGGATGCCTGGCCACCACGGGACGACGCGGAAACCCTACCTATAAAGCGCAGCTCTATCCGTGAAATGCAGTACCCGTGGGATGTAAATTATTTATCAGCTAATGCCAAAACCCCTACCGGCAGGCCATGCCCTAATGTTAGTGCCTATTGCTATGGTTTACGCTGGGCTAAAGATTGCGACAACCGAGTTTATGTAGGCCATACCGGTGGCTTACCGGGCTTTGGCAGCCAATGGAACATTATGCCCGATTATGGGGTAGGTGTAGTTGTTTTCGGTAATTTAACTTATGCCAATGCTGGTGCTATTAATAACCGGGTACTGGATACGCTGCTGGTGCTATCAGCTGTTAAGCCGCGCGCGCTGCCCGCATCAGCAATATTAAACCAACGCAAAGCCGACCTGCTGAAGGTGATCAGCAATTGGGATACGGCCAAGGCCAGCGGTATTTTTGCTGATAACTTCTTTATGGATTATTTCCCGGATAAGCTAAAAGCGGCTACCACAGAGGCTTTTGCCAAAGCAGGAAAGATAATAGCCGTAAGCGCTGTAGTTGCCGAGAACCAAATGCGTGGTTTCTTTATAATGCAGGGCGAAAGCGCCAACATTAAAGTAGCATTTACCCTGACGCCGGAAAGCCCGGGATTGATACAGGAATATCATTTGGATGGGGTGGTAAAATAGGTGGTTTCTTAACTTTTTGTAAAGACTTTTTCGGGTTGGTCAAACCTATGTAAACATCCATCTTCAAAACAAAATGTCCAGCCGTTTTGTCGTATCTTGTAGATAAGCGGACGGACAAAAGCATCCATCTGTGCAATCATAATAAAATCTGTGAAATCCAAACAATCATGAGCAACTACAATCAATTAACACCCGAAGAAGAATATATCATATTAAATAAAGGCACCGAGCGCCCTTTTACCGGCGAATTATTAAACAATAAAGCCGAAGGTTTATACGTTTGTAAACGCTGCGATACGCCGCTGTATACATCCGAAACTAAATTCGAATCGCATTGCGGCTGGCCAAGTTTTGATGACGAAATACCCGGTGCAGTAAAGCGCGTACCTGATGCGGACGGACACCGTGTTGAAATTGTGTGCAACAATTGCGGCGCCCACCTGGGCCACGTGTTTGAAGGCGAATATCTGACCCCAAAAAACACCCGCCACTGCGTTAATTCGTTATCGATGAAATTTGTCCCAAGGCCATAACAAAATTTTTCCCGATAAATTTAATTATTCGGCAATCTTGATTTAATGTGCTCTTAATCACCTATTTCTAATCTCCACAAAAAATTTGTTTATAACTTATAGGTGATGTGTATAACTATCACTAACAACCAAATTTTTCAAATCATATCTTTGAATTATAAGTTCTTTAAAGCTATCCAAATTATCGGCGATCCTTGTCGGTAAGAGCAAAAAAGAAGCCATTTACCAGCAGGTAAAAGGTGGATATATACACTGTTAAAAGTAGTCAAGTAGGGATTTGTGAGGGTGATTGTTTAGAGTAGTTAAGGTGATAATAATTTTTTATCATTCTTTAATAACAACTGCTCGGCGGCATTGTCGGCTAAAATTACCAGGGCAGCAAAAGAAAAAAAAGAAGAGTTAAAACAATAAAAGTTAATAAAACGCATGGCAGAAGAAACAGAATTATTATTAAAAGAGAACAAGGATCGTTTTGTTATTCTACCTATTAAGTATCCCGAAATTTGGGAGATGTATAAAAAATGCGAAGCAAGTTTCTGGACAGCCGAAGAAATTGACCTTTCTGATGATTTAAAACATTGGGAAGGCCTTAACCCGGGCGAAAAACATTTTATATCTCACATCCTGGCTTTCTTTGCTGCGAGTGACGGTATTGTAAATGAGAACCTTGCTGTGAACTTTATGAGCGAGGTGCAATTGCCTGAGGCCCGTTGCTTCTACGGTTTCCAGATCATGATGGAGAATATCCACTCTGAAACTTACGCTTTATTAATAGATACTTATATTAAAGATCCAACCGAAAAAGATCGTTTGTTCCACGCTATTGATACCGTGCCATGTGTAGGTAAAAAAGCGGAGTGGGCCTTACGCTGGATAAACAACGGATCGTTCGCCGAGCGCTTAATTGCTTTCGCGGCGGTTGAAGGGATCTTCTTCTCTGGCAGTTTCTGCTCTATCTTTTGGTTAAAGAAACGCGGCTTAATGCCGGGCTTAACTTTCAGCAACGAGTTAATATCCCGCGACGAAGGTATGCACTGCGAATTTGCCTGCTTGTTATACAGAATGTTGGATAACAAACTATCAAAAGAAGCTGCAACAGCTATCATTACCGATGCGGTTGAAATTGAAAAAGAATTTATCAGCGACGCGTTGCCGGTTAGTTTGATCGGGATGAATGCGAAGCTAATGAGCCAATATATTGAGTTTGTGGCCGACCGCTGGTTAGGCGAGCTGGGTTATGATAAAGTATACGGCGCAAGCAATCCGTTCGACTTTATGGAGATGATATCCCTGCAGGGCAAAACCAACTTCTTCGAGAAGCGGGTAGGTGATTACCAAAAAAGCGGTGTGTTAAACACAGGCGGGGGCGATAATAAAGGATTCTCGTTAGACGAAGATTTTTAGAAGAAGTATCAAGTAGTTAGTATCAAGTAACAAGAGTGATATTGCTACAACAGAACAAACAGCTAATGTCTTACTACTTGATCCTAGCTACTAAATACTAAAAGATAATATCCAGTTAAGTAAATAAATATTAAACCGGTTGGTTCCAGTCCAGCCATTAAATGCCAAAATTATGTTCGTAGTAAAAAGAGACGGTAAGCAAGAAACTGTAAAATTTGACAAAATAACCGCACGGATCGAGAAACTGTGCTATGGTTTAAATCCCGCGTTGGTTGACCCGGTTGATGTAGCTAAAAAAGTAATTGAAGGTTTATTTGATGGGGTAACCACATCAGAGCTGGATAACCTTGCTGCCGAGACGGCCGCGTCATTAACTACCAAGCACCCTGATTACGCGTTACTGGCATCGCGTATAGCTGTTTCTAATTTACATAAAAACACCATCAAATCGTTTTCAGAAACGATGCGCAACCTGCATCAATATGTCGACCCTAAAACCGGCAAAAATGCTGCTTTACTGGCTGACGATGTTTACGATATAATTCAAAGAAATGCTGAAGAACTGGATAGCAGCATTATTTACGATCGCGACTTTGGTTTTGATTATTTTGGCTTTAAAACCTTAGAGAAATCATACTTATTAAAACTGGATGGTAAAATTGCCGAACGCCCGCAGCATTTGTTTATGCGTGTATCGGTAGGTATCCATAAAGAAGATATTGCCAGCGCAATAAAAACTTATAACCTGATGAGCGAGCGTTGGTTCACCCACGCTACACCTACATTGTTTAACGCAGGTACGCCAAAACCACAAATGTCATCATGCTTTCTGTTAACCATGAAGGATGACAGCATCGATGGTATCTATGATACATTAAAACAAACTGCTAAAATTTCACAAAGCGCAGGTGGTATCGGCTTAAGTATCCACAATGTGCGTGCTACAGGTTCATACATCAGCGGTACTAATGGCACCAGCAATGGTATCATCCCAATGCTGCGTGTGTTTAATGATACTGCACGTTATGTAGACCAGGGCGGTGGCAAGCGTAAAGGCGCTTTCGCTATCTACTTAGAGCCTTGGCATGCTGATATATTCGAGTTCCTTGACCTGCGTAAAAACCACGGTAAAGAAGAAATGCGCGCACGCGATTTGTTCTACGCACTTTGGGTAAGCGATTTGTTTATGCAACGCGTTGAAGCTAACGAGGACTGGAGCTTATTCTGCCCACATGAAGCACCGGGATTAGCTGATTGCCATGGTAAAGAATTTGAAAAACTATACAAACGTTACGAGAAAGAGGGCCGTGCCCGCAAGGTGATAAAAGCACAGGAGCTTTGGTTTGCTGTACTGGACGCCCAGGTAGAAACCGGTACACCGTACTTGTTGTATAAAGATGCTGCCAACGCAAAATCGAACCAGCAAAACCTGGGTACTATAAAAAGTTCAAACTTATGTACCGAGATCCTGGAGTACACATCTAAGGATGAGATAGCTGTTTGTAATTTGGCATCATTAGCATTGCCACGTTATGTACGTGACGGCTCTTTTGATCACGAGAAATTGTATGAAGTAACTTACCAGGCTACTTTAAACCTGAACAAGATCATCGATAATAACTACTACCCGGTTAAAGAGGCTGAGTACTCAAACCTGCGTCACCGCCCTATTGGTTTAGGTGTACAAGGTTTGGCTGATGCTTTCATACTATTGCGTATGCCGTTTGAAAGCCCAGAGGCTAAACAACTGAACATAGAGATCTTTGAAACCATTTACTTTGCTGCCATGACCGCGTCTAAAGACCTGGCTATTGCAGAAGGTGCTTACGAAACCTTTAAAGGTTCACCACTATCAAAAGGACAATTTCAGTTTGATTTATGGAAAGTAAAACCTACAAGCGGCCGTTGGGATTGGGAAAACCTGCGCTTAGATGTAATGAACCATGGCGTGCGTAACTCGTTATTAGTAGCGCCTATGCCAACTGCATCAACTTCACAGATATTGGGTAACAACGAGTGCTTTGAGCCATATACCTCAAACATTTACACCCGCCGTGTATTAAGCGGCGAGTTTGTGATTGTAAACAAACACTTGCTGCGCGATTTAGTAAACCTTGGTTTATGGGATGGCAGCATGAAAGATAAGATCATCACTGCAAATGGTTCGGTACAAGACATTGCCGAAATTCCGCAGGAATTGAAGGACCTGTACAAAACTGTTTGGGAGATCAAGATGCGCGATATCATTGATATGGCTGCTGATCGTGGCGCTTACATTTGCCAGTCGCAATCGCTTAACCTGTTCATCAACTCGCCAAATGCTTCTAAATTGACTTCAATGCACTTCTACGCATGGAAAAAAGGTTTAAAAACAGGCATGTACTATCTGCGTACACAAGCAGCATCGCAAGCGGTTAAATTTACAGTTGAGAACCAGGGCGGTAAAAACATGGATGCAGTAATACCGGAAATAGTTAACCAGGTAGCGGACGAAATACCTGCCGGCCCATCTTGCTCAATGGAAGAAGGCTGCGTTACTTGCTCGGCATAAGTCGGGAAGTCCGAAAGACCGGAAGTCCGAAAGTTTGACATTGTGTCAAGCTTTCGGACTTTTTTATTTTCTACCTTTATGCTTTCGGACTTCCGGTCTTCCCGACTTCCGGACTATAAAAATGAACACCAAACACGAAATAATATCCTGCGACCGCTGCGGTACCGGCATTGAATGTAAGGCAAATTCTTACACCAAATGCCAGTGCAGCGTAGTACAGTTGAGTTTAAACGAGGTGCAATACATCAGCGAGAATTATGAAGGTTGTATGTGTGCCAAGTGTTTGTTGGAATTGCAGGGGGAATATAGGGAAGCGATGGGGATAAGCGCTTAACAAACCCAACCCCGCCTTGTCATCTCGACGAGGAACGAGGAGAGATCCATACACGCGTTTCGCCTTGCATATGTATAGATTTCTCACTATGTTCGAAATGACAACTAATAAAACCTATGTCAACATTTTCTTTACAAGTACCCTGCGAGTTTGACCGCCATTACTCCGTAGTAATAAAAGACGACGGCCGTGTAGCTTACGCCTATTTATATGAGGGCGAAGACGTCATTGGCGATGTATGGCTCTATAACCAACAACAAGCACCGGCCACCTCTTTCTGGCGTACCGAAGACATGCCTTTTTTAAACCCAACCGAATACCTGGCAAAAGACGCGACCATAAAACCCATAGCCGACGAAAGCGATATCAGATGCGAATGGACAGAATCAAAAGATGATGGTTTGATAGAAGTTGGGATTTATATCCGCGATAAATTTATTGCTGCTGTAGCTTCGGGGTCCAAGCCTGGTTGGTCGGTATTGGTAGCTAAGGACGGGCCTTTGGCTTATGTGTATTAAAATTAATTAATGAGAACCAACCTATCAACCCGTCATCGCGAGGAACGAAGCGATCTCTGCGTAGGACATTCAAAAAGATAATTCTCATTTGGCGATAGCCAGCACGATCAATCTGCACATTGATTTGCAAGTGAAGAGATCGTTTCGTTCCTCGCGATGACGGGTGGAATAATAAAAAAGCCGCACGGATCTCTCCGTACGGCCTCCTATTAACTTGCAATTATTAACTAACAGGCTGCTTGCTAAAAATTTCGCGGGCGGCTTTGGCGGCGTCAACCATGTTTTGCAAGGCGACCTTAGTTTCGGGCCATTTGCGGGTCTTCAATCCGCAATCCGGGTTAACCCAGATATTACCTACCGGTAACAGGTCGGCAGCTTTTTCAAGCAGGCTAACCATTTCTTCGGTAGTAGGCACGCGTGGCGAGTGGATATCATAAACACCCGGGCCAATTTCGGCAGGGTATTTAAAGTCAGCAAAAGCTTCCAACAGTTCCATTTGCGAGCGCGAAGTTTCAATGGTGATCACATCGGCATCCATATCGGCAATGTGCTTGATGATGTCATTAAACTCGCTGTAGCACATGTGGGTGTGGATCTGTGTTTCGTCCTTTACGCCTGCGGCCGAGATGCGGAACGCTTTAACCGCCCAGTCTAAATAGGTAGCCCAATCCGCTTTGCGTAAAGGTAAACCCTCTCGTATGGCAGGCTCATCAATTTGGATCACTTTAATGCCTGCCTGCTCCAGCGCAACCACCTCGTCGCGGATAGCCAAAGCTATCTGGTTGGTTGTAACAGACCGCGGCTGATCATCGCGCACAAAGCTCCATTGCAGTATAGTAACCGGGCCGGTTAACATGCCCTTCATCAATTTGCCGGTGTTGGCTTGCGCGAAGCTGGTCCATTTAACGGTCATATCTGCCGGGCGGCTTACATCGCCATAAATAACCGGCGGTTTAACGCAACGGCTGCCATAGCTTTGCACCCAACCGTTTTTGGTGAACAGGAACCCATCCAGCAATTCGCCGAAATACTCCACCATATCATTGCGTTCAAACTCGCCATGTACCAACACATCCAGGCCAATTTCTTCCTGCCAGCGGATGGCGTCGATGGTGGCTTTTGCTATTTCGGTATCATATTGATCCTGGTCAAGGTCGCCTTTTTTTAGTTTGGCACGTAGCTGGCGGATATCATCCGTTTGCGGGAAAGACCCAATGGTAGTTGTAGGGAAGAGTGGCAGCCCAAAAGTTTGCTGCTGTATTTTCTGTCTTTCGGCAAATTTGCTAACGCGATCGGCATCCGCAGCAGTAATAGCAGCGGTGCGCTGTTTAACCTCTTGTTTGTGGATGAGCTGAGAAACATTACGGCTTGATATGGCTTTTAAATTTTCAAGGAGCAAGTCGTTATTATTACCCTCAATTATCCCGGCCAGTTCATTTATCTCGTTCAGTTTTTGTTTAGCAAACGCCATCCAGCTTTTGATGAAAGGGTTGATGGCGGTTTCCAGGTCGAGGTCGAAAGGCGTATGTAATAACGAGCAACTCGGTGCTATCATTACCCTGTCGCTGCCAATAGCTGCAATTACGTTTTTGATATAGCCTATAGACCTCACGTAATCGTTCTTCCAGATGTTCCGGCCGTCAACCACACCTAATGATAAGATCAGGTTATCAGGGATCAAACTCAACACCTTGTCCAGCTGCTGCGGCGCGCGCACCAGGTCAATATGTAAAGCATTAATTGGAAGACTTAAAGCCAGCGGTGTGTTTTCATGCAGGCTCTCAAAATAAGTTGCCACCATCAGGTTTAAGCCGGCAGTCGCTTTCCTTATCTCTTTATACGCATAGGTATAGGCATCCTTTTCCTTTTGGGTCAAATCCAACGCCAGGAAAGGCTCGTCTAACTGCACCCATTCGGCACCATAGCTTTTAAGTTTTTTAAGGATTTCGATATAAACCGGTACCAGGTTTTTAATAAGGTCGATCTTTTCAAAACCCTGCTCTTTTTCTTTGCCTAAAAGCAGGTAAGTAACCGGGCCCAGCAATACTGTCTTAGGGCTTTTGCCGATAGCCTTTTTAGCTAAATGAAATTCTTCGAATACGTTTTCAGAGAATACTTTAAACTGCTGGTTAGCTGTAAACTCGGGCACAATGTAATGGTAATTGGTGTCAAACCACTTGGTCATTTCCATGGCGGTAATGTCCAGCCCATCTTTTTGGTAACCGCGGGCCATGGCGAAGTACAGGTCGATCTCCGAGTTGTCCGGGTTCTTGCTTAGCACCTGGGTGTACCGTTGCGGGATAACACCCAGCATTAACGAGGTATCCAGCACCTGGTCATAATAACTGAAATCATTGCAGGGGATAAGGTCGATACCGGCCTCTTGCTGCAGTTTCCAGTTTTGCCCGCGGATAGCGTGGGCAGCTGCAAATAATTCTTGTTTACCGGTTTTGCCGGCCCAGTATTGTTCACTGGCTTTTTTGAGTTCACGATTGGCGCCCACACGTGGGTAGCCGAGATTGTTTTTGAGCATACGCATAAAACTTTTTTGGTTAAACATTAATTTGACTTAATGCTCCTTACGGTTTTCGGTATGCTTTCGTGGGAATGGTAATAAAAGACACGCGCAGCAAAATATACGGGCATACAACACCCATATAAATTCCTTTTTTGTGCTCTGACTACTGCTTCATTACGCGAAAGCATTGTCTTAAACAAATGGCAAGTATCCTGGCTTGTAACGTTAATGCCGTCCTTCTCATCCCTGCTGCGGACAATGGACATATTTTGGAGTTAAGGCATCAACTTTGGTGTGTTACTTACAGTTGCGCGACAGCCCGTGATTTACACACGGTTCCTTTTTAATCGCGGTCATCATAACCGCGAACCTATCTGTTGAAATAAAGTAAAGAACTTAGGCAAATATATGGAAGTTGAGACTAATCCTAATCAGGTATTAAAGATTAATCTTAATTTTAAGTCGCGATGAGCATGTACACCCTGGTAATAAACGGTAAACCCGAAGGCCCTTATACTTTAGATGAGCTAAAAGCACTAAAGATAAAACCAGGCGATTTTGTGAAAACCGACGCGATGGACGACTACAAAGAGGTCCATGAGGTTGCAGAATTGCGCCAGCTTTTCGGTTTCCAGAAACAGGCTTTGCTGCAATACTTTGGCAGTTTTGACCAGCGCGCCACTGCAGCGGTTATAGATTGGTTCCTGGTGTCGACAGCTTGTGCCGTACTGGCATTTATAGTAACCATATTTTTAAGTAATAAGATAGCCTTAATAGCCGTAGCATTGAGCTTATTGGTTATCATACCAATTGTAAACCTGGTTTATCATATTGTTATGGAAAGCTCGGCAAAGCAAGGTACCTACGGTAAGCAAATACTAAAGATCAGGGTTTGCGATATGCAGGGCGATCGGATCTCGACGAGCCATGCCGCCGGGAGGAATTTCGCCAAGGTATTGTCCGTGCTTACGTTGGGTATTGGCTACCTGTATTGCTTTTTCAATAAACAGCAGCAATGCCTGCATGATAGAGTTGCCGAAACACTGGTGATTAAGGATAGGATTGATTAGGTTGTCATTCTGCGCGCGATAAGCCGACAGGCTACCTGTCAATTTTAGAAGATCCTGAGCGTAGAGAAGGATGACAAAAAACTATATCTTAGTTTCAAATTATAAACCAATGAAATACCTGTACCTGCTCTGCGCATTGCTAACTGCAATAGCTGTAAAAGCGCAAACCAAAGACACCCTTTTATTAGCCGACCCAACTATGTTTTATGAGGACGGGCAATACTATGTTTATGGCACAGGCAGCAATAAAGGCTTCCCCGTTTATCAATCATCCGATCTGGTAAACTGGCGCAGTAATGTAGGCAAAGCCGCGGACGGGCTTGCTTTAGCAATGGGTGATAGCTATGGTACCAATAAGTTTTGGGCACCACAGGTATTTAAAAATAAAGGTAAATACTATATGGCCTATGCTGCTAACGAATATGTAGCTATTGCCGAAGGCGATAGTCCGCTTGGGCCATTTAAGCAGCAAACAATTAAAGCCATATCCGGGCCGGTACACCAGATAGACCCTTATATTTTTAAAGATACCGATGGTAAACTGTACCTGTACTTTGTACGGCTGCAAAAAGGTAACCGTATATTTGTGGCACCGCTAAAAGACGACCTGTCGGATATTGACACAGCCGCTGCCAAAGAATGTGTAAACTCGATCCTCCCATGGGAGAATACCGCTAACAGCCGCTGGCTGGTATGCGAGGGTCCAACCGTAGTTAAACATGGTAACTTATACTACCTGCTTTACTCAAGCAATGACTATCAGAATATTGATTACGCCATAGGTTATGCCACTGCTACCTCGCCTATGGGGCCATGGACAAAAAACCCAACCAACCCTATTATAGACCGCCACCTGGTGGGCTTTAACGGTACCGGCCATGGCGATGTATTTACGGGTAAGGACGGGCAGTTATATTACGTAATGCATACCCACAACAGTAATACCAAAGTGCAGCGGCGCAAAACGGCCGTCATCAAACTAAACTTTACCAAAACAAAACCGGCCACATTAGTGGCCGATAAGGATAGTTTCCGTTTTTTAACTATTGATCAAAAATAATTAGGCGCTTAGTATCGCCGCCATATACTCGCGGCATTTGGCAACCTCTTTTACGTCGGTCGAGTCGGCCGGCACTTTGTATTCCAGCTCGATAGTCGCGGGGAACTTGTACCTGTTTTTCTTCATCAACTGCAGTACATCTTTTATTGGCGTATCGCCTAATCCAAACTCGGTGTTAGGCCCGTTGTTTACTTTACGGTCCTTAATGTGCATGCTGGTAATACGGGCATGGTTTTTCTCAATAAACTCGATAGTGTTGGTGTTATTACCGGCTATATAGTGGCCAATATCCAGGTTTATGCAATTATATTCAGACTGTGCCATCGCAGTATCCCATAATTGCGGGGTAGCCTGGGTATGGGCATGATAACCTACCCGGATTTTATGTTTGGTGGCTATATCGCCGATACGTTGGGTTTGAGCATCGTTATGCTCGGGCATTTCGCAGTTACAATGGTTTGCACCTAATGCTTTGGCTGCTTTAAAAGCGTAGTTTATCTCTTCGTCGGTATTACCTGTGCCAAACACTACCGGCTTATAGGCATATATGGTAACGCCGGCATCTTTAAACATTTTACCTATCTCTTTAAATTTATCTATGGGGAAATTTGCGCGCCACTCGGCCATTGCCTTGTTAAAATCAGCCGCGGATTGTCCCGCTACCTTTTTTGGAGCGCCTGCCGATAATTCGGTAGCATCACCACGTAACTCAACTCCACTAATGTTATCCTGTAAACAATATTGCAGCATATCCTCGGCAGTAACATTCTTCATGTGGCCGTACGAGTAAGTGGTAACACCTATCAGCACCCCGCCAACAACCGAATTTGGTTTATCAGCCTTAAAAAAAGAATTAGCTAATGCCATTTTAGGCAGAATTAATGCCCCTGCTGCGGCAATTGCACTGCTGCCGATAAATCCGCGGCGCGATAGGTTATTAATGTTCATAATGCGTTGTTATAATGGTTGATGCCAAATTAGTAAAATTTAATAAGATAAAAACCTGCTTATAAAATTGTTACAGGATGGTTCCGCTTTGATGTGCGGGAGTGGCTGGATTTTGATGGCGAGGATGCGCGCCGTTGACTCACCCGATCATCGCTGCGCTCGACCACCCTCTCTTCACCTTCGGTGGAAAGAGGGTTAATCAAAAGAAAAGAAACAACCCTCTTTCCGCGCAGCGAAGAGAGGGTCGCGCACGAAGTGCCGCGGGGTGAGTCGACGGCGCGCGTTATTGCCATTATCGATGCTGACTGCTGTTGTTTCATTTTTGTTTCATAAGTGTGTTTTATCGCTGCTAAAACACGAAAATTGTAATTGATTGATAAACAAGATGATAATTAAGATTTATTCAGAAAAACACCTACTGATAAGTTGTTTCATTTTGTTTCACTCTTTTTTGTAAATTATTATTTTTTAGATAGTTAACCAAAAATCCTGTTTCACTTGTTTCATCTGGTTCATGTTTTTGTGAAACAAACATTATTTATCATCTGCTTATTCACACACTTGCACATCTGCATAGCTATCTGCATATTTGCACATCCACATATTTGCACATCAAAAATGTCCTTATCCGATTTCTTTACGCCTGTTGATCTGAATACTATCGCCCCAAAAAACGGCTATTACAGCAGTCATTTCGGTAGTAAGATAGCGTGCTATACCGATAGTTTCCCGGACCTGGACCAACCCGCAGATATCGCCATAATTGGTGTGCAGGAAGACCGTAATGCCGTAAACAATCCGGGTTGTGCATTAGCTCCTGATTATGTCAGGGAGAAACTATACCAGCTGCATGAAGGCGCGTACACCACAAAAATTGTCGACCTTGGCAATATCAAACAGGGGCAGACCGTAACAGATACCTATTACGCGCTTAAAACTGTAGTTGCCGAGCTGATCAAAAAGGATATCATCCCGGTAATTATTGGTGGCGGGCAGGACCTTACCTACGCGCAATACCTGGGTTATGAAACTTTAGAGCAAAAGGTGGACCTGGTGGTGGTAGACTCGCACTTTGACCTGGAGGATGATGACAATACCGAAACTATTGAAACTACCTCGGCATCCTACCTCAATAAAATATTTCTGCATGAGCCTAATTACCTGTTTAATTACAGCAACCTTGGCTACCAAACTTTTTTTGCCAGCCAGGATAGTCTGCGCGTAATGGAGAAGCTATATTTTGACGTGAACCGGCTGGGTAACTTAAGCAGCAATATAGCTGTAGCCGAACCTACCATCCGCAATGCCAATATGGTAAGCTTTGATATCAGCGCCATCCGCTCGGCCGACGCGGTGGCTAATGCCAACGCCACACCAAATGGCTTGTACGGCGAAGAAGCCTGCCAGATATGCCGCTACGCGGGATTTAACGACAAGCTAACCTCGATAGGTTTTTACGAGTTTAACCCGGCTTATGACAGCAACGGGCAAACCGCCATGCTGCTATCGCAAATGATCTGGTATTTTATTGATGGCGTATATAACCGTAAAAAAGATTTTCCGCTCCATCCAAAATCACAGTACCTTATTTATAAAACCAGCTTAAAGCACGATGACCATGAACTGGTGTTTGTAAAAAGCAAAAAATCAGACCGTTGGTGGATGCAGGTGCCTTACCCAACCGGCGGCTCAAAAAACGAACGCTTCCATTTAGTACCCTGCCAGTACGAAGATTATAAAACTGCGGTAAGCGGCGAAATGCCTGATCTTTGGTGGCGCACTTATCAAAAATTAACTTAGATACAATTGCAGCAGCTATTATCCGTTATAACTCCTGTATCTTTTAAAAATAAATGAAGAAATTACTTTTTATCCTATCGGCATTATTGCCGGCACTTGCATTTGCACAGGCACCTGCTACTAACTTTACTATAAATGGAAAGGTGGGCAAAGTTGGCCCGCCGGCATGGGCCTATTTATTTTACCAGGTTGGTGCCAATAAGGTTGTAGATTCTGCCCAGGTTACTAACGGTAGTTTTTTGATCAGTGGCTTCCTTGCCGATCCATCATACGCCATGTTGGTTATAGATCACCAGGGAACCGGCGTTGCCAAATTGGGGAACACACCTGATATGGTAACTTTTTTCCTGGACAAAGGCAGTATTAATGTAACCACTACTAAAGACTCCGTTAAAACCGCAGCCGTTACCGGTTCGGTCATGAATGATGATAATAAGGCGCTAACCTTACAATTAAAGCCTATTAATGACGATGCTAAAAAATTAAACGACGAAAAAAACGCAGCGACAACAACTCAGCAGGCATCGGCCGAGTACCAGCACGACTTACAAGGCAAGTACAAAGCTTTGCAGGACAGGCAACGCAACGTTTTTATAACTTTTATAAAGGGCCACCCGGCAAGCTATTTAAGTTTAATGGTTTTGGGGCAGATGAGTAAACAGGGCATTGACCCGGTAGAATTAGATAAACTATTTGTCGGCTTAGATGCCACTGTGCAAAATATGGAGGTTGCAAAAATCCTGAAAAAATCGCTCGACGAACTGCGTGCCACAGCTGTTGGCAGTATGGCACCTGATTTTACACAGAATGATGTAAATGGCACCCCGGTTAAATTATCCTCATTCAGGGGTAAGTACGTGTTGCTTGATTTTTGGGCATCATGGTGTGGCCCTTGCAGGCAAGAGAACCCAAATGTTGTAAGGGCTTACAATAAATATAAAGATAAAAACTTTACCATACTCGGGGTTTCATTAGACAGGCCCGATGGTAAGGCCGACTGGCAAAAGGCCATAAAAACAGACGGCTTAACCTGGACACAGGTATCCGACCTTAAATATGGCGACAACGAGGCCGCGATTTTATATTATGTACAAGCAATACCGGCTAACTTTTTACTGGACCCGTCAGGTAAAATAATAGCCAAAAACCTTCGTGGCAGTGATCTGGATGATAAGCTGGCAGAGTTGCTTGGGAAATAAAATTCTTAAACAAACATGTCATTTCGAAACGAGGAACGAGTGAGAAATCTTATACGCTTTGCTAATTCGCTCGTATAAGATTTCTCGCTACGCTTCGAAATGACAACGTTTATTAATATATTCCTACTGCAAATACTTTCCAACTATAGGCATCCTTCTGCCCATGCCAAATGCTTTTGGCGATACCCGTAATATTGGTGGTGTTTGATAGCGCTTATGCTCGGCAAGGTTTATCAGTTTTATAGCACGATGTACCGTTGCTTCGTCATAACCCATTTTAATGATCTGGGCAGCCGAGCAGCGATGCTCAATATATTCGGCTAAGATCTTATCCAGTATATCGTACTCAGGTAATGAGTCTGAATCTTTTTGTCCCGGCCTTAATTCGGCTGAGGGTGGTTTGACGATGGAATTTTCAGGGATGACCTCTTTATCGCGGTTAATATATCGCGCCAGCTCAAAAACCTGCGTTTTATAAACATCGCCAATAACAGAAATACCGCCGCACATATCGCCATATAAAGTACCATACCCTACCGCAGCCTCACTTTTGTTTGAAGTGTTGAGCAGGATAAACCCGAATTTATTACACATCGCCATCAGTAATATGGCGCGGCTACGCGATTGTATATTCTCTTCGGCTATATTAAATGGCAGATCTTTAAATTGCGGGTGCAGTGCCGTTTCAAATGCTTCGGTAATATTTTTTATGGCGATGGTTTCGCTCATGCAGCCCAGGTTAGCTACCAGGTCCTCAGCATCCTTTAGCGAGTGGTCGCTTGAGAATTTTGATGGCAACAGTACCGCCATCACATTTTCCGCTCCCAATGCCTCAGCGGCCAACGCGCATACAACTGCCGAATCAATACCGCCTGATAAGCCTAATATCGCCCTGCTAAATCCAGACTTATGGAAATAATCGCGGATACCTAATATCAGCGCCTGGTGGATCTGTGCGATATCACTCTCGCGTTCTTTTTTTACGGTTGACGGATGATCAAAAGATATCGCGTCGTTATCATCTAAAGTATAATAGGTTAAGCATTCCTCAAAGTAAGGCAGCTCATCAACCAGGTTACCGGCTTTATCAAATACTAACGATCCGCCATCAAATATCAGTTCGGTTTGCGCGCCTACATGGTTAACATAAAACAGCGGCAAATTATACCGGATAACGTTATCTTTTAAAATAGCAATCCGTTCCTCATCATGGTTATAAGCAAATGGCGACGCGGCTATATTAATCATCACATCCGGGTTTTGCTTTATCAGCGTATCCATCGGGCGGGTAATGTATAGCGGGTTTTCAATGGTGTTCCACAGGTCCTCGCAAATAGTTAATGCTATGCGCTTGCCTTTAAACTCGATACAATTAAACTCTGTCGACGGCTCAAAATAGCGGTACTCGTCAAAAATATCGTAGTTAGGTAGCAGCGCCTTGTTTACTACTGCTTTAACCTTCCCGTTCTCAATAAAATAAGCCGAGTTGTTCAGGTCCTTTCCTTCCGGCTTATGATTAGGGATAGGCAAACCAATTATACAAGCGATATCTATACACTCGGCAGCAATTTGTTGTGCCGCTATTTCGCATTGGTTTATAAACTCGCTAAACTCCAGGAAATCGCGCGCCGGGTAGCCGCAAACGCATAGCTCGGCAAATACAACCAGGTCGGCCCCGTTTTGCTTCGCTTTTTTTATGTTTTGGATAATATGCGCCGTGTTCGACTCAAAATTACCAACGTGATAGTTAAGCTGGGCTAAAGCAATTTTCATAAATATATTCTAAGTATCCGCTTGCACCTAAATGCAAATAATAAATTAAATTTGTTGAAAGTATAAAAATGATACCATCCTTCTACAAGTTCAAACAAATTTATTTAATTTTTATTATCGGCGTGCTGTTAACAGCCTGCGGCCGAAACAAAAAAATTGATGTCAGCAATATACCAATTGATGTTAAAATAGAACGCTTTGACCACGATTTTGACGGTTTGCGTACAAAACCAATGGAGCAACAAGCCATATTTATGCTGCAAAAGTATGGGGGCTTTTACCGCGATTATACCCAGCAGATCCTGGAAGCCGGCAGCATTAATGATACGGCCTATTTTAACACGCTGCGTAACGTTTTTAAGGGCCAGGCGTATTTGGACCTGAAACATGACGTTGATGCCGTATACCCCGGCAATATGGCTAAACAGGAGGCCGAGCTAACAGATGCCTTCAGGCGGATAAAATATTATTATCCCAAGAAATCAATCCCAAAAGTATATGCTTATTTCTCGGGCTTTAAAGCGCAAACATCTGTTGGCGATGGTTATTTTGGGATAGGGCTGGATTTGTTTTTAGGCGCCGATTCAAGATTTTACCCGGCTTTAACAGAGGTGTTCCCCCGGTATATCTCAAGGCGCTTTACACCCGAAAATATTGCGCCGCGTGTGGTTGAAGGTATGGCCCGCGAGGATATGTTCCCCGAAAGTGAAAATGATAAAACATTGTTATCAAAAATGGTGTATAATGGTAAGATACTTTACTTTATGGACCAAATATTACCAGACGTAGCCGACTCTGTAAAGATTGGCTACACCACCCAGCAAATAAAATGGTGTACAGATTTTAAATCGACGATATGGGCTTACCTTTTAGAGCAAAACCTGTTGTACGAAACTGACGATCAGAAGATCCAAACTTATATTAACGAGGCACCCTTTACCCCGCAATTGGGCGAGCATAACCAATCGGCACCTAAATTAGGTGTATGGACCGGCTGGCAAATTGTAAAGGAGTATATGGACAGGCACCCCGACGTTACCTTGCAGCAACTAATGAACAACCAGGATGCGCAAAAAATATTGAATGATTCAAAATACCGGCCCAAATAGCTACAAGCTAAGGCACAAAAAAAGCGTCCCGCAAATACTGCAGGACGCTTTTTTGTTAATATATAAGTTAAAGTATAAGTTACTTGATAATGGAAAACACTGCTTTTAAAGCAACGCCTGTACCAACCGCTAATATAACGTTAGCAACAGCCGACGCATGTCTAAAGTCCGCGAAGCGTAAATAAACGCCAACTAAACCTATAACTATAGCAATTACTAATAATATGTAATGGCGGTCTGAATTTGCTTCTTGTATTGAGCTCATAGTGCTTATTTTTTTATTGCTACAAAAATAGAAATGTTTACCGAAAAACTAATACCGTTTTAAAGATTTTAAATATTTGTTTTTAACAGCATTCCCTCCGTCCCCTCAGGGTCTCTCGGAGAGGACCCTGAGGGTGCATTTGCCATACGCAGGGTCCTCTGCGAGAGACCCTGCTGAGACGGGTTATATTGTTGGTTTTGAAATTGATTTTTTACGATAAGCCTTTACCGTTAACCAAATACCAATACCTGCTGCAATAAACACCCAGGCATTAACCAGTATCAGCATAAACTCTTTAAAAATGTACCAGCCATTACCAAAGGCCAGGCCCACCCTGTTAAAGAAAGGAATATTATAAGCCGATGGGTTATCATTAGCAATAATCTCTTTAAGGATAGTGTTACTTTGATAAAAGCTTAAACTCACGGTACTGTATTTTACAGCGTCGTCAATACGGCGGTTACTTATTTGCTGGTCTATCAGGTCGTCTTTTAAAAGCAATACGTCGGCAGGGTTCTTTATAGTTACCTTGCCTTTGCGTTGCTGATTTAAAAACTCGCGGCGTCCGGTTACTTTAAGTTGTGATGAAAGATAATCCAAGGTCTTATCTTCCAGGTCCATCTTGCGGAGCGTGACATAGATGCCCATATGGCTAACCTGGTTCATGTATTCATCCAGCTTTTCTGATGGTACTTTAGCCGTTATCTCGCAATTGGTATTCATGGCCGATACCCGCATTACCGAATCGTCGCTTATCTTAACATCGTGACTATTATTAACAGATGATGTGGTTTGATGATGAACGATGGTGCCCTTAAACTGTGTAGTCAAAGCGGTTACCTTTTCACTGCTTTGCTGTACGTTTTTTACCTTGAAACCGATCTCGGCTGTTTTAACAATTTTGGGTTGATTGCCAACGGAATCAGTTTGCTTAACCGCAATACTATCGGCTGATGATCTGTCGGTTTCATAGTTACCGGATCCTTTACAAGCGGCCAGCAGCACAACGCCTGCCAGCAGCAGATTTAAAATTTTGTTTTTCATGATGGATAGATTTAAATGGTTTAGTATTGATACCAAAACATGTTAAATAGTAACCCATTATAAGTGCTGATTATAAAGTTGTTACAATTGAAGTTACTCCGACAACGCGGTGTTACAGGTGTTTCAGGTGTGACACCTGTTTCTGTAACACTGTAACAATAAAATCCTGTATTAATGAGATGAAATCATAATTGAGCGTTCTCTAAGTGTGCCAGGTGTGCCAGCTGTGCCAACTGTTACACCCGTGCCTGGCACAGTACAGTATGTCCTATACTTCCCCCTCGCGCTTGCGCAAAAACCACTCGATAGCCAGCAACGCAACAATCAACCCGAAGATCCATTTCACATCTATCATATCGTTGTAGTGGCTGTCCTCATACACCAGGGTTTTGATGTTTTCGTTCTTGCGGATCAGGTCGGCCAGCTGGCCAATCTGCGAAGGGTATAACATTTGCCCGCCGCCCTGCTTAGCCATATTTTTTAACAGCTGATGATTAGCCGCGCTCTGGCGGATTTCGAGATTAAGTGGCTTAACTGTTAACTGCCCATTGGCATTGAAAAGACGGTTCCCTAATTTGGTCGACGCGGCATAAGTATATTCCCCAACCGGTAATGTACCGGCATCCAGCTGGTAGCTTTGCCCGTTACGCGTGGCTAAAAAGCTGTAGTTTTTACCATCGGCATTTTTAAGTTCTATTCTTACGTCGGGGGTGTTAACCAGTTCAAGCGCATCGTTGTACAACTCGGCGTTTATCAATACATTCTCGCCCTCGTCAAAAATATTTTTTGCAGGATAGGCCCTAAAGCGCTGCCTGTTGGCATTGGCGGTAAGGTACTGCACGCTTTGGCTAAATAGTTCTTCTAGAGCATGATGATTGCCGTAAGCCTCAAACTCGGCCAACTGCCAGCGCCAAAGGCCCTCGCCGGTAAGCACACCTATGCGGCGGCCATTATCATCGCCAAATAACAACAATGGGTAACTGGTAGTAACCGTACCGATGCGCTGTTTAAACAAAATGCCGTTGGTAACCGCCGCGGTATAGCTGCCAAACGGCGCCATTAAAGGCGGCATCCGGCTTATTTTTTGCATGGTGGAGTCTGTCATCACAAACGACGTAAACTCGGCCGCGGGTTGGGCAAAAACCTCCTGCATATCCAACCGGCCCGCGCTTATGCGGGTTAATTTTTGAACCTCGTTAAAGCTGCCCAGATTAGCCTGCCCGCCTAATAAATACCATATGGGTGTTTTGCCTTTAACTAATTCGCTAAGCTGGCCGTTTGCAGCAGGCATAGTTTGATGCAGGATAACCAGGCTATAATCGCTCAGCTTTAAACCTGCGATATCTGCCACCTGGCTGGTTTTCAACTCGTAGTTTTTATTGGCTTCTATAGCTTGTTTAATAACGGTAATGTCCGGGTGGGGGCCATCATACAATAACAGTATTTTTTGCTTGGCATCCAGCACTTCTACATAAATAGTTTCCGTGTTGTTTTGGGTAGACAGCTCGTTTTTTACCGGTGTAATGCTGATATTAAATTTATGGATCCCTTTTCTATCGGCATTTAACTTAATGGTCAGGATCTTTTTAAAAGCATCATTAGTTACCGGGATTATCTGCCCGTTTACCTGGCGGCCATCTTCGGTAATACTCAAGTGCATGGTTTCGCCTTTGCTTTGGTAGGCCTGGGCTAATACCTCTATCTCGAAATCGTTCCCTAAAAACGCGGTTTTGTTATAGTTTACATTGCCAATCAGCAGGTCGCGTTTAGCGACGGTGTCGCCTAAGGCTATGGTGTAAACGTTGGTTTTGAAGTTACGCGCCTCGTATTGCGGGTCGGCGTCCTGGTTATATAAACCGTCGGTAGCCAATACCAACGCGCCGATGTTTTGGTTAACAAACCTATCATTTAACTGGCGCAAAGCAGCGGCTATATTGGTTTGCTTATTATTAAACGTTTTTGATAAGCCGTTACTTAGGTCATGCCCGAAATTAAATTCCTGCACCTCGTAACCATCGCCCAATTGTTGTTTTAGCTTACCCAACTCATCAACAAATTTAGCCGGGTCAAAACCAGCCGGGTGGAAAGTATTGATAGAACCTGAATTATCCTGCGCTATTAAAACCAACGGCTTTTGCGGTTTATAATTGGTCGACCGTACCAATGGTGACACCAGCAGCAACGCGATCAAACACACCACAATCGCCCTGAAAGCCGCCAACACATACCTGAATTTATTGGACAGGTTTACCGGTTGCCGGTACATCAGCCATGCATACAACGCACCCAACAGCAGGCAAACAGGTGCCCACCAGCCGGAAACAGTACCCCAGGTGATTGAAAATAGCAGCATTTTTAAGGTTGAACGTTATACGTAATACGTTTTACGTTATTGTGCAAAATGCAAAAATATTGTGAATGTTTAGTGTAATAATGTTGATAAGAGGTTAGCTCATCCAGGTGTACTTTTGTCTAACTATTTGCCATTGGCCTTTTATTTTTCTTAAAATAAACATATACCCCATCGCGCCTTCTGCATACCTGTTTAGTTGCACATATGCTTGCTGCTGATCTAATGAAAAAACAGGTATGGACAATTCCTAATAGGGCGTTCTTTTTTTCCTTTTATTTTGCTCCTCTTTTAATTCATTTCCACTAATAAATCTAACGTTTGCTAAAGATTTTTTGTCAACCTTAAACTGCTTCAAGAAATAGTATTGTGTGAGGATATACAGTGAGTCTGCTTTTTTAAAGTGTAAAGGGTCTTTAGAGTTTAGCATTTGATTAATAGATACAGTATAAAAATCACTTGTTTCGGCAGCGATAACAGTAACTTTTTTAAGATCGGTTAATAGTTTTAAACTATCCAAAGCATTGTAATGTGCAATACCCGGTTTGGTAATAGCCATACCCATCGAATCAAATAACACTACGCAGCTTTGCTGGGTAATAATAGCTTTTACAATATCATTAATATCTTTCTTATTCGGCACAGGGTAATCCTTCTTAGGCTCATGGCATCCAAAAAGAAATATCCCAACCACAAAAAGTAAAAATCCGCGCATAAAAAAACAGCATATCTGTATTACCAAATATGCTGTTTTAAATATAATCCGGCAACTAATCTCTAATCACCGATCTTTAATCTCTACCTACAACATTCCTCCATCAACCGGGATAACCTGGCCGGTGATGTATGTTGCCATGTCAGACGCAAGGAATACGCAGGCGTTAGCTACGTCTTCGGTTTCGCCGGCGCGTTTAAGCGGGATAGATGCTGCCCAACCTTCAACTACTTTCGGGTCTAACACCTCGGTCATTTCGGTACGGATAAAGCCCGGTGCAATAACGTTGGTGCGGATATTACGCGAGCCTAATTCTTTAGCTATTGATTTAGAGAAACCAATAATACCTGCCTTTGAAGCCGCGTAATTTGATTGCCCGGCATTACCATCAACCCCAACAACCGAGCTCATGTTAATAAACACACCATCGCGGGCTTTCATCATTATTTTTGATGCCGCTTTGGTAATATTGAATATAGATTTAAGGTTAACGGTTAAAACGTCATCCCATTGCTCTTCGGTCATACGCATCAGCAAACCATCTTTAGTTATGCCGGCGTTGTTAACCACTATGTTTAAAGTGCCAAAATCGGCAACTATATCATTGATCAGTTTTTCTGCTTCATCAAATTTTGAAGCATCGCTGCGGTAACCTTTTATCTGGGTACCAAAGCTTTGCAGTTCCTGCTCAAGGGCCAGGCCTTTTTCAACAGATGATAAATAAGTAAAAGCCACATTAGCGCCATGCTCGGCAAACTTTTCGGCAATTTTGCGCCCAATTCCTTTTGACGCTCCGGTTATTAACGCGGTTTTTCCTTCTAATAATTTCATAAACTTTTAAACAATGCTGTTTAGGGCAGCGAAGATAAGAATTTAGTATGAAAAGTTAATGAAAGGGTAAAGGGCAGTATACATTAGCAGATAATATATCTAAATGTGGCTACAACAACAGTTGATTTGGCTACACCTGCTTACCCGGCATGGTGCACCTTTGTACCACATCAATAAATAACAAAAATGAAAATCATAGTAACAGGTTCGTTAGGGCATATTAGCCTGCCGCTTACCCAGGAATTAGTAAAAAACGGGCACCAGGTAACCGTTATCAGCAGTAAAGCCGACAAACAGGAAGCTATTGAAGCATTAGGCGCCACGGCGGCCATTGGGTCATTAGAAGATGTTGATTTTTTAACAGCCACTTTTACCGGGGCAGATGCCGTGTATTGCATGGTGCCGCCAAATAATTATTTCGACCATAGCCTCGACCTGCACGCTTATTACCGCAGACTCGGACATAACTACGCTACTGCAATTGAAAGATCGCGCGTAAAACGTGTGGTTAACCTAAGTACCATTGGCGCTCATTTAGAAAAAGGCTCGGGCATTTTAATAGGCGCCCATGATCTGGCCGAGATCCTTGACGCGCTACCATCTGACGTAACCATTACCCATATGCGCCCTACATCATTCTATTACAACTTATTTAGTTATATGGATATGATAAAAAACCAGGGCGTGATAGCCACAAATTATGGCGATGGTGATATTGTTCCCTGGGTTTCGCCGATTGACATTGCTGCTGCTGTAGCCGAAGAATTGCAGGCCCCACTTACCGGCCGAAAGGTCCGTTACGCATGCAGTGAAGAGCTTACCGGTAATGAAGTAGCTGCCATATTAGGATCGGCAATAGGCAAGCCCGATTTGCAATGGGTTGCAGTTACTGATGAGCAGGTGTTAAACGGCTTAGTAGGCTTTGGCATGAACCATAAAATTGCCGCCGGATTGGTTGAAATGTATGCCAGCCTGCACACCGGGTTATTGTCTGAAGATTATTTCCTTAACCGGCCCGCCGTTATGGGTAAAGTAAAAATGGCTGATTTCGCGAAAGAGTTTGCGGCGGTTTATCATCAAAAATAAGTATATTGTGATATGCCAAATATTAAGCTGCACCGGTTTAAAACGATAAGCGAGTTCCATAAATTCAGGGGCTTGCCTAAACCCGAGCATCCGCTTATCAGCGTTATCAATGTAGCCGATGTGAAAGAATTGCCGGCTAACGAGATAAGCCTGGTAAACGATTTTTATTCTATTGCGCTTAAAAGAAATTTTAATGCAAAACTGAAATATGGTCAGCAGCAATATGATTTTGACGACGGCATCATGTTCTTTATGTCGCCGGGCCAGGTATTCAGGATAGAAGTGGAAAAAGATACCGAATCACAACAATCGGGATGGATGCTGCTTATCCATCCTGATTTTTTGTGGAATACGCCATTGGCTAAAACCATCAAACAATACGAGTATTTTAGTTATGCCGCAAATGAGGCGTTGTTCCTGTCAGAAAAAGAGGAAACGATAATTGCCGGTATTATGCAAAACATTCAGCAGGAATATCAGGCCAACATTGATAAATTTAGTCAGGATATTATTATTGCCCAGGTAGAGTTATTACTAAATTATTCCGACCGTTTTTACAACCGCCAATTTATAACCCGTAAAATAGCCAACCACCAATTACTTGACCGGTTGGAAGATGCGCTGACCGCTTATTTTAATAGCGATGCTTTGGCGACAAAAGGATTGCCAACGGTAACCTACATTGCCGACATTCTTAACGTTTCGCCCGGCTATTTAAGCGGATCGCTAAAAACCCTAACCGGTAAAAGCACCCAACAACACCTACATGATAGCCTGATAGAACGGGCTAAAGAAAAACTGTCAACAACCGGTTTGTCGGTAAGCGAGATTGCCTATCAATTAGGTTTTGAGCACCCGCAATCATTTAGTAAGTTATTTAAGACAAAAACCAACGTTTCGCCGTTAGAGTTCAGGCAGTCGTTTAATTGATATACTGCCAGGTATGTTCCGCCTTTTTGTGCCTGTTCATTAGCATGCTGTGCAATATCTCTGGAAACTTTACTGCTGTATATCCTCATTTGCATATCCGCACATCTATCACCACATTTGCACATCCACAATAATGATATTAATAACAGGGGCAACAGGTTTTTTAGGAGCAGAATTGGCTAAGCAGTTGGCCGATAGGGGGCAGGCTATTCGTTGTACTAAGCGGGCGTCGTCTATAATCCCTATGCTGCTGGTGCCTTATAACCAGATAGAATGGGTTGATGCCGATATGCTGGATATTTTTGCTTTGGAGGGTGCTTTGGAGGGAGTTACGCAGGTTTATCACTGCGCGGCCTGGGTATCGTTAAAACAAGCTGATAAGACCGCTATGATCCGCACCAATGTAAACGGTACAGCCAACCTGGTTAACTTATGTTTGGACAGAGATATCAAACTGGTACACGTAAGCTCCATAGCCGCTATAGGCCAGGCAAAGCCGGGCGAACTGATCACCGAAAATCATCATTTAGAGATAAGTACCGAAAACGACGGCTATGCCATATCAAAGCTGGAAAGCGAGATGGAAGTATGGCGCGGTATTGCTGAAGGTTTGGATGCAGTAATTGTTAATCCTTCATTAATTATAGGGCCAAACGCAGGTACTTTGGGTAGTGGGCAACTTTTTGAAACGGTACGCAAAGGGTTGAAATTTTATACCGATGGCACCTCAGGTTTTGTTGATGTGGCCGATGTCGCCAAATGTATGATAGCATTAATGGAAAGCGATATTACCGAAGAACGCTATATCATCAGCGCCGAAAACTGGCATTATAAAGATATGACCGCCGCCATAGCCGCTGGCTTTAACATAACACCACCTGCTACTTTAGCCAAACCCTGGATGATGGAACTGGCCTGGCGCGGCGCAAAATTAGCCGGGTTTATTACCGGCAAGCCGCCGGCTATTGATAAAATTGCGGCACAGTCCGCGGTACAATTTCGTGATTTTGATAATAGTAAAATTAAAGCTGCCATTGGTATCGAATTTAAGCCGATAAGCAAGTCTGTTACAGAGATCTGCGAGCGATTGGCTAATTAGTTATAAATAATTATCTTGGTACTATGAAGCAATATGATCCACGCGTAGACGAGTATATCGGCAAAACGCCGGCCTTTGCACAGCCCATACTAAAGTATATCCGCGAGCTAATGCATGCCGCCTCGCCGCATATTACTGAGAATATAAAATGGGGGTGCCCTTTTTTTGAGTATAAAGGTATAATTGGCAATATGGCCGCCTTTAAGCAACATTGCGCCGTTGGCATCTGGAACAGTGCTAATATTAAAGACGAACACGGTTTTATAAAGGTGGCCGGCGAGAAAGATTCGGCAGGTAGTTTTGGGCGCATAACCAGCCTGGCCGACTTGCCGCCCGATAAGATCTTGCTGGGATATATTAAACAGGCAGTTGCTTTAAACGAGGATGGTAACGCTAAACCAATTGCGCCGGGCAGGTCAGCAACGCCAAAACCAAAGGCCGAAATTGCAACGCCCGACTATTTTATTGCAGCTTTACAAGAAAATCAAAAAGCAAACACGGCGTTCCAAGCGTTTAGCCCATCATGCAAACGCGAGTACCTTGAATGGATAACCGAAGCCAAGACCGAACCTACACGCCAAAAGCGTATGGAAACAGCTTTAGAATGGATAGCCGAAGGTAAGACAAGGCACTGGAAATATAAATAAGCGTTTGTGTACCGATGCCTTTATTCTTTATAAAGGCAAGATTCTGATACGCTTTTTATCCTCATCGACTACAAGCAAGGCGCCTTTTTCCAGCAAATCAGTATAGGTTTCAAGGGTTGGGAATAGTATGTTGGTTAAATACGGTATAGTTACGTTTTGTGTCCTTACTTGTATTACACTTGGTTTATCGGCTTTTGTTAAAGCAAGCGCTGTTCCAAAATCCAGGTCGTGTGTAAAAACCAAGTGTTCGTTTTTTATGGCCCAAGCGATGATTGTCTCATCCGGAGCATCAAATTTGCCAATAGCGGACCAGTGAATAGCGTCTATGTTATGAAGTTTAAATTCCTGAACCCATTCAGGAGATAAATTCATATCAATTAGTACTTTCATGCAGTAGCAAGCGGTACTTCGATTTCTTCAGACCGCCAGGCGGCGTATGATAGGGCAGCAATAATATCCTCGGCTTGTAAATATGGATACATCTTTAAAATGTCCTCATTAGTTTGGCCAGAAGCTAAAAGCCCGATAATGGTACCAACAGTCACTCTTAGCCCCCTTATGCAAGGCTTACCACCCATAACATTAGGGTTTAAGGTAATACGTTCTAAGTTTTTCATAATATGCGCTATTGTTCATCAAAAATAAACAATAAAATATAATTATTAGTTTCCGAAGCTTACTAAATAAAAATGGACAGCTTTAGAATAAACCGAGCTGCCCATTAATAATGTTTAAATTTGCTTACGCTATAAAACTTTCCAATATTTTAAACCCGCCTTCTGTTTCCAGTTCAATTTTATCAATTGTTTTTGGCAGCAAAATACACTCACCCATTTTAACGGGGTAACTTTCGCCGTTGTATTTAATGGTGTAAGCGCCGGCAAGGCAAACGTGTATCACAAACGAATCCAGGTTGCTGTAATCTTTGCCGGTACTTTCGGTAGCATCCAATACGCTGGTAGTGAAGTACGGGCAGCTAACCAACTGTACAGTTTCGTCTTTTTCGGGCGTGTATTTGGTTTTGTAGTTGCCGTAATATTTATAGTCGATAGCCGCTAAAGCTTCTTCAGTATGCAACTCGCGTTTATTACCATTTGCATCCACACGATCGAAATCATAGATCCGGTAGGTAATGTCTGATGTTTGCTGGATCTCGGCTAATAATAAACCCGCGCCAATAGTATGTACACGCCCAGCAGGTAAAAAGAAAACGTCACCTTCATTAGCAGTTTCGCGGTTCAATACATCCATTAAATGGCCGCTGTTAAACTTTTCTAAATATTCTTCCTGGGTTAATTCCTTATTAAAGCCCGCAATTAGGGTCGAACCCGGGTCAGACTCAATAATGTACCACATTTCTGTTTTACCGAATGAGTTATGGCGTTTTTTTGCCAGCTCATCATTTGGGTGTACCTGGATAGAAAGATCCTCGTTAGCATCAATAAACTTTACCAATAGCGGGAAGATGTTACCAAAGTGCTTGTATACTTTTTCGCCCACCAACTCGGCGCCATATTGCACTAACAGATCGGCTAACGATTCGCCGTTAAGCGCACCGCCCTCAACAATTGAAACGTCAGACTTTACGCCCGAGATCTCCCAGGTTTCGCCGCAATTTGGCAGGTTGCCAAAATCTTTATGCAGGTAAGTTTTTATTTTTTGACCACCCCAAATTTTGTCTTTGAAAATGGTTTTGAATTTAAGCGGATATAATGCTGTTGACATGATAGGATGTGAATTTTTGCGCTAAGTTATGGATTTTGTGTAAGCCTTAAACAAGGTTTCTCTAAAAAATAAAACTATCATGCCCATAATTGCTGTGTGCAAATAGATCAGATCGGCCACGCCCAGCAAGTGCCTTTTAGCTAAAAACCCGGCTTTTAATACTTCACCTAAAAGCATAAATTCATAAGGCATCATGATACATAGCGGGATGGTACAAAACCCTGTTGTTATTAAAAGTTTGTTTTTATTAACCAGCTTTTTATAAGCCATATATATTGGCGGGAACGCTAAGGCAAATACCAATAAAAAGTTAATAACCTTAATTAACAGTAACGACTGATGGTTGAATAAATAGGTTAATACTCCTCTTTCATCGCCACCACCCATGCCAGCAGTAAATATGCGCGCGAATGCAAGATTGCCCAATATCAGCACGAAACCTAAATTATACCGTTTTGTGTTAGCAGATCGAAGAATAAAATAGCCCGTCCACATCATTAGATAGCTAAAAAGGGGGCCGGCAATGCCGGCTAAATAGGTATAGGGATTGCTTTCGCAGGCGGCACAAATGGGCCTGATCAAATTAAAATCTAACTGTATCCCGGAGGCGCCGCAGATCAGGTACCCTGTTAGCATATGCGCCATTTCATGCAACTGGCCAAATACAAAAACAAATGCCATAAAGGCCAGGCAATAGCGCCATGTAAGTTTAATTTCCATGCGGGCTATGACGCGGGTGATTAAAAGCAGGTTACAAAAATCGCATTGATTTCTTACCTGTAATAAAAGAAAAGTATATTTAGACATTAAAACTTATCACGTATGCGACTATATCTACAATTGCCTTTAATTTCATTGCTTTTAATGTCATTGTACAACGATGTTAAAGCTCAAAGCACAGAAAAACTAATATTTTCGTTGCCACAAAAAAAAGTGGTTAATAGCTTATATAACAAGATTACATTAATCGATATCAGGCCGGATACGGAACATATGGGGATGATACAAACAGGAGTTTTCAACAAACCTACTGTAGTTGTTGCCAAAGAGCCACTTAATAATCAACTCAATAATATTTTGGCTGCGCTAATAGATAATACGGCAAAATCACAACAAATAGTATTGCAATTGCGTCGCCTTGATTTTGCTGAAGTGACTGGAGCTATTAGTGAAAAGGGATACTTCTTTTTAAATGCGCAACTGTTTGCAAAGGCAACCGATGGATATAAAAGAATTGGTACGATAGATACTGTGGCAAAAGTATCCGCTATGGACGTTTCTAACGCTTTGCTTAAAAAAGGAGGCGAAATACTGTCAAATTTTATAGCAGAAAATTTATCAAAACAGCCATCAAGTTATAGTTATAATTATGATGCTATAGAAAAAGTGGACAGTATTGAGAAAAGCAAACTAACTGTTTACAATTCCAACATCTACACTGATGGTTATTATTTAACTTATACATCATTCAGCAACCAAATTCCCGATGGCCAGATTGTAGTTGACGGCGATGAAGTAAAGCCCGGGAAGGTAAAGTAGCAGACAACAATGGCAAATTGAAAAAGATAAGGTCGGAGTCGTTATATGCCATAGTACACAAGGGTAGACCTTATATTGTAAATGCTTTCGGATATTATCCTGTTAACAAATCTGGCAACGACTTTTATTTTACAGGTAGATTGGCTCAGAGCGCAAAAAATGGAGTTATGGCATCAGGCGCAATGTACGGCGCTATAGGAGGAGCAATTGCCGGGGCATTTTCTTCCGCAATGTCTGATCAGATCTATGATGTAAAAATTTATTATTTGACTGGAGATTTTATTCGGTTAAAAGAAGCAAAAACAGATTGAAACCTTTTATAATAAGAAAGCCCACCTTCAATAAGGTGGGCTTTCTTATTACTATCAACTGGAATTACTTACCCAACTTCTTTTTCAAGTTCTCATCAATTGCCTCAAGAAACTCTTCGGTGTATAAGAAATCTATACCGTGTTGTACTTTTGGTTTTATAGTGATGGCCAGATCCTTGGTCATTTTACCACTTTCAACAGTCTCAATACAAACTTCTTCTAAAGCTTTGCAGAAGTCGATCAACTCCTGGTTTCCATCTAATATACCGCGGAACTCTAAACCACGCGTCCACGCGAAGATAGACGCGATAGGGTTGGTAGATGTTGGCCGGCCGGCCTGGTGCTCGCGGTAGTGGCGGGTTACTGTACCGTGTGCAGCTTCTGCTTCCATAACGGTTCCGTCCGGAGTAACTAAAGTTGAGGTCATTAAACCTAATGAACCAAAGCCTTGTGCTACTGTGTCAGATTGTACGTCGCCATCATAGTTTTTACAAGCCCAAACAAAGTTACCGTGCCATTTAAGGGCCGATGCAACCATGTCGTCAATTAAACGGTGCTCATAAGTAATGCCGGCATCAGCAAATTTTTGCTTGTAATCGTTTTGATAAATCTCTTCAAAAATATCTTTGAAACGGCCATCGTATTTTTTAAGGATGGTGTTTTTGGTTGATAAATATAAAGGCCAGCCTTTCATCAGCGCCTGGTTAAAGCAAGCATGTGCAAAACCACGGATAGACTCATCAGTGTTGTACATTGCCAAAGCAACGCCATCGCCTTTAAAGTTAAATACCTCGAAAGATTGCTCCGGGCTACCATCCTCTGGTGTAAATTTTATGGTAAGCTTACCTTTACCTTTTGTTAAAAAGTCGGTAGCGCGGTACTGGTCGCCAAATGCATGACGGCCAATGCAGATTGGTGCTGTCCAGTTTGGCACTAAACGCGGTACATTGTTCATCACAATAGGCTCGCGGAAAACTGTTCCGTCCAAAATATTACGGATGGTGCCGTTTGGCGATTTCCACATTTGTTTCAAGCCAAACTCTTCCACACGCTGCTCATCAGGTGTAATGGTAGCGCATTTAATACCAACGCCGTATTGTTTAATAGCGTTTGCAGCATCAATAGTAACCTGGTCGTTAGTTTCGTCGCGATACTCTAAACCAAGATCATAATATTTAATATCCAGGTCCAGGTACGGAACTATCAGTTTATCTTTTATAAATTTCCAGATGATGCGGGTCATTTCGTCGCCATCCAGCTCAACTACGGGATTATTTACTTTAATTTTTGACATACCAGGTTATCTTATTTTTTATAATGGCACCAAAGATATAAAATAGTGTCTATCAATAATTAAATGGAATTGTAAAATAGTGGTTAATTTTAAATAAATTCGAAGCTGATATAGTTTTCAGGATCAATCCTTTAAATTTTAACCAATAAGAGGGGTAACTGTTAATAAACTAACTTATAAACTTGCCCGTAAATAACATATGAACCTTTTTATAAAAAAAAGTATTTTACTGTTTGTTCTTTGCTTAACAATAGGAACGGTTAAGGCACAGAGTAATGACTTTGCACAATATGACCTGGGCCTGGGTCTTGATTTTAATAGTGCATATACCGATGCGGAAACTATCATCAGCACACGGTCGGGGCATTTTAATTTTAATTATAATGCAACCCCGTTTGTTAACTACATTATTGAGTATCATACAGGAACACTACAGGGGGGCGACTCATTAACTACAGCAAGTGGCAGGCAATTTAATAATAACTTCGCCGCGGTAATGTTCAGGGCGCAGTTACAAATGGGCGAAATAATAGACTATTCGCAAAGTAAAATGGCTAATGCCTTTAAAAATCTTTACATTTCATCAGGTATTGGCTTCGTTGTAAATCATATGACCACCATTAACAGGGCATCCATTAAAACCCCCGGATTTTACACGGATGGCGAAAATAACAGCAATGAGATCGTTATTCCGGCCAGGATAGGTTATGAGATAAAATTCTTTAATAAGTATAACCAGCCCGGGTTTAAAATAGATGCCGGTTACCAATATAATTTTATAATGGGCGACGGCCTTGACGGATTTACAGCCGGCACGGGAAAAGACTCGTTTTCGCAATTCTCCATCGGTATAAAATTTGCCATTGGCGGGGTTGCTACGTACAGAAAACAGATCACCTCTGATTAATCATTTTATTTAGTGGGTTAAATCATTTTTTGGCAGGGTTTTTACTGTATTTTTATACTAAATAATAAACCCATGAACAATAATCCTTTTAACAACGAAAACGACGACAGGGATAAAACCCTTAAGGACGAACTTGGCGAAACAATTGACAAAGGGCAATTACGTTTTAACGCTGATGATAACAGCTATGAGCTGGATGTAAAAAGCGACGACCCGGATTATGACCACCCGGATCCTTATAATACCTCGCAAAAAAACGGTGCCGATATGAACTCGACTTATGATGAGGCTAACCCTTATGATGTAGTTGACGAATACATACCAAATGAATCATTAGAAACAGATGTTGACCAGTTGGGAATGCATATCGATAATGGCGAAAGTGTAATTACCGATCCTATTGATGAGATGCTGGCCCACACGCCCGAAGATGACCGGGACGACCTGGACGAAGAAGGCTATCCAAAAAATGATACACCTAAATAATAGATAAATAGGCTACCTGGCAAAAATTACCTGATAAGCTTCATGAGCCGGTTTTCCGTTAACTACGACCGTATTTGTGTCGATGGCTAGCCATGTCATTGCACGGGCAGTTAAATTTGTGATACGAGTAGTACTATTGGCACTATCGAAGAAAACGTTAGTGCCTAATTGTATGAATAAAACATTATCCGTGGTATACAATCTATAAAGTCCGGAAGGTTTTTGATCGGCGTAGAGAAATGTGCCATTAGTAAAAACAAATGTTTTAGTATTATCATTTAGTGATATAGACGTGAACCTGTTAGGCACGCTCGTTCCTGAAATAACGACATCACTAGTGTCATAGTATTGTTTTACAGTTGAACTAACCGTCCAGAGATTGGAAAGGTAACTATTGTTAACTGTTTTATTAAAAACGTTAATACCCAAAACGGTGCCCCCTGAATTGAAATTTGGATTTGGCACAGGTATTAAAGGGTCGTCAAGTTTGCATGAAATTGCTATCATACACAACGTAGTAAATATTAGGAAAGGTTTGTTATAACACGTCACTAAGTGCAAAGTTGATAAAGTTTTAATTCTAAGATACAATTTTTCCGATCGTTAATCAAAGTCAAGGTTAAAGCGTTTTCTAAGCTCGGCTAAGTGAGGGTTCTTTGCGGCCATATGCTGGTATTTTTCCTGGCTGGTATAAGGACGTTTTACAGCAACCTGTTTATCAATACGTGCATTAACTTCCAAATCAAAGTTTTTAAGTGTGCTGCGCATATAGTTTAGAAAATAAGGCTTCTCATCCCTGAAAAGATCTTCCTGTACTTTATTGGCAACAATTATCTCAAACACATAAGGCTGTAGCATGATAGGCACTTCTGTTATAAAAACGGGTAGCAGGTTCATTTTCCCCTCGGCCTTTATTTTAGAGGCGTACGTGTTCCATTCTCTTAAAAAATCATCAAAAGTAACTGGTTCTTTTGCATCGCCTTTTAAATAAGGATCTTCTTCCTCGGTTATGGTTTCCGGTGTATTACCAATGTCTTTTAACGATGGTATTTTTATGGATGCGGTGCCCGCGTTTGGTATAAAAGATGGTTTCGGTTTTTCTGTTATCGGCTCTTGTACAATTTCTGTTGTTGCCTTAACGGGCTCAATGGTTCTTGGTGACGGTATATAGGGTGCGGGCGTATCAGCAACCATGGCCACCCCGTTGTTAATAACAGGTAGTAGGGTATCTATTGCTGAGGTATCAGGTTTTTTTTTTAGCTGCTCGTTATCGGGCATTGCAGTTAGCGGCGTGGTAGCCAAGCTAAATACCGAGAGCAGGTGGCACATTTTAAGCAAGGCCAATTCAACCTGTAAGCGTTGGTTCTTGCTCAGTTTATAATTTAGATCGCATTGGTTGGCAATATTCATGGCCGACAACAGGAACGACACGCTGGCCGCCTGGGATTGCTGTAAATATTTAGCTTTTATGCCCTCGCTTACTTCCAACAGCTTTAAGGTCGATGCGTCCTTGGTTACCAACAGGTTACGGAAGTGTTCTGACAGGCCCGATATAAAATGAGCGCCATCAAAGCCTTTGGTTAAAATCTCATCAAAATATAATAGCGTTTTAGCCGTACTTTCTGTAAGCAAGCTATCGGTTATATTAAAGTAGTAATCGTAATCAAGAATATTCAGGTTATCAATAACCGAGCGATAGGTAACATTAGCGTCCGAAAAGCTTACGATCTGGTCAAACATTGACAAAGCATCCCGCAAACCACCGTCAGCCTTTTGGGCGATGATATGCAGGCCGTCAACCTCATACTTAATGTCCTCTTTTTTGGCTATAGATGCCAGGTGGTTAGCCATATCATCAATACCAATGCGGTTAAAATCAAAGATCTGGCAACGCGACAGTATTGTAGGTAGTATTTTATGCTTCTCGGTAGTGGCCAATATAAATATAGCGTAATGAGGCGGTTCTTCCAGCGTTTTCAGGAAAGCGTTAAACGCCGCCTGCGATAGCATGTGCACCTCATCAATAATATAAACCTTATAACGCGCGCCTTGTGGCGGTATGCGCACCTGTTCTATCAGGCTGCGGATATCATCAACCGAATTGTTTGATGCTGCATCCAACTCATGCACGTTAAATGAGTTACCGTTTTGGAAGGACAGGCAGGTGCTGCAAGTACCGCAAGCCTCGCCGTTGGGCTGTAAATTTTCGCAATTAATGGTTTTCGCAAGGATGCGCGCACAGGTAGTTTTACCCACACCACGCGGGCCACAGAACAAAAACGCCTGTGCCAGCTGGTTATTCCTGATAGCGTTTTTAAGCGTGTTGGTTATATGTTGCTGACCGACAACGGTTTCGAAAGTAGCCGGGCGGTATTTGCGTGCCGAAACAATAAAATTATCCACAGCTACTAAGTTAGCAAGAAATTGCTTTACCTGAAAGTGTCAAAATGGATTGTTGATAAATTGAGAGGGGTGATGATCTATTGTAACTCTTCTTCCGGCAAATGATCATCATCCGGGTCGGGGTTGGTGATATCATATTCACCCTCTGCATCAGGTTCGTCAGTATCATCACTTGCCTGTATAGCGTGCTGATCGTCCAGGTCATCAGCCTGGTCGTCAAAATCTTCATCCTCTTCATCTTCCCAGTCGCCCTCGGTAAAATCGTTTTCACCGGGTTGTTGAAAATAAATAGTATCATACATAAATACGGTATGATTTGTTGATTGGCTTTCAAGATATTCAAACTCCATGGCAGTAATGTTTTGCTAATTAAAAGACAATCAAACTTAACCTTATGTTTTATCCCCCACGTTAAATTTGTGTTTTATTTTTATGAACAAAAGTTGATTATAATATCAGCTATAACGCAGGTATAAAACTAACTATGCATATTACTTGTGGTTTGTATTGTATAAATCAAAATATCTTCCTACATTTGCAGCCCCGAATTGTCGGGTTAATTAATTAAAAATCAAAGTATAATAATGCAACAGTACGAAATCGTGATCGTTCTAACCCCGTTGTTATCAGAAGAGACAGCTAAAGAGGCAATAGCCAAATACAGCAAAACTCTTACTGATGGCGGAGCCGAAATTGTCCAGGAGGATAATTGGGGTTTGAGAAAATTAGCGTACCCAATCCAAAAGAAAGTGACCGGGTACTATCACTTAACTGAATTTAAGGCTCCAGGTGATTTAATTAACAAATTGGAAGTCGAGTTAAGACGCGATGAGCGTGTTTTGCGTTTCCTGACTATAGCTTTAGATAAACATGCTATTACTTACAATGAGAAAAAACGCAGTGGTGCTTTTAACAAGAAACCTGCAGCTAAAGTGGAGGAAGCAAACTAATGGCAAACGACCAAATTAAATACGTAACCGCCCCTAAAGTAGAGGACAACCGTAAAAAATACTGCCGTTTTAAAAAGAATGGTATTAAGTATATCGATTACAAAGACGCTAACTTTTTATTGAAGTTTATTAATGATCAGGGTAAAGTATTACCTCGCCGTTTAACCGGTACTTCATTAAAGTTTCAGCGTAAAGTGGCCCAAGCCGTTAAACGTGCGCGCCACATTGGTTTATTACCTTATGTTACAGACTCATTAAAATAATCAGGAGGTAAAAGACAATGGAAGTTATTTTAAAACAAGACATAAAAAACCTGGGTGATAAAGACGATGTAGTAACCGTTAAACCAGGATATGGCCGTAATTTTTTATTCCCTAAAGGATACGCCATATTAGCTACTGTATCTGCACGCAAAGTTTTAGCCGAAAACCTAAAACAAGCTGCATTTAAACAAGAAAAAATACGCAAGGATGCTGATGCAATTGCTGCCCGTTTAGAAGGTGTGAAATTGACCATCGGTGCTAAAGCCGGCGAAACCGGAAAAATCTTTGGTGCTATCAACACTATACAAGTTGCTGATGCATTGAAAAAAGAAGGTTTTGACGTTGACCGTCGTCGTATTACTTTTGACCAGGAACCAAAATTTGTTGGTGATTACACCGCAATTGTAAACCTGCATAAAGAAGTTAAGGTACAAGTACCTTTTTCAGTAGTAGCAGAGTAATTTAAAATTTCGGAAGTCGGATTTGCGACTTCGGAATTGGATTATTGAATATAAAAAAGGTGTTGAGTTTTGCTCAACACCTTTTTTTGTTTACCGGCATTGCGGTGATTGATAATAGTTATTTAAAAATATACTTTATACCTAATCCCGGTGCCAGGTCAAAATATGGGCCGGTGGCCAGTTCAACCCGTGGGTTAAGGTCCAGGCTAACCGCTATGGGCGATTCGGGAATAATGTATTCAAGGCCTATTACAGCATCGCCACCTATTAATAACTGTGGTTTGGTGTAGATCCGGTCGTTACCATTAAACGTGCGGTAAGTGCCTTGCCCAACCGAGCCTATGTGCCCGCCAAAGCCATAATAAAATTTTAATGCCGGTACACCAAAGGCCTCCTGGTGGATCTCGTATAACCCGGTAACTACCAGCCCGCCATTTCTAAAACCCAGCAAGCCTTCAATAGCAGTTTTGTTATGCATAAAGTATTTGCCTGATATACCATTTTCATATCCGCCAAATTTTAAACCGGCAGCCATCTTGTAATCCTGTGCGTTCGATTGTAAGCCAACGAACAAAAATGCAGCTGCAATAAGTAATTTATAAGTAGTGTTTTTCATGATGCTATAACGTGGGTTTTTAAATTTTATGGTAAAGACCCGTAAAAACTAACAAGGTTTAACACGACTTTAGCTATTATTATTTAGCTTAGGTGCTAAATAAAATACGATTACGATGTATAGAAAGTGGTATTTCCTGGGTGCTTGTTTGTTGATCGTCAATTATGTAAATGCGCAAAGCGATCAAAATAAATATCAAAATGGCATGGTGGTTTGCGCCTATCCTGATGCTGCTAACGTTGGCGTTGAGATCCTAAAAAAAGGCGGTAATGCGGTTGACGCTGCCGTGGCTGTACAATTTGCTTTAGCTGTAGTACATCCGCAGGCAGGTAATTTAGGGGGTGGGGGATTTATGGTGTTCCGGTCTGCAAAAGGCGAGGCAAATACGCTTGATTTTAGGGAGAAGGCCCCCGCACTTGCAACCACCAATATGTACCTTGATACAGCCGGTGATGTAATACCCGATATGAGTTTGGCCACTCACCAGGCATCGGGTGTACCCGGCTCTGTTGACGGGATGGTGGAGGCGCATAAAAAATATGGTAAATTAAAATGGCCACAACTGGTACAACCTGCCATAAACCTGGCAAAAAACGGTTTTAAAATGACCGCCCGCCTGGCCGCTGATATAAACCGCGTACACGATACTTTTATTAAAATGAACCCGGGTAAGGGTTACCTGGTAAAAGCCGAACCATGGAAAGAGGGGGATGTTTTAATCCAAACTGATCTGGCTAAAACATTGCAATTGATCCGCGATAATGGCCGCGCGGGCTTTTATGCAGGTAAAACAGCCGATGCTATTGTAGCCGAAATGAAAACAGGCAACGGGCTTATCTCAAAGACTGATTTGGCCAACTATCATGCCGTGTGGCGCAAGGCAATAAAAAGCACGTATAAACAATATGCCATTTTTACCATGCCGCCACCATCAAGCGGAGGGATAGCGCTGGTGCAGCTGTTAAAATCTGTTGAGCCATATCCATTGCATCGTTTTGGACATAACACCGATTCTACCGTTAGCGTGATGGTTGAGGCCGAGCGCAGGGTATATGCTGATAGGTCAAAATACCTGGGCGATCCTGATTTTTACGAGGTACCGGTTGATAGCTTATTAAGACCGGCTTATATCAAAGCACGCATGAATAGTTTTAGCTGGGATGCAGCCACGCCAAGCAGCAGCATACAGCCGGGCAGCTTTGCAGGTTATGAAAGCGACCAGACAACACATTATTCTATAGTTGATAAAGAAGGCAATGCGGTGGCCATTACTACCACGTTAAACGGAACGTTTGGATCTAAGATATTTGTAGGCGGGGCCGGGTTTTTATTGAACAATGAGATGGATGATTTTAGCTCTAAACCAGGTGTGCCGAATATGTATGGGTTATTGGGCGGAAAAGCCAATGCTATACAACCCAATAAACGCATGTTATCCTGCATGACGCCGACAATTATTACTAAAGATGGGAAACTGTTTATGGTGGTAGGCACGCCCGGTGGATCGACCATCATGACATCTGTATATCAAACTATATTAAATGTGATTGAGTTTAATATGAGCATGCAGGACGCCGTTACTGCCAAACGTTTCCACAGCCAATGGATGCCTGATAAGGTAGATATTGAAAGAGGGGCACTTGATGCAGCTACCATTAATAAATTAGACCAAAAAGGTTATAAAATAGTTGCGGGCGGCAACATAGGCAGGGTGGATGCTATTTTAAAAACAAAAGACGGTTACCAAGGGGGCGCCGACCCGCGTGGCGACGATACAGCTATAGGCTGGTAATACAGTTTCATAAAAATTACGTACAATTGCGCTATATAACGCTTAGTTTAAATATATGCCGGCCAACATAAAACACCAGGAAACTATAGATTATTTTTTGAAGATAGTTTGGCAAACCGTTGCAAACCGGTACAACGCCCTGGTTACTGATTTTGGCATAACGCAATCTATAGGTTATCTACTCATTAATATTGATGATGAGGAGGGTACAACAGTATCGCAGGCGGCCGCTTTGTTAGGGTTAAAATCAACAAGCCTTTCGCGGATGCTGAACCAGTTAGAGCAAACCGGGCTGATCTACCGCGAATCAAACCAGGGCGATAAACGATCTGTAAAAATATACCTTACGCCGTTGGGTAAAGAAAAAAGGCAGCAGGCCCGCGCCGTTGTAAAGCAATTTAACAATTATCTTAACGCCCACATCAACGAGGCCGATAAATTGTATCTAACCGATATGCTGAAAAAGATCAACCAGCTCACCTTAAATTATAAGCCCGAATCGCCTGATAAATAACTAATACCGCCGCAATTGTCAAAGCATGTGATATTTTAAATGTTAAAATATGTTAAGCTGCTGTTTTTGACAGATAAAAGAATAAATTTGCCTTTTGAAAATGTAAATGAACAGGGCGGCGTTAATCATATTGTTTTTAGGTGCTTGTTTTATTATGGCTTGCGGTAAATCAACAAGTACAGGTAAAGCAGTATATGAAGCGCAAAAAGCCATAGATGATAAGATCATTGCTGATTATTTAAAAGCAAACCCTACGTTAAATGCAACTAAAATTGACACATCGGGTGTTTATTATATCGTTATACAGCCGGGTAGTGGTAACGCTTTGTTCACCAGGTCAACCAGGGTTACTATAGCCGATACCGGGAGGTTATTAACAACCGGACAGCTGTTCAGGCAAACCAACGAATTTCATCCTTCGTTTACATTGTCAGAAATAATATTGGGGTGGCAATTGGGTATCCCCAAAATAAAAAAGGGCGGGATAGTAAGATTGTTAATACCATCACGTTATGCATACGGGCCAAACCCGCAACCTTTGGTTGGGGTAGAGTTTGGTTTAAAAAATGGGTTGCCGGCAAACGCGATACTTGATTTTAATATCCAGTTGTACGATATTACCAATTAACAAAATATTAGCCCTTATATAATTAAGGGTTTTACCATATAAATTAAATAATTGCTGTAAGGCAATATGGCCCCCAAGCTGGTTAGCTGCCGGGCCGGGAAACAATAACACAAATGAAACAAACCACTTTTACTTTTTTATTATTTGCTACTATAGCCTTAGTGTCCTGCCGAAAAGATAATTACGGGCCAACCATTAAGGAGTATGATGAAGATCAAATTAAATCCTATATAAGTACTAACGGTATAACTGGGTTGACGCGCGACACCAGCGGCATGTACTACAATATAATTAACCTAGGCACAGGCCCTGCTATAGAATACTCTGATAATATTTCGGTAGTTTTTAGCGTGCGTAGTGTTGATGGTAAATACATCTCTGTTGATACAATAAGCAACCATTTCCAGGAATTTGCAGGCCATATAACATCTATAGTTCGTCCGATAGGGATAGGTGTTTCGGGTGTGCAATCGGCTATTCATAATATATTAAAGTATCACGGTGGGGCCATGCGCCTTATTGTGCCTTCGCGCCTTGCCTACGGCACCGGCGGTGCGGGTTCAGGTAGCAGCGAGCTTACTTCTGGTAGGATAGCAGGTAACCAATGCCTTGACTATTATATTCATGTTATTAATAACCAGGCTACTGATAACCAGGCTACTTATGATGTTGCAAGTATTAAAAGGTACCTGGCTAATAATAATTTAACTTCGGTGATGCAGTATGACCCTGCCGGTTTTTGGTACCAGATAGATGTACCGGGTACAGGTACGGTACCAATAACCGAAAACAGCACAATACAAATGACTTACACCGCAACGATATTTAACGGAACAGTTGTTGACCAATATAATAATCCATCGAATCTTCAACCCTTTGATGTTCCAGACCTGATTCAGGGTGTACAAATAGCCCTGAAAAAATATGCCACTGCAGGTGCATTGCTCAGGATAGTAATGCCATCATCATTAGCTTACGGCAAAACAGGCTCCGGCTCGGTACCGCCAAATAGCTGCTTTAGATTTGATGTGCAGGTTCGTAGTATAACGCCATAAGTTATTTGCTTAAAGCGGCTTTAAAAGCTTTTAAACAACGGTCGCGCGCAAAAGTGTGATCAACGATGGGTTTAGGATATTTGCTGAAATCAGCATACTCCGGAACCCATTTTTTTATGTATTTCAATTCAGGGTCGAACCTTTTGGTTTGTGCGTCTGGGCTAAAGATCCTAAAGTATGGTGCCGCATCTGTGCCTGATCCGGCGGCCCATTGCCAGCCGCCAACATTGCTGGCCATATCATAGTCCAATAATTTTTCTGCAAAATAGCGTTCGCCCCATCGCCAGTCTATCAACAGGTCCTTGGTTAAAAAGCTGGCGGTTAACATGCGGATGCGGTTATGCATAAATCCGGTTTCATTCAATTCGCGCATCCCGGCATCAACCAGTGGGTAACCCGTTTGTCCTTTGCACCAGGCTTCAAAATGCACTTCGTTATTAACCCATTGTATGCGGTCGTATTCGGGCCGGAAAGCGTGGTCCCTGGTACGCGGGAAATGATGGAGTATCATCATATAAAATTCGCGCCATATCAACTCATTTAGCCAGGTTTTTTCCTGAGCATTGTTAGCGTCGGTTGCCAGTGTACGGATACTTACCGTACCAAATCGTAAATGTATGCCAATATGCGAGGTGCCCTTTATGGCCGGATAATCGCGCTTTTCAGCATAATCATCAATAACAGTTTTATAGTTTTTTCCCGGAAACTCCTGCTTGCCTGGCTCAAACCCCAGGCTTTTTAGTGTGGGTGTAGGTAGGTGTTTTATCTTGAGCAGGTGTTTTAAATGTTTTTTGGAAGGGTACGCGCTTAAATAAAAATCATTCAGCTTTTGTTTCCATTTGCGGCCGTACGGAGTAAAAACAGTATAGGGTTTGCCGTCATCCTTAGTTACTTCATCCCGCTCAAAAATTACCTGGTCCTTGTAAGTTTTTAGTTCGATGCCTTGTTTTCCCAGCAACGTTTTTACTTGCTCGTCGCGGGTTTTAGCGTAAGGCTCATAATCATGATTGGTGTACACCGCCGCAACATCATATGCTTTTAAAACGTTGTACCAGGCGGTTTCTACCTTATCATATACTACCAGCAAACTACTGCCGTGTCCCTCCAGTTCTTGTTGTAGCCCGTTAATAGTATCGTAAATAAAGGTTACGCGGGTATCGGCCTTATTATCCAGCTTACTTAATATCTCATGGTCAAAAATAAACAGGCATAGCACGGGGTTGCCACTTTTTAAGGCATGATATAAACCTGCGTTATCATCCAATCGCAAATCGCGCCTAAACCAGAAGATGGTTGTTTTTGTATCCAATGGCTACTTATAAATCTCTTTCAATGCCCAGGTTAAAGTAGGATATTTAAACTTGAACCCGGCATCTTCAATTTTTTGTGCAGATGCTTTCTGGCTGGCTAATACTATCGCGCTCATTTCGCCCAGGGCAAGTTGTAACGCAAATGCCGGTACTTTAGGCAACCATAACGGCCGGTGCAACTGTTTGGCTACTGCCTGGGTTAGCTGTTTATTGGTAGCAGGGTTAGGGGCCACCATGTTATAGTCGCCGCTTAAGCTTTCATTTTCTATGGCAAACAGGTACATGCCGATAACATCCTCCTCATGGATCCACGACATCCATTGCTTGCCGCTACCCAATGCCGAACCAAATCCAAACTTTACAGGTTTAGCCAATGCAGCGAGCGCACCACCATTTGCATCCAAAACAACTCCGGTACGAAACTTCACTATCCGCAACCCTAACGACTCGCCGGTATCAGCGGCATGCTCCCATTGCAGGCAAACATTGGCCAGGAAATCGGTGCCGGGAGCGCTATCTTCGGTAAGCAGCTCGTCGGCCCGGTCGCCATAATAACCAACGCCTGATGCTGATATAACGGTATTAACGGTATGCGATTTTTTATCGCGCATTAGTTTATAAATCAACTCGATTGATTTGGTTCGGCTGCGTATGATCTCTTTTTTGCGATCGTTTGTCCAGCGGCCGTCAGCCACGTTTGCACCTGCCAGGTGTACAATTATATCCACGCCATCAACAGCGTGCTCATCAATTTCGCCTTTATTTACATCCCATAAATAAGTATGTACGCCGGTATCAACATCAGCAAGTTTGCGGCTTAAGTGACTAACCGAATATCCTTTATCTAATAATAGTTTGGTAAGCTTGGTGCCGATCAACCCCGTACCGCCGGTTATTAAAATATGTTTGCTCATTTTTTAGCAGGTAGTATTTCAAAATTTACAATTTGTTGTGCCATCCCTTTAAATATAAACAAATGAAACGGAAACATTAAATACCAATATACACGCCCCCACAAACCGCTGGGCCTGAAAGTAGCTATTTGGCTCAGGCTTTTCTTCCCATTGCGCTCAATTATTTTAAACTCCAGCCAGGCCTCACCAGGTAGTTTCATTTCGGCATATAATAATAAACGTTTGGCTACCTTATCAACCAATAACACCCGCCAAAAATCTATTACGTCGCCGGGCGATACTGTTACATCGCTGGTGCGCCCGCGGCGCAACCCGACACCGCCAACAACACGATCAAAAAAACCGCGCAAACCCCAGATCCAGTCCCAATAATACCAGCCGCGTTTACCGCCTATAGCCATAATATTATTTAAAACAGCTATCGGGTCGCGGTCGAAGGGGGTATTAACTTTATATTCAAGCGTTCCGTTTTGCGGTACTTTTATCTGATCCATAAAGTCGGAAGTGAGGTAGCCGTTATTCAACGCATCGCGCCAGCTTGAAACTATCGAGTTCTGTTCTATCTTTTTAAATGCCAGGGCCAAAGCTTCGCGATAGGTTAGGCATTCGCGTTTTATTACTTTGTCGATATCATGATTTTTCATGATGGTTTCGTTTTTCATGCTGTCAACCAGGCTTTGCGCCAGCGAATAGCTAACTGACGTTACAAAGTACAGCCAGTACGACGAGATTTTGGGCGACAGGAACGGAATGGTAATAATGCGCCTTTTTAAATGACGCACTTTGGCATAGTTAAGCATCATATCCTTAAAACTCAGGATGTCGGGTCCGCCAATGTCAAAGGTTTTATCGAAAGCTTTTTCGTTAAGCATTACGCCATCTAAATATCCCAACACATCGCGGATAGCAATAGGCTGACATTTTGTATGTACCCAGCGCGGAACAGTCATGATGGGTAACTTCTCAGTTAAATCCCTGATGATTTCGAACGATGAGCTGCCAGAGCCAATGATGATAGCAGCCCGTAAAACAGTTAGCCTGGCCTTAGCCTCGCGCAACACATCCTCTACATGCCGGCGCGACAGCAGGTGTTCAGACAGGTTATCATCATTAGTTATCCCGCTTAAAAATATCACCTGTTTACAATGTGTCTTATCCAGCAACTTCACAAAGTTTTGGGCCGATTGGGCTTCCAGATCTGCAAAGTTCTTGTCCTGCGACATGGAATGTACCAGGTAATAAGCCACATCAATATCTTTTGGAAAAGATTCGACAGTGGCTTCTTTTAGCAGATCGCCTTTTATCAGGGCCACCCTATCGCTAAAATCGCTTTGTTCATGAAAGCGGCGCTTATCGCGCACCAGGCAAACCAGGTTATGATTCTGCTCCAGCAAAACCGGGATAAGCCGCGTACCTATATAACCATTTGCACCTGCCAATAATACTTTCATATGTAAAGGTAACAACAAAGTGGGGTGGGGGTTTTTATTTGTGCAGCTGGCTCACAACAGGTAGCTATAAGGGCCGGTATCCTGTAACCTCGCGTTTGTCCAAATTATCGATGCTCAATCGTTATTAAAACAAATCGTCCAAAATACTGTGTTTGCTATAGTTAGTTAATCGATTGATTAATTTTTATGATTGATAGTCAGTTACTTATGAAATTAACATAAAAATAATATTGCATTAATCAATCGTTTGATTAACTTTGTGCTGTTATAAGATTATGGACAAAGATAAAATAGATAAAAAAGACCATATACTGGACGTAGCCGAGCGCGTATTTTCAGAAAAAGGTTTTGACGGCGCATCAACCCGGTTGATATCGGGTGAGGCCGGTGTTAATATGGCTATGTTAAACTATTATTTCGGTTCGAAAGAAGGTTTGTTCCTGGCAATTTTCCAGCGTAAGATCTCATCCTTTCAAAACATTTTACAGAACCTGGGTAATGATGAAACCATAAGTGCATGGGAAAAAATGGAAAAATACATTGAAATATACGGCGAAAAGATTGTAAACAACAACTGTTTTCAACGCTTGTTGTATCAGGAAATGGGCATGAACCGGAGCAATGATCTTTCTGACAAATTGCGCGATATGCTACTTAAAAACGTAACCGAGCTTGATAAGATCCTAAACGAAGGCATAGTACGCGGCGAATTTAAAAAGGATATAGATATCCCTATGGTGATAGCTACCCTTTACGGCACAAAAAATTATATCCTTAACACGCCCCTCATTGCATCTGCATTATTGCGCTACGATATACAGGACGAGAAAATGATAGAAGCAAAGTTGAAGCCGCAGATTAAGAGCTTCATGAATAACTTAATGAAAGCATACCTACTCAACAACTAATTACCCATGAATATACAATTTAATACATCTCACAAACTACACCTTTGCAAGTTACCATTGATAGCCGTTGTGCTGGCATGGTTGCTTATGTCGCTGGTGGGCAACAAAGCCCAGGCGCAGGACAGGGACCTGAAATTAGAAGAAGCCATTAAACTTGGCCTTGATAACAGCAAAACCCTTAAACTATCTCAATCGCGTATTGATCAGGCAATCTCGCAATACAATCAGGCTAAAGACAAAGCGCTACCTACCGGTAGTGTAAGCCTTGCTTATAACCGTGCAGAAATACCTTATAATACGCTGGCCTTTGGCAACAGCGATATTCATTTACCCAAAAGCGCCGATGCTTTTTTAGGCATTGCGTCATTAAGCGAAACTATTTTTGCAGGGGGCAGATATAAATATGCCAAACAGTCGACCGAGATATTAACCAACATTTCGCGCTTAGACGCCGATAAGGATAAGGACCAGATAACTTACCAGGTCATCAATGCTTATTATAATCTATACAAAGTATTGCAAAGCCAGAAAGTAGTGGCGCAAAACCTGGCAAGTATTGATGCGCAGATCCACCAGTCGCAACGCTTTTTTGAACAGGGATTGGTTACCAAAAATGATGTGCTGCGTTTCCAGCTGCAACGCTCAAACGTTGAATTGACCGGTATTGATTTGGAGAGCAACCGCAAGATCATTAATTACGATTTGAACATATTATTGGGACTACCGGAAAGCACTCGTTTAACAATTGCCGAAATACCTATGGCAAAAAGATCTATTGGCACTTTAACAAATTATGTTGATTCGGCTATCGGCAACCGCCAGGAACTGCGCCAGCTTGATCTGCGTAACAAATACGCCGAAACAAATATCAAAACCATCAGCGCCGAAACCAAGCCTACGCTATCGGCGTCGTTAGGTGCTTATTATGTTGATGCCAACATTAACCCTTTACCAAGAAGCGGCAACTTTATTACCCCGGTAACTATAGGCCTAACCGGAGCCTGGAACTTTGGCACACTGTGGACCAACAAAAACAAATTGGCACAGGCCCGTTTAGAGCGCGATGAAGTAAGCATTAACAAAGGCATTACTGTAGATAACATTAAAAACGAGGTTAACCAAAACTACCAGGCTTATATAACAGCGCTTGATAAAATTCAATTATTACAAACATCAATTGAGCAGGCAGGCGAGAACAACAACATCCTGGCATCAAAATATAAAAGCAACATCGCATCGGCAACAGATAAGGCAGATGCAGAAACATTATTATACCAGGCCCAGATAAATTTAGAATTGGCTAAAGCCGATGCTGGACTGGCTTATTACACATTATTAAAATCAACCGGAAAACTTAACAAATAATACACGACACAAAATGGCAAAGCAAGAAACAGAAACACCAGCAAAAAAACCTAACAGAGTACTTCCTATCGTTTTAGGAATCTTACTATTAGGCGGAGCAATTTTTGGTGTAAAAGAATATATATACTATGGCAAACACGTTGATACGGATGATGCGCAGGTTGATGGCGATATAAGCCCCGTTGTAGCACGCGTAGGCGGATATGTTGACAGCATTTACTTTGAAGAAAACATACACGTTACAAAAGACCAGGTATTGGTAAAAATAGATCCACGCGATTACAAGGTTAAATTAGAGCAGGCACAAGCGGCACAGGTTGGTGCAAGTGCAGGCGTTAATGTAGGCCAGTCGCAAATTTTCACCACTGCATCAAACTCGGCGGTGGCTAAAGCAGGTGTAGTATCGGCACAGGCACGTTTAGATAAGGTTAAGAAAGATTATGAACGTTATGCTAACCTGATTAAAGATGGCTCAATTACCCAACAACAGTTTGACCAGTCGAAATCTGATCTGCAAGTTGCACAAGCAAACCTTGACGCTGCAAAAGATCAATACAGAGCTGCTGCGCAACAAATTGATGTAACCCGCGACCAGTTGAAAGTTACCAATACTGGCGTTAGTCAGAAACAGGTTGATGTTGATTACGCCAAACTGCAATTAAGCTATACTGATGTTAAAGCACCAGCAAGCGGTATCGCTTCAAAAAAGAATGTGCAGTTGGGCCAGTTGGTACAGGCTGGGCAAACTTTGTTCTCTATTGTTAACGATAACAGCCTGTTCATCACCGCTAACTTTAAAGAAACACAGTTAGAGAAGATTAAAAACGGTTTAAAAGTTAATATTGAAACTGATGCTTATCCTGACCTTAAAATTGAAGGTACGGTTTACAACTTTGCGCCTGCTACCGGCGCTAAATTCTCATTATTACCTCCGGACAACGCTACAGGTAACTATGTAAAAGTGGTACAACGTATCCCTGTTAAAATAAAATTAAACGCATCAAAAGATGTTTTGGATAAACTGCGCCCGGGTATGAGCGTGAACGTATCTGTTATTACTAAAGACTAATTATAATGGCTGAAACTGGCTTTAAAAAATGGATCATTACCATCACGGTTATCGTGGCCTCGTTGCTGGAGCTGATAGATACCACGATAGTAAACGTATCCTTACCGGTTATACAAGGTAACCTGGGCGCCACGTTAGAGGACGTTGCCTGGGTGGTTACCGGCTATGCCGTTGCAAACGTAATTATATTGCCAATGTCGGGCTGGTTAGGCAGCCGCTTTGGCCGTAAACAATATTTTATCACATCCATCATTGTATTTACCATAGCATCATTTTTATGCGGTAATGCAACCGGCATGGACGAACTGGTTATCTTTCGGATACTGCAGGGGATTGCCGGTGGTGGTTTGATATCAACATCGCAGGCCATTTTGGTTGAAACCTGGCCGCGCGAGCAAATAGGTACCGCGACAGCACTATTTGGTTTGGGCGCAGTAGTAGGGCCTACTGTGGGCCCTACCATTGGTGGTTATATTACCGACCACGCCAACTGGCGCTGGATATTTTATGTAAATATTCCCGTTGGTGCATTGGCCGCGTTTTGTGCCTACACTTTTATTAATGAAACACCCAAGGAGGCAAAGGGCAAACCTATTGATTGGTGGGGCATTGGCTTACTTGCTGTTGCAGTAGGTAGCTTACAAACCATATTAGAAAAAGGCGAATCGGAAGATTGGTTTGCTACTACCTATATCCTGGTATTAACTGTAACTGCTGTATTAGGAGTTATCCTGTTTATCTGGCGCGAATTAAGTATAGAGTACCCTATAGTAAACTTTGGCATATTGCGGCACCGTAGCTTCGCGGTAGGTATGTTTACCTCATTTATATTAGGGTTTGGATTGTATGGATCGGTGTTTGTGTTCCCGGTGTTTTGCCAGAATCTTTTGGGTTTCTCGGCACAACAAACGGGCGAGCTTTTATTCCCCGGCGGCCTTTGTACCATTGTAATGATGCCTTTTATTGGCAAAATGCTTAACAAAGGTATCCCGGCGCAATTTATGGCGACAGGGGGGATGTTCTTGTTCTTCGTGTTTACTTTTATGCTCAGCAAGTCTACATTAGCTACAGGCCAGGCAGATGTGTTAATACCCTTATTGATAAGAGGTGTTGGTATGGCTTTATTATTTGTACCGCTAACTACCTTAGCTATTGCCGACTTAAAGGGTGCCGAACTTGGCCAGGGAACCGGCTTAAACAACATGATGCGCCAACTGGGCGGATCATTTGGTATAGCCGTGTTAACTACCATCATACATATCCGCACTGGTTTTCACCGCAGTAACCTATTAGGCAATATCAATCCTTATAATAACGCGTTTACAGAGCGGTTACACATGATGGAGCAGGCGTTTATTGCTAAAGGCAAATCTGCTTCTGACGCTTTACATATGGCTTATGCAGCCATTGAGGGCGCCGTAACCCGGCAATCGTTATTATTGACCTATGACGATGCTTATTATATCTCGGGGTTGGTTATGCTATTCTCGATTCCATTGCTGTACCTGCAGCCATTTAAAAAGAATGCCAAGGTGCCAACAGATGTGCACTAAAAAAGAAAGCCGTTCTCCTATGAAAAGAACGGCTTTTTTTGGCAAAAAAATTAACAATTAAATTTTAGTAGGTGTCCCCGGTTGTCGCTTTCCTCACACAAAAAGTATCGCCGCGAGACTTGTTTAAATCTTAAGCATAAATTTAGGAGTTTTTAATTAACAAAACCTACTTTTATTTGCCTTAAATGAAAAAAAATCATTTTACTTAAATAGTATACCCAATTATTTCCCTGTACAAACTCATATATTTGAACAATGGCAATATTACACACGCTGCAAACCTGGTGGCAGCAGCAATCGCTGCTTGAAGTAATTGGTGTTATAACCGGCTTATTGTGTGTTTATCTGGCAGCCAAAAACATTATCTGGAACTGGCCGATAGCTATTATTAGCACCGCAATTTATATTTATATCTACGGGAAAACCGGCTTCTACGCAGATATGTTTCAATATATTTATTTGTGTATAACAAGTATGTATGGTTGGTATAACTGGACTCATCACCCTGTCACAGAAAATACAGTGCCAATAACTAAAATTTGCAAAAGTCAAATAATTTGGTCTGTCATTATTGTTTTGGTAGCTACACCTACTCTAGGTTATACATTGATAAGGTTTGCCAGTATTCTTCATTATAATCCACCCGCATATCCATATATTGATAGTTTTTGTACATGCTGTAGTTTTATAGCACAATATTTTCTTACCCGTAAAATAGTCGAAAATTGGTTGATATGGATTTTCGTCGATATCATATATACCGTGATCTATTTCAAAAAGGATTTACAGATCACAGCCGGTATGTTTGCAATATTGATTATTATCGCTGTTTTTGGATATATTGACTGGAAAAGGGATTGGAAGAAGCAGGGTGTGTGAGATGCCTACTCCCGAAGCGTCAGACGGTCAGGGGTGAATTTGATAAAAATGAGTAAACCCGAAATAAAGAAAATAGCCATCGTCGGCCCTGAATCTACCGGAAAATCAACAATGTCGGCTTACCTGGCCGGGCATTACCACACCGTTTGGGTGCCTGAGTATGCCCGGGGCTATTGCGAGAAACTAACCGAGCCACCTACCTGGCAGGATGAGATCAATATGTTCCACGGGCAAATTGCTTTGGAAAATGAATTGTTGCCGCAAGCCAATCAAATTCTGATCTGCGATACCACCTTTATTACTGTTAAGATCTGGAGCGATGAAATGTTTGGCAAGTCACCAAAGGAAGTACTGGATGAGTTGCCAAAGCATCCCTATGATCTTTACCTGCTTTTAAATATAGACCTGCCCTGGCAGGATGACCCCCTGCGCGATTTCCCCCACATGCGCGAACATTTTATGGAGGTATGGTACAAAGAGCTAAATGACTTGAACGCTAACTATGTGCTGATAAGCGGCACCGGCCAGGACAGGTACGAAAGCGCGGTAGCGGCTATTGATGGGTTTTTGAGCGACAGCCCGCGTTAGTGATCAAAGCGGATACCAGCCTGCGCCTAAGGCCTTGTGACGTATAAGCGGAGAGCACGGGCCGGAGGCAACGCTATATTTAGTGGTTAGTTGATTGGTGGTTAGAGATTAGGCATGCTACTTCATCAGATTATTTGCCAAACTAATCTTTAATCTTCAGCCACCAATCTTAAAAACCAATCTCTAATTAACTAACCTCTAATCACTATCTTCATATTATTTTCATAATTATTTCACTTTGGTGCAACGTTTAAAAATTACTGTTGTCATATAACCCGAAAGCTGTAAAGAAAACTTGGAGACCACCTTATTCATAGACAAGCATTACAACTTAGTAGTTGAATGTAAGCAAGGCAGTAAAAAGGCCTGTTATGAGTTGTACAAACTGTATGCTAAAGCCATGCTAAACGTGGCCTTTAGGATAGTAGGGAACGTGGGCGAAGCCGAGGACGTTTTACAGGAAGCTTTTTTAGACGCGTTTAAACGCATACATGATTTTAGGCAGGAAACCACTTTTGGTTTATGGTTGAAACAGATAGTAGTAAGCCGCTCCATAAACCTGTTGCGCAAGCGCAAGATAGAGCTGGTTGAGCTGGGCGATGATGTAGATAATATAATTGACGAAGAGGAGAATGACGATGAAGAAGTACAATATAAGGTGGCCCTGGTAAAAAGGGCGATGGAGGAGTTGCCCCACGGCTATAAACAGGTAATATCATTATACCTGATAGAGGGCTACGACCATGAAGAAATAGGACAAATATTAGGAATAACGGAAAATACATCAAGAACACAATTTTTAAGAGCTAAAAGAAAGCTGAGCGAGATTTTATTAAGGAGAGGAATAGTACAATGAGTAAGCGATTAGAGGATTTTATAATTAATAATAAAGAACATTTTGACGAACTTGAACCAAGGGCCGACCTGTGGAGCAAGATAGAGGCCGAGTTGCCACAACATTTCAGGGACGAAAAGCGCGAGGATAAAACGTTTTCGTTAGGGTTTGTATTAAGGGTGGCTGCATTGATAACTTTAGTTATGGGTACCTGCTTTATTACTTACCTGGCTAAACAAAAACCGACTGCAGTTAACCTGGCTGCTATCAACCCAGAGTACGCTAAACAACAAGTACGCTATACATCATTAATTGCCAGCCAGCGCACCGAGCTTAAAAGCATTGCCAAAACCGACCCCGAACTATACAAAGAGTTTACGGGCGAGTTGGCAAAAATGGATTCGACCTATAAAAAATTAAATAAAGATTTGGCTACCAGCCCTAACCAGGAAGCTGTACTGCGCGCAATGATCCGGAACTTGCAGGTGCAAACAGAGGTGCTTAATCAGCAACTTAATGTAATTGAACAATTTAATGAATTTAAAAACCAAAAAAATGAAAGTAAAAATATATAGTATCGCCCTGGTGGCTGTTATGAGCCTGGTGGGCCGTAATACTGCCAGTGCACAAACCCCCATTGCTCCGGTTGCACCTGTTACTCCCGTAGCACCTGTCGCCCCGGTTCCTGCAACAACCGAGACACGTGTTTATAGTTCGCAGGCGTATAGCGTAGCGCCACAAGTGTATACGGTTAGCCCCGGGTACCAGGTTTTTTCTTCTTATGGCGGTTCACAGGACACTGCTTACCGTACTAAAATGCGCAAACTGCAGGAAAAAATGCGCGCTTTAAACAAAGAAATGTCTGACTTAAGCCGCGAAGAAAGAACAAAGGCTACCGCAGCAAGCCAGGAAAGAGTTGCTGCTATGCGCAAAACCATGAGCTTTAGGCTGGATTCGTCTATGAAGCGTACTTTTAGCAGAACCATGGCTACCAACATCCGTTTTAATGGTGACAATGCGGACGCCAACCTGGCTAAACAAGTGGCAAGCGGCGAGGTAAAAGAGAAAACAAAGACTTTTACTAAAAGCTATGCGGTTGATGCCAATGATGCTTTAAAAATTGATAATAGCTTCGGTAAAGTAACTATAAATACCTGGGCAAAAAACGAAGTTAAGGTTGATGTTGATATTAAAGCTTACGCCATTGACGATGCTGATGCCCAAAAACTAATTGATAAAACTACTATTAACGCCAGTAAAGAAAATAATACTGTGGCATTTGAAACCGCTATCGAACGCGAACAAAACTCGTGGTGGGGTACCAGTTCAGAAAATGGTAAAATAACCAAAGTGCGTAAAGTTATTATCAACTACGTAGTTTACATGCCGGCCAAAAGCGCTTTAACCATCAACAATAAATATGGTGGTATTAGTTTACCCGACCTGAGCGGTAAATTAAACATCAGCAATTCATACGGCGGCCTTGTTGCCAAAGCATTAACTAACAGCGACAATAATATTGAAGTTAGATATGGCAGCGCCAATATTGAAAGCCTTGCCAACAGTGATTTGAAAGTTTCTTATGGCAGCCTTCAGTTAGATCAGGCCGATAACCTTAATGCCAATATTAGTTACAGCCCTGCAAAAATTGGCAGGTTAAGCTCATCAGGTACATTTGTAGTACGCTATGGCGGTGGTTTAGAAATTGGCGATGTAGGTAAAAATCTGAAAGCATTATCAATTAACTCATCATACGCCCCTATAAAGTTAGGGTCGCTAAATGATGCGAACGCGGATTTTGACGTGACGGTACATAATGGCGATTTCCTGTATGACAGCGCAACTAACGTAACCAGCAAAACCCCGGATAACGAACGTGGCTACACCTCGACAAAAAATTACAAGGGCCACGTGGGTAAAGGCAACGCCGATAAAGTGATCACTATAAAATCTACTTACAGCACTGTGAAGTTTGATTAAAGGGAAGCCAAGAATTAAGACTTCAAAGGCAGCCAACAAAATAGCCATTGCTTTAAGCAATGGCTATTTTATTATTATTATTATTATTATTGACTATTGATTCTTACTTCTTGACTCTCTCCCCTAAAACACCCTGCACAACAAGCCCTTCAAATACTCCCCTTCAGCGAATGATGATCGTACCGGGTGATCCTCGGGCTGGCAGAACTGGTAAATAAACTGCACTTGTTTGCCGGCATCTAAAGCTGCCCAGGCCAGTACTTGCTTGAATGTCTCCATATTCATTGCGCCAGAGCACGAATAAGTGGCCAGGAGGCCGCCTTTGTTTAATAACAGCATCGCCAGCCTGTTTAGGTCCTTATACGCTCTCGAGGCTCTATCTAAAGCCGAGCGCGATGGGGCATATTTAGGCGGATCAAGCACAATGATGTCAAACGTAGCGCCCTCGTCTTTAAAAACCCGTAGCTGCTTGTTTACATCTGATTGTATAGCGGTATGCTTTTTAGCATCCAGCGTATTTAATTTGATGTTTTCCTTTAGTGTTGCTATCGCCAGGGCCGAGCTATCTACGCTGGTAACAGTAGTTGCGCCATTATACAAGGCATTCAGTGTAAACCCCCCGGTATAGCTAAAGCAATCCAGTACGGATTTGCCTTTGGCGTATGCGGCCACAATTTTACGGTTATCGCGCTGGTCACAGTAAAAGCCTGATTTCTGGCCTTCGGCGATATTGATATTGTATAGGATATTGTTCTCTTTTACTTCTACCGACTCGGGCGGATTGTCACCAAACAAAACCACGTTCTCGGTCTCCAGTCCCTCGTGCTGGCGCGATGCGGCATCGCTCTTGTCAAAAACGCTTTTAGGGTTTAACAAGCGTTTCAGCTCGTCAATTATCACCGGCATCATTTTTTCGATACCCGATGTAAGCACTTGCACAGCCAAATGATTGGCATATTTATCAACTATTAATCCAGGTAGGTAGTCCGACTCGCTGAATATTAAACGACATGTATTGGTGTCGCCGGTACTCAATAACTCACTGCGTGCAGCTACGGCAACTGCTACTTTATTACGGAACCAACCCTCATCAACAATAACCTCTTCGTCCCACTCTAATAACCTTACCGCCACGCGACTCTGATCGTTATAAAAACCATAAGCCATAAAATCGCCTTTTGCATTAACCAGGCGTACAATATCGCCATTGGCAGGTTTGCCCTTTACATGCGCTATCGCCCCCGAAAATACCCACGGGTGGCGATGCAGTACCGCTTTCTCTTTACCCTTAGTTAATACAATATCGATCATGGGGGCAAAGGTAATATAAAAAAGCCTCACCCTAAATCCCTCTCCAAAGGGGAGGGGCTTCGATGCAAGACCTGTTAATTAAGGCGCAATAAAAAGCTCCTCCCCTTTGGAGAGGGGGTTGGTTTGAGGCCACAAAAAAACCCGGCTTTTGGCCGGGCTTCTTCATTATTTATTATTAATCATTACTGAGCTACCATAAAGCTGTTATTAAAATTACCACCGTCAGGGTAATATCCGGTTATGGTAACAGTACCATTTTTAAGGTTGGTTATTGCCTTGTCAATATCGCCAATGCTGTTTACAGCCTGTTGGTTTACTTTGGTAACAACTGATCCTACCGGAACTTCAAAATTCTCAAACATACCGCCGCTGCGTACTTGCGTTACCAACACGCCGCTGTTTACATGAAACTTGGCTTTTTGTTGCGGGGTAAGTGGTACAAAGCTGGCACCTAATTTATTGTACAATTCGGCAGCTGATTTGGTTACCACTGCAGTACGTGTTACTGTTGGCGCATCTGCTTTTAGCGTTACGGTAAAGTTTTTCTCAGCACCATCACGCAATACAGTTAAGTGAATTTTATCACCCGGCTGTAAACGGCCCACGCGCTCCTGTAAGTCAGACGACTCATAAACTGGTTGGCCTTCAACTTTACTGATGATATCACCTTTTTTGATACCCGCTTGTTCTGCGCCGCTACCGTCAACTATATCATTAACATATAAACCTACTGTGGTTTTAATGTGCAGGTTCTCGGCAGCGTCTGGGCTTAACTCCTGGAAGTTTACACCTACATAACCGCGTTTAACCGCGCCAAATTTCTGGATATCATTCAATACCTTTTTAGCAAGGTTAATAGGGATGGCAAAGCCATAACCTTCGTATGAACCGGTATGAGAGGCAATAGCCGAGTTAATACCTATCAACTCGCCTTTGGTGTTAACCAATGCACCGCCGCTGTTACCAGGGTTAATCGCAGCATCAGTTTGTATAAACGACTCAATACCTTTATTTAAGCGTGGAGTAGCCGGTTGTTGCCTGCGCATACGGCCAAACGGGTTGGCATCGTCGTCGTCCTGGTTATCTTCAGAACCAATAATGCCAATACCACGGCCCTTGGCGCTAACAATACCCGCGGTTACGGTTGATGTCAGGTTAAAAGGGTTACCAACTGCCAGTACCCATTCGCCTACCCTTGCATCGTCAGAGTTACCCAACTTTACAATAGGCAGGTTAGTGCCTTCAATTTTAATTAAAGCCAAATCGGTGTTAGGGTCGGTACCTATCACTTTAGCTTTAAACTGGCGATGATCATTTAAAGTAATATCAATTTTGTCGGCTTTAGCTACCACGTGGTTGTTGGTAACAATGTAACCGTCGGGCGAAATAATAACCCCCGAGCCTGAAGCCATTTGCGGCGTGTTTTGACGCGGCTGGCGCTGGCCAAACATATCGCCAAACATTTGTTGTAACTGATCTTGCTGTGAGTTTTGCGCAGTATTAGTGTAAGTTGTACGGATGTAAACCACAGCCGGCGTTACCGCTGCAGCTGCCTGCGTAAAATCAACCTCACCCGCTGATGATGTAATGGCCGACGACAACTTGTTGTTTGCAAAGTAAACCTGTTGTTTCTCGTCGATGCTCATATTATCAGCATACTTCTTTTCAACCAATTTGTAGGTACCCAGCGCCATAGCGCCGCCCACAAAAGCCGTTAATAATGTTAAACCAATTCTTTTCATCTTATAATCCTTATTTATTCTTGTTAGTTATACTTATTTTTGCAATTCAAATTTAATACCATATAGACGGTATATGCAACAATAAGTTATACGATTTTTTGTTAAAAAATGTTAAATTTAAGTAAATAGCCCATTGTGTTGTTATTGGCCGTTTGTTTGAGTTATAAAGTTACCATTAAATAAATACAGTGAAGCTACATTTCTATAAATATCAGGGCGCAGGCAACGATTTTATTTTGGTTGATAACCGCGAAAATGCTGCAAATCACCACAATATAAAGTTGATAGCCAGCTTGTGCGACCGCCGTTTTGGTATTGGCGGCGATGGGATCATGTTCCTGCAAAACAAAGAGGGGTATGATTTTGAGATGGTATATTATAATGCCGACGGCCAGCCCAGCAGCATGTGCGGCAACGGCGGGCGCTGTATTGTGGCTTTTGCAAAATTCCTGGGGATTATTAAGACCGAAACAGATTTTTTGGCAGTTGACGGTCCGCACCATGCCAAAATTTCAGAAACGGGCGACTGGGTGAGCCTGCAAATGATTGATGTTGATACCGTTACCAAAGATGCCGATGCTTATGTTTTAAACACCGGATCGCCACATTACGTAACCCTGGCTACCGATCTTGCCAATAAAAACGTTTATACCGATGGCCACGCCATCCGAAATAACGATACCTACAAAGCCAACGGCATTAACGTAAACTTTGTGGAGCCAAAAGCCAACGGCTATTTTGTGCGCACTTTTGAGCGCGGCGTTGAGGACGAAACCTATGCCTGCGGCACAGGCGTAACGGCGGTAGCTTTAGCCATGGCTAAACACAATAACCAAACAGGCAGTATAGAAACCCCTATAAAAGTTTTAGGCGGCGATCTGAATATCCGCTTTAATTATGATGGTAATACTTTCACCCATATATTTTTAGAGGGCCCGGCAAAATTGGTTTTTGAGGGGGAAGTAGAGATTTGAGCACAAAGCCGAAAGACTAAAGCTAAAAGCACATAGAAAGTTTTTAGCTTTCTGATTTAACCTTTCAGCTTTATCCGCACTGTTAATAATTATTTAACATCAAATATTTTTTCTTCCTGCAAATTCTAAGTACGTTTGAATTTTTTGTTGATGTAGCTTTTAATAATTTTTTATTTAAAGCTACTTATGTTACGTGTCGACAGTTCAAAACCTTGCCAAATTATTTATGCTATTGCTAAGCATGAGTACCTGGGCTATGTAATTGAGCCGCACGTGGTCCAGCTTAACCCTAATGGCGAATTTTCGCTTACCCACCAACGCTTATTTTCCAATACCGCCACCGAGTTTAGCCATTGTGTTGATGACGTTGATATCAAACTGATCAAGCTGCTTGAAGAGATTGAGCAGGGTAACGTCATAAAAAAATTCTATAAAAAGCCTATCCGACCGTCGGAGTTTTTTGCCAAGATCTTTAATGATACACTGTTTGAAACCATCCGCCCAAAAATGGAAAAGCGTATGGCCGACGCGTTGATTTTATTGGCCGACAAGCAGATCTACCAAATGAGCAAGGAAGGTTACCCTGCCGAGAAGAAATTGAAGATTGCTGATGAAGTAACTACCGTACTCTTTCACTTTCGTCGCGATGCTGAGGAGATCCGCTATTTCCCTACGTTAAAATACAAAGGGATGCGGATTGAGTTTATGTTCAAGAATGCCGAGATTATTTGCAACCACCCCGCCTGGATGCTGATGGACGACACCCTTTACCATTTTGATAAAGAGATTGAAGGTAAAAAGCTGCTGCCGTTTTTAAATAAACGCTATATCGCGGTACCCAGGTCGTCAGAGAAGTCGTATTTCGAAAAGTTTGTAGCGCCGTTGATAGAGAAGCATAATGTTTATGCCGAAGGCTTTACTATAGATACTGAAAAGCACGAGGCTATCCCCATATTGAAACCTATTTATGTTGAAGGCGGCACATCGCAGCTGCAATTGTATTTTAAATATGCTGGTTATATTTTCCCTTACGGGGATGGCAGGCATATTTCGGTACGTATGGATGTGGATGGCGATAACTATACCTTCCACCGCATTAAACGCTCGGTTACCTGGGAAAAGAACAAGCTGACTCAATTAGAGGAGTTAGGCTTAAAAACAGTTTCGTCATTGTTCCAAAACCTGGAGGTTGTGCATCACGAAGATGACACCAACCAGGCCCATTCTATATTTGAATGGCTGAACCACCACCACGACGCGTTAATAGAACAGGGTTTTGAAATTGAGCAGCCCGAGGGCCAGAAACGCTATGTTTTTGGCAACAGCAAGATCGATCTTGAGGTTACCGAGGATAACGATTGGTTCGATATCAACGCCTTTGTTTATTTCGGTAAGTATCGCATCCCTTTTATCCAGCTAAAAAATCACATCCTCAACCATAAAAAAGAATTTACCCTGCCGTCCGGCGAGATTGCGGTTATCCCCGAGCAATGGTTCTCGCAATATGGCAACCTGCTGCATTTTAGCGAAGGCGGCGACAAGATTAAACTGCGCCGCCACCATTTAGGCCTGGTTAACGACCTTGCCGGCGAAATGGCCGAAGTAACCATGAGCCGAAAGCTTCAAAAGCTGATGGACTTTGATGAACTGGCCGAGGTGCCTATGCCTGTCAACTTTTCGGGTAGTTTAAGGCCCTATCAGCAGGCCGGCTATAACTGGTTCCACTTTTTAAAGAATTTCCATTTTGGCGGCTGTTTGGCCGATGATATGGGTTTGGGTAAAACCATCCAAACGCTTGCCTTGCTGCAAAAACACAAAGAAGATACCGAGGCCACAGGTGGTAAAAGCACTTCGCTGGTTATTATGCCAACGTCGCTGATCTACAACTGGCTCAATGAGGCCAAAAAGTTTACACCGCAGTTAAGGCTGATGGTGCATACCGGCACGTTCCGCTATAAATCGCCGGAAGTGTTTGCCAATTATGATGTGGTGATTACTACCTATGGCATCAGCCGGATAGATATAGAGATGTTTAAGGCCTACTTTTTTGACTATGTGATATTGGATGAGAGCCAGAACATCAAGAACCCGGCGTCAAAATCGTTCCACTCTGTTAAGCAGTTAAAATCAAAATTTAAGCTGATATTGAGCGGTACACCGGTAGAAAATTCGGTTAACGACCTGTGGACACAGATGTCGTTCATCAATCCCGGCTTATTAGGCACGCAGCAATATTTTTTGAACGAGTTTGTAACACCCATAGAAAAGAAAAAGGATGAGGAGAAAGCCCGCAAATTGCAGGCCCTTATAAAACCATTTGTACTGCGACGCACCAAGGAGCAGGTAGCTACCGAGCTGCCGCCAAAAACCGAGAACCTCTTCTACTGCCAGATGAGCGAGGAACAGGCATCGGTTTACGAAGAAGTGAAATCAGAATATCGTAACGAACTGTTAAAAAGCCTGGAGGATGGCACCTTCGCCAAAACCCAGATCCAGGTATTGCAGGGGTTAACCAAGCTGCGCCAGATAGCCAACCACCCATACATGATCGACCAGGATTATGAAGGCGACTCGGGCAAATTCGAGAACGTTACCCATACGTTGAATACCGTGTTAGATGGCGGGCATAAGGTGCTTATATTCTCGCAATTTGTGAAGCAACTGGCTATTTACCGCCGCCATTTTGATGAGCAGCATATCCCTTATGTTTATTTGGACGGTGCCACCCAAAACCGCGGCGACGTGGTGAAGCAGTTCCAGGAAGATAAAAGTACCCGCGTGTTCCTCATCTCTATAAAAGCAGGCGGGGTGGGACTAAATTTGACCGAAGCCGACTACGTGTTCATCCTGGACCCATGGTGGAACCCGGCTGTAGAGCAACAGGCCATTGACCGTACCCATCGCATCGGCCAAACCAAAAACGTGTTCATCTACAAATTCATCACTAAAGATACGGTTGAAGAAAAGATCCTGGCGCTGCAGCAACGCAAGCTCAGCATGTCGCGTGCATTAATTACTACCGAGGAAAGTTTTATCAAGTCGTTATCTGCGGATGATATTAAGGAGATATTGGGGTAAATAAATAAAATCCTTATCGGGGCACTTGGTAGCGCTCAATATGAAAATGAATAAGGACAAAGCAATGACTTTTTCCGCATTAACAGACTGGTTTTTCTTTTATATATTTGGCTATGAAGCGTCCCCAATTACTTGCCATATTTTTGCTGATCTGCAGCGCCGCATTTGCCCAAACCGCACCACCAGCCGACCTGGCAACCATACAACAAAGCTTTAAAAAATTAAACGTGCTGGGCAGCGTGTTATACATGGCCGCGCACCCCGACGATGAAAATACCCGCCTGCTGGCTTACCTGGCGCAGGAGAAACATTACCGCGCCGGCTACCTTGCCCTAACCCGCGGCGATGGCGGCCAGAACCTGATAGGCAATGAGCAAAGCGAGATCCTGGGCCTTATACGCACCCAGGAGCTGTTAGCGGCGCGTAAAGTTGACGGTGCCGAGCAATTCTTTAGCCGCGCTAACGATTTCGGTTTCTCCAAAGGTCCGGAGGAAACCCTGCGAATCTGGGATCATGAAAAGGTATTAGGCGATGCAGTTTGGGTTATCCGAAAGTTCAGGCCTGATGTGATCATATGTCGTTTCCCTACAACGGGCGAGGGCGGCCACGGGCACCATACCTCATCAGCCATTATAGCCGGTGAGGCTTTTAAGGCAGCTGCTGACCCTAAGCGTTTCCCAGAGCAACTGAAATATGTACAAACCTGGCAGGTAAAGCGCGTGCTGTGGAACACCTTTAACTTCGGCAGCACCAACACTACAGCGCCAAACCAGTTTAAAATAGATGTAGGCGTTTACAACCCCATATTGGGCAAAGGCTACGGCGAAATAGCTGCCGACAGTCGCTCTAACCACAAGACGCAAGGGTTTGGCTCTGCTAAGCAACGTGGAAGTTCTTTCGAATACTTTAAGACCATCTTAGGTGATGCTCCGGTGAATGATTTGATGGATGGGGTTAATACTACGTGGGGAAGGGTAAAAGGAGGTGAGGCTATAGCCACCGAATTGGCCGGAATTAAAAAGGATTTTGATCTGGAGCGTCCCGAGAAATCGGTATCGGCATTAGTAGCCCTTTTAAGTAAGGTTGAAAAGATTAGTGATATTTATTGGCGCGAGCAAAAAGCTAAAGCGTTAAAAGATGTTATTGCCGCTTGCGCGGGACTGTGGTTTGAGGCATATGCCGATCAGCCGGCATATGCTGTAAATGAACCGATAAAAGTATCATCACAGATATTGAGTAGATATAGCGATCAAATTAAAGTACGTAGTATTGATGACCAACACACAGATCAGCATTTTGCCAATGGAAAAACCATACCGGCCGGTGTAGTGCAAACCTTTAATAGTACCGCGGTTGTAGATAAAATAACGCAACCTTACTGGCTGGAGATGCCACATCCTTTAGGTGTTTATAATATCGCCGAACAGGAAGATGTTGGTAACCCTGAGAATCCTAATCCGCCTTATGTAGGTTTTGATTTTATTATCGAGGGTAGCACATTGCATTTTGAACGTAAATTAATGTACAAATATGTTGATCAAGCCAAAGGCGAGATCTACCAGCCTATAGCCATAGCGCCACCGGTTACAGCCAATATTGTAAGTAAAGACTATGTATTTAACAGCACAAAACCACAAGCCGTTCAAATAAAGCTGCAAAGTTTTACCAACGCAACCGGCAGCATCAGCCTAAAGCCAATTGCCGGTTGGAAGATAACCCCGGCTAAAATTGATTTTACAAATACACCCAAAGGCACCGAGTGGACGGAATCATTTACCATAGCGCCCGTAGATAACAAGCCAGGCAATAATGTGTTGCAGGCGGTAGTAACTGCAGGTGGTAAAGATTGGAGTATGGGATTTCAACGGATTGTTTATGACCATATCCCAACAATAACATTATTTCCTCCGGCCGAATCCAAGCTCATCAATATCGACCTTAAAACTGCCGGCAAAAAAATTGGGTACATAGCCGGTGCCGGCGATGTGGTGGCCGAGTCATTAGCACAGGTAGGCTATGATGTGCATCAGCTTACTGAAACCGATATCATGAACACCGACTTGTCGGTTTACGACGCCATTGTTACCGGCGTGCGTGCTTACAACACCAATCCACGCCTGGTTATAGAACAACCTAAGCTTATGGAGTACGTTAAAAACGGGGGTAACTTTGTGGTGCAGTACAATGTATTCCAACCGTTGGTATTGAGCCAGATTGGTCCGTATCCTTTCAGAGTGGTTAACCAGCGTGTAACTGACGAAGAGGCAAAGGTTACTTTTATTGACTCGCAACATGCGGTGTTAAATTATCCCAACAAAATCAGCCAGGCTGATTTTGACGGCTGGATACAGGAGCGTGGCCTATACTTTGTAACCGGGATTGACCCCCGCTATAAAACCATCCTCAATATGAATGATCCCGGCGAAGCTCCAAACCCGGGCTCGTTAATTGTTGGTGATTATGGCAAGGGCCGCTTTGTGTACACTTCGCTTGATTTCTTTAGGGAATTGCCTGCAGGTGTGCCGGGAGCGTATAGGTTGTTTGTGAATTTGTTGAGTATGCCTAAATAAATTAAACAGGGTTACTTTTTTAACATATACTATTGCTACACATCATATAATAAATTACTTTTGCACGTACTATATTACAAAGCACTATGAGCCATCATCCAAAAGCAGAAAAAGAGAACTTAAACTACATCTATTACCTTGTTGGTATTTTAAGCGGCGCATTTATTGGCGCTATTATAGAGGTAGCATTTGCGTGGGTAATAGCAGGTGCGCTATTAGGATTTTTATTTTCGGCCTTCTTCGTACAAGTATTGGCTAAAAGCAGTGAAGAAGCCTGATCCTGAGCTTCCTTCATTCATAAAAAATTGGAACCAGTTTTACGGTATTGTAGCCGGGTGGCTGGTTTTTTTAATTATAATTTTCTGGCTCATTACCCTTTATCTTAAATGAGCTTAACCGACTGGATAGTTCTGGGTGCTACCATATTGCTTATCGTAGTTTACGGGCTATGGAAAAGTGGCAGCAATAAAAACATCGACCAGTTCCTTGTCGGCGGTCGATCATTATCCTGGTACCATATTGGTTTTTCGGTAATGGCTACGCAGGCCAGCGCTATTACATTCCTATCCGCCCCTGGGCAGGCTTACAGCGATGGGATGCGCTTTGTGCAATTCTACTTTGGCTTGCCGCTGGCCATGATAGTGCTCTGTATCACCTTCGTTCCCATCTTTCACCGACTTAAAGTTTATACCGCTTACGAGTTTTTAGAGCAGCGGTTTGATTTAAAGACCCGGGCTTTAACATCGATCTTATTTTTGATCCAACGGGGACTTTCTACAGGGATAGCTATTTACGCACCGTCCATTATATTATCAACCATCCTTAATATCAATACAACTTACACCACGCTGTTTATAGGTGGATTGGTTACTTTTTATACCGTAGCCGGGGGTACCAAAGCGGTATCGTATACCCAACTGCTGCAAATGAGCATTATCTTTTTGGGAATGTTTGCAGCCGGGGCATTAGTAGTAGTGCTGTTGCCGCAAAATATAGGGTTTGTACATGCCGTTAAACTTGCCGGAAAATTGGGTAAGATGAACGTTATCGACTGGAAGTTTGACCCAAGTAGTAGGTACAATATCTGGAGCGGGATAATAGGTGGTTTCTTTTTACAGCTCTCTTATTTTGGGACCGATCAAAGCCAGGTAGGGCGCTATTTAACTGGGAGCTCGGTAGGGCAGAGCCGCATGGGTTTGATCATGAACGGGCTGATAAAGATCCCGATGCAGTTTTGTATCCTGTTAATAGGTATACTGGTTTTTGCCTTTTATCAGTTTAATAAGCCGCCCATGTTTTTTAACCAGTACGAGGTTAAACAGGTTAAACAAAGCCCTTACGCGGGCCAATACAATGCTTTAGAGGGCAAGTATGCCACAGCCTTTGAGCAGCGTAAGACCAAAGCCGATGAGTTGATAACAGCGATTGATAGTAAGGACAAAACTCAAATAGATCAGGCGCAATCCAACCTTAAAAAAGCTGAAGCCACAGCTGACGACATCCGGAAGGAAAGTATCAGCCTGATGAAAAAAAATAACGGCAAAGCCGATACCGACGATACCAACTATGTGTTCCTGAACTTTGTTACGCATTACCTGCCGAAGGGTTTAATAGGTTTACTGATAGCTATCGTGTTTTTAGCTTCGATGGGGTCGACAGCAAGTGCGCTTAACTCATTGGCATCAACCACCGTGGTTGATATTTATAAACGCAGTGTTAACCCCGGTGCTTCTGATAATAATTACCTGCTGGCATCGCGCCTGGCTACAGTGTTTTGGGGGATAGTGTGTGTAGGCATGGCTTTATATGCGGGTAAAATGGGCAATTTGCTGGAAGCGGTTAACCAGTTGGGATCTTATATTTATGGTACTATTCTGGGTGTATTTGTAGTAGCCTTTTATGTGAAACGGGTTGCGGGCACAGCCGTATTTATTGCCGCTGTTATTACCGAAGCCATTATTTGTATAATGGGATATTTTGGTTGGGTAGCATATTTATGGCTTAACCCTATAGGCTGCGTACTGGTAATAATTATAGCGCTGCTAATTAATCCTTTTATAAAAGAAAAGGCAAAGATCGCCTGAAACAAAAAAGCCCCTTACCAACCGGTAAAGGGCTTCAGCATTAAATAGCTATATTATTTGCAAACGCAATTAGCTGTCACTTTTGGGCAGGTTGCTTTGCTGGTACATTTTGCTTTAGCGCATGTGGTACAAGCAGCTTTTGCTTTTTTAACCGTAACTTTTGGTGTTGCAAATACAGATGCGCTTGCGATCAATATTGCTGCAGCGCTTAAAATTATTTTTTTCATGATGTTTTTAAATTAATGTTTAATAATAAATACTTAGCCCAAAGGCTCAAAATCGGGTATTAAATTAAACTTCCGGCGGTTTCCAGTCGGCTGATAGATGCCCGGTTGCATTACCGATTTTATATAGCTGTACTGGTTGATCAATTGAAGTGGCATAAGCAGGCTTAACTGTAAGCGGCTCGATAGCTAAAAAGCCACAAATCCCGCAGGTTAAAAACATACTGCACTTGCCAGTATCGCAGTCATCTTTTTTCTCTGATTTTTTATGGTGACAACTGCTTTTTGCATCTGCCTTTTTACAGCAATCAGATTTTACGGTTTGTATAACAACAGGCTTTGCAGTGCCCTGGAAGGACGATAAAAACAGGATGCATACAACTTGTAAAATGGCCAAAAATTTCATTAATCAAATGTATAAAAATAACAACTCAATATATAATGACATTGCGCACAAACGCGTACGAAAAATATGAGCTTGTTGCTGTTGGAAGGTATTAATCAAAACAATAATGTAACGCCCATGTTACAATTGATACACCAATTCAACAACATACAATTATGAAAAAGATCAGTTTAATAGCACTAATCGCCGGAATGGGTTTTACTATCCAATTTGCACAAGCCCAGGACAATGACACTTCAAAAAATAAAATTGAGGTAAAAAAGAAAGTTAAAACAGGGGTGCATGGTCGCCAGGTAACTAAAATTAAGGTAGAAGGCAAAGGTACACCCGAAGCAATAAACAGTGCAGCAGCCAGCGCCGTAACAGGTAAAACTCATGTAGTAGTGGCACCTGCACCCGTAGTGGTAGTAGCACCTGCTCCGGCAGCTAAGCCGGCAACCACTGTAACTACTACAGTCACAAAACCGGCTGTAACGGCTACTTCAAAAAGAACAACCACAACAACAGCTACCCATGTATCTCATAGTACAACAGCAGCTAAACGCCGGGTGTATCATAAACCGGTAGTATCTGGTAGCACTAAAACCACTACAACTACTACTATAAAAAAGAATTAATGTAATTAAGCAATATCATTGATTGCAAAAGGGTCTTAACGATATCGTTAAGACCCTTTTTTATAATGAAGCTGTATAAAGAATTTAAATGGTGTGTGTAAAAAAATCCTGTTAAAAATAAATGCCCCTTCGAACTTGCTTCTTAGGGGCATTCAACCTAAACCTTATCACAATTAAACTGGCAAGTTTGCCAGCTTGTAAATACTAACGCAATTACTATACCAATATTATTATATGGCATGCCAATACTTAAAACCATGGGTTTTAAGTATACTATTACTTGTTTTATCGGAATAATTGTCCAAAATAGAAAATACCGTGTTGTCATTTTTAGACACCAATGTGTATAAAATACATTACGGTTGTTTATACAAGATACGCTTACGCAAAAATCCATCAACCACAAATAACAGCAACACCACATCAAAAAACATAAAGCCTTTAAATATCCAGTTGTTAGTGATACCTGATAAATCGGGCATCCTAAATGTAGGCACGGTTACCGGCCCTGCTGCCGACCAATTGATACTTGCCAGCACCATTATTAACATTGCGGCGATAGTGATGATAAAAAATCCGCCTATAATTTTTATAATATTATTATTGATATGTGTTTTTAAAGGTTGGCGGGCATGTTCGGCACGTATGTTTTCCATTACCTTATAGGTAAAAGCCATTGATGGTTCTTCTAACTCCATTCCGGCTATTTCGCGGTTAAGGGCCAGTAGCTCTAAATATGTTTGCTGGTATTCTTGATCGTCCACCAATAACAGATCAATGGCAGCGCGCTCACCGGCAGTGCAGGTGCCATCAATATAGCTCCAAAGTTTTTCTTCTATGTTGTTCATATCAGTTCTTTAACCTCGTGTTTTAAATTGCGTTCCAGCTTTTCTTTCAAACGCTGACGCGCTCTGAATAGTTTAACCTTTACGCTGTTGGCCTCAATGCCCAGGGTTTGCGCAATCTCTTCTAAAGATTGCTCGCCTTTGTAAAATAGCGTAATTATAGTAGTATCATCGGCGGTTAATTGCCCGATAGCCTGGTTGAGATAAAACGATCTCGATTTATTCTCGATGTTATTAGTATCAAAGCCTGATGATACATTCTCTATCTGTATATATGTTTCTTCATCATCTATCGACGAAGTATCAACCCTTTTTTTGCGCAGCGATGTCATGGCTGTGGTATACACAATACTATATAGCCAGGTGCTGAATTTCGACTCCTGCTTAAACGTAGCTAACGACCGATAGGCTTTTATAAAACAGTCCTGTGCTACTTCCTCGGCATCCTCGCGGCTTTTGGTAAAACGCATAGCCAGCGTAAAAACAAAACGCTGGTGCTCTTTAACCAAATCGGCATAAGCCGCCTGGTTACCCGCCAGGGTTTGTTTGATCAAATCGATATCCGAAAGCTTTTTCTGCATCTTATATGATCTCTCTGACTACATGAAACCTGCCAAGGTTACACCTTAATGTAAATATATTGATTTGTTATAAGTTGAATGTTAAAGGTTGTATGTTTATATAATGCTTGTTTGACGAATTGTGTTATGTAGGTATACATATAAACTACCATATGTACGAGGCTGCAATCTTGCGTATAACATCTCAACTTTACAATATTCAAACCTTTCAACAATTTGAAAATAAAGTGTAACCTCATTAAAAAACGTGTAGTCATAGTTTACAAATACACCAATTGTGGTGATTTTGAAATTAAGTAACTAACTTTAAAATTTAAATAAAATGAGTATAGGAATAATCGGGGTTATGATCCCCATCGTGGTGTCAGTTGGGCTTTTCGCCTTAATATTTGGAATTGTTTATTTACGCAGCCGCGAAAAAATGGCAATGATTGAGCGTGGCATGAACCCGGGCATTGAAGTTATCAAACCCGTTAACCGCAATTTTGTGCTTACCTGGGGCTGCTTGCTGATAGGATCGGGTTTAGGTTTGTTTTTAGCCTATATATTAGACAATACCTTATATTTTGCAAGGGATAACGATAACCCCGCACTATACTTTGCTTTGATAGCCATATTTGGTGGTGCCGGTTTATTTGTATCATACCTTATCGAAAAGAAAGACGCTAAGAACGAAGAATAACAGAAAGGTAAAAGCTTAAAGCAGAAAGACCAAAGCAGAAAGCCGGGGATAATACTCTTTCGCGTTCTGCTTTGGTCTTTCTGCTTTAAGCCTATAGCAAATATCGCTCCCTCAGGATATTCAAATGGTGCAGCTCATGGCCGGCCATTATATAAACTATGCTGTTTACCTTTATACTGGCGTGGTTGGCTACACCAACAATATTTAGCTGATCTTCGGTTAATGAACGTAGCATATACAAATTAGCTTCCCGGGTAGCTTTAAATTCGGCGGCAAGGTCCTGTAGGGTACGGGTGTTAAAGGTTGCTGTTTCTACATATTCATTCTCATCAAAACCCGGCAGCTCGCCCTGCCCGCGCGAGAAAGCAAGTGCACGATAAGCAAATGTTCGCTCGGTATCAGTTAAATGTCCGGCTACTTCTTTAATTGTCCATTTACCCTCGGCATAGGCGTAATTAGCCTGCTCGTGGGTTAGGCTGCATAAAAAATCGTAAGTGCTTGTCTTTAACTTTTCAAGCGTTTCTAAAATCGGTTCGTCATTAACAAGATTGATGTACTTGTCGTAAAAAGCTGCGTGATCGCCGGCGTTAGGTCTGTTCATTGTATCGTATATTTTTTAATATTATCCTAAAAGTTGTGCCTTTCCCCAGCTCAGAATCGCGCACAAATATTTGCCCGTTATGGTAGTTCTCGACTATACGTTTGGTTAGCGAAAGCCCCAAACCCCACCCGCGTTTACGCGTGGTATAACCGGGCTGAAATACAGTGATGAATTTAGACCGCGGGATACCTTTGCCCGTATCGATAACGTCAATTATTACCTTGTCCTTGGTTTTGTTGGTGCCAATGTGCACGGTAATATTGCCCTTACCTTCAATAGCATTTACAGCGTTCTTTAATAAGTTTTCTATAACCCAGTCAAACAATGGTGTGTTTAAGCCGGCTACCAGGTCGCGGTCGCCGTTTATTTCAAAGCTGATATTGTTACTTACCCTTACTTTAAAGTAATTTACAAAATCCTCAACCACATCAAAAACTGAATGCTCCTCCAGCTTAGGTTTTGAGCCGATCTTCGAAAAACGGTCGGCCACAATTTCCAGCCGCTTAACATCATTTTCCATTTCGGCCATTAGGGGGTCGTCTTCGGCGTTAAATTTATCTTTTATCAATTCAATCCATGCCATTAATGAGGATATGGGTGTACCCAGCTGGTGGGCGGTTTCTTTAGCTAAGCCTACCCAAACCTGGTTCTGTTCTGATTTGCGGGACGAGTTAAATGAGGTGTAAGCCAGCAGTAAAAACGCCGCTATGACGGAAAGTTGCACGTAGGGAAATATCTTTAATTGCGTTAGCAGGTCTGAGTCTTTATAATATATCAGCCAATATCCCCGCGGCAGCATTATTTTTATAGGCGCATGCTGCGCCTTCATCGTCTCCAGCTCATCCTTAAAATAACCAGGATCATAGTGTGGCGCGTTCAGGTCCTTTACAGCCTCAGGGATTGGCGGTATATAGGTTTTTGTGGTATCAAGCCCCTTAAAGGTTTGTATATCGCCTTTCTCGTCGGTTACTATAGCCGGTACTATGGAGCTATCCCTAACCGCAAAGATATAAGGCAAAAAGTCATTATCATCTGCAGATATTACCTGCTTCATACTCATGGCCCAAACCTGTGCCCGTGTACGCTCTGACCGCGCGATGTTGCGCGCCAGGTAATTGGTATAAAATAAAGACCCACTTGCTATAATTAAAGCAAAGGCAAGCAATATATATTTCCAGAGCCTTTTATTTTCGTAGGTGTTTAGCATATCAGTTCCAAATAACGTAAAATAGGTTTGTATCTTATAATTTAATTGACTGTGCCAGGTGTACCAGCTGTGCCAGATGTGTCACCTGTGCCTGGCACAGTACAGCCTTAATAGCGATGGGTTTCAAACTTATCGCTATGATTGGGCAATAATAACTTTACATCCCCCGGACTTTACGTCATTCAAACTTCCCGACTAAAAAATTATCTTTGCCGCACAATGTCAGATAAAAGAGTTAGAGTAAGATTTGCACCAAGCCCAACCGGTGGCTTGCATTTAGGCGGCGTACGTACCGCGTTGTTTAATTACCTGTTTGCTAAGAAACATAACGGCGATTTTGTTTTACGTATTGAGGATACCGACCAAAACCGCTTTGTAGAAGGCGCCGAACAATATATTATAGACTGCTTAAACTGGTGCGGTATAGTACCGGATGAAAGTGTACTAACCCCCGGCCAATATGCACCGTATCGCCAAAGCGAGCGCAAAAGTATTTACCGCGAATATGCCGAACGCCTGGTAATGCAGGGCCATGCCTATTATGCATTTGACACTGCCGAAGAACTGGATAAGAACCGCAAGGAGATTCCAAACTTTCAATACGGGCAGGTTTACCGTGATACTTTGCGCAACTCGTTATCACTACCACAGCATGAGGTTGATCAGCTATTGGCCAATCATACACCACATGTTATCCGCATAAAAATACCGGCCGACCAATCGGTTAGCTTTACAGACATGATCCGCGGCCGCGTTACTTTTGAAACCAACCAGGTTGATGATAAAGTTTTATTAAAGGCCGACGGAATGCCTACCTATCATTTAGCTGTTGTGGTTGATGATTATTTAATGAAGATTTCGCACGCGTTTAGGGGCGAGGAGTGGCTGCCATCGGCACCTGTACACTTATTGTTATGGGATTATCTGGGCTGGAAAGCCGATATGCCGCAATGGGCGCACTTACCGTTGATACTAAAACCAGATGGTAACGGCAAGCTAAGCAAACGCGATGGTACGCGCCTGGGTTTCCCGGTGTTTGCACTGGATTGGGATGGCGCTGCCGGATTTGACGGTATGGGCTTTTTACCCGAAGCGTTTGTTAACTTTCTGGCAACACTGGGTTGGAACGATGGCTCGGGACAAGAGATCTTTACCCTGGACGAGTTGGTTAAGAAATTCTCTATCGACCGGATAAGTAAAGCAGGAGCTAAGTTTGATTTCGAAAAAGCTAAATGGTTCAATGCCGAGTGGATTAAGAGGCTTAAAGGCGAAAGCTTAAAGGTGAAGGCTAAAAAGGTATTAGAAGAAAAAGGTATAGCCATTAAAGATGATGCTTATTTAACTACTGTTATCGACCTGATAAAGGACCGTTGTACTTTGTTAACGGACTTTTATCCGCAGGCCGCATACTTTTTCCAAACCCCGGCCGAATATGACCTTGCTGCCGTTAAACCAAAATGGACGGACGAGAAAACTGCTTTCTTTAAAACCATCATAGAACAACTAAAATCAACCCCAGCCATAATAGCTGCCGATTTTGAAGCCGCCTTTAAATTATTAGCCGAAGGAAAGGGGTTGAAAACAGGCGATGTTATGCTGCCATTCCGTATTATGCTGGTAGGCGGTAAGTTTGGCCCGCATGTTTTTGATATAGCCGCGCTGTTGGGTAAGGATGAAACTATTGATAGGGTGGAGCAGGCGTTGGTGGCGTTTGTCGACTAAATCGTACCATCGCGAGCTATTTCCGCTTTGCATCCTTGCGATTGCCACACTCGTACCTCGTTCGCAATGACAAACAGGATAAAACAAAAAAGGCTTGCCATTATAGACTGCCCCCAAAAAGTTAGACACTATTTGGGGGCATTTTTATGAATAAGAAGCACGATGAAATTTTTAAAGGCAAGGTTGTTAAAGAAT
>NZ_JBNPWM010000009.1:0-323743 GCF_050433825.1 Mucilaginibacter sp. UYCu711 | reverse complement strand
TACTATGAGCAAAACGCTTTGGTACAAGGTAAAGACGGTGTATTACGTATCTCATCATACGCTAAAGACAAACTGGTAGTATTAGTTACGGTAACTGACTTACGTGCCATCACTGCTTATGATAATGCAGTAGTAAAATCATACGGCAAACTATCAGCAATTGAGTTAAACGTTGTATTAAACAACAATGCTTCTGCACAGTTAAACCTGAATGTTTTTGCCGCTAACTTTACTGTAAACAACCGTTCGACCGCTAACCTGTCAGGTACCGTTAATGATTATAGTGTAAAATACAGCCAGTCATCAACCATTAACAAAACAGACCTGGTAGCTGCCAACGTTACCGAGAAAAACACAACTAAAGAAGCTGCCCGCCTTGCCGAAGAGAAAATGGCAAGCTTGTAACCAAGCAACCACTTGAAAAAGTTCACTATATATGTTTAAAAAGTGGGAGCCAATAGGTTCCCACTTTTTTTGTAACTTCATGGCAATATTTGTCGTCTAACAGAAAAAATAGGTTAATCATTAATGTACACTAATAAAACTATCATGAAAAAAGCTCATTTAACCGCGCTAGCTGTATTTGCGGGTATCTCCTTACTATTATTATCATCATGCAGACTACATTGTGTGAAGGGTTCGGGGAAAGAGGCTTCGGTAACCCGCAAAGTGGGTGGTTTTACCAAGCTTGATATTTCGGGATCATATAAGATAATTTTAAAACAAGATAGCACGTTGGGTATAAGCTTAACAGGCGACGATAACCTGCTTGAACTGGTTAAAACCGAAGTTAGCGGCGATGAGCTCAAAATATCAACCGGTAGCAAAAATATATGCACTAACAGAGATATGTTTATTGTTATTGGCGTGCGTAATTTAGAACAAATAAAAGCGTCGGGCGCGATAGATATTAATTCGGCTGGTAAAATAGTTACTAAAAGTTTCAAGTTCGATCTGTCAGGCGCCACTAAAATTAATATGGACCTTGACGCGGCAGATGTTAATACCGACGGCAGCGGAGTAACCGAAGTTACGCTAAGAGGGCAAGCCAGTTCACACCATATTGACCTTAGCGGCGGCGGCAAAATACACGCATTTGATTTTATAGTAGGTAACTACGATATTGAAACATCAGGTGCCAGTGATTGCGAAATAAATGTTTTGCATGAGCTATCGGTAAACAGCAGCGGCGCGTCAGAGATAAAATATAAGGGTAATCCAACCACTATCAATAATAAAAAAGCAGGTATTTCATCAATCACAAAAGTTAATTAAATAATCACGTTTGCCGCCATGCCTTTTCAGGCTTGCGCGGCGCATTAATCCTTATCACAATCATGAAAAAAGCAGGTAAAAGTATTGCTTATATAGCAATACTTATAGTTGTATTATTAATTGGCGTAGTAACCTACGTAACCCAGGCCTTACCCAACGTAGGCCCTCCGGAAGACATTAAAGTTGAAATAACCCCGCAGCGTTTAGAGCGCGGCAAGTACCTGGTAAGAAACGTTTTACAATGTGTTGATTGCCACTCCAAACGTGACTGGACGAAATTTGGTGGCCCCATTGATACCACTGCCCTTGGCGGCGGCGGCGAATTGTTTGATGCGGCAGGAGCGGGTTTCCCCGGCGAGGTTTATGTACCAAATATTACTCCTTATAAATTAGCAGGCTGGACCGATGGCGAACTGTTTAGAGCTATAACCACAGGACAAAGAAAGAGCGGAGATGCAATATTCCCGCTAATGCCGTGGCCATATTATTCAAAGCTTGATCGCCAGGATATATACGATGTTATCGCTTATATCCGTTCGCTTAAACCGGTGAAAGCTGATTATCCAAAGTCAAAGCTTGATTTCCCGCTGAATATCATTGTGCATACCATGCCCAAGCAAGCCCAATTGGGAATACGACCAGACCCCAAAGACACCCTGAAATTTGGTGCCTACATGGTGCAGGCAAGTGCTTGTATGGAATGCCATTCCCAGGATGATAAAGGTACTTTGTTACCAGGACTTGAGTTTGCCGGTGGCCGTGCATTTAAAATAAATGGCGGTACGGTAAAATCGGCAAACATTACTCCTGACCAAGCTACCGGCATAGGTAATTGGACTAAAGAAATGTTTATTGCTAAGTTTAAATCGTTTAAAGATAGTAAAACTGCCGTATCGGTTAAGCCTGGTGATTTTCAAACTATTATGCCATGGTATGGATACGGAGGCATGAGCGAAAATGAATTGGGAGCAATATATAGATATCTTAAAACTTTAAAACCTGTTAACAACGCTGTAGTAAAATTTGCAGCTAATTAAAAAAAGCCCGCCCGGTTTTAACCCGGGCGGGCTTTTTTAATTGGTTTATTATTATTTATACAACCTAAATTCCATGATCTGGAATGAGGGTGTGAATGTACTTATAATGCGCCACCTGTAGAATTTATAGGGTTTAGGTGCGGCAATAGGGTAATAAAAGAACCTGGAATACCTGGTCGATGCTTGACCAATAGATGTCAGGTAATCAGCAAACCCAATGGTTAGCAACTGATGATCAAGTACATCCCAGGTTGAATTGTCATTAGACCCTTCAATGTACCATTCTTTAGGGTCGCGTTTGCTATCATTGTCGTTTCCATTTTCTATCGCATACATTTTAACTGCTACCGGCGCCGGGAACCCAAGCGTAGCTGTTTCAGGAACCTCAAAAGCTTTGTAGTAGCCAAATTTGGTTGTGGTGTTACCGTCGATCAGTTTAAGTGAGCCTTCATTAGGACCCTGAACAAGATTTTCGTTGGTTGAGTTGTAAGAAACGTATGATTGTGTAATGTCAGTAGCTATTCCTTCGGTGGTAATATTTTTGCTTAGCGAAACCGTACTGCCTTTATCGGTAGTAGCTGTTACCGAAAAGTTGTTAAAGCTGCCAAAAGCAAAGGATTGTAACGGGTTAAACGCTGTACTTCTTATAGTAGTAACCGCGCTTGTAGCCGGGTCCACGGCATTAAAGGTCCACTCGATAGATTTAAGCTTGCTTTTAATGTTAACACTAAATGCTAATTGGTTAGGTACCTCGGTTTTTTTAGTAATTACCTGTAGTATGCTATCGGCCGCAATCTTTATAGGAACATATTTATGCGAGATATTTCCTGTTTTTGAATAGGTCATCATATCTACCTGGAATTCTCCCGGAGTACGGTAAATATGTGTCGGGTCCTGTGTGGTAGTTAATGTATCATCGCCAAATCTCCATTCCAGTTTTACATAATCTTTAGCTAGACTTTTAAAGCGAAATGTAAATCCATCAGCCAAATCAGGAGTAATGGTATAGTCAGAGATGGGATTTATAATTATCGGGTCTTCTTCGGCTATGGGTAGTGCGTCTTTTGAGCAGGAAACTAGAGCTGCCATACAAAAAAATAATGCAGCCGGTTTTAAAAAGTGTTTCATAGATGGTAGGGTTTGTTTGTGATGTTTTGTTTTCATAAAAAATGTTAGCGGATGTTTATGCGACAAGTAAAGGTTCTGGCTAACAACGTAATGGCGTGCCTAAAAGGGAAAAATATCCCTAAACAGATAGCCATATAGGATATGGGTATCCTTTTAATTATAGGTTAATATTGATTGGTTGGTGTGGCAGATCACAATACGTGCAGCCATTGGGTTTCAAACAGTTTGAGCGCTGCTGAACACTACGCATTAGCGTGGCAATAATACAGTCAATTTTCTTGATTATGGGCAACTATTAGCTATATAACAAAAAAATTACAAGAACGTGTTTGAACATCTTTTTTGCAATCATTTTTCTTTAAAGTATAATTTCAATAAAGTATATCGCAAAATATATATTGCTTCATATAAACAACAAAGCCTGCAGGAAATGTATCGCGCAGGCCTTGTTGTTAGTGTGATAATATTATTATTTAAACAACTTAAATTCCTCTATTTGGAAAGCGCCGGCAAAAGTGGAAATAATACGCCACCTGTAATAGGTGAATGGTTGCGGATTAGCTAGCGGGTAATAAAATAACCTGTTGTAACGGGTTTCGGTTTGCCCTATTGATTTCAGATAATCGGCAAAACCAATAGTAAGCGTTTGATGATCAAGAACAGTCCAGATTTCGTTGTCATTTGATCCTTCTACGTACCATTCTTTAGGGTCGCGTTCACTTTCAGAGTCATTGCCATTTTGTATCGCGTACAGTTTTACAGCTACAGGTGCGGCAAATTGCAGTGTAGCAGTCTCGGGTACTTCAAACTCTTTATAATAACCAAATTTAGTGGCTGGGTTACCATCAATTAACTTAAGCGAGCCTTCGTTAGGTCCCTGGTCCAGGTTTTCGTTGGTAGATGTGAACCGTATGTTTGATAGTGTAATATCAGTTGCTATACCTTCGGTTGTAACGCTTTTACCTACGGTTACAACACTTCCTTTATCGGTGGTAACCTTAACAGTAAAATTGTTAAAGCTGCCCAATGCAAACGACTGTAGTGGCGTTAATTCGGTACTTGTGGTAGTAATAGTAGTGCTGGTAACCGGGTCGACCGCATTAAATGTCCACAAAACAGATTTAACTTTAGCCTTAACTTTAGCGCTAAATTTTAGCTGATATGGTTCGCCGGTTTTTTCTGTAGATAACTGTACCACACTATCCGGCACAATAGTTATATTGATGTTTTTATGCGATATATCGCCCGTTTTAGAAACTGTTTTCAAATCCACAAGGTACGTACCTGGCTCCAAATAAGTATGGATAGGATCTTCCTCTGTTTTTAAAGTATCATCGCCAAACCGCCATTCCTGAATGGTATAATCTTTAGCCAGGCTGGTAAATTTAAAGGTAAAGGCATCGGTTGGGTCGGGCGTTATTGTGTAATCAGATATCGGGTTTATAGGGGTGACATCAACCGCCACAGGCACTTCATTTTTCGCGCAGGAAACCAGGGCTGCCACGCAAAAAAACATTGCTATTGGTTTAAATAATTTTTTCATAGGTAATAATGTTTGGGTTTTCATAAATAATAGATGTTTAATTGTAATTGCATTTAATTTATATGGTAGATTAAGATTAATGCGTTATTTAACTGATAGGAATAGGATCATACAGGGCGCTGTATTGATTATTGCCTTTAACTATAGTTCTGAGAATTAGGAGGTTGATTATGTTATACGATACGGTAACTGGGGTAATGTTACGGGGTTCATTATCTGTATAAGGTTAATCGGTATAATTACAACGAAGTTAAGAACTTGTTTTACTTAAAGGTTAATTATTTAATAAATAGTACGAATAAGTCAGTAGCGTGCTATACTGCATGGGCTAATTAAAAATAAATTCGTATTTTTGCGCCTCTAAATTTATGGCCCTTAATACTGTTAGGCTATAGATGGCGGTACTTAATATTAAAACAGAAGTTAAAAGATGAATATTACCCAGGAAAAAATTGATAACCTGAATGCAGTTGTAAAAATTAATATCGACCCTGCCGATTACCAGGCACGTGTTGATAAAGCAATTAAAGACCACGCAAAAAAAGCAAATATGCCGGGCTTCCGTAAAGGAATGGTTCCGCCATCGCATATAAAAAAGATGTATGGTAAAAGTATTTTGGTTGATGAGGTGAATAACCTTTTGTCAGATACCCTGAACAATTACATCGCCGAGCAAAAATTAGAAGTGTTGGGTCAGCCGTTACCAAAACTGGATGATAAGAAAGAATATAACTGGGATTACGCAGATAATTTTGAGTTTAACTACGAATTAGGTTTAGCACCCGAGTTTGCACTTGACTTTTCATCAAAAGATAAATTGACGCAATATGTGATCAAAATTGATGAGACAACTTTGGCCGAGCGTGTTAAAAACATCCGCAGAAGCTATGGCAAAATGACAAATCCTGACGTATCGGCAGAGGATGATGTATTATATGCGCAATTAACGCAGCTTTCGCCGGATGGTTCTGTTTTTGATGATGGAATAAGCAATACTACATCAGTACGTTTAGAGCAGGTAGCAGATGCGAAAATTAAAAAAACGCTTATCGGTTTAAAAAAGGATGATGAGGTAACACTGGATATCCAGAAAGCTTACAATAACGATGCACCTAAAATTGCTGCCATATTAGGCATTGAAGAAGGTGAAGCGGCTGATTTAAAATCAAACTTTAAATTAACTGTAAAAAATGTAAATCGTTTAGAAGAAAGCGACCTGAACCAGGAGTTCTTTGATAAATTATTTGGTGAAGGTGTTGTAACCGACGAAGCGGGTTTTAAAGCTAAAATAACCGAAGAGTTAGAAAGCATGATGCAGCAGGACGCCGAGCGTAAATTACAGAACGATATTTATAACTACAGTATAGATAAAGTTAAGTTTGAATTGCCCGACGAGTTCCTGAAACGCTGGTTACGTGCTACCAACGAAAAACTAACCGAAGATGAATTGCAAGGTGGTTACAAAGATTTTGCTCAAAACCTTAAATGGACTTTAATTGAGAACAAGATCATAAAAGATAACAGCATTGAAATTAAATACGAGGAAGTTTTCGCTGCAGCAAAACAAAGTTTAGATCAGCAGTTCAGGATGTACAGCCCGCAGCCGATAGGTGAGGAGCAGTTATCACAATACGCTGTACAATACCTTCAAAACAAAGAGAATGCTAATAAAGTATTTGACGAAGTAAAGGCACTTAAAACATTAGATTATATTAAGAGTGTTATTACTTTAGACAAAAAGGATATTTTCTATAACGATTTTAAAGAGTTGGTTAAATAAGGAAATCCTTAAATATATTTTAAAAAGCATCCACTTAAAAATGGGTGCTTTTTTTTTAGCCCCTCCCAACCCTCCCAGGTAGGTAGGGCTTTATTAAAGTCTCCCCTGCCGGGGAGATTTAGAGAGGGCTGAATATATTTTACTTTAATAAAACTTTATGATTGAAATAATATTCAACTAAAAACTATATTTATCGCGGGCAATGGCCCGTATCACAAAGATTAAAAACATATACACATGAACAGTATACCAGATAGAAACGAATTTAGAAAATACGCTGTCAAACATCATAGAATTGGCGGCATGCACGTAGATAAATTTATGGCCGGGGTTGACAGGGCCAACCTGCCGGGTGGAATGGCGCCAATGGGTTATACACCCTATATTATAGAAGAACGCCAGTTAAACATCTCGCAGTTAGACGTGTTCTCACGTTTAATGATGGACCGTATCATTTTCCTGGGCGATCCTATATATGATCAAAACGCTAATGTTATCCAGGCGCAGTTATTATTCCTGCAATCTGCCGATGCAAAACGCGACATCCAATTATACATTAACTCGCCGGGTGGTTCTGTATATGCCGGTTTAGGTATTTATGATACTATGCAGTTAATATCAAATGATGTAGCTACTATTTGTACGGGTATGGCAGCATCAATGGGCGCGGTATTGTTATGCGCAGGTGCCGAAGGTAAACGTGCAGCGTTGCCACACTCACGTGTAATGATCCACCAGCCATCAGGCGGTGCCCAGGGCCAGCAGTCAGACATCGAGATCTCTTACCACGAGATCACGAAATTGAAAAAAGAATTATACCAGATCATTGCCGATCACAGCGGCGCATCATATGAAAAAGTTCACGATGCATCTGACCGTGATTACTGGATGATAGCTGAAGAAGCGAAAGAATTTGGTATGATAGACGAAATATTGAAAGGGAATAAAACAAAATCGAAATAATTTGATTAGTAAGTTATTGGTTGATAAGTTGATTGGGTGAGTTGTTGTTTTTACAATTGGATAATTACTCACTTAATCAACCTCATCAACTGCTAACCAAAATTGGTTTATACCAACCAATTGATTAAATTTGTTAACAAACATTCACAATGAATAAAAATAGTAAAGAGATAAGGTGTTCATTTTGCGGCGCAGGCAAGCAGGATTCGCTGATGCTTATAGCGGGGCTTGATGCACACATTTGTGATAAGTGCGTTAACCAGGCTAACGAAATATTGGCCGAAGAGTTAAAAGTGCGTAAGGTTAAAACTTCGCCAAGCTCGCCGGCAATATTAAAACCCGCAGAAATAAAAGCTCACCTTGACCAATACGTTATTGGACAGGATGACGCAAAAAAAATACTTGCCGTTGCTACTTATAATCACTACAAACGCTTAAATCAGCGTATTGATAAAGATGAGGTTGAGATTGAAAAATCAAACATCATTATGGTGGGCGAAACCGGTACCGGTAAAACCTTACTGGCCAAAACCCTTGCTAAAGTATTAAATGTTCCGTTTTGTATTTGCGATGCCACCGTATTAACAGAGGCTGGCTACGTAGGCGAGGACGTGGAAAGTATCTTAACCCGCTTGCTGCAATCAGCAGATTACGATGTTGCTACTGCCGAAAAAGGTATAGTATACATTGATGAGGTTGATAAAATAGCACGTAAAAGCGATAACGCCTCTATAACCCGCGACGTTAGCGGCGAAGGCGTACAACAAGCTTTATTAAAAATATTAGAAGGTACAATGGTTAACGTACCACCACAAGGTGGCCGTAAACACCCTGATCAGAAAATGATCACGGTTAACACCAGCAATATCTTGTTTATCTGCGGTGGTGCTTTTGATGGTATCGAAAAGAAAATTGCTAACCGTTTGCGTACGCAAACAGTTGGTTATAAACTAAAAGGTAATGATGGCGAGGTTGATATGAAAAACCTTTACAAATACATTACCCCACAGGATCTGAAATCATTTGGGTTGATACCTGAGTTGATTGGCCGTTTACCGGTGTTAACTTACCTGAATCCGTTGGATAGGGAAGCGTTACACAATATATTAACCGAGCCTAAAAACTCGTTATTAAAACAATACAAAAAGTTGTTTGAATATGAAGGTGTAAAGCTTGACTTTGAAGACGACGTTTTAGAGTTTATTGTTGATAAGGCAATGGAATTTAAATTGGGCGCACGCGGTTTACGCTCTATTTGCGAAGCGATAATGATAGATGCGATGTTTGAGTTCCCATCTAAAAAAGATGTGAAGAAACTAAACATCACTTTAGATTATGCGCACGATAAATTTGAAAAATCTGACCTTAAAAAATTAAAGGTGGCTTAACAACAAATACATAGCCTAAGGCTATTTTTGTTATAATTAAACTGCAGCCCTGGTATAACGCCGGGGTTTGCTGTATAAAAAGGTTTGCATTTGATGATGCAGACAGACGTAAAAAAAGAAAACGATATGAACGAAGAATTAAATGTAAAAAAGGATGCAGAAAACCATCCAAAAGTAAAAGAAGTAACAAGCCCCATTAAACCGGGTTTAAAAACAAAAGAGGCCATTGTAGCCAACTGGCTGCCGCGTTATACCGGCAGGCCGTTAGAAGAGTTCGGCGATTATATTATCCTGACTAATTTCTCTAAATATATCCAGCTGTTTTCTGAGTGGAACGATAACGCGCCAATAATGGGGGTTGACAAACCTATGCAAAGCGTAACCGCAAATGGTATCACTATTATTAATTTTGGTATGGGTAGCTCGGTAGCTGCAACGGTGATGGACCTGCTTACCGCAATACACCCAAAAGCGGTTATATTTTTAGGTAAGTGCGGCGGCTTAAAGCGCAAAAATAACGTAGGCGACCTGATATTACCTATCGCAGCTATAAGGGGCGAGGGCACATCAAATGATTACTTACCGCCTGAGGTACCTGCACTGCCATCATTTGCTTTACAGAAAGCGATATCAACCACTATCCGCGATTTTTCGTTGGATTACTGGACAGGTACCTGCTACACCACCAACCGCCGTGTTTGGGAGCACGATAAGAAGTTTAAAAACTATTTGAAAGAGCTGCGCGCCATGGCCGTGGATATGGAAACCGCAACTATTTTTACCTGCGGATTTGCCAACAAAATACCAACCGGAGCGTTGCTTTTAGTATCAGATCAGCCGATGATACCGGAGGGTGTTAAAACAACCGAGAGTGATTCAAAAGTAAGCTCGCAGTTTGTTGAGACCCATTTAAAGGTAGGTATTGAGTCTTTAAAACAGCTGATAAACGGTGGCCTTACCGTTAAACACTTAAGATTTTAAGTTGATTGGTTGAATGGTTGCTTAAGTAAATGGTTAAATTTACAGCGCAACTAATCTCTGATCAACAAATCACTAATCAACTACCACCATGTGGCATAACAATATACTCGAAACCATAGGCAATACGCCCATGGTTAAATTAAATAAGGTTGTTAAGGATATCCCTGCAATAGTTTTAGCTAAAATAGAAACGACCAACCCCGGCAACTCTATAAAGGACCGTATGGCCCTTAAAATGATTGAGGATGCCGAAAAAAGCGGCAAGCTTAAACCGGGCGGAACTATTATTGAAGGTACATCCGGCAATACAGGCATGGGCCTTGCTATTGCCGCGGTTATAAAAGGCTATAAATGTATCTTTACCAGCACCGATAAACAATCAAAAGAAAAATTTGATGCGCTGCGTGCCTTTGGCGCCGAGGTAATTGTTTGCCCTACAAACGTAGATCCGGAAGATCCACGTTCATACTATTCCGTATCGTCGCGGTTAGAGCGCGAAGTGCCCAATTCATGGAAACCTAACCAGTATGATAACCTGTCAAACTCGCAGGCGCATTATGAATCTACCGGCCCCGAGATCTGGGAGCAAACTGAGGGTAAGGTAACACACCTTATTGCAGGCGTAGGTACGGGTGGTACCATATCCGGAATCGCCAAATATTTAAAGGAAAAGAACCCGGCTATCCAGATCCTGGGAATTGATACTTACGGCTCCGTATTTAAAAAATACAAAGAGACCGGTATAATGGATAAGGACGAGATCTATCCATACATAACCGAAGGTATTGGCGAGGACTTTTTACCGGCCAATGTAGACTTTAACCTGATAGATCATTTTGAAAAGGTAACCGATATGGATGCCGCGCTTATGACCCGCGAGATAGCCCGCAAGGAAGGCATTTTTGTAGGTAACTCAACCGGGTCGGCCATTGCAGGTTTATTGCAGATGAAGGATAAGTTTAAAGAAGGGGATGTTGTAGTAGTGATCTTCCCGGATCATGGCACACGTTACCTGGGTAAAATGTATAATGATGATTGGCTGCGCGATCGTGGTTTCCTGAAGGATGGCAAACTTACCGCCAAAGACATCATCGGCAAAAAAGAAAGCCAGGAGATCGTAACTATCGACAGTGAAAAAACGGTACTGGAAGCTATCAACACTATTAAATCGTTAAACATATCACAGATCCCGGTTACACAGGCGGGTATGGTTGTCGGCAAGATAACAGAAAGTGACATATTGAACGCGCTGCTGGAGAACCCGTCGCTAAAATCTCAGCCGGTTAAAACCATCAGTACAGCACCGTTCCCGTTTGTGGATATCAATACTTCGATAGACAGGATCTCTGCCATGATAAACAACGATAACATTGCCGTACTGGTTGAGCATGAAGGACATATAGCTATTATTACGCAGTACGATATTATTAATGCGATATCGGCGTAGGTATGAAATATACATTTTTAATACTGTTGTTCATGCCATTCCTCGCATTAGGGCAAAGCAAAGCAGGATCGAAGGTTATTAACGATACTTTAACCAGCGAGACAAGTTTGCAGCTTGGTATAACCATACTTCCTGATAAAGCAACGGCTATTGCTGTGGCCGAACCAATTTTATTTAAGGCATACGGTAAGAAGCTAATAATGAGCGAAAGGCCTTACAATACTAAGTTAGTGAAAGGTAATTGGATAATAACCGGGTATATGCCTAAAAGCACACCGGGAGATCTTGTTGGCGGCGGCACATTTTTAATAATCATGTCGTCTAAAGATGGGAGAGTAATCAAATTAACTCATTATCAATAAACAGCCTCACCATTTCTTAAATATCACAAACACCGCCAGCACTATCAACCCAAAACCTACGGCATGGTTCTATGCAAATTTTTCGGTTTTAAAGAAGATGATAGAAAAGAGCATGAAGATGGTAAGCGTTATAGCTTCCTGTATGGTTTTTAGCTGTACCAGGCTGTAAGGGCCCCCCGTTGCCTTTAAATCCGGCGCGGTTTGCCGGCACCTGGAAAACGTACTCGAAAAACGCCAACCCCCAGCTTATTAATATAACCGATATCAGTCCCAGGTTTTTGCCCCAGTCGTAATCTTTAAATTTGAGGTGCCCATACCAGGCAAACGTAATAAATGTATTTGATATAATAAGGAAGATGATAGTTTTTAGTCCGCGCATGGTATGAAAGTAGTAATTTTGTTAATTAATAATGTAGGATAGGAGGCACCTCCGGAGCCAACGACACGTTATATATTTTCTATAAACAGGTGACTCCTCCGGAGTCGCGATCCATTATTAACAACTCCGGAGGAGTTACCTGTTTATAGAAAAGGAAATAATATAAAATTAAAGGCTCCAGCGGAGCCTCCTCCTGCGCGCGCTTACAATTACCTTGAACGTTTCTTGGCTAACTCTTGTTTGTAAACCTCGTTAAGTTTTGGCGAAGGGTTTACTAAAAGTAATATTGCGGTATGTCTTTCTACAGCAAGTGTATCAGTTACTTCGCCCAATTTTACACAGCTCTCGGTAATAGGGGCAAAGCGTTTCATTTTGGTCCCGTTCTCGTCATCTACATAAATAATATACTTTGCATTCAGGCTATCTGGTGCCCATAAAGTAAAACTGCTATTTAGTGATATAACCTCGGGTAAATGATATCGGGCTGCATAATGATGAAGGGCGCCTGCCTCGCCATAGTTATCCGCGTAAATCTGGGTCACTTTACGTTGCGCTGGCGTTAGGCTGTAATATGCTTTTGCTACTTTTTGGGTTAGCTCCTCCCAGCCAAACATGTCGGCATAATCCTGCGTAGTAGCATGGTGCTTATGGTCCTCCCAGACGGTTATGAAATTTATAAAATGGGTATGTTTATTTATATAATCAAAGAATGACAGCGTAGTTTTTAAGGGGAATACCGGCAACATTCCGGGTAGCATGATCAGGTTTGGCAGCGTGAATACGGCTAGCACGATGCCGCGCAGGACTTGGCTTGATTTTATCCAGCGCTCAAAACCATAACCACCTGCAGCAAAAAGCATAGGGTAGGCACCAAACAGGTAATAGCTTTTACCATTCATCTCCAGTAAAAAAATGAATATCAACACATAAGCAAACATCAGCGACTGGTACTTGCGCAGTTTAAAAGAAAATATCAAAAAGAAAAATCCGGTTACCCATACAAATAAGGCAACACCATTAACCATAATTTGCTGCGCTATAAAGTCGGTAGGTTTTACATAATCCAATTGTTGTTTTTGCAAAGCAGCCATGTGTGTAAACACCGGCCAATGGTGTGTAAACTGCCATATCAAATTGGGTAGTATAACTACAAATGCAACAGCTGCCGCGCCCAAAATATGCTTGTTTAGTAATAGCCTGCGTTGCTTGCTGATGATCAATCCTGCAATTAATGCCCCGGCAAAAAACAGCATGGTATATTTTGTAAGCACACCAAAACCAATGGCCAGCCCAATAAAATACAGATATTTTACAGCGTGTGTATTAATATAGCGCAGCAGTAACCAAACTGTTAACACCCACCAAAGCTGATCGAACACAACCGGCTGAAAAAGGTATCCGCTTGCAATAAATGCGGGCGAGAAAATTAGGGTTAAACAAGCTAACGCGATGGCAAACTTTTTACCACCCAGTTCGACAGTTATTTTGCCGGTGAGCCATATAATTAATCCGCTGCAAATAGTAGGGAATATGCGTGCCGCAAAAACCGAATTGCCGAAGAATACTTTGGTTAATTTAGCTAAAACAGCTATAAATGGCGGTACTTCTTTATAACCCCAGTCTAAATGGTCGCCAAGTACCAAATGCAAAAGCTCATCGCGATGAAAACCGAAATGAGATATGGCCAGAACATTAAGGCCCACTTTTATTAGTACAAAAATCAGTATAAAGTTATTATAACTCGATTTCCGGTTTTTATAGGACATGCAGGTTCATAATGGTTTTTATAAAGATATATAATAAAGGTTGAAAGGTAAAAGGCGAAAGGTAAAAAGGTTTCCCTTTTTTGCTTATAAAACAAAAAGGTTAAAGGTTTTGCATGATGCTATTACCTTTAACCTTTTATCGTTAGCCTTATAGCTTAAATTATATCCGCTTGATATCTGCCCCTAAAGCTATAAGCCTTTTGTCGATATGCTGGTAGCCGCGTTCAATTTGTTCGATATTATAAATAGTTGATTTACCTTGTGCAGACAGGGCCGCTATTAATAGCGATACACCCGCACGGATATCCGGCGACGTCATGGATATGCCTCTTAATTTTACCTGGTGATCTAAACCGATAACCGTAGCCCGGTGCGGGTCGCAAAGGATGATCTGCGCGCCCATATCCAGCAATTTATCCACGAAGAACAAACGGCTCTCGAACATTTTTTGGTGGATCAATACTGATCCTTTGGCCTGTATACAAACTACCAGTACAATGCTCAATAAGTCGGGAGTAAAGCCCGGCCATGGCGCATCGGCAATGGTCATTATAGAGCCGTCAATAAAGGTTTCTATTTCGTAATGATCTTGTGCAGGTATGTAAATATCGTCGCCCCTAAGTTCTAATTTAATGCCTAAACGGCGGAATACGTCGGGTATCATACCCAATTCCTGGTAGTGAACATTTTTGATAGTGATCTCAGACCCGGTCATGGCAGCAAGGCCGATGAAAGAGCCTATCTCTATCATATCAGGCAGCATACGGTGTTCTGTTCCGCCTAATTTGGTAACGCCTTCAATAGTTAACAGGTTTGAGCCTATACCGCTGATTTTAGCGCCCATGCGGTTAAGCATTTTACATAGCTGTTGTAAATACGGTTCGCAAGCAGCGTTATAAATAGTTGTAATGCCTTTAGCTAAAACAGCCGCCATTACAATATTAGCCGTACCTGTTACTGATGCTTCGTCTAATAAAATGTAGGTACCCTGCAGGTTTGAAGCGTCTACATTAAAAAAGCCGTCTTCGGGGTTGTAGTTAAATTGTGCGCCAAGCTTTTCAAATCCTAAAAAGTGGGTGTCTAAACGCCTGCGGCCAATTTTATCGCCGCCGGGTTTTGGTATTGATGCTTTGCCGAAACGCGCCAGCAAAGGGCCCACTATCATGATCGACCCACGCAGGCCGCCGCCTTTTGCTTTAAAGGATTCCGACTGGAAAAAGTCCTGGTCTATTTCTTTAGCTTCAAAGCTGTAGGTATCGTCGGCAAGTTTTTCAACTATAACGCCCATATCGCCCAAAAGCTCAATAAGCTTGTTTACATCTTTAATATCAGGGATATTACTGATAGTGATCTTTTCTTCGGTAAGCAATACAGCCGATAAGATCTGTAATGCTTCGTTTTTTGCACCTTGAGGGGTAATTTCACCTTTAAGGCGCTTTCCTCCCTGTATTTCGAATGCGTTTACCATTTAATAGATAGTTTATGGTTCATAGTTCATGGTTCGTCCAGAACTACGCAAAGATTAAATTATTTTTTTGATAAAGATGATAACAATAAAACAATGGCTCATAATTATGGCGATTAACCATCAACTATGAACCATGATCTATTAACTATTAATACTTTTTGCTACCGCCACCATTATTACGGTTACGGTTGTTTTGGTTATTGTTGTTGCGCGGGTTATTGTTATTACTGCGTCCGCCGGCACTGCTGCCGCCACCGCCGCCGCGATTGTTTTGGTTGTTGGTACGGCCGCCACGGTTGTTGTTATTGTTTTGCGTATGTGTTGGCGCACGGTATTCAACTTTGTTAAGGGCGATAGGCTCCTCGATCTTCAGTTCGCCTTTTGACAGCGCAACCAGGTCAGAAAGGATAGTTTCGTCACTAACCGAATCTTTGTTCCACTGTACGTAAGCCATTTTCATGAAATTAGCTATAGCGGCTACCATGTGCTTGCGGCGCTCGGGCTCCTCAATACTTTTGGCTTTCTCTATCATCATTTCGATAGTTTTACCATAGTGCTTGTAGCGGATGCGTTGGTTAGGGTACCGTAATGGTTCAGGTTTGATGTGGATCGCATCCTCGGTCGGTTTTGGGTAAGGCGAATCCACATCTATCTTAAACTCTGATATAATGTGCAGGTGATCCCAAAGTTTGTGTTTAAAATCGGCAACATCGCGCAGGTGCGGGTTTAAAAACCCCATAAGGTCTATTACCACTTGCGCGTATTTGTTGCGCTCTTCTTTAGTAGGTAGGGCAACTATGTACTTAACCATGTTTTGTACGTTGCGGCCATATTCAGACAGCAGCAATTTGCTACGGGTTGAATTATAATCAAAATTTGCAGGCGTGTTTTCTAATGCCATATAATTGAATGTTTTTAAGAAAGTTTTAAGTTAGCCAGGCGACTTTTCCCAAATAAGCAGGGCACAGGCGGCTAAAATTGAATTGTCGTATAACGACTTGTAGTACAGCAAATATAACGCAATTGTTTGAAGGTGCAAATTTAGTTTAGAGATTAGTTAATTGGTGATTAGAGATTAGTGGTTGTTATGATTATTTAACTATTTTCGTTGATGACATCACCCGTTATCATCACCCATATAGATATCTATCGTTTTAGCATCCCAATGGAACCGTTCACCATTGCAACGGGGACAATGGATCATGCACAAAATGTATTTATAAGGGTACATACCGATGCAGGTTTTTATGGCGTAGGCGAATGCTCTGCCTTCCCGATGATAGTTGGTGAAACCCAGGACACCTGCCTGGCAGTAGCGCAGGACTTTGCCAAACTATGGAAAGGTAAAGACGCGCTGGATATCCCTGCACGCCTGCAACAATTACATGATGCCATTGCAGGTAACGGAACGATAAAGAGCGCCTTTGATATGGCGTTGTATGATATCGCCGCTAAAAACGCGGGCCTGCCGCTCTATCAGTTTTTAGGCGGACAAAAACGCATGGTTGAAAGCGATATCACCATAGGTATAAGCAAGCCCGAAGCGATGGCGCAAAAGGCTATAGCTTTTAAGCAATCGGGTGCTAATATACTGAAGGTAAAATTGGGTAAAAACGCTGTTGAGGATGTGGAGCGGATTAAACAGATCCGTGAAGCTATAGGTTATGACCTCAAAATCCGTGTCGACGCCAACCAGGGCTGGAGTTTTGACGGTGCTGTTTTTGCACTACAGTCCTTGGGTAAATATGATATCGAGTTTTGCGAGCAACCCATGCGTACCTGGTATGATGATCAATTGCCGCAATTAATGCAACTATCGCCGGTAAAAATTATGGCTGACGAAAGTGTGTATAATCACCACGACGCACGCAAGCAAATTGAAAGTGGATCATGCCATTATGTGAATATAAAAATGGCTAAAGCCGGAGGGATCTTTGAAGCCAAACAGATCCATGATGTATGTGCCGGGCACGGTATCCCCTGTATGATGGGCGGGATGTTAGAGAGCCGTATTGCCCTAAGCGCTAAACTTCATTTTGTGTATAGTAGCCCCAATATCAGGTTTTACGATATGGATACCTGTATGCTGGGCCATTTGGTTGACCCATGCGTTGGCGGTGTAACCTACGATGGCTACAAGCTTAATATTGATGACAGGCCGGGCATAGGTGCCGATGCGGATGCTGATTTCCTAAATACTTGCGAACGCCTTACCATATAATATGCTCAAAAAATCTACCTGCCTGTTTGTAGTTTTATTAGTCAGTTTTGGGTGTTTTGCGCAGACGTTGCTGCAACCATCGGGTCTAATGGTCGATTTGGTTGCGGCCAGTAACTACCAATCAGTGAACGGCTATACCATCCAACCCTCGGCTGCCAATTTATTAAATCCAGCTGTGCAATCTGTTTTAATAGGTAATAAAAATCCGGCTTTTAGCTGGGAGATAAATAGTAATGCTGCCGGGATAGTGCAGGATGCTTATCAAATTTTAGTGGCCGATAATGAAAAGGCATTAAGCAACAATACAGGTAATGTGTGGGATTCGGGGAAAGTATCAAGCATACAATCTGCTGCGGTACTATTTAAAGGTGCCGGTTTAAAACCCAATACTACTTATTATTGGACGGTGCGGGTTTGGGCCACTAACCAAACCGAACCAGGCAAATATGCAAAGCCAATAGCTTTTTATACCGACAGTGTTTTAACAGATCATAAGCTGCCATCATACCCATCTCAAATCACCGATCAAAAACCGGTAGTATTTACCCGCAGTAACAATGTTTACTTTGCCGATTTTGGTAAGGATGCTTTTGCGCAGTTAAAGGTTAACTTGTTTTCTGATACGGATAATGAATCTGTAACCATCAGAATAGGCGAGGTGCTTGACGCTAATGGCAATTTAAGCCGTAAGCCGGGCGGCAATATCCGCTACGCGCAGTATAAAATTGATTTGCGCAGGGGCCTGCATACTTATAAGATCCAGATTAAGCCCGATGCTGTTAACACAAGGCCCGCCGCGGTAAAAATACCTGTATACATTGGCGAGGTTACGCCATTTAGATATTGCGAGATTGAAGGTTACAGCCATCGGCTAAAAGCGGAAGATCTAACCCGTCTTTTTGTGCATTATCAGTTTGATGAAGGCGCGGCAAATTTCCATAGTTCAGATTCTACTTTAAATGCGATATGGGAGCTTTGTAAGTACTCCATGAAAGCCACATCATATCTGGGGACCTATGTTGATGGCGACCGCGAACGGATTGCTTACGAGGCGGATGCTTACATTAACCAGCTGAGCCATTACGCGGTAGATAAGGAATACACCATTGCCCGTAAAACCAGCGAATATTTAATTTATCATCCAACCTGGCCAACCGAATGGATCCTGCAATCGGTATTAATAGCCTGGAACGATTATCTCTATACCGGCGATATCCGATCAGTAAAACACAACTATGATAATCTGAAAGCCAAGAGCCTTACAGCTCTGGAAGACTCAACCCATCTCATTAGTACGCTAAATGGGAAGGTAACTAAGGAGGTGATGGCTTCGATCTATTTTAACTCAGGCAGGCGACTTGAAGACATTGTAGACTGGCCGCATATCCAGGAAACCGATGGCTTTGTGTTTTGCAAGTACAACCCTGTAGTAAACGCATATTATTACAAGTCGCTTACGGTGATGCAAAAGTTAGCAGAAGACTTGGGGAATGTTGCAGATGCCGCGTATTACGGTAAAAAGGCCGTTGCTGTAAAGAAAGCATTTCACCAAATGTTTTTTGATCCTAAACAACAGGTTTATGTTGATGGCGATACTACCAAACATGCGTCGCTGCATGCCAATATGTTTGCGCTGGCTTTTGAGTTGGTTGATGCCAGGTATCAACCGAAGGTACTGCAGTTTGTCAAATCGCGCGAGATGGCTTGCAGTGTGTATGGCGCGCAGTTTTTGCTGGATGCTATCTATAATGCCGGTGGCGGTGATTATGGGCTGAGCCTGCTTACTTCAAAAAACGACCGTAGCTGGTATAATATGATAAAAGCAGGCAGCACTATCACCCTTGAGGCTTGGGATAACAAATACAAGCCTAACCAGGACTGGACCCACGCCTGGGGCGCCGCGGCAGGTAATATTATATCGCGTAAGCTAATGGGGATAGAGCCTTTGGCACCGGGTTGGACAAGCTTTAGCGTTAAACCACAGATAGGCAATTTAAGCCAAGCCAGTATTGATGTGCCTACTATAAAAGGGGCAATTAAAGCAAATTTCGTCCAGAATGAGAAATCGTTCCAGCTAAATATTTCGATACCTGCTAATACATCGGCACAGGTCCATCTCCCTATGAAAAGCAAAAAGTACCAGGTTTGGCAGGGAGATAAAAAAGTAAGATCACACACCGCCGGGCAATGGGTATTGCTTGACAATGTGGGATCGGGCGATTATCGCTTTAAAATTGAATACCTTTAATTACTCAGCGCTTAATTCAGCAAAATATTTATGGAACAAAGGGATGGTCTCAATCCCTTTGTAATAATTGTAAATATCATACTTTTCATTAGGCGAGTGCAGGGCATCGCTATCCAGTCCAAAGCCCATTAGCACGGTTTTAATCCCTAATTCAGCTTCAAATAAAGCAACAATAGGTATACTACCACCACCACGGGTTGGTATAGGTGCTTTGCCAAACGATTCGGTAATGGCTTTTTGCGCCGCGCGATAGGCAACGCTATCAGTAGGCGTTACAGCCGGTTCGCCGCCATGGTGCGGGGTAACCTTTACTTTTACTGATGCCGGGGCGATCTTTAAAAAATGGTCGGTAAATAGTTTAGTTATCTTTTCAGACCTTTGGTTGGGTACCAGCCGCATAGAGATCTTGGCGTTTGCTTTTGATGGCAATACGGTTTTTGCGCCTTCGCCAATATAGCCGCCCCAAATGCCGTTTACTTCTAAAGTAGGGCGGGTGCCGGTACGCTCAAAAGTAGTATAACCTTTCTCGCCCCAAACTTCGGCAATGTCCAAATCTTTTTTGTAGTCTTCCTCGTTGTACGGGGCAGCGTTTAGCTCTTTACGTTCCGCGTCAGTAAGCGGGATAACATCATCATAAAAACCGGGTATAGTTATATGGTTGTTCTCATCGTGCAGGCTGGCAATCATTTTTGCCAGTATAGTTGCCGGGTTAGCCACAGCGCCGCCATATACACCCGAGTGCAGGTCGCGGTTAGGGCCGGTAACTTCAACCTCTAAATAGGATAAACCACGTAAGCCGGTCTCCAAAGATGGGTTTTCCATACTGATCATCGATGTATCAGAGATCAAAACAACATCGGCTTTAAGCCGTTCTTTATTCGCTTTTACAAATATCCCCAGGTTGCTTGATCCTACTTCTTCCTCACCCTCAATCATTATCTTAATGTTACAGGGCAGGGTATTGGTCTGCATCATCAGCTCGAAGGCTTTTACGTGCATATAAAACTGGCCCTTATCATCGCAGGCGCCGCGGGCGTAGATCTTACCATCGCGTACGGTTGGCTCAAACGGCGGGGTTTTCCATAGTTCCAACGGATCGGCTGGCTGTACATCATAGTGGCCATAAACCAACACGGTTGGCTTTGCAGGGTCAATTATCTTCTCGCCAAAAACAATAGGGTAGCCGGCGGTTTGGCAAACCTCAACATTATCTGCGCCAGCATCCTTAAGCTTTTGCGCTACGTAATCTGCTGTTTTTAATACTTCGGGTTTATATTTGGGGTCTGCACTTACAGATGGAAATCTTAATAATTCAAAAAGTTCGTCCAGTAAACGTTGTTTATGTTGCTCTACGTATTGCTTTATATGCTGCATGCCGGTTAAATTTAAGGCAAATATAAGGCTTGTTTAAATAAGATAACTGCCCGTCCAAACTTTTGTACTTATTAATAATTACTTAATATTAGCCTTGGGAATTGGTTAGCGTTTTTGCCTATATTTGTGTTTAGTTTAAACTGTGATTAAATAATGAGTTATCGTAAGATAATTTTTCTTTCTGTTATTTTTTCCATCTTCTTTTTATCTGGTTACGCACAAGCCCCTAGTTGCAGTGCCGCCGCTAAATTTTATGGTAAGGATAGTATAAACGTAACTACGTTTGGCGCAAGTACTGTTGAAGGTGTTGGCGGTTTTTCTTTTCAGGAAGACTTGTTAAATAATATAGAAACATGTTACCCGGGTGTTATAGTTTCTGTAACAAAAAACGGGGTGTCCGGCGAGACGACTACACAGGGCCTGGCACGTTTCCCCGGCGCCATTGCAGGCCGCACCGGCTTTATCCTTATACTGATGGGCGCAAATGATGCTGTGCAATTAGCCAAAAAAGAACCTTATAAGCTTAGCGATACCGAAAGAAATATGCGGTATTATATAGAAGCATCTTTAAAAAATCATTTAATCCCTATTATAGGCACCATCCAATTTTATAACGACCAAAATAACCAGCTTTATAAAACTGCCAATTTGTATATCAACCAAATAAACGCGCTATATAAGCGCCTGGCGTTAGAGTATCATATATACGTAGCAGATGTAAACAGATCTCTGGGTCGCGATTTTTTTAACCTGTATCAGGATATTGTGCATCCTAATGCTGCGGGGTATAAATTAATAAGTTATGTTTGGTTTGATGCTGTTAACCGTGCAATTGAAGACAGGCTATTGGTTGTGGGGCTTAATCAAAATTATCCTAATCCTGTTATTGATCGTACCAGTATCGGGTTTAGCTTGTCGCAAGCCGGTAGGGTATTAATTAAGTTATATGGGATAAATGGGAAGTTTATCAAAACTTTACACGATTCCTATCAAAATGCGGGTTACCGTGTTATTAACGTCCCTTTAAATGAGCTTGATCCCGGAGTTTATATATATAGTATGCAGGTGGGCGGGCAGCTATTAAGTAAAAAAATGATAGTTACCCGGTAATCTTTTTAGTCGGCAGTAGCTAATCTTTTAGCGTTTCCGTCTGTAGTGCTATCAGTTACATTTTCAATTTTAACGTCGGCTTTGTTTTCTTTCCTGGTTAATGAAAAAGCGGTTACCCCGGTTGTTAAAAGTATTGCAGCTATTATTGCTATTTTTTTCATGATGATGCTTAAATTGGTTTGATATTAGAATCTGTCAGCGGTAGCCAGGTTGTTTTTCTCGCCCCTGTCAGCAGTAGCTAAGTTATTTTTCTCACCTCTGTCAGCAGTAGCCAGGTTGTTTTTCTCGCCTCTGTCAGCAGTTGCCAGGTTATTTTTTTCAGTTGTAGTAGCGGCAAATGAAGTAGTGATTCCTGTAGAGAATATGATTGCTAATGCTATGATTATTTTTTTCATCATCGTTTTTAATTAGGAGCTATTGTATAAGTTGGGTTATTATAATCTGTCAGCGGTTGCTAAGTTGTTTTTTTCGCCTCTGTCGGCAGTAGCCAAATTGTTTTTCTCACCTCTGTCGGCTGTAGCCAGGTTGTTTTTCTCACCTCTATCAGCGGTAGCCAGGTTGTTTTTTTCGCCTCTGTCAGCAGTTGCCAGGTTATTTTTTTCAGTTGTAGTAGCGGCAAATGAAGTAGTGATTCCTGTAGAGAATATGATTGCTAATGCTATGATTATTTTTTTCATCATCGTTTTTAATTAGGAGCTATTGTATAAGTTGGGTTATTATAATCTGTCGGCTGTTGCTAAGTTGTTTTTTTCGCCTCTGTCAGCGGTAGCTAAGTTATTTTTTTCGCCTCTGTCAGCGGTAGCCAGGTTGTTTTTCTCACCTCTGTCGGCTGTAGCCAAATTATTTTTTTCTCCACCTCTGTCGGCAGTTGCCAGGTTATTTTTTTCGCGGGTAGGAGTTGCAAAACTTGAAGCTACGCTTGTAGAGAATATAATGGCTGTTGCAATAATTAATTTTTTCATGATCTATTATGTGAGGGTGTTTTTTAGTTATAGTTGCTAGTTGCCTATGTATTATATAGGTATATAAAATATATGTAGTTGTTGCCTGGTATTGTAATAATTAGTCGGCAGTAGCTAAAGCTGCTCTGTTGTCGATTAAAACTTTAGATATAGTTACAGGGGCTTGTTTTACAGGTGCAGATGTTGTTTTTAACACTGAAAATATTCCGGCTGTTAATATGATTGTTGCTGTTAGGATTGCTTTTAACATGATTTCTATAGTTTAATATTATGTAATAATTAATAGGTATTGCTTGATATGTCAATTAGTCGGCAGTGGCTAATATGCTTTTTGCCGTGAATGGATTATTATAAAAAGACAGCGAGTCGGCTTGTACATTGCTCTTTTTAGCGCATGCAGTAAGCAAAACTATAAATAGGGCAATGACGAATGTTGGTGCGATTTTTTTCATAATATTTATGTTTTTTAATTTTTTAATTATTAAATGTATTATACGTTATTCGCATTAATTAATAGTTAATAACAATTGCACAACTATGTGTTTTGACCCTGTAAGCAGGTTGTTATTATTGACAATTTAAATGCTCTTTTTCCGTATGTTTTACTTTTATTTTTTCAGTCGTTTGTTTTTGCGTTAAATGATAGCCTGTATTTTTCGTTATTTAATTATTGATATTCAAATAGTTATCATTACAAATATAATTAGGTTTTATTAATTACAAAGAAAAATGCTATTTTTTTTTTGACGTCAAAAACATAGTTTTTTTGCCGATTAGAAAAATATACAATGTATTATTTATAACTTTCACCATAATTAAACGTAACAAGCATTTAATGAAGAAAACCTGCATAATTTTGCTCCTGATAGTTGTTTCAGTTAATATTTACGCGACCCCAACTTTACAACAAACTACAGGAAAAGATACGACAGAGGTTAACACATTAAATAAGAATGGCTATGATAATCGTTTAGCTAAACCAACGGAAACCATAATTGCCGCTAAAAAGGCTTTAGAATTAGCTGTAAAACTTGATTATAAAAAAGGAATAGCAGAAGCCTATCGTGTACAGGGAATAGGAGAATACTACTTAAACCGCCCGGATAGCGCCCTGAACCGCTACTTTGATGCTTTAAATCAGTATGAAAAGATAAACGATGAACTGGGTAAGGCTAAAGTTTTAAATAACATCGGCAATTTATACCAGCTTGTTGATTCTGAAAAAGCCTTAGAAAATTTTGGCAAAGCAGAAGTCATAGCCAAAAAATATAATCAAACAGCACTAATAGCATCATTACACCTAAATATCGGTAATATTTATAACCGAAAAACTATGTATAACAGTGCTTTGGATCATTATACCAAAGCCTATGCATTATTTACAAAATTAAATGACGTTGTAAATATGGTGCATTGCCTTGAAAATATGGGAGGTCTTTATTACTATCAACGCGATTATAAACGTGCGAAGGATCTCTTACTTCAAGCGTATCCCAAAGCGAAGGACCTGGATATGAACTCATCTATCGCAGCAATAAATATGACGCTTGCTGATATTTACATCGCAGAAAATAACTTCGACGAAGCTGAGAAGTATATCAAGGAGGGAAAATCTTATTCAGAGCTTATTCATAATGAAAAAGATATTTATGATTACAAGCACTCTTCATATGAGTTGGAAAAGAGACGGAAGAATTACGAAAAGGCTTTAGATTATTTAATTGATATTTATAAGAATGATAGTTCAGGATATAAATCAAATGTATCTACACGACTTAGCTTGTTGCAAAATGAGCAAAACCGACTGGTTAATTTTTACGCAGCACAAAAAAAGGAAGAGATTTCAAGGATTTATTTTTGGTCGGTAACCGTTACTGCCGGGCTATTGGTAATAGTTATTTTTCTGTTGGTTGGCAGTGTTAAACGTAAAGCCACCACCAATTTGCAGCTACAGGAGCTTAACGGTGAAATATCACGCCAAAAGGATAACCTTGACCGTATAAACCATCACCTTGAAGAGATCATTGACGAACGAACGAAGGATCTCCAGGTAAAAAACAAAAAACTTTCAGAATATTCATCTTACCTGTCGCACCAGATACGCGGGCCTATTGCCACCCTTAAAGGGCTAATGAATTTGGAGAAAGAAGGGCTGGTAGATAAACAGGAATGTATTACTATGATGGATAAATGCGTGTCAGAGATTGACGAAAAGATCATAGAAATGAGCGATATGTTGCATGATCCCGGAAAAACAGGCTTTAGTTCTTAAGCTAAACCGGGGAACGTTGCGTGGATCTGCGCCTCAAACAAACCAAGATACATACAATACCACGATATCATTTGTAAAATTAATAGCTGGCGGTGCTTTTTATATCCCTGGGTTTCAAAGGCTAATATTTTTTTGCCGGCAGTTACAAAAAAGCTAACTTCACCTTTACGTGGTTTAAATGTAGGTTGCACCACATCAAAAGCTTTAACTTTTAGCTTACTTTTAGAATCATGGATGGTAGCAGCTCCTGCTCCTTTAGTTTGCGATATTGCTATTAAGTAATTTGACATAATAGGTGTATTTAATTGATATAGGTTAGTATACAATTTTTACTCCAAAATATTTAAAGATGGTCTTTTTCGTTTAATACCAACTATATTAATCGATACTTAAATACTTTAAGCTTTGGTAAAACATTTAAGTATCGACTACTTCATAATAACACAATAGTGTCGTATTTATCGAACGCTTTTTTTGAAACTATATATTAACCGCTATTTTGGCGTTGCGTAACTCTTCATAAAGTAAGATCACTTTACGTTGCAGGTTAACAATCTCGGCCTCGCGTTCAAGTAATCTTTTTTGAACAATACTTAAATTAGATGGTGTTTGCTCAACCTCTTCTACATCTATAACCAATATCTGTACTACGTCAACCTCGTAAATATTTGCTATTTGTTCTAACCTCGATAGGTTAATATCAGTCACTCCTGTTTCGATTTTTGAAAAAGCCGGAATTGAGATCCCTAAACGGTTAGCTACATCTTCCTGGCTCCATCCACGCTGATGGCGAAAAGTACGGATGTTCTTACCAATCGTTTTGTTGGTTTTCTTTTTTTGGTTGTCGTTCATTTCAGTATAAATTAATTGTTAGGGTAAAGGGTCGTTATTACCTAACCAATTTATATGCCATGACGAAAATGCGCCTTAATTAAGGTGGAAACGCAAAATTTTAATTAATTGTGAATTTAATTGGGGAATTGCTTCTACAAAAAGTGGGGTATTTATTAATTATTAATTTATAATGCTGAGTTTCGCAAACTTCAACAACAATTGCTTTTGGCCAATTTCTTTAAAGAAAATTGTGGCTTTAATATCGGGTTTATTGCCTTCAAGGCTTAACACCTTGCCAAAACCAAAACGCTCGTGTTCTACTTCCATGCCTACCTGCAGGTTTGAAGTGTCAGACACCTTAAAGCCTGCCGATACCACGTGTGCCTTGGCCAAAATAGAAGTTGTTTTTGGCGGTGCCGATGGTGAGGTTGTTTTGGGCTTGGGTTTTGAAAATTTATCATCCGTACGGCTCCATGACGAGCGTTCGTCATCATAGTTCAAACTACCAACATTATTGGCCGGTTTGGCGGTATAATCAAGTTCCAGGTATTGCGCGTCAATCTCATCTAAAAAACGGCTCGGCTCGCAATTTATCAGCGTACCAAATTTAAAGCGGGAGGTAGAGTAGCTTAGTGATAGCTTACTCTCGGCCCGGGTTATAGCCACATAAAACAAGCGACGCTCTTCCTCCAGGTCGGTGCGCGAGTTAAGCGCCATTTGCGACGGGAACAAATTCTCTTCCAATCCCACAACATACACCTGCGGAAACTCTAATCCTTTAGATGAGTGGATGGTCATTAAAGATACCGTATCGGCATCTTTATTCTTATCGTTATCATCATTGGTAAGCAGGGCAATATCCTGCATAAACACATCAAGTCCCTTTTCTTCCAGGTCCTCGCGCTCGCTAAACTCTTTGATACCGTTAAGCAACTCCTGTATGTTTTCGTAACGGTTCAGTCCCTCTACAGATTTATCCTCGTAAAGGTCCTTTAAAAGCCCCGAGTGCTGCGCAATGTACAAAGCGGCCTCATAGGCGCTCTGCGATTTTGTAAGCACCTGGAAGCTCTGTATCATCACCGCAAAGCCGGTAACCGATGCGGATACCCGGCCTTCTAGGTATTTATCAGGCGCCGCTATCACTTCCCATGGGGTAATACCATGCTGGTCGGCGGCTACAATAATTTTATCAATAGTTGTATCTCCAATTCCGCGGCGTGGGTAATTAATAACACGTTTAAGCGCTTCTTCATCGTTAGGGTTAAAGGTTAACCTGAAGTAGGCTATCAAATCTTTGATCTCTTTACGCTGATAGAAGGAGAGACCCCCATATATTTTATAGGGCGTACCCAATTTACGCAAAGCCTCCTCCATCGATCGGGACTGCGCGTTGGTACGGTATAGTATGGCAAAATCATTCCAGCGCAAACCTTTGCTGGTGCGCTCGTACATAATGGCTTCAGCAACCAATTTGCCTTCCTCGTTATCACTAAAGGCGCGAACCACTTTTATTTTATCGCCGCTCTCTTTTTCAGAGAATACATTTTTTTTAAGCTGTTCTTTATTATTGGCGATGATGCTGTTGGCAACGTTTACAATGTTTTGGGTCGACCGGTAATTTTGCTCGAGTTTGAAAACTTTAAGATTCGGATAATCTTTCTCAAAGTTTAATATGTTCTGGATATTGGCGCCACGGAAAGCGTAGATACTCTGCGCATCGTCGCCCACCACGCAAATATTCTCATTAACAGCCGCCAGTTTCTTTACAATCAGGTATTGCGAAAAGTTAGTATCCTGATACTCATCAACCATTAAAAACTTAAACTTATGCTGGTATTTATGCAGTACTTCGGGGTATTGCTTAAGCAACTCATTGGTCTTGAACAACAAATCGTCAAAATCCATAGCACCGGCGCGGTAACAGCGCTGTACAAATGTTTGATAAATGGTACCCAGCATTGGGCGGTTTGATGATATATCGTCGGCCTGGATCTGGTCGTTCTTTTGGTATTCCATCCACGATACCAGGTTGTTTTTAGCTGCCGAGATGCGGTTCAGTACCAGGTTTACGCTATACAGCTTATCATCCAAACTCATCTCTTTTAAAATGGCGCGGATAACGCTTTTGCTATCGTCGGTATCGTAAATGGTAAAGTTATTGGGGTAGCCAATTTTATCAGCCTCAACCCGTAATATCTTGGCAAAAACAGAGTGGAAGGTACCCATCCAAATATTTTTTGCTTCGGGGCCTACCAGGTGGGTAATACGCTCACGCATTTCGCGCGATGCCTTGTTGGTAAACGTTAGCACCAGTATGTTAAACGGATCGACCCCGCTGCGAATTAAATGTGCTACCCTAAAGGTAATAACCCGCGTTTTGCCCGATCCCGCGCCGGCAATTATCATTACCGGGCCGTGTATTTGTTTAACTGCCGCCTGCTGTTCCGGATTTAATCCCGCTAAATAATCCAATGCTTTTCCCTCTTTTCTGTGAGCAGCGAAATTAAGGTTTTACCACGAAAGCCGAAAGGTTTTACTATCAATTTTAGTATGTATTTTTAATGCACCTGCCTTAAATAAATCGCCCGGTAATTATTTACATTTACAAATAATTGATGCCTTTAAACTAACCAACTATGCGCCTTTTTACAAAATACCGCCCTTATTTTACACCAGTTTGTTTGTCGCTATTTTTTATGGCGATGCTGCAAAACGCTTCGGCACAAACCAGTTATGAGCTAAATACGGGCTGGAAGTGTAAACCTATCGGCTCGGTATCAGCGCAAGGCGATCAAATATCTGCGCCGGGCTTTTCATTAACTAACTGGCAGCCCGCTGTAGTACCGGGCACTGTATTAACTACGCAATTAGCCAATAAACAAATCCCTGATCCATTTTACGGGATGAACAACAAGCTGATACCCGACATTTACAAAACCGGCCGCGATTATTATACTTATTGGTTCGTTAAAGATTTTAAAGAGGCCGCGCCAGACGCGGGTAACCAGGTCTACTTAAATTTTAGGGGGATAAACTATAGCTGCAATGTTTACCTGAACGGGCACCAGCTGAACGAGAAAATTTTTCAGGGCATGTTTTTGCGCCAGCGGTATAACATTACTAAATGGCTGGCAAAAAATGGCAATAACAGGTTGGCGGTTATCGTCTATCCGCCAGATCCGGTGGGCAACCCCAACGGCGGCCAGGGTGGCGATGGCACCATCGCTAAAAACGTAGGCATTCAATATACCGCCGGGTGGGACTGGATCCAACCTATCCGTGATCGTAATACGGGCATTTGGGATAAAGTAATTATAGAAAAAACCGGAGCCGTGCATATCATCGACCCGCATGTGGTAACATTAGTGCCGGGCGTAAGACAACCAACAGGGCCACAGCAGCCGGCTATTATACAGGTTAGCGCTACCCTTGAAAATGCTACCGGCAAACCCGTAACCGGCTATTTAAAATATAACCTGGATGGTAAACCTGTATCAAAAAAAATAACGCTTACCGCTAATTCATCTGCCGATGTGCAATTGGCCGATCATCAACTTAAAAACCCTAAGTTATGGTGGCCAAATGGTTACGGGCCACAAAACCTGTATAACTTAAAGCTGCAGTTTGTAACTGCCGCCAATAAAATATCCGACCAAAAAGATATTGAAGTAGGGGTGCGCCAGCTAACCAGCGAATGGAACAGCCATACTCAAAGCCGCCAGATAAATGTAAACGGACAGCGCGTGTTTATAAAAGGTGGTAACTGGATCGTGTCAGACGAGATGCTGCGTTTCTCTAAAATGCGCTATGATGCCGAGGTCCGCTTTCACCGCGATATGAACCTGAACCTGATAAGGGTTTGGGGCGGTGCGTTAACCGAGCGCCCAGAGTTTTATGAGGCTTGCGATAAGTATGGTATTTTGGTTTTCCAGGATATGTGGGGATCGGGGGATTGTAATGGCCGCTGGCCGGATGCCAAAAAACTGGAAGATCAGGCGGGCCGCCGCAAATACCCGGATGATCACGACTTGTACATCCGCTCGGTTGAAGACCAGGTAAAAATGCTGCGTAATTACGCCTCGCTGGCTATTTGGTGCGGCGGTAATGAAATCACCCAGCCTGATGATATATTGGCCGCTGTGCGCGATGTAATACTGCCTAAACTGGATAACACCCGCTGGTTTGTTGATTTCTCCAACTCGTTGGACATGGGCAAGACCGATAAAGGCGTTAACGGCGATGGTTCGTATAATATCCAGCCGATCTCGGTATTCTGGGCCAAAAAAACTTACCCGTTTAACTCGGAGGTTGGGTCGATGGGAATAAATGATTATGAAGGGCTTAAAAGATTTATCCCGGAAAAGAACATGATCATGCCCGAATATAATCCTGCAACCAAACGCGAACGGATCGACTCGGTGTGGCGCTATCATACTTACATCGGTTACGAAAATTATATCGATAAATACGGTAAACCAAAAAATGTTAAAGAATTTGCCGAAAAGGCTCAGCTGGTAAACTACGACCAGTATCGCGCCCTGATGGAAGGCTTTAGCTCGCACATGTGGGATTGGTATACGGGTACCATTATCTGGAAAACACAGAACCCATGGTCGGCCATGCGGGGGCAGATGTATGATTATTACCTGGACCCTAATGCCTGCCTGTACGGCCTGCACAGCGGCAGCGCGCCGGTGCATATCATGTTTAACCCTACGGATAGCACGGTTAGCGCGGTAAATAATACATTCATCGATCTTAAACGTGTTACCGCTACCATAACGCTGTATGACATGGAAGGCACAGCGACCCCGGTTACAACGTTGATAAAAGACATCCCGCAATCGGGCGTTATCAGCCTGTTGGATATTAAAAAAGAAGTAGCCGCAGCTGCTACAAGCAAAGGCGCTTTCCTTGCTTTAAAACTAACAGATGCTAACAAAAAGGTTATAAGCGATAATATCTACTGGCTGGCCGATAAAACAGGGGAGTACCCGGGCTTAAACGAAATAACGGCATCAAAATTAACCGTAACCGCTAAACAGGTGGCCAATGGCAAAATAGCCGTAACGCTAATCAATAGCAAACAAGCACCGGTAGCATTTTTTAACCGCGTATCGTTAATTAACCCGCAAACCAAAAAGCGCATGTTGCCGGTATTTTATTCGGACAACTATGTATCTGTTTTACCGGGCGAGCAAAGAACGGTTGTGATAGATTATAATTTGCCGGTGGTTAATCCAAGGGTTAGTGTTAGGGGGTGGAATTTGGTGGAGCGGTTGGTGGAGGTGAAAAAATAACATTATATGGGTCGTACCTACGGCACTTATTTATTTGTTTGTGAAAAGGAACCACGGGTTGAAACCCGTGGCTACAAAATGTAGCGAGCCTACGGCTCTTTGTAATTAGTTATTAATGTGGATTATAGATGTCCATTCAATCAAGAGGCGTAGCCTCGACCGATATTGTAGCGCCGGGTTTTAACCCGGCGACAGAAAGTAAAAATGTAAACGAGTGCCGTAGGCACGGCACATATTATAGCCCGGTTTTAACCCGGCGACATAAAAAGAAAAGGAATAAGGTGAACCGTCGGCCCGGTACATTTTATATGGGTCGTGCCTACGGCACTTATTATTTGTTTTGTGAAAGGGAACCACGGGTTGAAACCCGTGGCTACAAATGAAGCGAGCCTACGGCTCTTTGGTAATTGGTGATTATATGAGTTAATAGACGTCCATTCAATCAAGAGGCGTAGCCTCGACCAATATTGTAGCGCCGGGTTTTAACCCGGCGACAGAAAAATAAAAATGTAAACGAGTGCCATAAGCACGGCACATATTGTAGCCCGGTTTAAACACGGCGACATAAAAAGAAAAGCAATAAGGTGAACCGTTGGCCCGGTACATTTAATATGGGTCGTACCTACGGCACTTATTATTTATTTTGTGAAAGGGAACCACGGGTTGAAACCCGCGGCTACAAAATGGATCGAGCCTACGGCTCTTGTTTTTGGATATAGAATGTTAACAAAATATAGTAATTGTAACTAATAAGAGGCGTAGCCTCGACCAAATATTGTAGCGCCGGGTTTTAACCCGGCGACAGAAAGCAAAATGTAAACGAGTGCCGTAGGCACGGCACATATTATAGCCCGTTTTAAACATGGCGTGTTAAATAATAATATAATAATAAGAGGCGTACCCCCGACCAATATTGTAGCGCCGGGTTTTAACCCGGCGACAGAAAGCAAAATGTAAAGGAGTGCCATAAGCACGGCACATATTGTAGCCCGGTTTAAACACGGCGTGTTAAATAATAATATAATAAGAAGAGGCGTAGCCTCGACCAATATTGTAGCGCCGGGTTTTAACCCGGCGAAAGAAAGTAAAAATGTAAACGAGTGCCGTAGGCACGGCACATATAATAAAACGCCAATGGCAAACACCTATCACCAAATCTATCTGCAAGTAATTTTTGCGGTTAAATATCGCGAAGCCATAATTAAAAAAAATGGCAACCTCAGCTTTTTGCTATTATTGGGAATTTAATAAACGAAATGAACTGTAAAACAATCATCGTAAATGGGGTAGAAGATCATGTACATTGCTTTATTGGCTTGAAACCTGCGGTTTCTGTTTCTGATTTGATAAGAACAGTTAAATCGAAATCATCTAAATACATTAATGATAATGCATTAACCCCGCAAAGGTTCGAGTGGCAGGAAGGGTATGGTGTATTTTCATACAGCCAATCGCAGGTTGATAGCGTTTATAAATATATTCAGAACCAGGAAGAGCATCATAAAAAGCAAACATTTAAGGAGGAGTATCTTGATTTCCTGCAAAAGTTTAAAGTTGATTATGATGAACAATATATCTTTCATGATTTGATATAGAGATTGTGCCTACTACACTTGCTACATAGCTCTTGCAAGATCTAATCCAGATCTTTATAAAAAATCGTAAATTTAACTTTCTCTAAACCTAATGCTTTCTTCTCAGCATTAAATTCGTTTAAAGTTAACGGGCCTATTTCGCCAAACCAGTGGCCTTTAACTTTATTTTTATTGTTGATGGGGACGATAAAATAGTTGATTTTGCCGCGTTCCTGTTCTGCGATTATGTATTGATCATTATATCCGATAGCTATTACTTTTTCACAGACTATAACTGAATAAGAACTGCCACTGGATCCCTGGTAAGACAGAGCTGTTTGTTCCCCGGTATCAGGCGCAGTTAGGTAAAACTTGCCGACTACTTGTTTGTCAATCGCCATTCCGAAAGGATCAACGCAACCACAAAGCAAAATAATGCCTGACATGAGGAGCCAAATTCTGACCAAGCGGTTAAGTTTCATGGTTAAACTTACTATTAAATCTCAAAACAAAAATGAACTAATTGAAACCCAACACTATTTTTGTTTCACCTGGCCTGTTTCATGAAACAAAAACCTACAAAAACAACATGTTTTTCAATTATCTGGTTTAAAGTAAATTACAGTTATTTTACACATAAATGCCATAACTTAAAAGTTGTTTCATTTTGTTTCACTTAATTTTTGTAAATATTTAATTTACAATACTTTAAGTCAAAACCTTGTTTCACTTGTTTCATTTGTTCCACTATTTTGTGAAACAAAACAAAAAGCCCCGGTTTGTTTAAAAACCGGGGCTTTGTTTTGCTTTAGCCTTATGCTTTTAGCTTATTATTCAGCTTTAAAAATATTGTTCTTCAAGTCAATATCCGGTAATAAGTGATCCGGGTCCAACACGATTGATTTTATAACTGATGTTGACGGGTATTTAAACTTCCAGACACCTGTACGTTGCCATACATTCACCGGCAAGTGGATGATCTCGGTTTTACCGTTAGATTGGGTAATTTTCAGGTCGACCGGCATGGCCATTTTTTCTTTGTTAACAATGGTGATGATGGCACCGTTTTCTGGACTGCCGCTGTATTTAACACCTTCAACAGCCTGGTCAAGTTTCCAGGTAGTAAAGAACCATGGTTTAAAGAACCAGTTCAGATCCTCGCCGGCGGCGTCGTTCATGGCACGGAAAAAGTCGTAAGGTAACGGGTGCTTCATAGCCCAGTACTTGATATATTCATGGAAGGCATAATCAAAACGTTCGGGTCCTAAAACCACATCGCGCAGCATATCCAAACCTAAAGCGGTTTTGTTATAATATTGTCCATAATCATTCAGGCCAATAGCCTCGGGAGGGGTCATTAACGGGTCGCCACTGCGCGCATAACCCCTTAAAATATTTTGGGCGTTGTTGTTTGGGCCTTTGGGTGCGTACTCGCCGTTGTTAAACATTTTGGTAGAGTACTCATTAATAAAGGTATTGAAACCTTCGTCCTGCCACATATATTTACGCTCGTTACTGCCAACAATCATTGGGAACCAGTTATGGCCTATCTCGTGTGTAACATCGCCCCATAGCGCGCCGTTCTTTAAGTTGCTTAAGCAAAAGATGATGCCCGGATATTCCATACCCAAAGCCACACCTGATACGTTAACCGCCGAGTTCCATGGATACTCGATATAAGCTTTTGAGTAGATCTCGATACTGCTTTTTAAATACTCTGTCGAACGGCCCCAGGCGTTACTGCCTGCGCTCTCAACCGGGTAAACCGATTGCGAGATGCATTTACGACCCGATGGCAGGTTGGTTTTAGCAGCATCCCAAATAAACGCTGTTGAAGCGGCCCATGAAATGTCGCGGGTATTATCCATTTTAAAATGCCAGGTCAGGCTGCCTTTAGCCGGGCGTGTTGCGGGCAGGCCAACTTCGCTTTCTGATATGATAGTTACTGTTTTATCGCTGTTGCGGGCTTCTGCCAAACGTTTTTGCTGGGTTGGGGTAAGTACATCGGCAGGGTTTAGTAAATCGCCTGATCCGACTACAACCATGTTACCCGGTGCAGTGATATAGTAATCGTAATCGCCATACTCGCAGTAGAACTCGCCTAGACCCATATAGGGCAGGGTGTTCCAGCCTTCAACATCGTCATAAACACACATACGCGGGTACCATTGTGCAATTTCATAAACCACACCTTGTTTAAACTCTTTGCGGCCCATACGGTCGGCGCCATAGTAAGGGATAGAGAAGCTGTAGTTTACTTTAACCTGGATCTTATCGCCGCTTGCGCCCAATGGTTTGTTTAAACGCACCTGCATACGGGCATCGGTAATAATTGGGGTAACAGTATATGTTTGACCCTTGTAAGTAACTGAAACCGAACTGATGTGAATACCCCCACGGCTAAAGCCCTTAACATCAAACCGATCACCGGTATAAGGGGTTACCGCCGCACCGCGTGAGTCGGGGCTGAACAAGTTTTGATCCAGTTGCAGCCACAGGTAATCCATTTGGTCGGGGCTGTTATTGGTATAGGTTATGGCAACATCGCCGGCAACTGTAGTATCCTGTGCCAGTTCATTTAAAGAAGCGTGGATAAGATAGTCGGCACGGTTTTGCCAGTAGTTTGGGCCAGGTTTGCCGGCTGCCGAACGGGTGCCATTGCTGGTTGTGGGCCAGGTGATAGGGCCGAAAAGGTCCGAGTGATTATATTTAACCGTATCGGAAGGGGCTTGTGCCGATGCATTGAACGCCACGGCTAACAAACCGCATGCTGTAAGCATGTAGTTTTTAAAGTTCATTATTAATCAGTTAATTTTATTAGAGAGCAAATAAAGCGAAATTATATGTTATTGCATAATGCGGTGATCACCTCACATTTTGTAAAAACAAATCGCAAACAGCAATCATTATCCTTAAGTGCATTTAATATCGCATTTTTGTGATCATGAACCGCTTAGCCAACTCCACCTCGCCATATTTACTTCAACACGCCAATAACCCGGTTAACTGGTATCCGTGGGGTACAGAAGCGTTGCAAAAGGCCAAAGACGAGAATAAGCTTATCATCGTTAGTATTGGCTACTCTGCATGCCACTGGTGCCATGTTATGGAGCACGAAAGTTTCGAGGACAAGGACGTTGCCGCCGTAATGAACGAATACTTTATTTGTATAAAGGTCGATAGGGAAGAACGGCCGGATGTCGATCAGATCTACATGAGCGCTGTTCAACTAATAAGCGGACGCGGTGGCTGGCCCTTAAACTGTATTTGCCTGCCCGATCAGCGGCCTATTTACGCCGGTACTTACTTCCGCAAAAACGACTGGACAAGCCTGCTTTTTAACCTGGCCGATTATTATAAACAAAAGCCGGAAGACGCGAACGAATATGCTACGCGCTTAACCGAGGGAATCCAAAAATATGAGTCGATAGGCTTTGTGGAAACAGAGCCTGATTATACTAAAACCGACCTGGAGACCATCGTTAGCAACTGGAAAAAATACTTTGATAAAACCGAGGGTGGTATGGGCACCGCGCCCAAATTCCCGATGCCTAATAACTGGCAGTTTCTGATCCGCTATGCGTATTTAATGCAGGATGAGGAGATAGCAGGGTTAGCCAAACTAACCTTGCTAAAATTGGCTTATGGCGGCATTTATGACCATTTAGGCGGAGGCTTTGCACGGTATAGTGTTGACGGCTTATGGCATGTGCCGCATTTTGAAAAGATGTTATATGATAACGGGCAACTTATCAGCCTATACTCAGAGGCTTATACCTGGCAACCTGACGAACTGTATAAACAAACCGTTGCCGATACAATTGAGTTTGCAGCGCGCGAATTATTATCGGCCGAGGGTGGCTTTTACTCGGCACTGGATGCTGATAGTGAAGGAGTAGAGGGTAAGTTCTACATATTTGATAAGGAAGAAGTGCAAGCAGTATTAGGTGCAGAGGCCGAACTGTTTTGCATTTACTATCACCTAACCGACGAAGGCAACTGGGAGGAAGAGCAAACCAATATTCCGTTTAAACGCGGCAATGATGCCGATCTTGCAGAAGCGATAGGTATCCCTGTTGACGAAATGCTGGAAAGCGTTGCAGCATCCCGCAAAAAGCTATTCGAATATCGAAGTAAACGTATCCGGCCAGGATTGGATAATAAGATCCTGGCATCGTGGAACGGCTTGATGTTAAAAGGGCTTTGCGAGGCTTATCGTTCTTTCAATAAGGTCGAATACCTAACTATCGCCTTAAAAAACGCAAAATTCATTGTAGATAATTTGGTAGTTGATGGGCGCATTGGCCGGGTACATAACTCAGACGGCCAGGCCGTGGCTTTTTTGGATGATTATGCTAATGTGGTTGATGCCTTTATTGCTTTATACGAGGTTACTTTCGACGAGCAATGGCTGGAGTTCGCTGTCGAGTTTACTGACAATGCCATCGCCCATTATTATGATAAAGCAAGTGGTATGTTCTTTTTCACTGCGGATGATGACGAACAGTTGATAGCCCGTAAATCAGAGATTATGGATGGGGTTATCCCCGCGTCAAACTCGGTGATGGCGCGTAATTTAAAAAGGCTGGGGTTGTTATTTGATAATGAACATTATTCAGAGATATCGGCACAACAATTACGCAATATTATGCCGCATTTGGCTAAGTATGGTTCAGCTTATTCAAACTGGAGCATGTTGTTGCTTGACGAAGTATTTGGCACCAACGAGGTGGCGATAATTGGAACTGATGCCGAAGCCTTCCGCCTGGAAATGGAAAAAAATTACGTTCCTAATAAAATTATCTTGGGTGGTAAAAAAGGAAGTTTACCTTTGTTGCGCGATAAGTTTAGCAATCAAACCCAGGTATTTATTTGTAAAGACAAAACCTGCGGATTACCTGCCAATAATATCCCCGATGCTTTAAAACAAATTGAAGCGGGAAACATTAATTAAATAAGCAACAAAGCACTCATGGGTGCCAATATTTACCACTAACGCATAAATAATGAAGATTGAACAACAGCATGTAGTGTCATTAACATACGATCTGTACGTTGACCAGGAAGATGGAACCGAAGCTTTAGTAGAAAGCGCCACACAAGAGCAGCCACTTACCTTTTTATTTGGGGCCGGCCAGATGCTTCCAAAATTTGAAGAGTATTTAAGCCCGCTGTCAACCAATGATACTTACGATTTTCGCCTTACTGCCGAAGAGGCTTATGGCGAGCATGATAAAGAAGCAGTAGCAAATCTGCCTATAGAAATGTTCCAGGGAGCAGATCTGCCTGAAATTGGCGCTATTTTACCTTTACAGGATAACCAGGGTAACCATTTCCAGGGACAGGTAGTATCGGTAGCAGAAGATTCTATTATTGTTGACCTGAATCACCCTATGGCTGGCCAGCCTTTGCATTTTAAAGGAACTATCATTAACGTTAGGCCGGCAACGCCAGAGGAGCTTTCTCATGGCCATGCACACGGTCCGGATGGTCATCACGCTCACTAAAATTTAAGTTGCAGTGGCAGTTGCTAGTGGCAGTAATGATTCTGCAACTATACGGCTGCCACTGCTTCTTTGCTACTGTACCGGTTACTAATTAAGGTGCCGTTGTTTTTTTGGGAATTAAATACAACATATCCAAAGCCCCGGTTAGGTCCATCGCACACAAAACATGTATTTGTGACGCAACCGGATTTTTGTTTAACGTTGCCGGTATGAATGTTTTATCATCGTCGCTAAACAAATCAGTATTGATATTATAAACCATTTGGTCTACGCCTGTACCTCTGCGGCTAATATGCACCACAAATTCTGCAAGCCTCCCCATGGGGCTTATCAGCAGATCAAAAGTTACCAGGTACCTGTTCAGGTCTTCGTCATCCATTGCCGGGGGGAGTTTAAAAGCTCTTAAATAGGGCACATATCCGAAGTACCGGCCACCCGGACGAACGGGTTGTGTTGCCACATCGTTATCTTTTATGTAATAATCTATGTTATAACTTAATGCCAATGGTGCCCCTTCGGGTGCTTCGTATGATAGCTTGTTGTGATCGTAATCGTAATTCTGCATCAACGTTCCGTCGCGGTCAAAATAATGCCATATGCCAACTTTTTTATCGTTAACATATTTACCGCTGGCCAAAACGATTTTCTTGCCAAAGAAAGCGTGATACACGCCGTGCTTAACTTGTTTGGTTGCTTCAATAACAGTTTCATAACGTTCGGTAACGTTATTGATAAGCTTGTTTTTCCGCTCAATTACTTTCTGCGCAAAGCAATCTCCCAAACATAAAATGATAGCCGTAAACAATAACAGTTTCTTCACACCAGGTATTTTTACGCAATTTAATATTTATAAATTATAGCGATAGTAAAAGTTTTATATTGCAGCGATAACGCTTATTACCATGACCGCAACACCAGATACTTCAGCCTTTAAAACCGTTCGTTTTTCTGAAACAACCATTACCGAACTGATGATCCCATCATACTCCAACTTTGGCGGTAAAATCCACGGCGGTATTTTGCTCTCGCTGATGGATAAGGTGGCTTATGTCTGCGCAGCCAAACATGCAGGCAATTACTGCGTAACAGCATCGATTGATACAGTAGATTTTTTGCAGCCGGTTGAGGTTGGCGACCTGGTATCGCTGATGGCATCAGTAAATTACGTGGGTAATACTTCGCTTGTTGTGGGGATAAGGGTGATATCAGAGAACATCAAAACAAACGTCACTAACCATACCAATACCAGCTACTTTACTATGGTAGCTAAAGATGAGGATAATAAACCCGCTAAGATCCCGGGGTTAATTCTGGAAAACCGCGATCATGTAAGGCGGTTTATTGAGGCAAAACGCCGCAAAGAGATCAAACAAAGCTATAAGAATGAAGTGCATAGTATTACTGTTCCGGACGAGTTCGAAGAATGCGAAAATTTATTAATTGGTGAACGGGTAATTTTAATTAAGAATTAACGTTTTGATTTGTATATTATCGCAGTGTAACTAAATTAAATAAAAATTCGTAACAAGGTTTTTATTCATATATTACACTCAAATTACAAACCTGGTTAAATTGATTAAAATCTCAAACTACTAAATGGCATTTTTAAATAATGTGCTGCAACCACCTTCATACGGCTGGACGGACGCGAACGGTGAATTGGCAAAACCAACCCCCAAACAAATTATTAAGGAATTTTTTTCAAGACTAAACGTATTTAAAGATAAAAAGAACTGGCTCTCTTTTATGAGCTGGATGATGGTTGTGGTGCTTGCGCCATTCCTGTTTATCTTCCTGTTTAAATACTTTTCTATCAAATTACTAATAGCCGCCTTTGTTTACAGCATGATCATCATGGGTACACATGGTACTATATGGCACCACCGCTATTGTACGCATGGCGCTTACCAGTTTAAAAATAATTTTTGGCGTTTCTTTACCCAAAATCTTACGCTTAAAATTATTCCTGAGGAGATTTACGCGATCTCGCATCATGTACATCATGCTTTGTCAGACCAACCCGGCGACCCTTACAACGCTCAAGGCGGTTTCTTGTACTGTTTCCTGGCCGACGTTACCCATCAGCCTATAAACCGTAACATGAGCGAGAAGGATTATAACTGCTGTGTTAAATTAATGAAGCATACTGGTGTGCAGGTTAATACCTATGCCCAATATCAAAAATATGGTACGCTGGCTAATCCGCTTAAAACAATTGTAAGTGTAATATTGAGCTGGGGGTTTTGGTTTACCGCTTTTTATTTAATTGGCGGTATGGGCCTTGCCTGTGCATTGTTTGGTGCTGCTGGTTTTTGGGCAGTTGGTGTACGTACATTTAATTATGAAGGACACGGAAAAGGCGAAGATAAACGCCGTGACGGTGTAGACTTTAACCGCGACGATATGTCAATAAACCAGGTATGGCCGGGTATAGTGGCCGGCGAATGGCATAACAACCATCATGCTTATCCTAACAGCGCGCGCTCGGGCTTTAAGCCATGGCAGGTTGACAGCGCCTGGTACTATATTAAGTTTATGAGCATGATAGGGGCAGTAAGCTCGTACCGCGACTCGAAAGCACAATTTTACAGCGATCATTACGGTATCCATAAAGCCAATAAAATTAACAGCCACGCTGTAGTAATAGAAGGTGTTGAAGCTTTTGAAATGCAGGATAAGGTATTGGTAGCGGAGGCTGTCTAACCACATCCAAAATATAAAAAAGGCCCGGTATGAAAATACAGGGCCTTTTTGTTTAAGGGCCTTTTGTGGACAAGTAAACTTGGTAATAAATTTATGGCATTAGGTTTTTTATTAATAAAGTTATTATGTTTGATAAACCTATGTTAAATGGGTTTAAAACGATTTTATACTCGTATAACCATTATAACCAAACATTAAACAATAACCAAAATGGCACAGGCTTCTATGCTGTTAACAGCCATTTAATATGCTTACAAATAAACTATGAAACTAAGATTAGGAATGATTGGTGGCGGGCAAGGTGCTTTTATTGGCGCCGTACACCGTATTGCCGCCCGTATTGATGGTGATTATGAATTAGTATGCGGCGCTTTTAGCAGCAACGCCGAAAAATCAAAAGCAAGCGGCGCGGAGCTGGGCCTGTCGGCCGATAGGTCATACGCGTCATACGAAGAACTGATTGAAAAAGAAAAACAATTACCGGCTGATAAGCGCGTACAGGTTATCAGTATAGTTACCCCAAACCACGTACACTTTGCCCCAACTAAAATGGCCCTGGAGAATGGTTTCCATGTGGTGCTGGATAAGCCAATGACTTTTTCGCTGGCCGAAGCTAAAGAGCTGGAAAAAGTAGTAAAATCAAGCGGTAAACTTTTTTGCCTAACACATACTTACACTGGCTACCCAATGGTAAAAGAGGCTAAGCAATTGGTTAAAGCAGGTAAAATTGGCAAGGTGCGTAAAATCTATGTAGAGTACCCGCAGGGATGGTTAAGCACATTTTTAGAGGGAGAGGACAACAAACAAGCTTCCTGGCGCACAGACCCCGGTAAAAGCGGTATTGCAGGTGCTATGGGTGATATTGGTACCCACGCGTTTAACTTAATGGAATATGTAACCGGCTTACAGGTTACGCAGCTTTGTGCCGATATCAACATTGTAGTTGAGGGCCGCAAGCTTGACGATGACGGTGCGGTATTGATTAAAATGAACAATGGCGCCAGCGCGGTACTAACAGCCACCCAAATAGCCGCCGGCGAAGAAAATAATGTAAAGATCCGCGTATATGGCGAACTGGGAAGCCTTGAATGGCAGCAGTGGGACGCAAACACCTTATTGGTAAAAATGAGCGGAGAGCCATGGCAGATCTATCGTACCGGATCGGGCTACCTAAGCTCGTATGCTACGCATAATACCCGTACCCCGGGTGGGCACCCTGAAGGTTATTTAGAAGCTTTTGCTAATTTATATCACAACTTTGCGTTGTGTGTTAAGGCTGATATAGAAGGTAAAACCGCGTCGCCCGAGGCACAGGACTATCCTGGTATTGACGATGGTGTAAGAGGCATGGCGTTTATTGAGAACGTAATAGCATCCGGTAAATCAGATATTAAGTGGACTAAATTCAACGTATAAATTTTATGAAAACAATAAAAGGCCCCGGAATTTTTTTAGCGCAGTTTTTAGGCGATACGCCGCCATTTAACACTTTGGACGAGATCTGCAAATGGTCGGCCGGACTTGGGTTTAAAGGTGTGCAGATCCCAAGCTGGGCAACCAGCTATTTCGACCTGCAAAAGGCTGCCGAAAGTAAAACCTATGCCGATGAGATTAAAGGTGTAGTAAACAGCCACGGCTTGCAAATTACCGAACTATCTACCCACTTACAGGGACAATTGGTAGCCGTAAACCCGGCTTACGATTCGTTGTTTGATGCCTTCGCACCAACTGAAGTTCACGGCAACCCAAAGGCGCGCCAGGAGTGGGCCGTACAACAATTAAAATATGCTGCCAAAGCGTCCCAAAACCTGGGATTAACCGAGCATGCTACCTTTAGTGGTGCTTTGTTATGGCCAATGGTTTACCCATGGCCGCAACGCCCTGCAGGTGTGGTTGAAACCGGCTTTAAAGAGTTAGGCAAACGCTGGTTACCCATACTGAATGTATTTGAAGATAACGGCGTTGATCTTTGCTACGAGGTGCATCCTGGCGAGGACCTGCACGACGGCATTACTTTCGAGATGTTTTTGAAGGAGGTGAATAATCACAAGCGTTGTAATTTGCTGTATGACCCATCGCATTTTGTGTTGCAGTGTTTAGATTACCTGGAGTATATAGATATCTACCATGAGCGCATTAAAATGTTCCATGTTAAGGATGCCGAGTTTAACCCTACGGGACGTCAGGGTGTTTATGGCGGCTATCAAAACTGGATAGACCGCGCGGGCCGTTTCCGCAGCTTAGGCGACGGGCAGGTTGATTTTAAAGCGATATTCAGCAAAATGGCACAATATAACTTCAGCGGGTGGGCCGTAATGGAGTGGGAGTGTGCCTTGAAACATCCCGAAGATGGCGCAAAAGAAGGTGCCATATTTATTAAAGATCATATCATCCGCGTAACAGAGAAGGCGTTTGATGATTTCGCAGCAGCAGGATCTGACGAAGCGTTTAACCGCAAATTGTTAGGAATAGATTAGTAAAGTGATTGGTTGATTAAGTGAGTGGTTTTATAAAGTGAGAAGTATAAGCCACCAACTGCTTGTTTGTAAATAAACAACTACATACAAGCAACTTAATAAACCAATAACTATATTCATATAACCAATTATAAACTTAAACAAAAACGCAATGCAAATTAATCGTACACAGCTATTTAGGGCAAGTTGCTTGTCCCTGTTAGTTACATCATTATCATTCGGTATCCGTGCCGGTATCCTGGGCGACCTGGGAGTAAAATTCAATTTAGACAAGGAACAACTTGGGCAAATAACAGCAACCGCATTTTACGGCTTTCCGATCGCTGTAGTTATCGGCGGGTTCATAGTTGACGCTATCGGCATGAAACGCCTGTTAGTAATGGCCTTTATTTTCCACTTGGCAGGTATCGTACTTACTGTTTTCGCCAGTGGATTTTGGACACTATATATATCCACTTTGTTAATAGGTTTAGCTAACGGTACTGTTGAAGCAGCATGTAACCCATTGGTAGCGTCTTTATACACGGAAAACAAGGTAACAAAGCTAACTCACTTCCATTTATGGTTTCCTGGGGGCATTGTGATAGGTACGTTAGTTGTACTATTGTTTAAGGAGTTAGGCTTAAGCTGGCAAGTGCAGGTTGGTGTAATGCTTATACCAACTATTATTTACGGTTATCTTTTCTCGAAATTAGATTTCCCGGTTACAGAGCGTGTGGCATCTGGTGTATCAACTGCTGGTATGTACAAGGCATTGTTGAACCCGTTGTTCATCTTCATGTTTATATGCATGTTCGGTACTGCTATCACAGAGTTGTTTACCGGCCAATGGATAGAAGTATTATTGAAAAATGTAACTCAAAACGCATTACTTCTTTTAACATTAGGTAATGGCGTTGTATTCTTAGGCCGAGCTTTCGCTAAACCTGTATTAAAAGCGGTTACTCCTCAAACACTTCTATTAATATCAGCTATTCTTGCAGCTTTAGGTTTATACATGCTTGGGCATTTGGATGGCACAGCTGTTTTTGGCGGCGCAATTGTATTTGGTATGGGTGTATGTTTCTTCTGGCCAACCATGCTTGGTTTTGTGAATACAAATATGCCTGCGACCGGCGCTTTAGGTTTGAACCTTATGGGTGGAGCCGGGATGTTTGCTGTATCTATATATACTATATTTATGGGCGGATTTTACGACAGAATCCAAAAAGAAGCTGGCAGTGATACCACACTTGCGGGTAAAAGCGTATTAAATGCCACATTGGTTATCCCATTGGTATTAATAGTAGCATTTGCCGGTCTGGTACTTTACATGAAAGGCAAAAGTAAAAAGGATGCTGCTGCCGTACAGCTATAATCGCTTTTAAACATATTTAAATAGCGTCCCGATTATTTCGGGACGCTATTTTTGTTTTATAGTTAAATTGTTTGTTACAACGGGTAAATCATCCGCATATATTATTACATTTAGCCATCTGTTTTAAACCAATTATAATTATATAATGAATACAACTATTAAAATTAAGCTATCAGTAATGATGTTCCTGCAGTTTTTTATCTGGGGGGGATGGTATGTTACCATGGGGCCATTTGCCGGCACTAACCTGCATGCTACAGGCGCACAAACGGGGGCACTTTATTCTACACAATCATGGGGAGCTATTATAGCACCATTTATTGTTGGCTTAATTGCCGACCGGTATTTTAACGCCGAACGTATATTAGGTGTGTTGCATATTATAGGCGCCGTATTAATGTATCAATGTTATGCTGCTGTTGATATTTCTGCATTCTATCCGTACGTATTAGGATACATGATATTATATATGCCAACGCTGGCATTGGTAAACTCGGTTTCATTTAGCCAGATGAAAGATCCCGAAAAAGAATTTTCGGCTATACGGGTTTGGGGTACCATAGGCTGGATAGTTGCCGGCCTGGCCATTAGCTTCCTGTTCCATTGGGACGCTGTAGAAAATGTATCAAAAGGATTCTTAAAATATACATTCTTAATGTCAAGTATTGCGTCAGTGATATTGGGGGTGTTCAGTTTTACATTACCAGCTACACCGCCAAAAACTTCTACCGGAAAAGTAGGCATATCACAGGTATTAGGTTTAGATGCGCTTAAAATGTTAAAGGATAAAAACTTCCTGGTGTTTTTTATCGCATCGATTTTGATCTGTATCCCACTGGCATTTTATTACCAAAATGCTAATAGCTTTTTAACAGAAATAAAGGTTGATAACCCAACCGGTAAAATGACCATCGGTCAGGTATCAGAAGTGGCGTTTTTATTGGCGCTGCCAATCTTCTTTAAACGTTTTGGGTTTAAATGGACAATTTTAGTAGGTATGCTTGCCTGGGCTTTACGTTATGTGATGTTTGCTTATGGCAACTCCGGCGAGTTAAGCTTCCTGCTGATCATAGGTATCGCGTTGCATGGTGTATGTTATGATTTCTTCTTTGTATCAGGCCAGATCTATACCGACTCGAAAGCTGGACCGCAAATTAAAAGTGCTGCGCAGGGTGTAATAACTCTGGCTACTTATGGTGTAGGTATGTTAATTGGTTTCTATGTTGCCGGTTTGATATCTGACGCTTATAACACACCAGCGGGCCACGATTGGCACATGATATGGTTGATACCAGCAGGTATTGCCGCTGTTGTAATGGTGCTGTTCCTGTTGTTCTTTAACGATAAGACCAAAGCCGAGACTACTATTGACGCATAATTTATTTTTTGATATTAATATTAATAGCGATGGGTTTAAACCCATCGCTATTTTTTTGTCTATAAAGTAAATCATAATAAGATATTACTATTTTTAGCCAACTAATTACAAACACTAATTTACAATGACAACAAGAAGAACGTTCTTAACGCAGGCTGGCCTGCTATCGGCAGGGGCAATGTTAGCGCCGCATTTACTATCGGCAAAACCAATAAAAAATGTGGGCCTGCAATTATATAGCCTGCGCGACCAGTTACCTAAAGATGTAAGCGGCGTTATTGCCAAAGTTGCAGCAGCCGGTTATAAAGAAGTTGAGCCTTATGGTTACAGCAAAAAAGACGGTTTCTGGGGATTAGAGCCTAAAGCGTTCAGCGACTTGTTAAAAGCAAATGGCTTAACTACGCCAAGCGCGCATTATGATATGAACCAGTACTTAGGTTCGGGCAAAACAGAAAACTTAGAGGCATATATTGAAGCAGCTCACGCTACCGGACAATCGCATATTATTATCCCGTCTATAAACGGCGAGTTTATTAAAACGGTTGACGAGTGTAAAGCTGTTGCTGATAAAATGAATAAAGCGGCCGAGATATTGAAAAAAGAAGGCTTAAAATTAGGTTACCATAACCACAACTTCGAGTGGAGGCCAATTGGCGGCACTACTTTTTATGATACCGTTATTGATAACACCGACCCTAAATTGGTGGCTATGGAAATGGATATTTACTGGGTGGTACGTTCGGGTAAAGATCCTCTTGACTTGTTTGCTAAACATCCCGGCCGTTTTGAGTTTGTACACGTTAAAGACATGGACAAAACCAAATCAAACTTAAATACCGAAATAGGTAAAGGTACAATTGATTATGTTAAGATCTTAAGCAAAGCAAAACAAGGCGGTGTAAAACACTTTATTATTGAGCAGGAAAACTATATCAATATCGACCCATACGTAAGTATAGCAGAGAGTGCTAAGTATGTTAAGGATAAGGTGAGTATATAATATTTCAATCTTTATAAAAAGGCTTATATCTAACGGTATAAGCCTTTTTTATTTGTTTAAATTTGTAGTGCTATGATCACAATAACCAACATCTACAAAACCTTTAACAAAGGCAACAAGGTGAACGCCGTTAACGGTATCGACCTAACTATTGCTGATGGGGAATTTATGGTGATTGTTGGTTCTAACGGTTCGGGGAAAACAACGTTGTTAAATTTGATCTCTGGAAGCATCCTGCCAACATCCGGCAGTATCAGTATTGATAACGATGATGTTACCAAACTGGCCGATTACCAACGCAGCAAATGGATAGCCCGTGTTTTTCAAAACCCGATGAGTGGCACAGCATCCGAATTAAGCATTTTGGATAATTTCCGCCTGGCGGCCATCCGCACCAGACCCAAGGGGTTAACTATTGGCGTTAACGACGCGTTTAAAAGCGATGTAAAGCAAAAAATTTCCATGCTGGGCCTTAGCCTCGAAAATAAAATAGAACAGCCCATGGGTACGCTGTCAGGCGGACAGCGCCAGGCTTTAACGCTATTAATGAGCGTTATGGACGATTGCAAGATCTTATTACTTGATGAACCTACCGCCGCCCTCGACCCAAGATCGGCAGAAATAGTGATGCGCACCGCCGATAAACTGGCCAAAGATTTTAAACTGACCACAATTTTAGTCACCCATAATTTAAAAGATGCCTACAATTATGGAACTCGCATTATCCAAATGGGCGAGGGGGTGATTATTAAAGATATCGATACCCAAAATAAGAAGGCACTGAAGCAGAATGATTTGTTTGAGTGGTTTGGATAATAATGTAACGAAGCAAGGGTGTCACCCTGAGGCACTCGAAGGGTATGCGTAAAGGCCTTTACCCGCATGCTTCGAGTGCCTTAGCATGACACCCATTTTTTCTGATAAATTTTTGGCAAACTTATTGTAATCAACCAATCACTATGATGAACAATAATAACTTCCAAAATATATTTGATGCGTACCAACTGGTGAGTGGTGCAAAGATCAAAGGCAAAAAACAGGACGAAATGTTTGAGCTTGGCGAATACGACGCTAACAAACGCGGCTATACGGTATACCCGGTAGATAACGGTGTGCGTTATGACGACTTTGCCGTTGTAGTGGCCGAAAAAGAATTAAAGAATAATTTCCTTATAGAGGTGGTGAAAGTAAATACGGCACTCGCTGCGTAAATAGAAAAAGCGCCGTTTTGATGTTTTCAAAACGGCGCTTTTGTTTTTGCTGTAAAAGCAGTTAATTTTTGTAGCTGATCTTATACAGCGTGCCTTTGTTATCATCGGTTACATAAATAGAACCATCGGGTCCTTGTGCTAAACCACATGGACGGTGTACTGCACGGCCTGATTCCTTTTGCTCCTTTGTACCTGCAAACCCATCAGCAAATACTTCCCATTTACCATCGGGTTTGCCATTTTTAAACGGCTGAAATACTACAAAATAACCAGCTTGCGGTAGCGGTGCGCGGTTCCATGAACCATGAAAAGCAATGAATGCACCATTTTTATATTTGGCAGGAAATTGATTGCCGGTATAAAACAACAAACCATCAGGTGCATAATGTCCCGGGAAACCTACTACTGGTTTGATATATTTAGGGTCGGCTTCCTTTTGGCCATCGCCGCCATATTCTGGTCCTAATATATTTTTTTGTTTTTGCCAATCGTAATAAATGTATGGCCAACCAGCGTTATCACCTTTTTTAAGCGCGAATAAACATTCCGAAGGTAACTCGGCAGATTGTTGGGCAGTATATAATTTTGGATAAAGATCATGTAAGGCATCGCGCCCATGCTGAGTTACAAATAACTGGTTAAGCTGTTGGTTCCAGAAAATACCAACTACGTTACGTAAGCCCGACGCATAATGCACACTCTCAGGATAGCTTTGGTTAAGCTTATTAGCTTTAAACTGCCAGATACCGGCAGTCGAATCTAAAATAGGGCAGCCCGTATGTTTTTTATCATACTCTTCGCAGATATTGCTTGGCGCACCTATGTTTACATATATGTTGCCATCGTTATCTAAAGTAAGCGCTTTTGGTTGATGATGGTCTATCTCCACTAAGCCTCTTACAACGGTTTCGGGTTTGTCCGGATCAATTACCTCGTTTTGCGCGTTCAGTTTATAACGGAACACCGAGTTTTTTGACGATGCATATAAATAGCCATCCTTAACCGCGATGCCGGTACCGCCATAATCGCCAAAACTTGTTTTTACGGTTGCCTGGTCATTTTCTTCATGTAATACCAGTATACCTTTTGATTTGCGCGTGCTGGCCATATGTATAAAAATGTCATGCTGGGGGGTAACCACTAAGTGTCGTGCACTGCCCAGGTTATCGGCAATTACTGTTGCTGTAAATCCTGCCGGAAGTGTTAGGCCGGCATCAGCAGGTTTGTTTTTTGCAGCATTTAATACTACAATCGCTAATACTGCGGCCATAGGCAGCATCAGCGAGAATATTTTTTTACTTTTCATATGTCTTGTTAAGTTATCCCCAAAAATAACATAATAATATTTACTGCTGATAACCAAATTTAATATTAGGAGGGCTTTCAGAATCCGTTCAAATCTTATTTGTTAAGAATTAAATTCTGATTTATTGTTATAAATAAGAATTTAATTCTATATAATTTACATTGTACGGTTTTATATTATAACGTTATTTAAACAATTGATTAAACCCTGTTAAGTATTTATCGTCATAGATGTATACAAAAACAAAGAACATGAAAAAGATAACTATAATATCAGCAATAGCATTAAGTGGTTTATTTTATAGCAACGCAAATGCACAATTATTACAAATAGGATTACATTTAGGCGGAGGCCGACCGGTTATAGAAGCAGCATTGGTAACACCATCAGTAGCGGTTAGTTATAGTAATGCCGATCAGTATTATTATATGCCGGAGGTTGATGCTTACTACAGCCCATACGAAAATGTATATTACTATAATGACGGCGGAAGATGGGTATCAAACGCATACTTACCCGGCGAATATCGTAATTACGATTGGAGAACCGCCCGCCGTTACGAAGTGCGTGCACACCGACCATATTTAAACGCAGATGTGTATCGCGAAAAATATAAAGGTAATGCTCGTGACTGGAACCGCAGAGATGATCGTTTCGACAACCGTAGGGATGACAGGTTTGATAACCGTAACGACCGCAGAGAAGACGGCCCACGCTTTGTAAGACCTAACGATAACCGCGGTGCAGAACATGCGGATAACCGCGGCCGGGATAATGGAAACAGAAGGGATGATAGAAATGACCGTGGACAGGGAAACTATAACCAGCCCGCTCAACCAAATCGCAACCAAGGTGGTTATAATCAACCTTCTCAGCAACCGCAACAAAGCCAGCCATCAAGAAGCAATAATAATGGCCAGCAACAAGGTGGCAGAGGACGAGGTGGTTATAATCAACAACCACAACCAAATGCTCAGCCGCAGCAAAATCAGCCATCTCGTCAAAACGGTGGCGGCCAACAAAGAGGTAGTGTAAACCAAGGCGATCATTTCGCTTACAATGGCGGCCAAAATGGTCAGAGAAGGTTCTAATATAATTTCCTCCATCATATATATAATAAAAAAGCCACCGAAAGGTGGCTTTTTTATTTCTTAATAACCGCTTGCCTCATCCAACAATGTAATGGCTTCAGCACTCAAATTTAAATGCACCGCCTGTGTAGTATCATGCAATTGCTTAATCGATGTCGCGCTGGCGATAGGGGCAGTAATACCCGGCCGTGCAATTACCCAGGCAATAGCTACACTTGAGGGCGTAGTTTTGTATTGGGCGGCCACCTCATCAAGCGCGGCTAAAATTTTAAACCCGCGCGGATTTAAATACTTTTTAACGCCGCCGCCCCGCGCGCTTTTTGAAAGGTCGGCTTCCGAGCGGTACTTGCCGCTTAAAAATCCGCTGGCAAGCGAGTAAAAGGTTATCACCCCAATATTGTTTTCAACGCACAGTGGCTCTAAGTCTTTTTCGTACCCTTCGCGGTCATATAAATTGTATTCTGGTTGCAGGGTTTCATAGCGGGCAAGTCCGTTGGTCTTGCTTATTTCCAGGGCCTCTTTAAGGCGCGTTGCGTTATAGTTTGATGCGCCAACGGCCCTAACCTTGCCCTGTTTTATCAGGTCGGTATAAGTGGCTAAGGTTTCTTCAAATAGTGTGCTCTTATCATCATCATGCGACTGATAGAGGTCGATATAATTGGTTTGTAAACGCTTTAACGAATCTTCAACAGCTTTGGTAATATAAGCTCTTGAAAGCCCTTGTTTGCCTTCGCCCATCGGCTTGCCCACCTTGGTAGCAATAATAACCTTATCACGCTTGCCTGATATTTTTAACCAGTTGCCGATAATGGTTTCAGATTCGCCGCCTTTATTACCCGGCACCCATTTAGAATAAACATCGGCCGTATCAATAAATTCAAGTCCTGAGTCTATAAAAGCGTCTAATAACCCGAAGGATTGTTTTTCATCAACCGTCCAGCCAAACACATTACCGCCAAAACAAAACGGGCTCACCATAATGCCCGATTGGCCTAATTCCCTTTTATTCATTGCCTTACCCCAACCCCTCTCCTAAAGTTAGGGGCTATTTTTTTAATAGTTATATGTTTTTATAATAAGCCTTGCATCGTAAATCCTCCCTTTGGAGAGGATTTAGGTGAGGCATTAAGCCTGCAATTTCGCTATTTGTTCGGCCATTTCATCAACCCAGCCAAAAAGATAAGGTTCTGTACCTGCAATTTTATGCCAGTTTCCGTTTTGGTCGGGTGCTATAATTAAATGCAGGGTGTCATCAATAGCATCAAACCGGTAGGCGTTTTTATACCCGCCGTGGGTTACATGTTTTATTACCCCATTAACCGGGCCATCTGTACCGGTTAGGGTAGCGTTAAATTCTTGTTCCATAATTAATGAAACAGCAATTTTGGACTTGTGTTTTTATATCTTTACCCACATGGAGCCAGTAAAGCCCGATACTCAAATATTAATAGATATTGTTAAAACCCGTATGCCTTTTGGTAAATACAAGGGAACGCTAATATGCGATCTGCCTGCATATTACCTTGAATGGATGAAAAGCAAAGGTTTCCCGCCGGGTAAAATGGGTATGATGCTATCCACCACGTTCGAGATAAAGACTAATGGCCTGAATAGCATCCTGCTTAAAGTTAAAAGTATTTTGAATACCCAAAGCAAATGACCCGGGTATGACCAACCGCGGGGCAGCTGGCTACGTATATTTGTTAAAACTGAAATAGATCATGAAAAATTCAATGCTGTATATTTTATTTAGCCTTGCCATATTTGGCTGCGCTAATGGCCAAAACCGCCCCGGCGACATGGATATTGTAAACGTGCCAAAACCAAAAGCCGGCCAGGCCGTAGCCACATTTGGCGGCGGCTGTTTTTGGGCGATGAGCGAGGCTTTGTCTGAATTAAAGGGGGTAGACCAGGTGGTATCTGGTTTTGCCGGGGGCACTACTAAAAACCCGACGTACGAGGATGTTTGCACCCGCACTACCGGCCACGCCGAAGTTGTGCAGGTTTATTATGATCCTAAAGTTATCAGCTATGAAAAACTGGCCGAGGCTTTCTTTTACGCACATAACCCAACCGAGCTAAATTACCAGGGACCTGATGAGGGTACCGATTACCGTTCGATAGCGTTTTACCGCACACCCGAAGAAAAAGCTACGTTGCAAAGCCTGATCAAATTCATCAACGCGTCAAAGCATTACAATGGGAGCATAGTTACACAGGTTGTACCGTTCACCGTATTTTATGCTGCAGAGCGTTATCACCAGGGATATTACCGGGCACATCCGTCAGCAGGCTACATCCAGTCGGTTTCTGCGCCAAAGGTTATGAAAATGCGCGCTATGGAAAAAGCGTTTTTAAAACCTGAGTTTCAGAAATAAAAGGTATAAATTAACTTAAAGCCATCTTGCTCATAAAGTAAGGTGGCTTTTTTCTTTACCTGGATTTGTTAATGTTTGTTTAATGTTTTTATCTTCACGCTATAAACCAAAAAGCCTGAACACAATAATGAAATATTTCCTGGCGCTGTTAACTGTTTTAATTCTTCGGATCGATGTGGCGGCGCAGGCTACCTATACTATTAGCGGAACTGTAAAAAACACCAAAGGCGAAAAGATCCAGTCGGCCACAGTATTTATTACCGGTACACAAAAAATGACAATGACTAATGCCGATGGTAGCTTTAGTTTTAAAAATGTTATTCCCGGTAACTACCAGGTGGTGGTAAATATGTTGGGTTACAATTCTGTAAAGCAGGATATCACTTTAAACAATGGCCCAGAAATGCTCAACCTAACCCTTGCTGATAAGGAAATAGCTTTAAAGGAGGTGGTTATTGCTGTCAAAAAACAGTCGAAAAGGAACATGAATTTCTTCTATAAGTATTTTATGGGGCCAAGCTATAACCCTGATCGTTATAAAATACTTAATCCTGAAATTATTGATTTTGTTGATACAGATACGGCGTTAACGGCCACCACATCAGATTTTTTGATCATAGAGAATAAGGTGTTGGGCTATAGGGTGAAATACCTGCTTAAAGCATTTGTGCAATGGTATGATAAGAATAGTACTTATTATGATGGCGACTACATTTTTGAACCGATGGAAGGGTCGCCAGCGCAGGAATATTTTTGGGCAGAGAATCGAAAACGAACCTACTATGGATCTTTAATGCACTTTTACAGATCAGTTTATACCGGTACTACCCGCCAGGAAGGATTTTTATTATACAAAAGTATCCCTGATAAAGGAGTATTTGCATCAGTTGAACGTACGCCTGCTGATGTAGAACAAATGGTACAACGCACGGATAGCAACTATGTTAATATAAAACTGGAGCCCTGGGTTAATATAGCTTACGATAAAGAAAAAGCCGACAAGCCCGACGAAGCCGACGATGGGAAACCTAAAAAACTAATTTTTAGCCTTGGTAACAAGGGTAGCCTGATATTGGTTGTAGGTAAAGTTGATAGCAGGGGGAGTATCGCCTCCAAAAAGTACCATTATCGTGGTTATTGGGCAAGCCAGCGAATAGCCAACCTATTACCTTTTGAATATAAGCCTGATTATTCCAAATGATTAAAATGAAAAACATCCTTGCATTATTAGTGTTCATTCTGCTTCAATTAAATATTTATGCGCAAGGCACCTACAGCATTAGCGGTACAGTTAAAAATGGAAACGGGGAGTTGATGGAATCGGCTACGGTGTTTTTAGCAGGATCAGAAAAAGTGGTGGCTACAAATGCACAGGGAGCGTTTAGATTTAATGGCATTAGCCCCGGTACTTACCAGGTGGTGATAACTATGATAGGCTATACATCGGCAAAACAAAACATTATCGTTCAAAATAAATCAGAAAGCCTTAACCTGATACTTGGCTATAAGCAAATTGTATTAGATGAAGTTGTAATTGGCGATAAAGGTGCGCGGGAAAAACATTTTAAAAGGTTTGTTACCTATTTTATGGGCGAAACACGTAATGCCAAAGCCTGCAAAATACTTAACCCGGATGTGATAGAGTTTACCACCTACAAAGGCGTGTTGCAGGCAACATCATCAGATTTTTTGATCATCGAAAATCCTAATTTAGGCTACCGGGTAAAGTACCTGCTAAAGAAATTTAGCGACAATAACGCTACAGGCGTAACACTATACGATGGAGACAGTGTATTTGAACCATTAACCGGAACGGAAGAACAGCAAAAGTTATGGACGAAAAATCGCAGGGCGGCTTATGAGGGATCATTGATGCATTATTTACGGTCATTATATGCCGGCACGTCGCGTAAAGAGGGTTTCCTTGTTTATAAAATTACCAGTCCTTTTTTACCCTTGTCAATTGAGTCAATACCCATCTATGCCGAACAAATGATAAGGCGACCCGATAGTAATTTTTTCAGCTTTAAGGTAAGCGCAAGGTTTTATGTACTTTATGATAAGAAAAAGGCAGCTAAAGAAGACAGGAGCAGCGTAAGTACTATATTAATGGATTACCTGGATAATACCGGATCGATATTTAAATTGGACACGGACACAAAGGTAGATAAAAGAGGGAGCTACTCTGATTATAAAGATAAGCTGATACAAAATTTTTGGGGCCGCCAAAGAGTGGGCGATCAGCTGCCTTTAGAGTATGTACCCGATTAAGCTATAATTTAGTAAACCAGCCCTTTTTCCAGAAAACCACTACTTGAATTAACCCTATCAATAACATACCGCCAAGCGCGTAATAATACCCCTGCGGCGAATATAGCTCGGGCATATTATCAGGCATTTGTTTGTTGGTAATAGGGTCAACCCGCGAGAAATTCATCCCATAAATACCCGCCACAAATGTCAGGGGGATAAATATAACAGAAATGATAGTCAGCACTTTCATGATCTCGTTCATGCGGTTGCTCACCATGGATAGGTATAGGTCGATAACGCTGTTGGCAATCTCCTTGTAGTTTTCTATCAGGTCCATTACCTGTATGCAATGGTCATAAGCATCGCGTAAAAACATTTTAACCTCGGCGGTTACCAGTGGGTTTTCAGTACGCAAAATGTCATTTATCTTATCGCGTTCAGGCCAGGTTATACGCCTTAGGATGATGAGCGTGCGTTTTAGCTGTTGGGCATCGTACATGATGGTTTTATCCGCGTTGGCATACAGGCGGTCCTCTATAGCATCCAGCTCATCGCCAAGTTTGGCTAATAATACAAAGTATGTATCTATAATCGTGTCAGACAAGGCATAACACATATAGCCAGGACCCGCCGTGCGTATGGCGCCTTTACCGGCTGACAGGCGTGCTTTTACTGCTTCAAAATGTTCGGCATGGGTTTCTTCAAAACTAATAATGAGATTTTTTTTTACCAGCGTAGAAAACTGGTAATTACACAGCTCTCCCTCTTTATTAAAATAAATTTGCCGGCTTACGCTAAAAACATAATCATCGTATTCATCAAATTTTGGGCGCTGGTGGGTATTAACAATGTCCTCTAACACCAGCGAATGTACCTTTAGATGGGTGCCAATATCAGCTATCAGTTTGGCATCGCCCAAGCCTTTTACCTGGATCCAGTGGGTATGGTCCGTGCATTTTTTGAGCTGATCAAGCACCACTTTCATATCGTGGCCCTCATCGGTAATCAGTTCGTGCTCATTATAAGAGTAAACCTTAATAATTGGCTTAACCGCATCGTCGGGGACGTTGATCATGCCGGGGCGCTCACCCACCTTGCGGGTGCTATTTTTATAGCGTACTCTTTTTAAATGACCCATTATAAATAATTTATGGTTTGCGGCCCCTGGTTAAACAGCAGATCAATGATACTTAAATTTTTGATGAACCCGTTCCGCTCATCAAAAACCTGGAAGTAAGGTTTTTGTTCAAAATCAAATTCCTTTTTCGGAGTGATGCTATCGCGATAATCATTTAAGCCCGGATAACCGGCGGCATAGGTTTCGGTGTATTGCAGGGGCAAATTGATCTTGATAAACTTTAACAGCATTTGTAAAAGCTGCTCATTATAATCAAACAGGTATGCAAAGTGCTTTTGATAAAAAGGGGCAAAGTCATCCTCATAATATTCAAAATAAGCCGACCCGCGATAACAGGTTTCCAGGCTCATCCAATGCAGGCGCTGCCATTTAAAATCGTAGCTTATTTTTACATCCTTTATATTGGTATGCATTTTTGAGCCTTTAACCACAGGCACGGTAAGCGTTAACATCCCATCGGGCGAATAGATATTTGCACGGTTACGATAGGTTTGTTTAGGGAAATGTTCCTGGCTTTCTATCAGTATATCAGGCTTGTAAGCATTAAGCTTTGTAAAATAAGCTACAGGCGGAAGATAAAGCATGGGTAACACAGCGCCTTTTTCGATCATATATTTTGTTATGTTTGCAGATAATACGCAGCGAAAATAATGATAAATAAAGGGCTTTCAAGGTTAGGTATATTCTTTTTGTACCTGGTTTCTTTGCTACCCTTTTGGTTATTATACGTAATATCCGATTTTTTATTCTTCGGTTTATACTACCTGGTTGGCTATCGCCGTAAAGTAGTGCAGGAAAACCTGCAAAATGCTTTCCCCGAAAAATCAGCCGCCGAACGTGCCGATATTGAAAAAAAATACTTCAGGTACCTTGCCGACCTGATAGTTGAAACGGTAAAAATGATCAGTATATCAAAGGCAGAACTGCAGCGCCGTTTAGTATGTACTAACCCCCAAGTTGTTGCAAATTACCAGGCAGCAGGTAAAAGTGTTACGGCGGTTGCGGGGCATTACTGCAACTGGGAATGGGCAGGCACAGAGTTTAGCATTAATACCCGCTTGTTTATGATCTATAAACCTTTAACCAGCGATGTGTTTGATAACTTTTTTATTAAAGTACGCACCCGTTTTGGCGCTGTAGCGGTGGCCATGAAGCAAACGCTACGTACGATGATTGCCCATAAAAATGAATTTACGGTAACCGTTTTTGCCGGCGACCAAACCCCTATACGCGAACAAAAAAACTACTTTACTCAATTTTTGAATCAACCTACCGCTGTATTTCAAGGTATAGAGAAAATAGCGAAGTTGATAGACTCGGCAGTAATATTTTATGATATGAAGCGGGTTAAACGTGGATATTATACTTACACAATTGTACCTTTGGTTGAAAATGCAAAAGAAAGCGCCGAGCACGAAATAACCGAGGCGCATGTTAAATATTTGGAAGGGATGATAAAACGCGAGCCGCAATATTGGCTATGGTCGCACCGAAGGTGGAAATTTAAACCGGAGGATGCTAATTAATGAATAACCACCCTAAGGTTGCTATAGTAATTTTAAATTGGAACGGATTAAAACACCTGCGCCAGTTCCTGCCGTCGGTATTAACATCTACCTGGCCCAACCTGGATATTGTCGTGGGTGATAATGCATCTGTGGATGGTTCTGTCGAATTTATTCAAACCACCTATCCAAATATTCGTATCATTCAAAACGATGCGAATTACGGCTTTACAGGCGGTTATAACCGGGTGCTGGCCCAGGTTGAGGCTGATTATTACATCCTGCTAAACTCGGACGTTGAGGTACATCCCGGCTGGATAGAGCCTGTAATAACATTAATGGAAAGCGACCCGCTTATTGCTGTTGCCGCGCCTAAAATAAAATCCTATAATCAAAAAAACTACTTTGAGCATGCCGGCGCGGCCGGTGGCTTTATTGATAGTTTTGGCTACCCGTTTTGCCGTGGCCGGATAGTAAATGAGACAGAGCAGGATAATGGCCAGTACGAGCAATCGGGCGAGATATTCTGGGCATCGGGCGCGTCGATGTTCATCAAAAAGAAATACTGGGACGAAGCCGAAGGATTTGACGAGCAATTTTTCGCACACATGGAAGAAATTGACCTTTGCTGGCGGTTAAAGAACGGCGGATATAAAGTGATGTATTGCGCGCAGTCAGAGATCTTCCATTTAGGCGGCGGCACACTTACTGCTGAAAACCCGTTTAAAACCTATTTAAACTTCAGGAATAACCTGCTGCTTATAAAAAAGAACCTGCCGTTTTGGAAAGCTTTTATTGTGCTTGGCTTCCGTTATGTATTAGATTTTGCTGCACTGCTTCGCTTTTTAACCGAAGGCAAGCGCAAAGATGCCTGGGCAGTTAGCCGTGCGCACCAATACTTTATCCGGCATATCTTTGAAAATGGTAGCCATGCGTCAAGTACGCATCTAAAAAAATATAATCCAAGGCTTACGGGTATGTACCACGGCAGCATTATGTGGGCTTTCTTTATTAAAAAGCTACGGAAATTTACCGACCTGGACCCGCGAAGATTCTATTAACCCTGCTGCATTTTACGGTTTTGTCCCAGCTTGATCAGGAGGGCTCAGGTCATCAATGTTTAAAGCTTTTCCTTCCGGTAGGTTCAGGTTCAAATCCTGGGTGGTGGTTGACATTTTGATCCCTTCTTTTTCAAATACAGTGAAGATATCACTCAGTACATATGTTTTTAATTCCAACCAATGACTAATGTCCTCGGCCCAAAACAGTACCCTGAAATCAACTGAATTACCGGTAAGGTTATGAAGAAATACCAATGGTTTTGGTTCGGTCATGATATCTTCACGGCATTCATCAAGTCAAGCAGCAGGTTCTTAACTTTCTCAATTTCGGTACCGTATTTTACGCTTACTATCAGTTCTATCCGTCGGTTGTTGTTGCTCAATGTCCAGTTAATTACGTGGTGCGATATCAAATCACCGTTAGGGATAATAACCTCGGCGCCATCGCTGGTAGCTATTTTACTAGCGCGGATGCCTATTTCCTGGATAGTGCCCGAGCGGTTATCAACCTCGATAATGTCGCCGATCTGTACCGGTTTCTCAAAAGCCAGGATCAAGCCTGATACCAGGTTATTCACAATGTTCTGTAAACCAAATCCGATACCAATACCAAATGCGCTAATGATGATGGTTATTTTATCCAGCGGAAAATTAGAAGCAAACACCGCCAGGAAAAAGCCCACGGTAAATACCCCGATCCTGATGAGCAGGGTGGAGGTGCGGTTTTTCTTTTTAAGCGCGTCGATCTCGGTTGACCGTTGTGCCGAGATGTCATAAAAATAACTGATGATTTTTGACAATACAGATGATATCCAGATTACCGCTATAAATACCACAAAACCACTAAAGGTAAACTGTGCACCGCCAACAGTATGCTTTTGGGATAAAACTCCGGTGATATAATCGGTTGCGGTATCATCAATATTTAAGTTCTGGAACAGGAAGAACAGCCAAAGCAGGCCTGCAAGTACATTTAATATCTTCCTGATTTTTGTGTGTAGCAGCGCGTAATCTATCCAGCTAACCAGGCTATCCTCACCTTTTTTAGAGTGAAATTGCAGCAGCAGCTCCTGGCTGATGATCTCGACTACGTAATGCAGGCTCACCAAAAGCCATAAATTGTAGGTTGCGGTTATGCTTATTATTTTGGCTAAGCTAAACCTGCCGGATATATCGCATATTAAAGCCAGCATTTGCAAACCCATAAATACGCGTAATATAGGGCCGGTATTTTTTGGATAATCAGCAGGGGTAAGCGTTACTTTTTTGTTAAAGTTGTAAGCTATCCCTACGCATGCCGCCGCTAAAAACAAAATGATAAAACGGTCAAGGTTAGTGATCTGTATCAGCAAATTACTGGCGCTGTAAACTATGGTAAGAAAAAATAAGTTTCGCAAAGTATTGAAAAGGTTTGCATGCAGCGTGCGTTCTACCAGCATCAACACCAATATCAGCGAGGTAAGGAAAAAGCACTCTAAAAATATAACCGGCGGGTGGTCATAAAAATAAGGTATGATAACAACGGGCACCAATAATGTGGCTATAACCGGGTATTTATAAATATAATTGGCCTGGGTAAAAATCAGTTCGGGGTCCTCATGCTCGCGTTTTATTTTTTGGCGATTGTATAATACCCAACTAATTAATATCACCAAAAAAATCAGGCTTATAAAATGCGTGGCGGTCTCCTTGCGGATAAAGTAGTACAGCTGCGTGCTGTTCAGGTCAACTGTCCCCTGTACCGATGTTTTGATATTGTTATACTGCGGATCGATATCCCAGATCGGCCCAAATTCGCCTTCCAAGGCACGCTGGGCAAATCGTTTAACTTTCGAATCTATCTGGTCGGTTTCATCTAATGCATTAGAGTAGGCTATGGCCACACGGTTTTGCAGCAGGTTAATTTTAAACAGATTTTTACGGTTAGCCGAATCGGCTGTTATCCATGACAGGATCACCTCTTTCCGGCGGTCGAAAAATGTTTTGCGTAAAACACTGTCGGTAGGTATTGTTGTGAGTATGAGTGAATCCTTAGTGAATTTTAACAGGTCGTTTTGGTTTTGGATCAACTTATCATCAACCGCGTCCAGGTCGTCCTGCCAGCCTTCCAGTCGTCCCTGTATGTGGTCAAGGTTATCCCGTACAACAAACAAATAACGCAGCGTGCTTGATTTATGGGTATTGGCCTGTTCCTTTATTTTATTGATCCGCCTTAGGGTAGAGGGAACTTTCGCGGTTATGTCGGCGGTATCCAGGCCGGCAGCAAGGTTATTTTTTATTAAATTAAAGGTAATGCTGTACTGCTCCAGCTTTTGCAGCTGCGAGTTTACAGAAGTATCGGCTTTATTAAAGCTGCGCAATACAGAATCGCGCGAGTGCATGGCCTTGCGCTGTTTCTTGTTTAATGACCGTGATTCGGAATTGTCGTCCTGCGCATAGCCGCGCCCGGAAGTGATAAAGTAAGCGGCAGTTATTAATACAATATATTTGAATACGTTGTGCATCTGGCAAGGGTAAGTGATACCATAACGCTAAATACCCAAAAGCGTTTTAAATAAATGAAATATAGTTATTTAACTATCAAATTTTCAATAGCTAAACGGTAACTGTCCATTCCGAAGCCTGCAATAACGCCCTTGCAGCTGGCGGCAAGCATGCTATGGTGCCTAAATTCTTCGCGTTTGTATACGTTGGATATATGTACCTCGATAACCGGGGTTTTTACGCCTGCAATAGCATCGGCAATGGCAACCGAAGTATGGGTGTAAGCGCCTGCGTTTAGCACTATGCCATCGTAAGTGAATCCTACTTCGTGTATTTTATTTATAATTTCTCCTTCAACGTTACTTTGGTAATAAGTAATGTTTAGGTTTGGATAACGGTTTTGCAGTTCGGTTAAATAGGTTTCAAAGCTGCTGTCGCCGTAAATTGATTTTTCGCGAACGCCCAGTAAGTTTAAATTTGGGCCGTTTATAATTTGTATATTCATTAGTTCAAACTTAAGTATAAAACATTAAAACTAAAATCAATTGAACTGGCCATCGGCAATAAAAGGTTTTCAGGCGTATTTAAAACTCGAAAAGTCGCTTTCGGCAAACTCCATCGAGGCCTACACCCGCGATGTGCACCGGCTGTATGAATATACCGAAACCCAGGTACCAACCATCAACCCCGAAAATATTGTGCTGAAGGACCTGCGCCAGTTCATCAATTGGGTGAACGAGTTGGGGATGATCCCGTCATCGCAGGCGCGGATCCTATCAGGCATTAAAGCGTTTTATAAATATATGTTGATGGAGGATATCATAAAAAGCGATCCGTCAGAACTTTTAGAATCGCCCAAAATAACCCGTAAGCTGCCGGACACGCTTAGTTATGAGGATATCAATAAACTGATAAATGCCATCGATCTGTCCCGCCCCGAAGGCCCCCGTAACAAAGCCATCCTGGAAACCTTATACGGCTGCGGACTGCGCGTATCGGAGTTAACAGAGCTTAAACTATCCAACCTATATCTCGATATCGAATTCATTAAAGTATTTGGTAAGGGCAGTAAGGAACGTTTGGTGCCAATAGGAGGCTCAGCCATAAAAGCGCTAAAGATCTGGATAGAGCAGGTACGCGTCCACAATCCCATAAAAAAAGGCGAGGAAGATTTTGTTTTCCTCAATCGTCGCGGTTCGCGGTTAAGCCGGGTTTATATCTTTATGGTGATAAAGGATTTGGCGGCAACGGTAGGGTTAAAGAAGACCATCAGTCCGCATACCTTTAGGCATTCGTTTGCCACGCATTTGGTGGAGGGTGGCGCCGATCTGCGCGCCGTGCAGGAAATGCTGGGGCATGAAAGTATTACTACTACAGAGATCTATACCCATTTGGACAGGGAGTATTTAAAGGGGACGATTATTCAGTATCATCCGAGGAATTAGGCGGCGAGAACTCACCCGGTCTACGCTTCGCTGACCACCCTCTCTTCGCCTTTGGCGGAAAGAGGGAAGAATAATTAAATTAAAACAACCCTCTTTCCGCGCAGCGAAGAGAGGGTCGCGCTCGAAGAGCCGCGGTGCACGTCCGCGGTGCACGTCCTAACGAGTTGCTTTTATCATCCTATCCCTATCACTCATATCCCGCCTTAACTCCACATCCTTAAACCCTTTGCTTTCCAACAGCTCCACCGTCTCCTTACCCAGGCTCTCGTTTATCTCAAAAAATAACAAGCCGCCTTTTACCAGGTTAGCTACCGCGAAATCGGCAATCGCTTTATAAAATATCAACGGATCATCTTCGGGTACAAAAAGGGCGGTATGCGGTTCAAAATCTGTTACATTAATGTGCATCCGCGTTTTATCGTCGAGCGTGACGTAGGGAGGGTTGCTTACGATGAGTTGTAAGTTGTGAGTTGTGAGTTGTGAGTTCAGTATGTCGTCCAGCATAAAATCAACTTTAACATTATTGATTTTGGCGTTTTCTTTTGCGGTTTGTAAAGTTTCTGCCGATATATCAATTGCCGAAACCTGTGCATCCGGTAAATTCTTTTTTAAGCTGATAGCAATACAGCCAGTGCCTGTACCAATGTCTAAGATATTTAAGCTTTCAACTTGCAACTTGCAACTTTCAATTGATTCCAAAGCCCATTGCACCAACTCTTCAGTTTCCGGCCGGGGTATAAGTGTAGCCGGGTTTACTAAAAACTTTAAGCCATAAAACTCGGTATAGCCTAAAACGTATTGTAATGGTTTGCCGGTTTTAAGTTGGGTAAGTATGTTAGCGGCTTCTTCCTGTTGCGTTAAGGTCAGTTCTTTTTCGGGGAAAGCTTTGATGATGCCCTTTGATGTATTTAACAGTTCGGTTAAAACTGTGAGGGTTATGGCTTCTGCTTCCTGTGCGTCATATAAGCTGTTAAGCGCTTGCTTAAAAATCGCGAATACCTCCTTTACAGTTTCCATTGCGCGAAGTTAGGTATTTGAAAAGGGACTGCTATAAAGATTAAATCTTTATGCCAGGCCCCTACAGATCTTTCCCTTTTTTACTCCTTTTTGGTTTAAGCAAAATGAACAAATGCGCCATAAGCTGCAACTTGCTAACAAAATATCCGTACAAGGCACTGAAACTTAAATAGCTAACACAAAATCACAATTATGACAAAGGCAGATCTTGCGAGGGAAGTATCACGTAAAACCGGAATAGAAACTGAAACTGTAATGGAAATTTTCCAGGAATCGCTTACTACCATTAAAGACGCAGTTGTAAATGGCGAAGGCTGTTATTTTAGGGGCTTTGGTACGTTTGTTCCAAAAAAACGCGCCAGTAAAATAGGCCAGAATATTACCAAAGGCGAAATGATAGTTCTGCCCGAGCGTAACGTAGCATTTTTTAAACCGGGCCGCGAGTTTAACGCCGAAATGAAAAAGCTTAAAGTGGTTTAAACATTCACTTTATTATAGAACAATCGCTTTTAAGAGTAGGAGGCTCCGCCGGAGCCGTAAAGATTGTTTGGTATTTACTATAAACAGGTAGTTTCTCCGGAACTCTCTTTTTATTAATTCCGGAAGAGTAACCTGTTTATAGAACAAGAAATACATTAGAAGGCTCCGTAGGTGCCTCCTTAAACGATTTTAATTTTAAAAAAGCGATTTCCCTGCCCTTTATCGCGTTAGTATTTGCTATAGCGTAATAAAAGCTACTTTTGCACTATGCGCTATCATCAAGTATTTATGCAACGCTGCGTTGACCTTGCCGCTTTAGGCCTGGGCAAAGTTAGCCCTAACCCTATGGTAGGCGCTGTAATTGTGCATGATGATAAGATAATAGGCGAGGGTTACCACCAACAATACGGCCAGGCACATGCCGAAGTGAACGCGGTAAATGACGCGTTATCGAAATTCGATAATGCAGAAAAATTGTTCAAACAATCCACCATCTACGTATCCTTAGAACCCTGCGCTCATTACGGTAAAACACCACCCTGTGCCGATCTGCTTATTAAACACCGGTTTGCTAAAGTAGTAATTGGCTGCCGCGATCCGTTTGACAAAGTGGATGGTAAAGGCATAGAAAAACTACAGGCCGCCGGTATTGAAACCATTGTTGGCGTTTTGGAAGATGAATGCAAATGGCTTAACCGCCGTTTCTTTACCCGTGTACAAAAGCAACGGCCTTATGTAATATTAAAGTGGGCACAAACCGCCGATGAGTTTTTCGCCCCTGATGATAACCAACAATTCTGGATAACCGGCCCCGAATCGCGTAAGCTGGTGCACCAATGGCGCAGCCAGGAGGATGCTATTTTGGTGGGAAAAAATACCGTAGCTATTGATAACCCGCAGTTAAATGTAAGGTATGGCGAAGGCCGGTCGCCAAAGCGGGTGGTTATTGATCGCCGGCTCGAATTAAAACCTGACCTTAACGTGTTCGATCAATCAGTTGAAACACTCATATTTAATGGTGTTAAAACAGATGTGGAGGGTAAAAACAAATACATAGCTTTAGAGGACTTTGACCGCTACGTTCCGCAATATATTTTATACCAATTATACTTACAGGACATTCAATCAGTTATTATTGAAGGCGGTGCTTATACGTTAAATGCTTTTATTGATGCCGGGGTTTGGGATGAGGCACGCATATTTACCGGTGAGGCAACTTTAAAAACGGGCATAAAAGCACCAAAAATAAACGGTATTATTGCCGAAGAAATTCCGTCAGGAACAGACCGTCTACAAATACTATATAACAAATAATAGCCCATGCTATACGTTTTACTAAGCATCTGCTGTAGTGTAATAGTATCCATTATGTTAAAGCTGGCCAAACGTTACCACGTTGATGTGCTGCAAGCTATAACCTGGAACTACTCGACCGCTATTTTATTAACCTGGGTCATTTTTAAACCGCAGCTCAGCAATCTTAACCTGCAGGCCGCGCCCATATACAATTTCGCGGCGCTGGGTATCTTACTACCGATACTGTTTGTAATACTGGCAACATCTGTAAAGCTTACCGGTATAGTACGTACTGATATCGCGCAGCGCTTATCTTTATTTATCCCCATACTTGCCGCTAACTTAATTTTTGGCGAAGCATTGGGCCCGTTAAAATTGGTAGGTATAGCTATTGGCTTTGCAGCAATTATTTGTTCCATACCATGGCAAAAGGGCAGGGGCGGCAAAGCAACATCGGGCTCATGGTTTTATTTGCTGATCGTATTTATCGGCATGGGGGTAATAGATGTGTTGTTTAAACAACTGGCCACCTTTAAAGCCGTGCCTTATACTACATCGCTTTTCCTGGTATTTGTACTGGCGTTTATTTGCTCGTTGATATTGCTTGTAATAAAGATAGCCCGCGGCAAAACCAAATTTTCATTCCCGCATATCCTTATTGGCTGGGCCCTGGGGATAGCTAATTTTGGTAATATCCTGTTCTATTTAAAAGGGCACCAGGCGCTGGCTAACCAACCATCAACCGTGTTTACGGCCATGAATATGGGCGTAATTGTGCTGGGGACATTTGTAGGGCTGGTTATATTTAAAGAGAAGCTAACCACGCTTAACAGAGTGGGTATATTTTTGGCGTTGGTTGCTATTGTGGTGATAACGTATGCATCGTATAAATAATTCTAAAAAAAAGTGTCATTTCGACTGAAAGGAGAAATCTATACATAACTAATTCGCCCGCCAATGTATAGATTTCTCTCTTCGTTCGAAATGACAAGCTTCTTATAAAATGCTTTTTGACGATACCTACCGCACCATCGAACATCCGTCTGAAGGGATCTTCCGCGACCGTGGCAGTAAGTTCTTGGCTTATGCTTATCCTATAACTTCCGAGGCTGAAATAAAGGGCATCGTAGCCTCCTTAAAGTCAGAACACCCCAAAGCCAATCACCATTGCTGGGCCATGCGTTTAACCGCCGACCGCGCAATATTTAAGCTAAATGATGATGGCGAACCTTCAGGCACTGCCGGCAGGCCGATTCTGAATATCCTGCTTTCTAAAGATTTGACCAATATATTAGTTGTCGTAGTACGTTATTTTGGCGGTACATTACTGGGTGTCCCCGGGCTTATCAACGCCTACAAAATGGCAACAGAAGAAGCGCTGACTCATGCGGTGATCATAGAAAAAACCGTGAACGACGTTTACACTATCGGTTTTGATTACCTGCAGATGAATGATGTAATGCGCTTAATTAAAGATGCCGATTTAACCGTTCTTAACCAGCAATTTGATAATGATTGCAGTATACAGGTATCTATCCGTAAAATGCAGGTGAATATGGTATTGGATAAATTGCACAAGGTTGCAGTGGTTAAAGTTAGGTACGATCATAGCATTTAGCAATGTCTTCTAATTGCCACTTTTTTAAAAGAGGCGTAGCCTCGACCGATATTGTAGCAACGGGTTTCAACCCGTTGTTTATATACAACATAATGTATTAGAGAGCCGTAGGCTCGGTCCATATATAAAACGCCACAATAAGTTTCGAAAAATATGCGACGTACCTACGGCACTCCCTAATTTTTTTATGCATTTTACACCGGGTTGAAACCCGGTGCTACAATATTGGTCGAGCCGACGGCTCTCATCAAGTTGAAAATTACTTTCTGCTATCTATAAGGACACCGGCAGTGGTAGAAATGTTAATACCTAAGAATCTTAGGTATGTTTCACTTAAAGTGTTTCACTCCGTTTTTTTAAATTGTCTGAAAAGTCAATAAATAATTTATTGTCAATTATTTACATCAATTACTTAAACTAATTGTACTGTTGCAAAGTGTTTCACTCCATTTTAGATAATATACTTATTTACAGTACTTTAACCTTGAAAAAGTGTTTCAACTGTTGCAAAGTGTTTCACTTTTTTGTGAAACACTTGAGTTATCAATAGCCAGCGGGCGACAACGTTAGGCTCAATAAATCCCTTTTATTCCCCGTTTACAAGCATAAATGCCTAATTTAGTCGGGATATGCAATCTTTTGAAATAGATAAAACCGACCTCCTTCGCATTAAAACCGCGCTTGAGGGGGATGATGCTGAATTAGAGATAGTTCTGAAGGAGTATCATGCGTCGGAGATTGCCATATTATTCGAGAAACTTGCGCAGGAGGATAAGGAACGCATCATCAATATCCTGCCAACGGATATCGCATCAGATGTAATTGCCGAAATGGACGAGGAGCACCGTCCCGGCGAGCTGTTGATCAACCTTGACCCCGAAAAACGTTCGGAGATTGTTGAAGAGCTGGACTATGACGATGCTACGGATATCATCTCGCAGTTAGAGGAGCACGAGCAGCAGGAGATCCTGGAAGACATTGACCAGGAAGATGCCAGCAGCATCCGCGCCCTATTAAACTACGACGAGAATACGGCGGGTGGGTTGATGAACTCTGAGCTGATCTGCATCAACATCAATTCGGATAAAAAAGGCGCGTTGGACGAGATCATCCGTCAATCAGAAGAGATGGAAGAGTTTAATACCATCTATGTGGTTGATAACGCAAACATCCTGCAAGGCATCGTATCCATAAAAGACGTCATCAAGGCGCACGCCGACGTAAAGATCAAAGACATATTTAAAGCCGACCCGGTATACGTTAAAGCCGATCTTGACCAGGAAGAGGTAGCAAAGCTGATATCGCAATATAACCTCACAGCCATACCTGTTGTTGATGATAACATGAAGCTGCTGGGCCGCATCACGGTTGATGATATCATCGACGTAATGGAGCAGGAGAGTACCGAGGATATGTTGAAGATGTCGGGTGTATCCGAAGATGAAGAACTGAGCGGTAACTGGCAGGACGCGGTAAAAAGCCGTTTGCCATGGCTAATTGTTAATTTAGGCACTGCGTTTTTAGCAGCCTCAGTGATCAGGCATTTCGAAACAATCGAAAAACAGTTCCCGGTTATTGTTGCTTACTTAACCATAATAAGCGGCATGGGGGGTAATGCGGCTACGCAAGCGCTGGCCGTTACTATAAGGCGTATTTCATTAAGTGACCTGACCGATAACCAGGCCTATCGTACTGTACTGAAAGAGTTCTCGGTAGGGTTGATAAATGGCGCTGTTAACGGGTTGATCGTATTTATTTTTGCGTTATGGTATGATAAAAGCCCTATGCTGGGCCTGGTTATATTTTTAGCCATGACAGGTAACCTGGTTATCGCAGGTTTAACGGGCGCGTCTATTCCCCTGGTTTTAAAACGTTTAAATGTCGATCCGGCTGTTGGGTCGTCTATCATCATCACAACATTTACAGATTGTATAGGCTTTTTGTTGCCGCTATGGTTAGCATCAGCACTTTTATTATAAATTTGAAACTTCAAAACTTTACACTATGGCAGAAGTAAGACATAACTGGACAAAAGAAGAAATTACCGATATATACAACACCCCATTGCTTGACCTGGTTTACCAGGCGGCCAGCATCCACCGCGAAAACAAGGACTATGCCGAGGTACAAATAAGCTCGCTTATCTCCATAAAAACAGGCGGCTGCCCCGAAGATTGTGCTTATTGCCCGCAGGCAGCTCGTTATAACACCGGGGTTGACGTACATGCCATTATGCCTAAAGAAGAAGTGATAGCCGTAGCCCAAAAAGCTAAAAATGGCGGTGCTTCAAGGCTATGTATGGGCGCTGCCTGGCGCGAAGTGCGCGATAACCGCGATTTCGACAAAGTAATTGATATGGTTAAAGCGGTAAATGCTTTGGATATGGAAGTTTGCTGCACGCTGGGTATGCTTACCGAGAGCCAGGCGCAACGTTTAGCCGATGCCGGACTATATGCCTACAACCATAACTTAGATACATCAGAGGATGATTACAAACGTATTATCACCACCCGTACTTACGATGACCGTTTACAAACTTTAGAACATGTGCGTAAAGCCAAGATCTCGGTTTGCAGCGGTGGTATCATCGGCTTAGGTGAATCGACTGCCGATAGAATCTCGATGCTGAAGACATTGTCAAACCTGCCCCAGCATCCGGAATCGGTTCCAATCAATGCTTTGGTGCCGGTAAAAGGTACACCGTTGGCCGATCAGCCACGTGTATCAGTTTGGGATATGGTAAGGATGATAGCTACAACGCGTATCATCATGCCAAAAACGGTTGTGCGCCTGTCAGCAGGCCGTACCGAAATGAGCACGGTTGAGCAGGCGTTTTGCTTTATGGCAGGCGCCAACTCCATCTTCGCCGGCGAAAAACTGTTAACTACACCAAATCCATCGTTTGATGAAGATATGGCCATGTTTGAGCTGTTGGGCCTAACCCCGCGTAAAGCTTTCAAAAATGGCCGTCCGGAAATAAAAGAAATTAAGGAAATGAGTATTAATGAGGTGATATAATCTTATATGAAGCGATTTAAGATAAATACAACTTGGGAAGAAGATGAAGAAGAAAGACGAGTTTTCTTCTCAAGTCTATCTTATTCAGATCGCCTTAAATACTTTTTTAAGCTTAGAAGTAAATACAACTTTAATCGCCAATCTTACCCTTCCGTAAAGGTTTTTAAAATCCACTCAGTTTCTAATGGCATTTGATATAGAGGACGAATTTGTTGTCGCCTTTTTAGCCGCAATGCAAAAGCACCAGGTAAGGTATATGCTTATTGGTGGCGTAGCTTTAAATTTTCATGGAGTAGAAAGAAATACTCAAGACATGGATATTTGGCTGGCACCGACAAACCTTAATCGAGACCAGTTTTACAAAGTTTTGCTTGATGTTGGATACACGAATGAAGAAATTAAAGACTTAAAAAACGAAGACTTTACAAACGTTTTTAAATGTACCATTGGTGAGATGCCCAATACGATTGATTGTTTAACTGTTGTTCATCACAATATTAACTTTGAGGATGCGGAAAAGACAAAGATCAGTCACGATATTGGCGGAGGTATCATATTGAAGGTCGTTGATCAAGACTTTTTGCGTAAGATGAAAGTTTTAACGTACCGCCCGCAAGATTGGGCTGATGTTGTTAAACTGGATGAGTTAAATAAGAGAAAATAACTACACCCCCGCACCCAACACCCATCGCCAGGCAAATCGCGTTAGCATATTAAATCCTTTCCAACTGTCAACAAACTCAATAATATCTTTGAGGCAGTTATCGGCAAACTTTTGTTTGAGGTTTTTTGCGGCTAATTTGTAGGCCTGATCGGGATTCTGCAAGCCGATACGCTCGTAAATCTCGCGTTTAACGTACATAGTGCGTACAAACAGGATATTGAACAGGATAACATAGCTATACAACGTCCGTTTGATATATCCGGCTTTAGCCGAATAATTCTTTAATAAAGCCTTCGTAAATAATATATGCCGCCCTTCCTCGATATTATGCAGGTCGAACATCTTTTTTAATACCGGGTAAATGTTTGGTGCACGGCGCGCATGGTTGCCATAAACGTCTGTCACTAACTCAACCGATACACTGCCCATAAACAGGTAATCGGCAGGCAGGTATTTGTTGCTAAACTCACCGAAAAATCGGTGCAGTCCGCTTTGTTTAATGGGTTTGCCACGCAATTTGGCAATGGCCAGCGCAAACATTTCCTGGTGGCGGAACTCCTCTATCAATTCCCTTAATATAAACTGATGCTCCACACTATCCGCCGGTATGCTGATTAAGTGCCGCGTCATAAAAACACAAAACAGGCACTCGCCCCAGGCGTAGGACGCTATAACCTGCACCAACTCGTGCCTGCCAAGTTCAAGCTTTTGAGTCGGGGTAAGGGTTTCATATAAATCAAGCCCTTCCAGGGATGTTAAAGTTTCGGGCAGGAAGATATCATCAGGCTCGGGCTCCAGTTGCCAGGGGATATAAGTCTCCGGCATCAGGGGGTGTTCCCTGCTTATCTTTATTAACCTTTCTACTTCTTTAACATCCATATAATAAATATACGGGGTATTGAGGCAACGCGTTGCACCGGTGTGGTTTTATTCGGCAATTATTTTTACATCAATGTTGCCACGGGTGGCTTTTGAATAGGGGCAGCCTTTATGTGCCGCGTCCGCCAATTTCTGGGCTTTTTCAACCTCAATTCCCGGTACATGTACATGCAGTTCGGCCGATAAAGCATAGCTGGTAGGGCCTTCCTGGTTAAAGCTGATATGTACATCGACAGTTGCTTCGCTTACATCCACACCGTCGCGTTTACCAACCGAACCTAACGCGCCTAAATAACAGGCGCCCCAGGCACCGGCAAATAATAATTCAGGGTTGGCATAACCATCTTCGCCGCCCATTGCTTTTGGTGCTTTTAAATCCAGGTCGATAATACCATCTGATGATTTAATATGGCCATCTCGACCGCCTTTGGCAGTGACAACAGCAGTATATAGTTTTTCCATATTTAAGTAACCTATTGTATCCTATAATGTTTCATTACGCAACCTAAACAACCACTTTCAGGAGTATATTAAATACTCATATTTAAAACAAAATACTAAAAATATTAGTATTTTTGATTGCTATGAATGAGGAAAGGATAACAGAGAAATTAAACATTTTGGCCGATGCCGCCAAGTATGATGTATCGTGTGCATCAAGCGGAAGTGAGCGTAAAAATGATAACAAAGGCCTGGGGAATGCCAGCAACGGTATCTGCCATAGCTATACTGAAGATGGGCGTTGCGTATCGTTATTAAAAATCCTGTTAACCAACCATTGTATTTTTGATTGCGCTTATTGCGTGTCGCGCAAGAATAATGATATCCGGCGCGCCGCTTTTACCGTTCAGGAAGTGGTTGACCTGACCATCAATTTCTATCGCCGTAATTATATCGAGGGCTTGTTTTTAAGCTCGGGTATTTTTAAGGATGCCGATTATACCATGGAGCGATTAGTACGCATAGCCAAAAAATTACGTACCGAGCATAAGTTTAACGGCTATATCCACCTCAAATCAATCCCAGGCGCAAGTGATGAACTGATGCGCGAGGCCGGCTTATATGCCGACAGGCTTAGTGTGAACCTGGAAATGCCTACCGAGGAAGGTTTAAAACTTCTGGCTCCCGATAAAAACCGGCAGGACATGATAGACCCCATGCAGTTTTTAAAGGACGAGATCATATTAAGAAAAGACGAAAAGAAGCTGTTTAAAAAAGCGCCCATGTTTGCTCCGGCTGGCCAAAGTACGCAGGTAATTGTAGGTGCTACGCCCGAAACAGATCAGCAGGTGCTGCAATCGGCCAATTATTTTTATAAGAGCTATAATTTAAAACGGGTTTATTACTCGGGCTATGTGCCGGTTTTGGCTGATAAACGTCTGCCCTCACTAAATACAAGTGTACCTATGGTTCGCGAGAACCGGTTGTACCAGGCCGACTGGCTAATGCGGTTCTATGGCTTTAATGTAAATGAGATCGTAAATCAGGATCAACCACTGCTCGACCTGGACATCGACCCTAAACTAAGCTGGGCCATTCGTAACATGCAGGCTTTTCCGGTTGATGTTAATAAAGCCGATCTGCACCTGATATTACGTGTGCCGGGTATCGGGGTACAATCGGCACAAAAAATTGTGAGTGCGCGCAAACATGGCCGGTTAAACTGGGATCAGTTAAAAAAAATAGGGGTATCAATAAACCGTGCCCGGTATTTTATTACCTGCAACAGTACTGATTTTGAGCGACGCGACCTTACTGGGAACAATATTAAACAGTTTATCCTGGCCGAATCGCAAAGCAAATATTTAAAGAACAAACCTAACCAGCTTAACCTGTTTAAGGCCTCACCCCAACCTCTATCAAAGGAGAGGGGCTAAATAAATTAACATGCTTGCATTGAAAGTCATCTCTTTTGGAGAGGATTTAGGTGAGGCTTAAACGATATGCTATGACCACCCTGTTTTACGATGGCAGCTTTGAAGGATTGCTAACTGCTATATATGAAATTTACGACCGTAAGCTTGGGTTAGTGAAACTGCAGAAGGGCGAGTTTTATGATAGCGCAATGTTTGAAGATACGCTAAAGGTTATCACCAGTGATAGTTATGCTGCCCGGGTACTAAAAGGCTTGCGTACCAAGCTATCGCCAAACGCTGTGCAGCGGCTATACATTGCGCATATGGCCGAGATAGCCAATGAAGAAAATAACCTGCTGGGCTATATAAGGTATGTTTTTGATAGCACGCAAAATATTGAGGACGATTACGGCAACCGCTTTGTAATGCGGGTATCAGAGATAGTGCGGATGGTGCGGCGCGAAAAGCATAGGATGGAGGCTTTTGTGCGGTTTCAGAAGCTAAAGGACGAAACCTATTATGCTACCGTCGAACCTGATTTTAATGTATTGCCTTTGCTGATAAGGCATTTCAGGAACAGGTATACCGATCAGAAATGGATTATTTATGACCTGAAGCGTAACTACGGAATCTATTATGATAAGCACGATACCCAATTTATAACGCTTGATTTTGCCACGGTAAGTAAACCTGACGAACTCATATCGGCCTATACCGAAGAGGAAAGTATTTACCAGCACCTGTGGAAGAATTATTTCCACAGCGTAAATATCCCTGCAAGGAAAAATACAAAGCTGCATGTGCGCCATATTCCTAAACGATATTGGAAGCATTTAACAGAGAAAATTTAGCAAAAAGTATATTTTACGCATTTTTTAAGCTGATGAAAATGAAGAAACATCATAAAATTGTGAATAAATCAGATGTTGATAACCTATGGTATAATACCTATATCTTGCTGATATTTATCGCTTTCAATATGTTAATAACTGCGGTTTTTGTGTTAGCAACCCGTTAATAAAAACCATAAAAAATATTTGGCAAATGGCGTACTTGTCCCGATATTGAAATCATCAAGAACGACGTACTTTGACAGCCTTACAGGAATAACAGAAATTGAATCGGGCAAATCTTCGGAACTGCTAAAGATCAAGGGAAAGCCTGAAGTTACACAAAACAGAAACTGCGCAAGCAACGGAAACGCAGTGTTAATTTAAACGAGGTATTATAGGAAACTGCTGATTTTTACGGAGAGAAGCAACGGAACATAATGACTTTGCAGAAGCCGGAACCCGCGAGGAGGAAGGGGGAGCGAGTCGGTCACTTTACACAAAACTTGGTGCTTTATAGCATACTACGGTAAGCAATAGAGTTGAAAACGGGAGATCAAATCGAAAGACGCGGCTCCCGTTTTTGTTTTATATGGGGTTTGAAATCTCTTTATATGCTATCCAATAGCTATTGGGAATTTCTAATTTTTAGGGAGCTCCGCTGGAGCTAGCCTTCTCAATTTATTTCTATAAACAGGAAGCTCCTCCGGAGCCAAATTTATATGGGCTCCAGCGGAGCCACGTGTTTATAGCATTATTAATACACCAGATTCCCGGGCTCCAGCGGAGCCACCTTTAACAACGCCAACATTACGTTATTGATAAGCACAAAATCACATCGCGTTTTTCAAGTAAAACCTCACCCAAGCCCAATTTTCACGCATTTTCCATCCTCCAAAAAAACCTCATTTCGCCCATTCATGTTAATAAATAAATTGTTAACAAACCTCCATGTAATCTACATAACCATCTGTTATTAAAGAAGATGTTACTTTAACCAATGTTAATTACCATCTATTATCCTGTTAACAACCTGCTAATAAAAACCATAAAAAATATTTTGCAGATGGTGTACTTGTCCCGATATTGAAATCATCAAGAACGACGTACTTTGACAGCCTTACAGGAATAACAGAAAGTGAATCGGGCAAATCTTCGGAAGCGCTAAAGATCACGGGACTGCCTGAGTTACACCAAACAGAAACTGCGCAAGCGACGGAAACGCAGTGTTAACTACAATAAGGTATTAGCAGAAACTGCCGATTTTTACGGAGAGGAGCAGCGGAGCTAATGACCCAGACGCAACCAGAACCCGCAAGGGAGAGGGCCAGGGCTGGTCGGTTAAGCTTACAGAAATATTGATGCTTTATGCCTGGACTATGGTCTGACATGAAGAAAAACGGGAGATCCGGATCGCAAGAGAAGGGCTCCCGTTTTTGTTTTAAAAACTCCCCGCATGTTCCATACTTTCAATGTAATCTTTACCAAAACTTCACCTTTTTTACCCGGATAAGCACCGTTTATATACCATTTTTTCTGATCATTGCTATTAACTCAATTTTTGGTTTACACTAAATGAAATTATGGAAATAGGGATAGATAGTTTTGCCGCCGCAAATGTTAAAGATACCACCAATAATAGCGATGCCTTGGTGCAGTTGCTGGACAGGATGGAACATGCCGACCAGGTTGGCCTGGATATTTTTGGCATTGGCGAACATCACCGTAAAGAGTTTTTAGACTCGGCACCCGCCATGATACTGGCGGCCGCTGCGGCGCGTACCAAACGCATCCGGCTTACCAGCGCGGTTACGGTATTAAGTGCCGCCGACCCGGTTAGGGTGTTCCAAAACTTTGCCACGCTCGACCTGATCTCGCAGGGCCGTGCCGAAATGGTGGTGGGCCGCGGTTCGTTTATAGAAGCGTTCCCATTATTCGGTTATAATTTGAATGACTACGATGCTTTATTTACCGAGAAGCTGGACCTGCTGTTAAACATTCGTGATAACGAAGTAGTGACCTGGTCGGGTAAATTCCGGGCGCCATTGGTTAACCAGGCCATCTATCCACGGCCGTTGCAAGATCCGTTCCCGGTTTGGTTGGGTGTTGGCGGTACGCCGGCGTCGTTCGTCCGGGCCGGCACATTGGGCTTACCTTTAATGGTAGCTGTGATAGGCGGGGAGACACACCGTTTCCGCCCCCTGGTTGATCTTTACCGCGAAGCCGGCCGCAAGGCAGGGCATCCTGAGGAAAAGCTAAAGGTAGGCCTGCATTCGTTAGGTTATGTTGGCGAAACCACCGCTAAGGCAGTCGAAGAGTTTTATCCCGGCTATGCCGAAATCTTTACCCGCATAGGCCGCGAGCGCGGCTGGCCGCCGGTAACCCGCCCGCATTTTGATTCGCAGAATGGCTTGACGGGTGCTTATTTAGTTGGCGGACCTGAGGAGATAGCCGAAAAGATTCTGCACCATAGCGAAGCCCTGGGCGGCATCTCCAGAATTACTTTCCAGATGGATAACGCGGGGCTTTCGCATCAGCAACTTTTAAGGGCCATAGAATTACTGGGTACTAAAGTAGCGCCATTGGTTAACAAATAATTTCACCCTCAGCCTTAAATTGCCTAATTTAGCAGCTTATGCAAAAGGACGATAAAAGCAGTACGAACGGGAGAAAAAAGATATTTGTTTTAGATACCTCTGTGATCTTGTACGATCATAACGCTTTTGAGAACTTCCAGGAACACGATGTGGCCATACCTATACAGGTGTTGGAAGAACTGGATAACATGAAAAGCGGCAACGATACCCGTAATTTCGAGGCCCGCAGCTTTATCCGCTTAATTGATGATATCTCGCGTAAAAACCTGATTAACAAATGGCAGCCCCTAAATGGCAAGGATAAAGGCAACTTTAAAGTTGTTATAGATACCAAAAACACAGATATGGATGCCGAAGCCATCTTCGGATCGGATAAGGTAGATCACCGGATATTGAACGCTGCTTTAGGTTTACAGCAGGAAAACCCGGATAAAAAAGTGGTGCTGGTATCAAAAGATATTTGCCTGAGGTTGAAGGCCAAGGCACTGAGCTTACACGCCGAGGATTATGAAACCGGCAAAGTAAAAAACCTTGACGAGCTATATAGCGGCAAAACGGTACTTAATGTTACCGATAAGCAAATCACCCACCTAAATAAACACGATACTTTACCGGTTGATGACCTGGAGTTAAATGCAGACGCCAGTAATCATTTTTATATCCTTGAAGGAAAAAATAAAAAAGCAGCAGCTTTTTATAACAGCCAGACCAGCCAGCTGGAACGCATAACTGATCAGCCTATATTTAATATCTACCCCAAAAACCAGGAGCAGGCATTTGCTATCCACGCTTTATTAAACCCGGATATTAAGCTGGTTACCATACAGGGTAATGCAGGTACTGGCAAAACGCTGCTGGCTTTGGCAGGCGCGTTAGAGCAGCGAAAATACTACCGCCAGATCTACGTTACCCGCCCAATAGTGCCTTTAAGCAATAAGGATATCGGCTTTTTACCGGGCGATATCAAATCAAAAATAGACCCTTACATGGCGCCCATTTGGGATAACCTTAAATTTATTAAGGATCAATATGCCGACGACGAAAAGATGCAGGCCAAGCTGGATGAGCTGGTTACCAACGATAAGATCTCGATAGCGCCGCTGGCATTTATCCGCGGGCGCACGCTAAGCAAGATCTTCTTTATTGTAGATGAGGCCCAGAACCTTACCCCGCACGAAATAAAAACCATCATATCCCGCGCCGGCGAGAACAGCAAGTTTGTGTTTACCGGCGATATTTACCAGATTGATACGCCATACCTTGATGCGGAAAGTAACGGCTTATCGTACTTAATTGACCGGGCAAAAGGGCATCCATTATACGCGCATATCACCCTGCAAAAAGGGGAGCGGAGTGAGCTGGCTAATTTGGCTACGGAGTTGTTGTAGGTTATAGCAGAGACTGTCATGCCGAATTTATTTCGGCAGCCCACCATAAGCGTAAACGCCTTACAAATTCCAACTCGCTTTTCAAATCTTCATTTCGGGATTTAGGATTGAAGGCGTTTTAAAGATTGGGCAGAATATTTATATTTGAGCTACCGAACTACTTTAAAACGATTGATGCGAAACTTAATCTGGTTGCTATTTGCAATAACTATATTTAACTCTTGTAAAAAGGCCGTTAATCCCGATCCTGTACTGCCGGGCAAAGCTCACAAAGTTTTAATATTAGGTAACAGTATAACCTATTCGGCTGCAAATCCAAATATTTTATGGTATGGTAACTGGGGGATGGCCGCAACCTCAGCAGATAAAGACTATGTGCATTTATTGACGGCCCGGTTAAAATTAGCAAATGATTCAACCACCGTAACCATTAAAACCATAAGTGATTTCGAAGTAAATTTTGATACGTATGATTTTGATGCCAACCTACAAACTTACCGCGATACCAAACCCGATATTTTGATACTGCGCATTGGCGAAAATGTAACCCGAACCCAGGACGCCGCATTGTTTGAACGACGGTATGTTGATTTGTTAAACTATTTTAAAGCCACCAATCCCGAAATCAAAATACTGGCAGTTGGTTCGGTGTTCCGGTCCAGGGACCTTCCCAATAATGTCATGAGCAAGTACTCTGCCTACATATCTTTAACTAATTTGTTAAACGATAATAAAAACCTGGCTTATGACATATTTCCGAATTATGAGGTGTCAAGACATCCGTCTGATAAAGGCATGATATTAATTAGCGATCAGATCTGGAATGCATTGAAGGCGATGATATATTGATTAAAAAGCAGACCGTCATGCCGAATTTATTTCGGCATCCCACCAGAATGGAAGACGCTTTACAATTCCAACTCGCTTTTTAAATCTTTCATTTCGGGGTTAGTCGTCTTAATTAAATTGATTTTCCAGTCTTTGTGCCAGCGTTTTAATTGTTTTTCCCTGTCAATGGCATCGGTGATCCTCATAAAGTGTTCAAAGTAAACTAAATCATATAGTCGGTAACGTTTTACAAACATTGAACCCTCATTGTTGATATGCTGCCAAACCCGTGATTCTAATTTACTGGTAACACCAATATAAAACGTAGTTCGATATTGGTTAGACATTTATAAACATACCCCTGTTTGAAAAGCATAGTCTAAAATAAGCAATGCGGTTTAATTCGCGCATGGGATGCCGAAATAAATTCGGCGTGACGGCGGGGCGGTAAGCAATGCGGTTTAATTAGCATGTAGGATGCCGAAATAAATTCGGCATAACGGTTAGGGTCGGCCTACTTCACTATCGCATCCGCAATCTTAGCAATATCATTACTAATCTTACTGATAAACTCCAGCTGCTCCTTTAATAATTTATCGGTTAAAGTTGGGGCCAGCTCTTCGGTTGGTTCGGCTTTTTCGCCGGTGAACTCTTTGCGTTCGCCGTCCAGTTTTTTGCTGGTTTCGTTCAATACGTTTATGCTTTTCTTTACCAGTTTTAAAATGTCCGGCGTGGTTTTATGCATCCCTTTCAGGGTGATCTCTGAGGCTACTGTAGCCGTATAGGACGACAGGATATGGTTCAACACCACAAACTTGTGGATGTCTTTAATATTACGCTGCTTGCTTTTAGGCTCGGATGTCATCCGCTCGAACGCGGCAGATAAGTTGGCCGATTTTACATAAACATCTTTCCGCGCCAGCTTATACTCGGTAGTGGTAACGGTTTTGCCGGTAATGGTTTTGGCTATCTTTACCAGGTAATTTACATTGCTGTAAATTACGTCGGCCAGGCTGGTTTTAATTTGCTCAAATTCCCAGGTAGGGAAGATGAGGTAACTGGCGATGAAGGCTATGCTCGAACCTATGACGGTATCCACAATCCGCTCCTCAACAATATCCAAATGCCCAATTTTAAGGAACTTAAAAAGGATCAGCACATAGGGTGTCATAAATATAACACTCACCACATAGTTAAGCCGCTGAAAGCTATAAGTGCCAAGCATAAATATCAGCATCAATGTAAATTGTACGTTGGTATTTGGCACAAATAATAAAATGGCTATACCTATTATCCCGCCCGATATGGTGCCGATGAGACGCTGATAATTACGCTGTTTTGATAAGCTGAAACCGGGTTTTAATATCACAATAATGGTTAATAGCACCCAGTAACTGTGGTGCCCCAATGCAAATGCTTTAGCAACAGTAAAACCTATTAAACAGACTAAACAAACCCGCAGCGCATGCTTAAAGGCGGCAGAATCTAAAGTAAAATTGTCAAAGAAAACATGCGGCTCATAATCCTGGTGGGTTACAAATTTTGATACATCCACATCGCTGTTATCTGCTATCAATATTTTTGACGAGTTGGAGTTGTAGTAGTTAAATATGTTCTCGATCTCTTTATTCAGGTCGCGCAGGTTGATCAAGATCTTCTTTAGCACCAGGTTGCTGGTTTCCTGGGCGTCGCCAATGGCATCAATCTGTAGCTTTAGTTGCTCTAAAGCCGGGGTAAAATCAACTAACTTTTTATAGCGGGTATTTGATAATATGGCGTAGCCGATGTTTTCCAGCTCGTTAGCCATCTGGTGTACGGTATAGCCAATTTCGGTTAAAATGCCGGTGCCTTTAAATTTTTCGCGAATCTGGGCATAATCATAATGCGTAGCCATGATCTGCTCAAACATATCCACCAGGTCTACAAAGGTCAACACCAAAATGCGGCTGGCGTTGGTCGACTCGCGGGCCATTACCCGGCTTTTAAACAATAGTTCCCTCACCGCGTCCTGGTGCTGGCTTACGTGGATCTGTTGCGATACCAGCTTATGATAGTTGTCGTCGATATCGGTATCGGGCAGGTAAAAATCGGCCTTTATCCGCAGGAATTTCACAATGTCGGCCACATTTTCGCCCAGGGCCTGCTGTGCCGCTCGGTAGGGGCGGATGCCGAAGAAAACCAGGCTGAACAACATGTACCACACACCGCCGGCCAGTATTTGCAGGCTATAGGTCAATACTTCATGCGGCGCCAGCTCCTTATCCATCATAAATATCATAATGAGTAAAGCAGCGGTGCCAACCGAAGCAGCGCGGTTGCCATATACAATAAACATGGAGAACAGGAAGGAAAATAACGTAACCTCCAACCCTAAAGTATAGACATTTAAACGTGCAAAGCCGGTAGTTACAGCAGCAATAAACAGGCATACATTGCCTATAGCCATACCGTTGCGTTTATGCACCATAGGGCCGGGGCTGTCAATAACGCAAATACATAGCGCGCCTAATGATAAGGTGATGCCCAGGTCGAACTCATCAAACTGCAGCATAACGATGGCCGGTAATAAAATGCCCAAAGAAATGCGCAGTCCGTCAGAAAAATACTGGCTGAAAAAGAAGCTTTTTATCTCTTTGGTCTGGATCATCGGATAGCAAATCTCGGAAAAAAGGCTGATATATGAATTTGCAAAAATTTTATCATTGTGATATTTTTATAATCAATATTAGTGTCAACTACTATTATTTTTAATAATTATATAATTTTTAATGATTTTAGTTTAAATTCACATCGTTTTTAGTTTGTCTATAGAACAAGCCTGCTTTTTACATTTATTTATCTGCTACCCATATGTCCTCAACGTTAAAACTCAGCCAAAGAGAAACGGCTTTTCATAATGAAGTTGTTACCCGCTTTGAGTTATATAACAGTCTGTTTCAAACGCTGCCTTTTTACCAGGTTAAAGAAATAGGTATCCTTTTACCATTCTTTAGCTCGCATTGCGACAAGGGGGCCGTAAAGGAGGAATCGCCTACCGAGATCATCGAATCATTCTTTAAAAAATACGTACCGGATATCGACCATCGCGAGCAGCTTAACCGCATGTTCAGGTTTATTCAATATATTGAGCGCCAGGTGGTTTTGTTTGATGCGATTGAGGATTCATCGTTCAGTAAAATAGGCAGGGCCGATGATGTTGGTACGTTAACCGGTTTATTGCAAGCTGCCGCCAGCAGCGATGTCGTACGCGAAAGCATCAGCGAGAAACTAAAGGATTTTTCATTACGGTTGGTACTTACCGCGCACCCCACCCAGTTTTACCCTGGCACAGTGTTAGGTATCATGACCGATTTGATTGAGGCGCTAAAAACCAATGATATAAGCAGTATAGATGCGTTATTACAGCAGTTAGGTAAAACGCCGTTCTTTAATAAAAAGGCCCCAACCCCGGTTGATGAGGCGGTAAGTTTGGTTTGGTTTTTAGAACATACTTTTTACCACGCCATATCAGGCATACAAACCAAGCTGGAAGAAGAGTTTGACATTGACGAGAACCGACCGGATCAGCTATTAGAGCTTGGCTTTTGGCCGGGCGGCGACCGTGATGGTAACCCTAATGTAAATACAAAAACCACCTATGATGTGTCAGTTTTATTAAGGCAGATCATCTTCCGTTGTTATTACCGCGATTTCAGGGTGTTAAAACGCCGTATAACTTTTAGGGGGATAGAAAAAACGATGGCTTCGTTAGAGGCCATGCTTTACGAGAATGCCTTTAATAAAAATCAGCATAACGCTAAGGACCTGCAAGCTGAGTTATTGGAACTGTTAGGCGCTATTCGCGAAACATTAATTACCAGTCACGATAGCCTGTTTGTAAACATAGTTGAGGATTTGATCCGTAAGGTGCGCTTATTCGGTTGTTTTTTTGCAACGCTGGATATCAGGCAGGATAGCCGCATTTTGCGCAGCGTATTTAATTATTGTACCGATAAGGGTATAGCAACCGGCCTGCCGGCTAACTACGAAGACTTAACCGAAAACAAGAAACTGGCCGCCATCACCTTTAACGAGCTTAACTTTTTATGCCCTGAGGATGCCGATGATATGACCAAGGACACCCTTAACACCATTATGCTGATGAAACACATTCAGCATACTAACGGGCAAAAGGGATGTCAGCGTTTTATTATAAGTAACTGCCAGCAGGCGTCGGATATTTTACAGCTGATCAACCTGTTTTTATGGAGCGGCTGGAAAGCAGAGGACCTTACCGTAGATTTTATGCCATTATTTGAAACGGTTAACGACTTACAGGTTGCTGCCGAAGTAATGGAGAAATTATATACCCATCCGTTTTATGCGGCGCATTTAAAAAGGCGCGGCAATGCGCAAAGCATCATGCTGGGTTTCTCTGACAGTACCAAGGATGGTGGTTACCTGATGGCTAACTGGTCTATTTATAAAGCCAAGGTTGAACTAACGGCAATGGCGCGTAAATACGATATCGACCTGGCATTTTTTGATGGCCGTGGGGGCCCGCCTGCACGTGGTGGCGGTAAAACGCACCGCTTTTATGCATCAATGGGTAACGAGATAGCTAACGAGCATATCCAGTTAACTATCCAGGGGCAAACGGTGAGCTCGCAATATGGATCGATAGAAACTGCCCGTTTTAATATGGAGCAGCTGATAAACGCCGGGGTTACATCAGCCTTAAATCCGGATAGCAACGATTTGTTAAGCGTTCAGCAAAAAGCATTAATAACCGATATGGCCGATGCCAGCCACGAATTGTTTTTAGACCTGCGCCGGCATCCGTTGTTTGTGGAGTACCTGGAGAAATTTAGTCCGCTGAAATTACTGTCGAAGATCAATATCAGCAGCCGCCCAACCAAGCGTAACGCAGGTGCACCAATGAAACTGGAAGACTTGCGTGCCATTAGCTTTGTTACATCATGGAGCCAGTTAAAACAAAGTATCCCCGGGTTTTACGGGGTAGGTACCGCCTTAAAGAAAATGCAGGACGAAGGCAAATGGGCCGAGGTAACGCAGCTATATAATACATCGGGGTTCTTTAAAACGATGCTGGATAACTGTATCATGTCTATGTCTAAGTCTGATTTCAGGGTGACGGCTTATTTGGAAAAAGACGAAAAATTTGGCGCTTTCTGGAAACAGCTAAAAGACGAGTTTGAGCTGACCAAATCATTACTGCTAAAATTGACGGGCACAAACGAGCTGATGCAGGACGCGCCGGTTGACAGGCGTTCTATCGCCATCCGCGAAAAAATTGTATTGCCGCTGGTTATTATGCAGCATTATGCTTTAAATTGTATTAATCATACCACTGATAAGGAATTAATAGAGATCTACGATAAGCTGGTGATCCGTACCGTATACGGTATTGTAAATGCAGGGCGAAACCTGGCGTAAATAATCATTAAAAAAATTCTACTATTAATTAATTATTTTAAACCTCTTTGAGCTATATTTGTCTATACCGATATAACCTCAAAAGGCTTTAGAATGAAAAACTTAGTTTGCTTCCTGTGCGGGATAGTAGTGTTGCTTGTTTTATCATCATGTGTAGATAAAAGGCATGCTAAAAACTATAACCAATTGATTGATGAAGGCAGCGTAACCTTTATACAGCAGGGGTTGGAGGCAAGTCAGACCGAAATAAATGCATCTAAGCTGGCCGGGAGCCGGTCAAACAATTCACACCTGATCAGCTTTGCTTCAAAAGTAATAACAGACCATGCAGCCGCCGGCGATGAGCTGGAAAAGATCGCTATAAGTAATAAGGTTAAGGGTGGAGATTCGGTAAGTACAGCTCACCAACAGGCAATAGCCAATATGGCAACCCTAAAGGGTGCCGATTTCGATAAAGCCTACATACAATTAATGGTTGCCGACCATCAAAACGCCGTGAAACTATATACCATAGCTTCAAATGACAGGATAGAAGATATCCAACGGTTTGCCCGTAAAACATTACCGCTGTTAAAAATGCATTTAGATTCGGCCAGTACTATTTATGCCGGTTTAAAATAATTTTAACTGTTGTTGCTTAGGCGGCTGCGCTTTACCAAATACCGTACGGCCGCCATATTTCCAGGAGTTATTTCTTTCTTCTTCAATTACCTTGTCGAAGTTGGCATTGGGTATAAAATCATGTTCGGCACGCTGGGCTATTTGCGTAAGGCGTTTTATAGCTTCATTTTTTTCGCCGTTACCTAATTTAGCTTTGTGGATAGCTGTTTGCAGCACACCGATAGTTTCATCATAAACCTTTGTAGGTACCGGGAACGGGTGGCCATCCTTACCGCCGTGCGCGAACGAGAACCGCGCCGGGTCGTTAAACCGCGATGGCGTGCCGTGGATGACCTCACTTACTAAAGTCAACGACTGCAATGTCCGCGGTCCTAAACCTTTTAATAACAATAGCTCCTCAAAATCTTCGGGCTTATTTTCATGCGCCAGCCAAAGTACAGAGCCTAAGCGTTTCAGGTCGATATCCTCTGCCCGTACATCATGATGCGAGTGCATAATTAGTTTACCGATCTCTTTGATCATTTTGTCAGGATGCTCATTAGCTATCTGCATAACGCCGGCCCGTGACGGTGCGGCCTGCTTATCGGCCATATTTAATATAAGGCCCATGTTTTTTCCGTGGATGGAAGTATGCGGATCATCAACAAAGGATGTTAACCCGTCCGAATGCCAGTGGTAACGCCGCGCGGTACTTGAGGCATCGCTCATGCCTTGCTGTACTACGGTCCATTTGCCGGTATCGCTTAAAATAAAATTATGGGTATAAAGCTGGAAGCCATCCTGTATGGCGGTATTGTCAACCTTGGCGCTCAGCTTGCTGCATTTTACCAGGTAATTGCCATCAAGGCCGGTGCGGTCGCTTATGCGCAGTAATTCGTCGGGAGTTTGTTTGGAATATTTGCCCTTGCCGCCGCAGATATAAATGCCCAACTCTTTACTATGCGGATTAACAGATCGTTTTAAAGCACCCATTACCGACGTTGTAATACCCGACGAGTGCCAGTCCATCCCCATAACCGCACCAAGGCTCTGGAACCAGAAAGGATCGCTCAGGCGGCGCAATACTTCGTCTTTGCCGTAGTCTAACACAATGGTTTCTACAACAGCCAACCCCAATTTTGCCATCCGCTCTGCCAGCCATTGTGGTACATAACCATAATGCAAAGGCAGATCGGCACTTCCCGAACGCTTCATGCTAACAAAATTAGCAAAATAAATTATCATTATCCAATCAAGCTATCCCAAAAACATTTACATTAGCTAAACCAATATCATCCTGAATGAAACTACTATTTACTACTTTGCTTTGCGGCATCAGCTTTTTAGCCATCAGCCAATCTGCACCAAAACCTTATGGACCGTTACCCACAAAGGGCCAGCTGCAATGGCAGGAAACAGAAATGTACGCTATCATCCATTTCGGCCCGGATACCTATACTGATAAAGAATGGGGTTTTGGCGATGAGGACCCGGCGGTAATGAACCCTACACAATTTAGCGCCATGCAAATTGTAGGCGCTGCAAAAGCCGGCGGCTTAAAGGGGATAGTTGTTGTTGCCAAACATCATGACGGTTTTTGCATGTGGCCCACCAAAACTACCGAACATAACATCAGCAAAAGCCCTTACAAAAATGGTAAGGGCGATATTGTAAGAGAATACCGCCAGGCCTGCGATAAATTAGGAATGAAGATGGGCGTATACTGCTCGCCGTGGGACAGGAACAGCCCGTTATATGGCAAGCCCGACTATGTTACCGATGTTTACCGCAAACAGCTAAAAGAATTATACAGCAATTACGGCCCGCTATTCATCGTATGGCATGACGGCGCTAACGGTGGCGACGGCTATTATGGCGGCGCTAAAGAAAAACGCACCATCGACCGCTCGACTTATTACGGCTGGGATGAAACCTGGGGCATAGCCCGCAAATATCAGCCTAACGCAGTAATATTTGGGGATGTTGGCCCGGATGTACGCTGGGTGGGCAACGAACGCGGCCAGGCCGGCGAAACCAGCTGGGCCACCTACACACCACATGCACCTGAGGTTGGCAAGCTGCCGGGCAATGGTTTTGTGTTGGATAAAGAAGGCGTAGAGGGACACCGGGACGGTAAATTCTGGATGCCTGCTGAGTGTGATGTGTCTATCCGCCCGGGATGGTTTTACCATGCAGATCAGGATACTAAAGTAAAATCACCGGCTACATTAATGAAACTGTATTATAATAGTGTTGGGCATGGTGCCTGCCTTGATCTGGGCCTGTCGCCAAACCGCTTGGGTTTACTGGCTGATGGTGATGTTAAGGCCCTTGCGGGATTCGGCACGATACTAAAAGAGACTTTTGCTATTAACCTGGCTAAAGGCGCTACGCTTACACCCAGCAATGTCCGCGGGAAGAATAAAACGCTGTACGGACCTGCAAAGTTGTTTGATGCTGACCGTTACAGCTATTGGGCCACGGATGATAAAGTAATGACTCCCGAGCTGATCATCGACATGCATCAGCCTAAAACATTTAACGTGGTACGCCTGCGCGAGAATATTAAACTTGGCCAACGCATAGATGCAGTAGGAGTAGATATTTTTGCAGACGGCATTTGGCAGGAGGTTGCTACGGCTACCAGCATTGGCGGTAACCGTATTATCCGCTTACCTGTAAATGTGACCGCGGCCAAAGTTAGGTTAAGAATTGTCAAGGCCTCCGCCTCAACAGCATTAAGCGATTTCGGCTTATATAAAGAAGCACCCATACCAACCGAATAATTATCGATATGAAGTTTATTAAAAAAGCATTTACACTTTCAGCATTTACAGTTATGGCCCTTACAGCAGCTGCACAGCATAATTTGTTCGACACCCTTGCAAAATCCACCCTGATATCTAACCAGTTTGCATTTACCGAAGGCTGCTCGGTAGCTAAAAATGGCGATGTGTTTTTTACCGATCAGCCTAATGATAAGATCTGGAAGTACGACATGAAAAAAGGCGAGCTATCAGTTTTCCTGGATAAAACAGGCCGCTCGAACGGAACCTATTTTGATAAGAAAGGCAACCTTATCACCTGTGCCGATGATAAAGGCGAACTATGGTCGGTAAGCCCTAAAGGCGTGGTTACGGTTTTAATGACCGACCTGGAAGGCAAACAAATGAACGGCCCTAACGATATCTGGATAGATAAAAAAGGCGGCATTTACATGACCGACCCCTACTACCAGCGCGATTACTGGACCCGTAAGAAAAAAGAGCTGGACGGCGAGCATGTTTATTACCTGCCCAACGGCGCCAAAACCCCAATAAAGGTTGTAGGCGATATGCGCCAGCCAAACGGTATTGTTGGTACGCCGGATGGTAAATACCTGTATGTATCTGATCTGGGCGCACAAAAAACTTATAGATATACGATTAACGCTGATGCGACTTTAAGCGAAAAAACGTTGCTGTTTAACAAAGGATCGGACGGGATGACATTGGATGAAAAAGGTAATATCTACATTACCGGTAAGGGAGTAACGATATACAGCCCCGACGGTAAAAAGATAGCCAACATCCCTAACACAGATAACTGGACAGGCAACGTGGTATTTGCAGGCAAGAACCGGGACGTGTTGTTTATAACCGCGTCAAAATGCGTTTATATGTTAAAGATGAATGTTAAGGGGGTAGAGTAGAGCCCTTTGCCTTTTGTCATTCTGAGCGTAGCGAAGAATCTGCCGAGCGGCGAATGCAAATTTGCAGATTCTTCGCTATGCTCAGAATTACAATCTTTTATACCATAACCCGGTATTCATAGCCTAAAACTTCACCCACATTCACTCCCGTCACAATCTTCCAGTTTTCCTTTTCCTCAATAAAATGCGGTGGTTGTAACCCTGATGCTACGGCAGCCTGCGTGTAAAAATTAGCGCGGGTAGGGTGCGAGGGCGATACGGCATTATACGTATTACCAAAGGCCTGTTTATCCAATATCGCGTTGCTGATGCCTATACAGTCGGTTAAATGGATCAGGTTAACCGGGGCTTCGCCATTGGGTACATCGGTTTTACCGGCGAAGAACCTGCCCGGATCGCGGCCGGGGCCAATTAGTCCGCCAAAGCGGATAATGGTTGTTGTAAAATCGGTTTGTTGTTTCAGCAGGTCCTCGGCAGCTAACAGGACCTTACCCGATTCACTGTCGGGGTTTGGCGCATCCAGTTCGGTAACTTCGGTATTGCTGTCGCCATATACGCCGGTCGAGCTGATGAGTAACACCTGTTTAATTTGATAGGTTTTGATGAGGGTTAGCAGGCGTTCAATCTTGTGCAGGTATTCGGCGCCGTTGCCGGTGCGGGCTTTTGGCGGGATGCTGATCCACAGGACGTCGCATTCAAAGAAATCGGGGTCTGTTACCTCGCTATCGGGCGAAAGGTCGATCAGGTAAGGCTCAATCCCGGATTCCGCCAACATGGGTAATTTATCGGCAGTTGTTGTCGATCCCTTCACCTTTACCCACTTATTTACCAGCCCTTTAGCCAGTTCCAGCCCATACCATCCGCAGCCTAAAATACTTACCGTCATACTTCAAATATCCGCCTTTTTATTCAATCGGTTAAACTTTTAACACTTTTTGGCTGTTCTTATACTATGAAGATGAAGAAAGAGATCATAGCAACATCGGCCATGTTAGGGCTTGCGGGTATTGCCGCTTTAACGTTACAGGCACAGGACAAACCCTTAGCTACCGTTCAATATGTCGAGTTGGATAAATACCTGGGCAGGTGGTATGAGATAGCCGCTTTCCCGCAAAGTTTTGAGCGTGGCTGCAGCCATACTTATGCCGAATACAGCCTGAACGACGATGGCAGCATCCACGTTAAGAATACCTGCATTAAAGACGGCAAAGTTAAAGTAGCCAATGGCAAAGCCACCGTAACCGATACCAAAACCAACGCTAAGCTGGCGGTGCAGTTCTTCTGGCCGTTTAAGGGTAAGTACTGGATAATTGGTTTGGGGCGTGATTACTCTTACGCTTTAGTTGGTCACCCTAACCGTAAGTATTTATGGATTTTAGGGCGTAAGCCGGTAATGGATTCGCAGACGTATAACCACCTGGTTGCGCTGGCAGCAGGGAAGGGGTTTGATGTACGGAACCTGATAAAAACCGACCAGGATTAGCCCCTTTGTTTTGTTTCACGAAATGGTGGAACAAATGAAACAAGTGAAACAAGATTGTGAATTAACTATTTGATAGTTAGCTTTTTGTAAAAAGTTGGTGAAACAAAATGAAACAACTTTTACGTCAGGCTTTTTGTGTGAGATTTTGTGGCTTTTATTTGATAATCAACTAATTGTGAAATAGCGGTTTTGAAGGGTTGAAACAAGGTTTTTGTTTCAGGAGTGAAACAAGATTTTGGCCGTATTTGAACGCGTGCCGGCGCTCAATTGCAGCTAAGGCTGTTACTTTTTTCCTTGATGAAAAAAGTAACCAAAAAACTTAGCGTAGCGATCTCATGAACACCTTAAAAAAAACAAACAATAGGTGAATAAATCAAGTCAGACGGGATGCTTCTCTGCCGCACAGGCCTTATGCGCTGCAAAGCCGGTAAAACCGAGGGCCCGGTCCTTTTGCCGCCGGTTGCGCGCGGGGCCCATGCTTCAGGCAAAATTACCAATGCCCTTGCAGCCGCGCGACCCAGCTTGTTTTACCGCCTTTCGCCCGAAGCTGCCCGTCTGACGGTCCCAATAAAAATGATTCAGGATACCTGCAAAATATTATATATTTAACAACCCAAATAACCGCACATATGTACACTACGCTAATTGCAATATATAGTGGCTTGGTTTCCACCCTTCTTGCTATTTTAAAATTCAAAGAAACTTGGGAAAATAGATTCCGAATTTTTACGCTATTAACTTCTGGAATAGATAATCAAATTCATATTACTAATTTATACACTAAATCTGTTACCATAATAAATTATGATTTGTTTTGGGCAAAAAATAAGAAATCTGAAGACGGTTATAAATCTATAAATACTGGCTCTGAGGAATGTTGTAACATAGTTGTAGCGGCGAATGAAACCAAAGTTCTCACTTTTTCAGATCAGTATAGTTTTTCATTGAATAAAAATAAAGGAAATTTATACATCCGATTATATTTAGCTGACCGAAAAAGGCCGGTGACCAATTTATTGTATCCATGGAAAGATTAATTTCAAAATACAGCTTTACTAAATGATCAAATATGATAACCGAATTATTAGTAATTGAACAAATAGACGTTCATGGAAAAGTTACAGTTTTCCAAATAATGGGGGAATATTTGCAATGGACATTTCAAACGGGACAAACAAAAAAGCATAGCGATGCGGATTTTTTTCCATTTCAGGTATTTGAAGAGAAGAGAATTTTAAAACGGCCACCGGGTGCTGAAACAAAGTGCGTTGTCAATGGCGATGAAATTATTTTTTGCGATGATTACGGTGTGCGTGGTGGATCTGTTATAGCCGTCTTATTTCCTCCAAATTATATTCCAGATATTATCAAATTCAAAGATAAGCCATTTATTCCAACAGGGTTCGCAGGTTTAGTTTCCACTACTCCTCCTGGTCAAATACAAGTATTATATAACCACCTTGAGAAAAGATCCGCAATAGTTTTCAATATTCATCATCAGATTTGTTTTGGCTTTAAATGTATTGCAAAAAAGGTAGAAGAAGGGAGTTTCCCAAGAAACGAAAGTATGTATGCCGATAACTTTTTCGACTTAACCATTAGCCGTGATTTTCTAAAAACAGAAGCTATTACAAATGAAGATTTAAAAATTATAAACAAAACTGTTGATAGCATGAATCTAGATAATTTGAAAAATGACCTAAACGAATTATTACAACTAATAAAAAATGGAAAAAAAGAAGATTCAACAACTTTACTAAATAAAATAAGTTCCTTTTTAGTTAGTGGAATGGGAACTACCAGTAATTTAATTACTATAACGGATAGTTATAAAGCTGGTGGAGTGAGTTTCGAATTCATTCATAAAATATTGCAGTATGCAAACTTATAGCTTTGCATATTCATATAATAATGGAAAAAAAAGAATTGCTATTTGAGTTGGACGCTTACAATTTAGGGGAGAAGCGGACCAGATTAATGGTTGAGTTATTTGGGAATGCGTATCGTACAATTAAAAGTGTGTATTTATTTAAATATTTTGATGAATACGCAAAGCAACTTTCAGCTAATGAAAGAACCGAAATTTATTGGAATGCGAGTTACTACGAGAAACTGATCGATTATATTAAAATATGCGTGGCTTATGAAAATTATAACAAAGCTATGTTAATTAGAAACGGTTACCTCGTTCACCAATTAAAGAAAACTTCGCAGAACTCTACTCTTTATAACTTACAAAAAAGCGGGGTTCCTATTAAAATCAATGATTTTTTAGCTATAACCAATGTCATTAACGGTCCATCTGAACACTTAATATTTGAGGGATTGCCCAATCATTTGCCGACGATAAACTTTTCAACCACTTTAAGTAAAGCTTATCAAAGCATTATTGGTTTAGATGAAATTTTTATATATCAATTAAAAGAAATTAATGAAAAACGTAATCGTCTTCATTTTTACACAGAGTACCGAGGAGCGTTTTCCGTTAGAGACCATGTTAATAAATGGGCGGGGATAAAGGATTATTCGGTTTCGACCATTGAGAAAGAGTGGATAAATATAAAAGACTGACAAGCGTGTTAGTGCACCGTCAATTACTAATCCTCATTCCTCCAGCGACAAGTTTCACAAAAATAGCCCATTGGAAAACGCTCATATGTTAAGTTGCCATACATAGCCTCGCTTAGATGTTCCCATAAATAATGATCACCTGTGAGTACTTCACAATGTGGGCAAGTATTAGACAAATAACTGTGGCCAACCGTTTTACTATAATTGTTTCGAATAATTACTCCTTTTGAACGAGCAAAAGTTAATTGGTCGTCAGTAAAAGTATCGGGTCCTGAGCAGTAGGAGGGAGCGCTTAATATCGCGATTTTCATACTACCATCGCATTTCCAGCATTCAGAATCTATAATAAAAAGACTTTTTTCATGTTGAAAACTACCACACTTTGTACATTTAGGGTTCAGGCAAGTGCCTACACAAAAAGGTTGCTCAATCGTTGTTATTACATAGTCTTCATTAGGCTGTATTTGAATATATATAATGTCTTTAGAAAGATAATATGCAAGGGTATCTTCCTTAACTTTTTTGTTTTTCGAAATGTGTATTGCTGCAAAAAGCTGCATATTGGTAGTAAATAAACCAATATCAGCCTTTAGGTCGCCCGAGGGTACGTCGGTCTTTATAGCGGTTACTTTCTTTAATAAATTCCCGGTATGACCATCACGACAAAAGCTACATATCCAATCCATATTTAATGGCCTAACTTCGTCAATATGTGACTGTAATAGCATGTATAAAGACTGTTTAAAAGCAGCTGGTGTCGGCATATATTTTAGTTTATACTAATATAATAATATTAGGAGGTTATGCATTGCCCTCGCACATTTTTCATAGAGACGCAATGCTTTGCGTCTCTACATCATGGCAATCCTCAAATCCTAAAAATCATGGTTCAGACAATGGCCATGCGCACCGGCCGCGTTAACGATGGCAGCGGATACCGGCCCTGCGCCGTATGAGCGTACAGCGTGGGCCGCAGGCAACGCTATGATAGTGATTAGAGATTGGTTGATTAGTGATTAGGCTTAGCGCTCTTAAATACTCAAATATTAACTGATCAAGAAAAGCTTAAGCATCGCACCAAATCACCATTCTTAGATTTTGTTACAACTTGCGTGTATCCGGTTATTTTTATTTTGGTTAATGCCCCTACATTTGTATTGTTAAATAAGTAATTGCAGATCAATAACAATCATATCATGTCAGCAACAGAACCATACCGCATTCGTACTATTGAAGAGTATCACCACCTGGCTGGTTTGCCCCGGCCGGAGCATCCGCTGATCAGCGTGGTTGACATGGCCGATGTGAGGTGGGTAATGATGGATCCGCCGGTGAGCCGCACGGTTGATTTCTACACCTTAACGTTAAAAAGACATCCGGGCAATGGTTTCAGGTATGGGCAGCAGCAATACCAAACCCAAGGTGGCATTATGTATTTTATGGCACCAGGGCAGGTGTTTGGTCCGCCGCCCAGGTATGACGAAGCAAATAAAACCACCGGTTGCGGACTATACATCCATCCCGACTTTTTGTGGAACACACCTTTGGCCAAGCAAATAAGGCGCTATGAATATTTTGATTATGCGGTAAATGAAGCGCTGGCGCTGACGGAAAAGGAAGAGGCGATAATGATGAATATCATCCAAAACATCCAGACCGAATATAATGCCAACATGGACAGGTTTAGCCAGGACATCATTATATCGCATATAGAAACACTGTTAAATTATTCTGACAGATTTTACAATCGCCAGTTTCTTAGCCGCAAGATGGAGAATAATCAAATGCTTGACAGGCTGGAGGATCTGCTGAACGGATATTTTAACGGGAAGGATTTACTGGCGCATGGATCGCCCAGCGTGCAGTATGTGGCCGAAAAATTAAACATATCGCCTAATTATTTAAGCGGTTTATTAAAAACACTCACAGGGCGCAATACCCAACAGCATATACAAGACAAAATGCTGGAGAAGGCCAAAGAAAAGATCTCGACCACAGAACTGTCAGTAAGCGAGATATCGTACGAGTTAGGTTTCGATCATCCGCAGTCTTTCAGTAGGTTGTTTAAGGCTAAGACCGGGCTTTCGCCTTTGGAGTTCAGGCAGACCTTTAACTGATAGTGATGGGCCCCGGGTAGTGCGTAAGCATTAACAAACGCTGACGAGCGCAAGGTGGTGGCTTATAATACACGTTCTTTGAAAAGCAGTTGGCTATCCGATAGCCGGCCTATAATCACGCTGTCATTTCGAAGCGTAGCGAGAAATCTTATACGAGCGACAGGTAGCAAAGCGTTTAAGATTTCTCACTCGTTCCTCGTATCGAAATGACAAAAAGAGGTAGAGAATTCCATCACCCAATAATACACCCATTAAAAAATCTAACACTGTTAAGTAAATGACAAATAAATGATACGGTGTATGAAATATCGTTATACATTTGTACCGTTTAACAGTGTTAAATAAATTAATGCCCAAAAGCAATGGCAAGTAAAGACAGGATATTACGTTTAAAAGAGGAAACCAGGTGCAATATACTGGATGCTTCTTTAAAGATTGTAAAAGAGGGGGGATGGGATGCCTTAAGTATGCGTAAGATAGCAGACGAGATAGAATATACCGCGCCTATTATTTATGAATACTACAGTAACAAGGGGGCCATATTATTAGAGCTTACCCGCAAGGGGTTTCTGCTTTTAGCCAAACAACTTGAAGAAGCGAAAGCCAAACACCGCTTACCGGCCAAACAGCTGGAAGCCATGTGGCTGGCATATTGGAACTTCGCCTTTGCCGAAAAGGAATTGTACCAGGTGATGTACGGTGTTGAAACCAGCTGTTGCGAGATGGCTAAGAAAATGCCCGAATCTGAAATACCTACCGACCTGATATGGGACGTGATTGTAGAGCTGATGCTGCCGCACGTAGGTACCGAAGACGAGGTTTGTATTAAATATTACACGTTCTGGTCGGTAATTCACGGCCTGATATCTATCAATATGGTTAATCGTGGTAACAGCGACGAAACTAACCAGGAAATATTAAAGACCGCTATCAGCGGCATTATCCGCTCAATAAAAGGATAACAAAGTCCCTAAAAGGATAAATTTTTTTACAGCAAAAATAACATTGTTAAAAAATTTAACAGTGTTAAATAAAAACAAATTTAAGATCTACCATTAAAATAAGTAACCATGACAATTCCACAATCATCCCTTTCATTTAACACTGTTAAAAAAATTAATAGTGTTATAGCTATCGCGATAGCTTTATTAGCGCTGCTGTTTATAGCAGGCTGCTCATCATCGCCCGCCGCCGCACCAGCGCCGCCACCACCGGCTTTACCGGTACAAACTGTTGCATCAAGCACGGTAACTACTTACCAGGAATATCCTGCAGCCATAGAAGGTACGGTTAACGTCGAAATTCGCCCGCAGGTTAGCGGCGCGTTAGATAAAGTATTTGTTGACGAAGGCGCTTTAGTAAGTGCCGGTCAGCCAATATTTAAGATCAACGACCAGCCGTACCGCGCTGCTTTAAATAACGCGTTAGCCAGTCTGCACGCCGCCGAAGCAGCTCAGGGCAACGCCCAATTAGAAGTAGAAAAATTAACCCCATTGGTTGCTAATAAAGTTGTATCTGACTATCAGCTTAAAACCGCCAAAGCCGCTTTACAAATTGCAAAAGCCAATATCGAGTCGGCTAAGGCAAATGTATCAACCGCGCAAATCAACGTAGGTTATACCACTATTAAAGCCCCGGTAAGCGGTTATATAGGCCGCCTGTTAAAGAAACAAGGCAGCCTGGTATCGCCACAGGATGTTGAGGCTTTAACGCAACTAAGCGACGTGCATGATGTGCATGTTTACTTTTCGCTTGGCGAGAAGGATTTTGTTGGCTTTAAAGACCAATATACCGGCTTAACGCTAAAAGACAAGATCAAACACCTGCCGGCTGTAACTTTATTATTGGCCGATAACAGCGAATACGCTATTAAAGGTAAAATTGATATGATAGACGGCCAGTTTGATAAAACTACCGGTGCCATTACCGTACGTGCCAGCTTTGCAAACGCGCAGGGTTTACTACGCTCGGGCAATACCGGCAAGATCCGTTTAAGCCTGGTACATGCTGATGCGTTGACCGTGCCTGAGTCGGCCACTATTGAGATGCAGGACAAGATCTTTGTGTTTGCCCTGGCTGACAGCAATAAGGTTAAGAAAGTGCCTATCACCATAGGCGGTAAAAACGGTACGGACTACATTGTTAAAGACGGCTTAAAAGCCGGCGACCAGATTGTACTGAGCGGTATTGACAAACTACAGGAAGGCACCAAAATAGCCCCGCAAAAAGCAGCAGAGAAAGTTGCTAAAAACTAATTACCACTACAAATTTCAGAAATCATGTTCAAAATATTCATAAAAAGGCCTGTGCTGGCAACCGTTATCTCCATATTACTGGTGATAGTGGGTGTGCTGGGCCTTACCAAATTGCCCTTAGAGCGTTTTCCAAATATTGCCCCGCCGGCGGTATTGGTAACAGCTGTATACCCGGGCGCTAACGCCGAAACCATTTTGCGTTCGGTAACCCCCTCTTTAGAGGAAGCAATAAATGGCGTAGAGGGCATGACCTACATGACATCAACCGCCAGTAATGACGGTACCTTAGGCATCACCGTTTACTTTAAACAAGGTACCGACCCCGATCAGGCGGCGGTAAACGTTCAAAACCGGGTATCGCAGGCTACCAGCCAGTTACCTGCCGAAGTGGTACAGTATGGTATAACCACCACCAAACAACAAAACAGCTTTATTGGCGCCATAGGCGTTTATACCGAGGACCCTAAGAAGTACGACCAGACTTTTATTGCCAACTACGTACAGATCAACATCATTCCGGAAATTAAACGGATCCCGGGTGTAGGTTCTGCCAGCGTATTTGGCGGTATTAAAGATTACTCCATGCGTGTTTGGCTAAACCCCGGCCAAATGGCAACGTATAAAATTACCCCTGCCGAAGTTATGGCAGCTATACAGGATAAAAACTTAGAGGCCGCGCCGGGTAAACTTGGCGTACAAAGTAAAGAAGCTTTTGAATATGTAATTAAATACAAAGGCAAGCTTACCAAGCCCGAAGAATATCAAAACATTGCTATCCGCGCCAATGCAGATGGTTCTGTATTGCATTTAAGAGATGTTGCCCGTGTTGAGCTGGGCACTTATTCATACACCAGCGCTACCCATCTTAACGGCCACGATGGTATTATTATAGGTGTGATACAGTTATCAGGATCAAACGCTAACGAGATCCAGATAGCTATTGATAAGCTGATGGAAAAAGCGTCGAAGGATTTCCCTGTCGGCATAAAATATAACCAGTTCTATCGCACCAAAACCGATTTGGACGAATCTATTAACCAGGTTGAACATACCTTGATAGAGGCCTTTATATTGGTGTTCATCGTAGTGTTTATATTCCTGCAGGATTTCAGGTCGACATTGATCCCGGCTATTGCTGTTCCGGTTGCTATTATAGGTACGTTCTTTTTCATGCAGCTGTTTGGGTTCTCTATTAACCTCTTAACGTTGTTCGCGCTCGTCCTGGCCATTGGTATTGTGGTGGATGATGCCATCGTTGTCGTGGAGGCGGTGCATGCCAAAATGGAGCACAACCCGGGCCTTACGCCAAGAGCGGCAACCACGGAGGCTATGCATGAAATTACAGGCGCGATTATATCTATTACGCTGGTTATGGCGGCCGTGTTTTTACCGGTAAGCTTCATGACCGGGTCTACCGGGATATTTTACCGCCAGTTTGCGTTGACGATGGCTATAGCTATCCTGATATCGGCTGTTAACGCTTTAACTTTAAGCCCTGCATTGGCAGCCTTATTCTTAAAGAATAAACATACAGCAAACGGTAAAGATGCACCAAAAAAAGGCTTTACAGAGAAATTTTACGCGGGCTTTAACAGCAGCTTTAACTACATGACCGATAAGTACATCGGCGGTGTTAAAACGCTGATCAAGAACAGATGGGTTGCTATTTCGGGCCTTGCTTTAGTTGCGGTTGCCACTGTTTACCTGGTTACTACCACCAAATCCGGCTTTATCCCTACGGAAGATCAGGGCTTTGTGGCCATAGCGGTTTCAACGCCATCAGGTAGTTCGTTAGATGCCACCAATAAAACATTCAAGCAAGCCGAAGATCAGTTAAAAACTTTACCGTCGGCAAGGTTTGTTACGGCGCTGTCGGGCTTTAACTTCCTGACACAATCAAGCAGTCCATCAGCAGGGGTAATTTTCCTGCTGTTAAAACCTAACGACCAAAGGGGTGCCGTCAAGAATATTGACGATATCCAAAATATAGTCAGGGGCAAATTGGGCGGGATCCCGGGCGGTACGTTCTTCGTGTTTAGTTTCCCAACGGTGCCGGGCTTTAGCAACGTAGAAGCGCTTGACGTAATGCTGCAGGATAAAACCAACGGCAGGCTGGATAAATTTAGCGGTATTGCCAATAACTTTATCGGCAAGCTGATGCAGAAAAAGGAGATAGCCTTTGCCTTCACTTCTTACAAAGCAGATTACCCGCAACTACAATTAGAGGTTGATGATGAAAAAGCCAACCAGCTGGGTGTAAACGTAAAGGATATACTATCTACCATGCAGGCGTACTTTGGTACGGCACAGGCATCAGATTTTAACCGCTTTGGTAAATACTACCGCGTGGTTGTTCAGGCTGATGTCGCTGATCGTACAGATCCTTCGGCTATCGACCGTGTGTTTGTGAAAAACATTAAAGGCGAGATGGTGCCGGTTAACACGCTGGTAAAATTAACCCGTGTGTTTGGCTCAGAAACCGCGTCAAGATATAACCTGTTTAACTCTATCGAGGTTAACGCTATCCCTAAACCCGGTTACAGCTCGGGCGATGCCATCCGTGCCATCCAGGAAGTCGCTAAAGACGAATTACCAACAGGTTTTGCCTACGAATTCTCGGGCCAAACACGTGAAGAGATCTCGTCAGGCGGTCAATCAACCATCGTATTCCTGATGTGCCTTGTGTTTGTTTACTTCCTGTTGGCGGCACAGTACGAAAGTTACATCCTGCCATTAGCGGTTATCCTGTCTATCCCCACAGGTATCTTCGGTGTGTTTGTGGTATTGGGCTTAACCGGTATTGAAAACAACATCTACGTTCAGGTAGCGTTGATCATGCTGATAGGCTTGCTTGCCAAGAATGCCATCCTGATTGTCGAGTTCGCCTTACAGCGCAGAAAAGCAGGGCATGACCTGGTGTCGTCGGCAATAGAGGCCGCTAAATTAAGGCTGCGCCCTATCGTCATGACATCGCTGGCATTCGTATTCGGCTTGTTCCCCATGAGTATCGCAACCGGTCCGTCTGCACAGGGTAACCACTCTATCAGTATCGGCGCAGCCGGCGGGATGGTATCAGGTGTATTATTAGGCTTGTTCATTATCCCGGTATTGTTTGTGATCTTCCAGCATCTGCAGGAAAAAGTTACCGGCGTACCATTTGAAACCGATAAAGAAAACGATGATCATCATCACCGGCATGGCGTAACTATACCGGCCATTACAAAACCAGAACTGGTATAATTTAAATAAGATAACTATCATGAATACGATAAATAAATACGTTGTTTTGATGGCTGTACTGGTGCTTAGCGCCTGTACGGTATCAAAAGACGTTAAAACCCCGCAGGCCGCATTGCCCGCGGCGTTCAGAAACGCTACTGTTACCACCGATACCACCAGCATTGCTGATATCCCATGGAAAAGCTTCTTTACCGATGCTGAATTGCAAAAGCTGATAGACAGCGCCATCGTAAAAAATTACGATATGCAATTAGCTATAAAAAACATTGAAGCATCGCAGCTATTGGTTAAACAGGTTAAATGGAACTACGTACCAACTGTTGGCTTAAATGTTACTGCCAGCAGTAACCGTCCGTCTGATAATAGCTTCAACGGTATCAATTTAGCTAATGCTAATATCGGTACTAACCATATCGAGGATTACTCGGCCAACCTGGCCCTGTCATGGGAGGCTGATATCTGGGGCAAGATCCGTAACCAGAACAAAGCTGCGTTAGCTGCTTATCTGCAAACTACCGAAGCTAAAAAAGCTATTCAAACCAGTTTAGTGGCATCAGTATCCCAGGGTTATTATAACCTGCTGATGCTGGATGCGCAATTACAAACCGCGCAAAATAATGTGAAGCTGAATGATAGCACCCTGCGTATTATCAAACTACAATATAATGCCGGCCAGGTTACACTGTTGGCTGTACAACAAGCCGAAGCGCAACAACAAGCCGCATCGCAATTGATCCCGCAGTTTGAGCAAAACATCGCTTTGCAGGAAAACGCTTTACGCATTTTAACCGGCGAGTTGCCTGATAGCATCACGCGCAACAAAACGTTAAATGATATCGCTTTCGCGGATAATTTACCTGCCGGTTTACCATCAGCCATTGTAAGCCGCAGGCCCGATGTTAAAAGCAGCGAGCTGGCGCTAAACATAGCCAATGCCAACGTAGGTATTAACCAGGCCGAAATGTATCCCGCTTTGCGGATAACTGCCAGCGGTGGTGTTAATTCATTTAAAGCAAGCAACTGGTTTAACATTCCGGCTTCGTTATTTGGTATTGTTTCAGGTAGCGTATTGCAGCCGTTGTTAAATCATAAAGAGTTAAAAACCAGTTACGAAGTTGCTAAGATCAACCGCGAGAAAACGGTTATCCAATTCAGGCAAACCGTACTGAACGCGGTAGGCGAGGTGTCGGACGCGTTAGTGAAAATAGATAAGTTAAAAGCCGAACAGGATATTGCCACTAACCGGGTTGCCACCTTGCAAAAGGCAACCGCTAACGCTAATCAATTATTCAGGAACGGCATGGCTAATTACCTGGAAGTAATAACTGCGCAAGGCAATGTTTTACAAAGCGAGTTAGCTTTGGCAACCATAAAAACCGAACGCTTGAATGCCGTTGCAGAACTATATCGCTCATTAGGTGGCGGCTGGAGATAAGCGTGTAATAGATTATTTACACATTGTTAGCTGTTTTTTATAAGATTATTAAGGTTTTGTTTGGAATTTGAATACTTTTAGCTTCGCAATCTATTGCGGACTTAAATAAGCAACCAATATAAATTCTTAGTAAACATGAAAGTAAAGTTTTTTAGCTTTTTAAGTGTTGCTTTTTTAGCAATGCTGGTAAGCATAAGCATTGCTAATGCGCAGGTAAAGCCACGCTTATTAGTTTTTAAGAAAACGGCAGGTTATCACCATGGTTCTATTCCGCTGGCTGCATTGGCAGTTATGAAAATGGGCGAGGAAAACGGTTTTGTGGTTGATACAACTACGGATGCCGGTAAAATTGTAGAAAGTAATTTAAAGAATTATACCGCTGTTGTTTTTGCAAGCACAACAGGTGATGTTTTAAACGCGGCTCAACAGGCAGACCTGGAAAGGTTTATACAGGCTGGTGGCGGCTTTGTAGGCATCCATGCAGCTGCAGATGCCGAGTACAACTGGCCATGGTACGGCAAAATGATTGGTGGTTGGTTTGCCCACCACCCGGCACAGCAAATGGCTACTTTAACCGTAGTTGATAAAGGCTTTATAGCCACCAGCATGCTTCCAACCGAATGGAAACGTAAAGATGAGTGGTACCACTATAAAAGCGTAAACCCGGACATACACATATTAATAAACTTAGAAGAATCATCACTTACCTATAATAAAAATGGGGGTGATGATGCTTTTAAAATGGGTGCCAGCCATCCCATTGCCTGGTACCATGAGTTTGATGGCGGCAGAGTGTTTTATACCGGTTTGGGCCACACAGACGAGTCATACAGCGAACCCTTATTTTTACAGCATTTACTGGGCGGCATAAAATATGCCATCGGTAAAAATACGCCATTAAATTACACTAAAGCCAAATCACAGCGCGTTTCAGCGAATTGAGAATATATTCGACACCCAAAAAACAGCAAACAAACTTTAAATAACAATGAAATTGAGACTCTTTAGCTTTTTAAGCATTACTTTATTAGCACTGTTAAGTGCAGGTAATGCCGAAGCACAAGTAAAACCACGTGTATTAGTTTTTAAGAAAACCGCAGGGTTTCACCATGGTTCTATTCCGTTAGCTGCGTTGGCAGTAATGAAATTGGGCGAGGAAAATGGTTTCCTGGTTGATACCACTACGGATGCCGATAAAATAACCGAAAGCAATCTTAAAAAATATGCTGCCCTGGTATTTGCCAGTACAACCGGTGATATGTTAAACGGCCCGCAACAGGTAGACCTTGAACGCTACATGCAGGCCGGTGGCAATTTTGTAGGGATCCACGCTGCTGCCGATGCCGAATATAACTGGCCATGGTACGGCAGGATGATAGGCGGCTGGTTCGCGCATCACCCCGCACAACAAATGGCAACTTTAACCGTAAAGGATAAAAACTTTATTGCTACCAGTATGCTGCCTGATGAGTGGAAACGTAAAGATGAGTGGTATCATTACAAAAATGTAAACCCGGATATCCACGTATTAATAAACCTGGAAGAATCATCACTTACTTATAATAAAAATGGTAGTGATGATGCTTTTAAAATGGGTGCTAATCACCCTATAGCCTGGTACCATACTTTTGAAAACGGCAGGGTGTTTTACACCGGCCTTGGCCATACGGACGAGTCGTACAGCGAGCCGTTGTTTTTACAGCACCTTTTGGGCGGTATCAAATATGCTATTGGTACAAATGCGCCTTTAAATTATGCTAAAGCAACAACCGTACGCGCACCTGATGAAAATCGTTTCAACAAAAAACAACTTACTGTAGGCACACTTGATGAGCCTACCGAAATGACTATCCTGCCAAACCTTGACGTGTTGATCGTTCAGCGCAAAGGCGAGTTTATGTTATATAACCACTTTACTAAAAAAGTTACCCAGGTTGGTAAATTGCCGGTATATGATCATGTATTAACTGCCAAAGGTGTAAATGCCGAAGAAGGTTTATTAGGCGTACAGGCTGATCCTGATTATGTTAAAAATCACTTTATCTATGTTTATTATAGCCCGGTAGCTGAGTCTGTGAACCAGTTATCCCGCTTTACTTTTTTAAACAATAAACTGAACCTGAAAAGCGAAAAAGTTATCCTGAGAGTGAAGACTACCCGCGAGATCTGCTGCCATACAGGCGGCTCTATCGCCTTTGGTAAAGATCATATCCTTTACGTTTCGCAGGGCGATAACACTACGCCGTTTGATGAGCCTGCCCCTCAGGGTAAAAAGATCCCTAACTCATACTCGTACGCCCCGTTGGATGACCGCCCGGGATTTGAGCAGTATGACGACCGCCGCGGCTCTGGTAACACCAATGACCTGCGCGGTAAAATATTACGTATAAAAATTAAACCCGATGGTACTTATACTATCCCTGACGGTAACCTGTTCCCGGTTGGCACGCCAAAAAGCCTCCCCGAAATTTATGTAATGGGTAACCGTAACCCTTACCGCATCTCGGTTGATAAGCACAATGGTTTCTTATATTGGGGCGAGGTTGGCCCGGATGCCAATAACGACAGTTTAAAGACCCACGGCCCACGCGGTTATGATGAAGTTAACCAGGCGCGTAAAGCAGGTAACTTTGGTTATCCGTTCTTTATCGGCAATAACTATCCATACCGCCGTTATGATTATGCTACCGGCGCGGTTGGCGAGCCCTTTGACCCGCAACATCCGCTTAACGAATCAAGAAATAACACCGGTTTAACCGAGCTGCCACCAGCGCAGCCTGCGTTTATATGGTACCCTTACGCGGTATCGCCGCAGTTCCCCGAGTTGGGTTCGGGTGGCCGTACGGCAATGGCCGGCCCGGTATATCATTCGGAAGATTACAAAACGTCTGCCGGTAAATTACCATCATACTACAATAACAAGTTATTTATATATGACTTTATCCGTGGCTGGATAAAAGCGGTAACTATGGATGCTGCGGGTAACTACGTATCAATGGAGCCATTTATGAATAGCGCCAGGTTCAATACCATGATAGACATGGAAATGGGCCCTGACGGCAAGCTGTATGTATTAGAGTATGGCGCGGGCTGGTTCAAGAAAAACCCTGAAGCCGGTTTAGTGCAAATAGCTTACAACGCAGGCAACCGCGCACCCGAGATAACGGAGCTTACCGCTGATAAAGTTTATGGCGGTTTGCCTTTAACGGTAGTACTATCTGTTAAAGCTACCGATCCTGAAAATGATAAAATGACTTACACCTGGAACTTTGGTAACGGTATTAAAAAGGTAACCACCCAACCATGGGTAAAATACACTTATGCAAAAGCTGGTACCTTTAAACCTACCGTAATTGTTAAGGATAGTAAATTAGCATCATCAGTAGCCAGTAAGCCTGTTTACATAGCTGCCGGCAGTTTAGACGAGCCTGTTGATCCGTCATTACCATTTGCAGCAGGCAAGGCGTTAATGTTATCAATGGATTGCAAATCGTGCCATAAAACCAACGAGAAGGTGATTGGCCCGGCATTTGCCGATGTGGCTAATAAGTACAAGAAAAACCGGGCTTCCTACACCCACCTTACCGACAAAATGACCAATGGTGGTACAGGTGTTTGGGGCGATGTTACTATGCCGGCGCATCCAAGCTTAAAGCCGGATGAAGCAAAGCAAATTATAGACTGGATCTTCTCTTTGAAAAAATAGGTTACAATAGCCTAAAAAAATGCCGAAGTGGGGAGACCATTTCGGCGTTTTTTTTAGGTATTTTTTTTATCACGGGGTCGCTATTTATTAGTTTATTATTCCGCTGTAATAAAACCATTTATAACATATTGATGTTAGATGTTAACTAATAAAATAAAAAATGGATAATAAGGATAAAGTTGGTACACCTGATAAAGATCTCATCAACATTAACGAGAATTACGAGGTTGAATATTGGGCCAACAAATTTAACGTAACACCCGAAAGATTGCGCGAAGTTGTTAAAGATATCGGCACAAATGTTGCAACAGTGAAGGCGTATTTTAATAATTAAACTTTCCGTGGCGCAAGTCTTAGTCTGCTGGAAAGCGAAGGCGGGCTGACTTGTGCCTGTATGTTATTCTTCAATTATGTGCAAAAACTCTTCTACTGTAATTACCTGGACTTTTGGAAAGTCAACAGATTTTAGAATATTGAAATGCTGGTCATTTGTTACGATATAGTCAGCAGCTCCAACTATCGCGGCATCAACATATTTGTTGTCGTCAGGGTCAGCTTGTATTAATTTCCAGTTAAAGTAAACCTCCACCTTATGTAGGTTGGCAAGATTTAAGAGCATTTCGGCAATGTTATTTGCCACTACAGCGCTTGTTTTTGATGAAATGATCTCGATATATTCTGATAGGATATCATTGCTGATGACCAAATCAAATTTGCTATCAATAAGTGCGTCTAAAACAGGCCGATATTTTGATTTTTTTGGAATAGAAACCAATAGCGCATTAATATCTAATACCACTATCACAAACTATTTTTTTCTTAAATGTTCGTTAGTCCATTTCTCTACGGTGGTGTCATCCCATCCGTTTTTATCCCACAATTTATCCATTTCCTCGGTGGCGGTTTTTGCGAAATATTTTGCAAGTATATTTTTAATTTCTGCAAGTTGGCTTTCAGGTAAATTATATTGAAATAACTTCAATAACTCTATCTGCATATTTGTAAGTTTTCCAACGGCTTCCATATTTACAATATTAGTTTAATAATTATACTCCCCTTATAATACAAATATAAAATAATCGATTGTATTATACATTTCAATACGTTAGTAAAAATAAAACCATTTTTTCTTTTTAGGTGTTAAATAACTAAACAAGCTATTAGTTATGAGCCTGAAGAAATATGTAGAAAAGCGGGATTTTACCAAAACAGCCGAGCCAAAAGCCGGCCGCAGCAAGGACAAAGACCACCTGATGTTTGTGATCCAAAAACATGATGCGTCAAGGTTGCATTATGATTTCAGGCTCGAAATGGATGGCGTGCTGAAGAGTTGGGCGGTACCTAAAGGCCCGTCAACCGACCCAAAGGTTAAGCGTTTGGCTATGATGGTTGAAGATCACCCGTTTGACTATCGCAATTTTGAAGGCATCATCCCGCAAGGCGAATATGGCGGCGGTACAGTAATAGTTTGGGATGAGGGTACGTATGAGCCCATTGAAGAAATAAAAGGCAAAAAAGCGCAGGAAAAGCACTTGCTGGAGCAGCTTAAATCAGGTTCGGTTAAAATAAAACTGCATGGCGAAAAACTGGAAGGCGAGTTTGCTTTGGTTAAAACCCACGGCATGGGCGAGAACGGCTGGCTGCTGATCAAACATAACGATGATTTTGCAGCAAAGACTGATATTACCAAAAAAGACAAATCGGTACTATCGGGCAAGACCCTTGAAACCATGGAGAAGACCAGCGACAAGGTTTGGCAGCATGGCCATGAAGAGGATGTAGAAAAATCAGCCAAAGCCAGTAAAAAAAAAGCCCTGGCAGAACCGGCTGAGGAAGTGGTGGGTGAAGACCTGGCTGAGGGGCAGGTGGATAAGGATAAGCCCGATGTTTCGGCGCTTTTAAAATCGGCACCTAAGTCGGCCGTTCCAAAAAATATCAAACCCATGAAAGCCACCCTGGTGGACGAGCCTTTTGATGACCCGGATTGGGTTTACGAGGTTAAATGGGACGGTTATCGCGCTGTAGCCGTAATTGATAAAAATCAGGCAGAGCTTATCTCCCGCAACAATATCCCTTTTGATAAGTATTATCCGATCAATAAGATTCTTAAAGATTGGCAGATGAATGCTGTTATTGATGGCGAGATCGTGGTTTTGAATGATAAAGGCCTGTCAGACTTTGGCGCGCTGCAAAACTGGCGCAGCGAGGCCGATGGTAACCTGGTTTTTTATGTGTTTGATATTTTATGGTACGAAGGCAAAAACCTGATGGGCCTGCCGTTAAGCGACAGGCAGGCTATCCTGAAAGAAATACTGCCCACCAATAATGACAATGTTAGGCAAAGCAAAGTATTTGCGGCAAACGGTATCGAGTTTTTTGGGGCTGCCGAAAAAATTGGCATGGAAGGAATCATCGCCAAAAAAGCAAGCAGCGTTTATACTTCCGATTTGCGATCAAAAGAATGGCTCAAGATAAAAGTACAGCGCAGGCAGGAAGTTATTATAACCGGCTTTACCAAAAACGCCGGGACGGCAAAAGCTTTTAGCGCGCTGGTGCTGGCTGTGTACGATGGTAAAGAGTTAAAATATGTGGGTAAGGTAGGCACCGGTTTCTCCGAGAAAATGCAGAAGGAAATGATGGCGCAGTTTAAGCCATTGATAACTGATAAAAGCCCTTTTGATGTAGAGCCGGATGTAGATAAACCATCGCGCTTCCGTCCGCAGCGTATGGGTGCCAAACCAACCTGGTTAAAGCCTGAACTGGTAGGCGAGGTGGCCTTTGCCGAAGTAACCAGCGATGGCGTGTTCAGGCAGGCATCATTTAAAGGTATGCGGATTGATAAAAAGGCTAAGGACGTGATATTGGAAACACCAAAGGACACCACCCAGGCGGTGGAAGAAGCAGATGAGGAAGTGTCACCTAAAGAGTCAGCAAAGAAGACATCACCCAAAGAAACCCATAGCGCTATAACACCGCCGACAGATACAGACCGTAAAACCCTGTTAAATCCAAAAGACGAAACCCAGGTGCGCAAAATTTGTGGGCACGACCTGAAGTTTACCCATTTAAGCAAAGTTTACTGGCCCGAAGACGGGGTAACCAAGCGCGATATGTTTAACTACTACTATCGCGTAGCCGAATATATTTTGCCGTATTTAAAAGACAGGCCAATGTCGCTTAACCGTTTCCCTAACGGGATACATGGGCCAAGCTTTTACCAGAAGGATGTAAAAGGCAAAGCGCCCAATTGGATAACCAAAACTTTCCCGTACACCAATGGCGAAGGCGAGCATAAAGAATATTTGGTAGGATCGGACGAGTCATATCTTTTATGGATGGCATCGTTAGGTTGTATTGAAATGAACCCCTGGTTCAGCCGTGTTCAATCGCCGGACAACCCTGATTATTGCGTGATAGATCTTGACCCCGACAAACATACATTTGACCAGGTGATAGCAGCCGCACAGGAAGTGAAAAAAGTGCTGGATGCGCTGGACGTTCCTTCCTATCCAAAAACATCAGGATCAACCGGGATGCATATTTATATCCCTTTAGCTGCTAAATATGATTATGATCAATCGCAAATGTTTGCAAAGATCGTGGTATCGTTAGTTTATAAACAGATCCCTGACTATACCAGCCTTGAACGTATGGTAGCGGCCCGTAAAGGCAAAATGTACCTCGATTTTTTACAGAACCGCCCGGGCGCCACTATAGCCGGCCCATACTCTTTAAGGCCAAAGGTTGGCGCGACAGTATCTATGCCGTTGGAGTGGGCCGAAGTTAAACCCGGCCTGACAATGAGGGATTTCACTATATTTAATTCGATAGACCGTCTAAAAGAAACCGGTGATCTGTTTAAAGGCGTGTTAGGAAAAGGTATCGACCTGGAAAAAACCATTAAAAAGGCAAAAGAAATATTCGGATCATAAAACGCTTATAAACCTTCTTAAACAGTTCTCCCTACGAAAATTTCGTAATTTGTTAAAAAGTGTTAAATATCTACGATAAATTCGTAGATATACGAATCGTTCGTATATATTTGTGTCGTATTCAAATCCAATTTGTAATTAACGTTAACACTTATATAACAAGTCATGAAAAAAATAACCACAATTTTAGCCATTCTGATGCTGGCCATCCAGTTTGGCTGGGCGCAAAAATCCGATACAGCTAAGCTGATAGTTCATTATAAATTTTCGCACCTGCGCGATACCACCCAAAAGGATAAACCCTATACCGAAAACATGGTGTTATTTTTGGGTCAAACCGCCAGCGCCTATAAAAGCTACGACCGCAAATTGCAGCAGGAAATGATGCAACAGCAGGTTGCCCAGCAAATGGCTGACCAAAAAGGATCGGGCCGGTTAAACATTAATGTCCAAAGCCGGACGCCAACTACAAGTACAGAGTATTTCCAATTTGCCGCCGAAGGAAAGTTTATTCGCAAGGAGCGACTGATAACCCCATATTTGATAGAAGAGCCAATGCCGGTTATTAACTGGAAAATTAGTACCGATACCATGACCATAGGCAGCATGCATTGCCAAAAAGCTACCGGCCACTTTAAGGGCCGCGACTATACTGCCTGGTTTACCACCGAAGTGCCTTTCCACGCCGGCCCCTGGAAATTAAGCGGATTGCCGGGTTTAATAGTCGAGGCTTATGATACCAATAAAGAAGTGGTGTTTAAGTTTGATAATATGGAAGAAGCCAAACCTTTTGTTAAAGGGACTGAGGCACCCGCAGCCCCCGGTACACCCAAATTAGTAATGTTTGGTATGGAAAATGCCAATACCGACCCTAATGTTATTGCTGTACCAACCGATGCTGTAAAAACAACCGAAAAAGAATTTAAAAACCTGCAGGAGGCCATGCGTAAAGATCCTAACGCGTTTGTCCAGTCGGCAATGGCTGGTTCAGGTGCCAGTTTCAAGTCTGCACCTGATGGCGGTTCGGGTGGCGGCATGCGTATCCAGGTTAAGGGAGATGGCCCGGTAATCAACAATCCATTAGAGTTACCCGAAAAGAAATAATGATAGCCCCCAATAAATGGGTGGGAGTATTCATTTTATGGATGCTGCTGTCCGTGGTATGCCTGGGCCAAACCATCCAGGGCACGGTTACCGATAGTTTGGGTAAGCCGGTAAGCTATGCAGGTGTTAACCTTAAAAGCGGTGGTAATTTGATCATCGCTTACACAACCACTAATAACAAAGGTGCATATAGCTTGCAAATACCTGCCGATGCAAACAAAACGGGCCTGATGCTTGAAGTAACGTGCGTTGGCTTTAAAAAACAAGCTAAAGAGGTTATTGGGTTTACATCACCCTATAACTTTAAATTAAGTACGGCTGTAAATCAGCTTAAGGATGTGGTGATCAAGAATAAGCGGCCTTTTTTACGTGTCGCCGGTGATACGCTGAGTTATAAAGTATCTGATTTTAGCAGCCCGCAGGATATGGTGATAGGCGATGTGATAAAGAAATTGCCCGGTATTGAGGTAGCTAAGGATGGAAAGATAAGCTATAATGGTAAGTCCATATCCAACCTCTACATAGGCGGCGATAATTTATTGGATGATAAATATAATATCGCCACCAACAATATCCCAAATGGGGTGGTAGACCAGGTGCAGGTAATGCAAAACCATCAGCCCGTTAAAATGCTGCAGGGTAAGGTAAACAGCGATGACGTAGCCCTAAATCTTACCATAAAAAAAGACGCCAAACTGCAAATGGTGGGGCAGGAAACCATAGGCGCCGGCTTGCCGGGTAATTACTATGCTGATATAAACGCCATGATGTTTAAGGATAAGTATAAAGCCATAAACTATATTAAAGGCAATAACACCGGCCTTGATGTAACCGGCGACCTGATATCGCATAACATGAACGATTATTTATCAAGGATAGATAATGATAAGCCTGGAACGGTGCTGTCGTTAGGCACGGCAGGCGATCCTGATTTGCCGCGTAACCGTTATTTATTTGATCAGTCGGGTATGTTGAACTTAAATAACCTGTTGAATTTAAAGAAGGACCTGCAGCTGCGCGTTAACTTATCGTACGTGCGCGATAACCAGCGCCAGGATTATCAAAAAGTAAGCGATATTTATTTGCCAACTGATACCATACACTATACCGAAACACAAAATAATAAACGCCGCCCAGACCTATTACATACCCAGTTTACGCTTAATATTAACAACAGTAAGTATTATTTAAATGATAACCTTATAGCCGACTACAGCCATAATATGGCTTACTCATCATTGGTTACTAACGGAGCCGGGGTTAAGCAGACATTTAAAGATAACCTGGTTGATGCATCCAACGAGCTGAATTTTATGCAAACCTTTAAAAGCAATAATATTATTGAAGGCTATAGCTATATCAACCACTCGACCGAGCCGGAGAACCGGGTGATAGAACCCGGGCTTAACCCTGATATATTTAACAATAATACCCCTTATTCGCGGCTAACGCAGAATGCCAAAATACCCAGCTTTTTTACCAATAACTATGTTAATTACCGCATACCCCGCGAGTTGGTTACGCAGAGTTATAAGGTTGGGTTCAGTGCCCAATCGCAAAAGTTGAACTCTGACCTTTCGGTTACACAGTTAAATAATAGCACCAACCTGGTGTCAGATAGCGCTACGAACAACCTTAACTGGCAGCGCAATAAGTTTTATGCCGAGGCCGGGTATGATATCCCCGGCAATATTTTAAAGGTAAATGTAACCCTGCCTTTATCGTTGTTAGGAATCAATTATACCGACGCGTTTTATAAGCTGGATAAAAGCCTTAACCGTTTGTATTTCGACCCGCGGGTATCTGTTAAATATCAAACCGGTATTGAAGATTACCTCACTTTGAATTACAACTTTAAAAATTCAATCGGCGGGATACAGGATGTTTACCGCGGCGAGATCCTGACCAACTACCGCAGCTTGTTTGCCAATAATGCCGACTTGACCGAGCGACAGACACAAAACGCGTCATTAGGGTATAATTACCGTAAGGCTATCACATTGTTTTTCTTCAGTTTAAATGCGGCCTATACGCACCAATATGCCAACAATATCGCGTCGAGTGTATTGACAGATAACATCCAGCAGCGCGTGGTGCTGCCGTTTGATAACAATATCAATTCATGGTCATTCAGCGGATTTGTAAGTAAATACTCATTTGCGCTGCGTACAACGTTTAGCGGCGGACTGGCTTATCAAACAACTAAGTTAAACCAGATCCAGAACGGAAATATCCTGCCCTATAACACCATCAATAATACAATAAGTGGAGGAGCAGAAACAAAGGTGAGCGAAAAAATTACCTTTAGCTATAAGCTTAATTACACGCAAACTACCAGCAATCCGTTAGGGGGCAGCAGCAACAGTAAATTTGAACGCCTGATACAAACTGCTGCTTTAAATTATAACCCGACAGGCAACTTGTTCTTTAGCGCGTCTGCCGATCATTATTATACGCACCAGCAACAGGCTAATGATCTGAAATATGTATTTGGCGATGCATCGGTACGCTACAAGTTCCCGAAAACTAAACTGGATTTGGAAGTCACCGCTCAAAACCTGTTTAATACGCAAAACTATACGGCGGTTTATTTATCGGCCAACGTATACACCTCAAGCAATTATACCATACCGGGAAGGATTGTTTTGGCTAAGCTGATGTTTAGTTTGTAGGAATATCAGATTGTCATCCCGAACAATAGTGAGGGATCTATACACAAGCAAGTCATCGTAGGTGTTCCTGTTCCCTCAGGGTCTCTTGTAAAGGACCCTGAGGGAACAATTTTTTTATTATAGAGCTATCTGTGGATATAAGTAAATTGCAAAATTATGGTAAAGCCAAAGTTAAATAGCAGAGCAAAGTGGATGATTATTGGTTTGATATTCATCTTTCAGGCATTCATTTCCTTCCAAATTACCTCAGGATATACAATAGGTGAGTTCATTAAATATGTTTGCTCGGCGGGCATATTGATTTGTTCTATTGTAGTTTTAATAACATTTTGGTTGGCAATAGTTAAAAAAGCTGGCTGGAAGGAGTTTGTCGTATATCTTATTGCACTGTTAATTGCCCTTTCGGTATTGGGTTATGCAATACTTTCGCGTTTTCGGCCAAAGCCCACGCCGTTACACCCACAAAGTAATTACAAAGCGAAATAATGTAAATGACTATAATGTTAAGAGCCGATATTAGTTAATGGACCATTGACTCTGTTTCCTGTTCCCTCAGGGTCTCTTGTAAAGGACCCTGAGGAGTAACGTGCAACCTCAGGGTCCTCTGCGAGAGACCCTGGGGGAACAAAAACGGGCAAGTCAGCAAATTCTCGTGTATAGATCTCTCCTCGTTCCTCGTCGAGATCAGAATCATTACCGTCAAGTTATTACGGGCGCAGCGTGGTAATCTCTGCGCGATTCGGCGAATGTTTACTGATGAGGCACCGCACCCATGACCAACTCCAACTTACCACCTGCAACCAAATCTTTAAAACTGATAAAATGATCTTTCAAAACCCTGCCGTTTAACTTAGCTGATTGAATATAAATGTTTTTTGCCGAATTGTTATAGGCCTTAATGGTAAACGTTTTACCCCTATAATAATTAGGGTCGAGGTTTATTTTGATCGAATTAAACAGTGGGCTGGTCAAATCCACCTTCAGATCTGGTGATGTCCCGCCGTTCATTTCAAACAAGCCTATGGAGCTGAGTACAAACCAGGCGCCCATTTGGCCCTCATCCTCATCGCCATTCCAGCCTACATAAGGCGAATCGTCATAAAAAGTATTTAATATTTTACGGGTATAATATTGGGTCAAGTCAGGCCTGCCTGCATAATTGAAGAGGTAGGCAGCTTGCATGTTTACCTCGTTACCGTGATTGATATAATATTCTGCCGACTGCCCCCAGGTTCTGTCCAGCGCATGCGCAGCAAACAAGTGCTTTTCTGATTTTTTAAAACCGGTTTCCAATCGGGTAAGGAACGTGGTTTTGTCCACAAACTTTACCAGTCCGGGGATATCATGCGGTACGTAAAACGAGTATTGCCATGAATTTCCCTCCACAAAATGCTCGACAGAAAAACGGTCGAAGTTTTTAATAAATGAACCATCGTCCTTTTTAGGGATAACATATTTGCTCACGGGGTCGAACACATTTTTCCAGTTTGCCGAGCGGTTTAAAAAGAATTTATAATCGGCAATGTTATTATTAAACTTTGCCATCTGTGCTACGCACCAATCGTCAAAAGCATAGTCCAGTGTTTTAGAGGTCGCACCTTTTTCTGTGGAAACATAGCCATATTTAGCATAGTCGGAAATTTTGGGATTGCCCGGATAGCCGCCGCAGGTATTGGCAGGCTCAACCGTAACATTCTTCTTCATGGCATCATAAGCTATATCGGCATCCTTTTTAACAATGCCTTTAAGGTAAGCACTGGTCATCAACGCCATCTCATGCGAGCCCTCCATAATGCCTGAGTATTCTATACCGGTGGGCCCTTTTTCAAGCCAGCCGGTTTTCTCATACATTTCTAATTGTGTGCCCACCAGTTTTTCAACTGTTGTCGGCGAGGTTAGGGTCCACAGTAAATTCAGGTTCCAGAAAGTGTTCCAGAACGCATCACCGCCTATCATCGCCGTGCGTGATGGTGGTAGCTGCTGCACGTTTTCGCAGGCATCAATATATTTACCATTTACATCGCTCATGGTCATTTTACCGGTGAAGCAACGGTACAGGTTGGTGTAGAATTTCTTTTTGTCGATCTCCGAATTTCCCTCGACTGTGATCACATTTAAAACCTTACTCCAAACATCGTGGTTATACTTAACCAGCTTATCAAAATCCCAACCAAAACCTTTTAATTCAGTATTTAAATTAAGCCGTGCCTGGTCGATATTGACGAATGAGATACCCGTCCGGATAATTACCTGCCCGGGTTTAGCAGTAGGGTAGGTTACATAAGCGCCTACATCCTTGCTGCCTTTTATCTCTTTGCCATCTCCTTTATCCTGCTGGTTAGCATACCCATGAAATTCGGTAAAGGGCCTGCTAAACTGCATCACAAAATACAGCGTGTAATCGTTAAAGCCTGCGGCCGATGATTTTGCATAGCCCTGGATCTCGGTGCTGGTGTTTTTTGTAATAATGGCCTCTTTCAGATCCAATCCATATTCAGATGGCATGTTTAGCTGTACCATAATGCGGTTGGTACTGTCGGCCGGCAGGGTGTAGCGCTGCACACCTGTTCGTTCGGTAGCGGTCAGTTCGGCTTTAATATGCGAGTCGAGCAGGTAAACTGAATAATAGCCGGGCGACGCGTATTCCTGCTCATGTCTGAAACGCGAATGATAGCCAGCGTTTGCACCCTTAAAAGGTTCATCGGCCCGGCCCGGTTTTAAAGCCAGGTCGCCATTGGTGGGCATGGTTAACAGACCGGCCATGGTCCAGCCATGAATATGCGTAAAGCCATGGATACTACCCACCGCATATTCATATCCACCCTGCCAAACATCGCCCTGATTATCAGGGCTTAGTTTTACCATCCCGTTGGGCATCGTAGCACCAGGAAACAACATCCAACGGCTGTTTGATGTGCCGATGAATGGATCAACATAAGCTATTGGCTGTTTTTTCTGCGTATAGCCAGGCAAGCCTACACAAATAAGGCTAATACATAGGAGGGCTTGAATAAATTTTGTCATTAACAGGTATCTATATAAACGGAAAATCCCGGGCGCATACCCGGGATCTAATATAACATATGCAAGAGTTATACTCCCAGATCTTTTATTATCGCGTCAACCTTAGCATCCAGTGCTGCATCAACTTCGTAATAAGCAGCCTTGCTGGCCAACTTGCCGTTAACGCTGCAATAAAACTTGATCTTAGGCTCGGTACCCGATGGGCGCGCAGATATAATGCTGCCATCCGCAGTAACAAACTGTAATACGTCCGACTTAGGTAACTCTATTGCTTTGGTTGTTTTCGTAGCTATGTCAGTTTCTATACTGCGTTCGTAATCCTTAACTGTAGTTACTTTTGATCCGCCTAACGTAGCCGGAGGGTTGGTTCTGAAAGTTTCCATCATCGCTTTGATCTCCTCGGCGCCGGTCTTGCCTTTCTTGGTGATGGATATCAGCTTCTCTTTATAGAAACCATACTCCACGTACATGTCTATCATGGCTTCAAACAAGCTGCTGCCTTTGTCTTTGTAGAAGGCCGTCATTTCGGCAATAAACGCCGCTGAGACTACCGCATCCTTATCGCGCACCAACTCGCCCACCAGGTAGCCGTAACTCTCTTCACCGCCGCCTATAAAGGTTTGCTTGCCTTCAAATTGTGTCATTAACTGGCCAATGTATTTAAAGCCGGTAAGCGTGTTGTAAAACTTAACGTTTTTAGCTATCGCGATGGCCTCGATAATATTGGTAGTCACAATGGTTTTTACTATATATTCCTTACCTGTAAGTTTGCCTTTTTCTTCCCAGGCTGTTAGCAAATAGTTTATCAATAAACTACCGGTTTGGTTCCCATTAAGCAGGATAAACTCGTTATTGTTATTCTTAACGGCTATACCTACACGGTCGGCATCGGGGTCGGTAGCTAATACCAGGTCGGCATCTATTTCAGCCGCTTTTTTAAGCGCCAGGGTAAGGGCCTCTTTTTCTTCCGGATTTGGATATACTACCGTAGGGAAGTTACCATCGGGGGTAGCTTGCTCTTCAACAACAGTTACATTCTCAAAGCCAAAGCTCTTTAACGCGGCCGGTACCAAAGTAATACCCGTACCGTGGATAGGAGAGTACACAATACTCAGATCTTTCTGCCGCTTAATAGCATCAGGCGATACAGAAAGCGCGGTTATCTTGTCAATATATTCCTTGTCGATCTCATTGCCAAGCATTTCAACATTTGCCGCTATGCGATCAAATTTTACATCATCTATACTTGAAATGGCGCTAACCTCATCCATTACAGCTTTATCATGCGGAGAAACAAACTGACCGCCATCATCGCCATAGGCTTTATAACCGTTATATTCTTTAGGGTTGTGTGACGCGGTAAGCATTACACCGCTTTTGCAGCCCAGCTTACGCACGGCGTATGATAGCTCGGGCGTAGGCCGCAATGCGCTAAAGAAGTAAACATGGATGCCGTTTGCCGAAAATACATCAGCAGTAATGCCTGCCAGCACATCCGAGTTATTGCGGCTGTCGTGCGCTATGGCAACACTTATTTTTTCGTTAGGGTAGGTCTTTTTCAGGAAATTAGCTAACCCTTGCGTGGCCGAGCCGATAGTATATTTATTTACACGGTTTGAGCCTGGACCCATTATACCCCGAAGCCCGCCGGTACCAAATTCAAGATCGCGGTAAAATGAGTCTGTAAGTTCTGTATAGGCTTTGGTATCAATAAGCCGCCTAATTTCTGTTTTGGTATCAGCATCATAATTTCCTTCGAGCCATGAATTGGCTTTTTTAAGAATCGATGGATCTAATTCTTGCATATATAATAGGTTTATTTTATGTTATCAAATATGGTAAAAAATGATTGAGAAACATTTTTGTTTCTAATAATTAAAAATATTATCCCCATGCGCTTTACAATATAATTTAAAACAATCAGAACCAAAGCAACCGGCATTTGTTAAACATAAAAGACATCATTATGAAAAATCCATTTGTAAAACAAAATAACACCGCCCTGATAGCTTTAGGCATCACCGGCGCGGCAGCTGCCGGCGCTATAGCTTATTTATACTTAACCGATAGCGGTAATACAACCCGCAATAAAATCTCTGACACCATTAGTGGCGAGATAGATAAACTGGCAGAAACTTTTAAAAATAGTTTTAAGGACCTGGCAGCAGGCATTGTAAGCGATAAAACTCATGTTTCAAAAAAAACGGTTAAGGCGGTTGCAGACCGTGTGGTTAAGTAACCGGGGTTAATAATATTCGTTAAATAATGAAAGCGCTATCCCTTGGATGGCGTTTTTTATTGGTATTACCAGATTAATAGCTTTATTTGCCATACCAATTTAACCGTATATAAATTTAGTTATGAAACCAGTTATACTCGTATTATGCCTGCTGTTTGGCGTTAATGTGCTTACCGGCGCGCAAAGTATCAGGCCCTTTCAACAAGGCGACAGGGTGGTTTTTACCGGCAATAGTATAACCGATGGTGGACATTATCACTCTTATATCTGGTTATATTATATGACCCATTTCCCCAATGTACGTTTCCGGGTGTTTAACGCGGGTATTGGTGGGGATGTGGCCCAACAGATTTATGACAGGTTAGACAGCGACGTTTTTGCACATAAGCCAACCATGGTAACGCTTACCTTCGGGATGAACGATACCGGTTATCAATATCTCAGCAAAGAGAAAGCAGATTCTGTTTATAATGTGCGCGTGGCTAAATCATTAACAAGTTTCAGGCTGATAGAACAACAACTAAAAGCACATCCCGAAGCTAAAATAGTGATGATAGCCTCATCGCCTTATGACGAAACATCAAAAATAAAACCGGCACCTTTTATTGGCAAAAACGCGGCGATAATGAAGATAGCCGCAGCGCAACACCAGGCGGCCATTACAAACAAATGGAATTACCTTGACTTTAACACCCCAATGACGCAAATAGCAGGCCGCGAGCAACAGAACGATTCGCTGTTCAGCTTTCAAAATGGCGACCGTATCCACCCAAGTAATGACGGGCAAATGGTGATGGCCTACATCTTCCTGAAAGCACAGGGATTTGCCAATACTAAGGTTGCGGATATTGGGATAAACTCAACTTCAAAAACTATCCAGGCCGGTAATTGCACCATCACTAATGCCAGTTTCACGCCATCAGCTATTAAATTTAGTTACCTGGCTAAATCATTACCTTATCCAATGGATACTATCCCAAGCGGTTGGGGTAAGCCGGCGAAAGCGCAATATCAATCGTTAAAAGTGATACCGTTTACCGATGAGTTTAACCAGGAGTTATTAAAAGTAAAGGGGCTAAAAGGGGAGAAATACCTGTTAAAGATCGACGATAAAAATATAGGCACCTACACAGCAAACGATCTTGAAAAAGGTATAAACCTGGCAACTATAAAAATTACGCCTCAATACCAGCAGGCATTAGCGGTAATGCAGCTAAACGAAGAACGCTGGGAAATTGAACGCAGGCTGCGCGAATATTACTGGATGCAGTACTCTATATTAAAACCCAAAGGGTTATTATATAATGATGGCGATGCGGTAGCAGATTCATTGCAGAAATACGCAAGAAAAGATTTCTTTATAGCCATGGCTTATCCCACCTATCGAAAAGCAAGGTTTAAAAGTGTACGTGATGCCTGGCAAAAAGAGATGGACCTGTTGATAGATCAATTGTATACCATCAATAAACCCGTTGTACGCCGGTTTGAAATAGTGGCATTAAAATAGACTTTGCTAATTAAAAAACTCTCCAAAATGCCATAGTATGCCTGATGGATCGTGGAGGAAACATTCTCTGCCCCAGGGCTCGGTGCGTATTGGGGTTAGCTTTACATTATGGTATTTGTCAGTTAAGTTTAAAGCCAGTAATTCGTCCCAATAGCGGGCTACATCGTCAACCTCTAAAAATATCATGGTATTATCTATCCAGTCTTTTACATATCCGTCTTGCAGATAAAACGCAATGGTGTCAGTTTTAAAAACAGATAAGTTGTGTGCTAATTCACGTTCTTCAAAACCCAGGTCGCGATAAAAGCTTCTTGATAGCTCAAAATCGTTAGCGCCAATAAATGGCCGGATGGATTTAGCATTATGCTTCATGATACTAAGTTAGGGTAATATCCCGCGTTTATTTTAATGCTCCAGGATAAGTTTGAAAAAAACAGATAGCAGGTTTACCGGCTATTTTACTTCGGCTAAATACTTATGTACAAAACTAATCGCCATTGATCCTTCGCCAACGGCTGATGCTACGCGGTTCATTGCACCGGCACGGACATCACCGGCGGCAAAAACGCCCGGGCAGCTGGTTTCCAATAGATATGGGTCACGTTTTTGCTTCCAGATCTTGGCGAAATCGGCATAGGTTTTTAACTCCCGCCCGGTTTCAATGAAACCTTTTTCATCTTTAATAATGTGCAATGATAACCAGTCGGTGAACGGTTTTGCGCCGATAAAAATATATAAGGCGTCGGCCGCCCGTGTTTCTACCTGTTTAGATTCAATATTAATGAGTTGCAGTTTTTCTAATTTGTCAGATCCAAACGCTTCGGCAATTTCAGTTTTGGGCAGAAGGTGAATATTGCCGGTGGCTTTGATCTGATCTATCAAATAGGCAGACATGGTACTACTCAGATCATCCTTACGAATGATAATAAATACGTTCCTGGCAAATTTTGACAGATACATCGCAGCTTGCCCGGCAGAATTTCCACCACCTACGACATAAACTTCCTTATCTTTGCAGGCCAGAGCCTCGGTCATGGCCGCGCCGTAATAGATACCGGCGCCGGTAAAGTCACCAATACCTTTTGTTTCAAGCTTACGGTAATCAACGCCAGTGGTTATCACTACGCTTCGGGTATTGATCTCGCGGTCATCCAGCATGACTTTTTTATAGCCGTCTTTTTGTACGATAGCCTGAACAGATTGTGGCGACAAAAATTCTGTGCCTAAGCGCGCTGCTTGTGTCATTGCCCGCCTGGTAAGTTCGGCGCCGCTCAAACCAGTCGGAAAGCCCAGGTAATTCTCTATACGCGAGCTTGTGCCGGCTTGTCCGCCCGGCGCCCTTCGTTCTATCAGGAGCGTTTTTAACCCTTCTGAAGCGCCGTACACACCGGCAGCCAAACCGGCCGGGCCTGCACCGATGATCACGACGTCATACATATCATGATTTTTTAATTCGGGATTTAACCCTATTTTGGCGGCTACCTCAACAATCCCGGGCGCGATCAAATAGGTTCCGTCCTGAAGAAAAATCACCGGCAGGTCTGTTCTGGCCAGGTTATTCAGTTCCAATAGTTTCTCGCCTTCAGGATCGGTTTGTATGTCCAGCCATTGATAAGGCACAAGGTTACCCGCTAAAAAATCTTTAAGCTCGTGCGATTTTTGCGAATACTGGTAACCAATCACTTTAATCCCTTTAAAATCTGGCTGGTGGTCTACCAGCCAATCCTCTAACAGGTCTTCAATCACGGGGTATAGCTTCTCTTCCGGCGGATCCCAGGGTTTAACCAGGTAGTAATCCAGCTGCACAATATTGATGGCCTTGATGGCAGCATCTTTATCCGCGTAGGCCGTTAAAAGCACCCGTTTGGCCTGCGGATAAAATTTCATAGCGTTTTGCAGGAAACCGATGCCATCCAATTCTGGCATCCGCTGGTCTGATACGAATAAAGCTACGGTTTCGCCTTTGTTTTTTAGTTCAAGCAAACTATCCAGCGCCTCTGGTACCAGGTTTGTTCCTAAGATTTTATAGGTATTCCTGAAATGGCTCTTCAAGTCGCGCATTAGGGCGCGTAAAACCTGGGTATCATCATCAATACAAAATATAATAGGCAGATCCATAAAATGTGTTTCGATTAATTAAGTTGTTATTATAAATCAGTTCTATTTACCATCAATGGGAAAAGCCACTGTAAAAGACGTTTGTCGCGGCAGGGAGCTTACCTTGATTGAACCCTTATGCTGTTTAACGATCCTGGTTACCACATCCAACCCCAACCCGGTGCCCTTGCCTACTTCCTTGGTGGTAAAGAACGGATCAAAGATTCGGTTCTTCAGCTCGTCGGGGATACCGGGGCCATCGTCTGTGATCGTGACTTCTACACAATCCTTATCCCGCCCGGTCTCGATTCGTAAAGTGCCCTTCCCGTTTATTTCCATTGCGTCCAGCGCGTTATCAATCAGGTTTGTCCATACCTGGTTCAGTTCGCCAATCATGGCATTCACTTCAGGCAAAGTTGTATCAAATTGTTCATCCAGTATGATATTGCCATGGCGCATTTTATGTTGAAGCATGGTTAGCGTGTTGCGGATACCTTTATGGATATCTGCATACTGCTTGCCATGACCCTGATCCATATGGGTGAAATTTTTTACCGCACCCACCAGCTCAGCAATACGGCGCGACGCATCCTCAATATCTGTCACCATTTTTTCGGTAACGAGGTTATTATTGATCCAGTTAAATACCGCAGATACAGAATTGGTGGGGATATGGCTTTTAAAGCTATCGAGGTCCGCTAAAGTAAAACCAAACTCTACCATGTTCTCTGCAACCTCACCGCTGTTTTCAACATCGTATTCATCCATCCAGTCCGCCAGGTCGTCTTCTGCAGATGAACGCTGCATCATCGTTAAATTATGCGGACGATCGCGGTTCAAAACGGCGAACAATTGATCGTTAACCAAACTAACCGCTTCCGGGGTTACTTGAATGGCCATGACTTTCTTGAACGTTTCGGGCGTTAGTTTTAGATGCGTTAATAAAGATGCTGAACCACGTACTACGGCCGCTGCCGGGTTATTCAATTCGTGCGCTAAACCCGCAGACAATTTACCCAAGGCCATCATTTTCTCATTTTGCTGCTCAAGGGCGGTAAAATCACGTACCCGCGTGGTCATGATATGCACCAGGGCCTGCGTAAGCTCAAATTGTGTCCGGATCATTTCTTCCGACCGATCTTTCGGAAAAAAAAGATACTCCATAGGTGACATAGCTTCGCCTACGCCAAATACAGTCTTTCCCCGCGAAAAAGGCAGGTAGCCAGTGATAGCCTTAGGTTCAAAGGTGAGTACTTCCCGCATTTCGTTGCCCTGTAACATACACAGGCGGAAAGCGCCGCTGATAATAATATACGTGCCCTTAATCGGGTCGCCGGGCTGGAACAGGGAATCCCCTTCAGAAAGCTCGAGTTGCGTGCTATGATCAATCAGCCATTGCAATTGCACCAGCGGTACCTCCTGTAGCGCTTCTATGCTTTGCAGCCATTCTGGGGTCACTTTATCCATGGTTGTTTTGTGAACTTATGTTGGTGTCGCTTTTCAAAAATAAGCATTCTGTCTTGATACCACAGTTAGAAATGATTGTACCATGAAAAAAAATGAATGATCGCCAAAAGTGTTTTACAAAAAGGCCCCCTACACTGTAGGGGGCCTTTGCCTGGCTGAGAATTATCGGTTTTGGATGCCCTGAAAATGGGATAATGATTAAAAAGATCAAATCAAAAAAAATGACCACTTTCTCGGTTGAAGATTTAAATTAGGCGATTAATCCTTCAATTTTCAGCACGTAAGCACTTTTACCCGGTGTCTGTTCCGGTAAATTTATTTTTAATCCGGTTGCTGTCTGCTCAAATTTTAAACTTTGTGCATGGCCCAATAAACTTATTTTCTCAGGCTTGCCGGCAGCGCCGGATTTAAGAGTTTTTATGAGCGCTGATCGTTCAGCGGGCCAGCCAAGTAACGTAGCATACAGTGTTTTGCCTTTGGTCACGAAGCGGATATCTTCAGCGCCTAAAGGTTTGCCCTTCCCCTCATTAAAGCCTTGCGCGCTCAGCGGTGCCGCCGACTCGATAGCCGGTCCTTCGCCAAAAGTTTTCCAGGGGCGGGTGCTATAAATACTTTCGCTGTTAACTTGCATCCAGGAAGCTATTTCTTCAACCACAGCACGTTCTTTTTCATCTATGGTACCATCACCACGTACCGGGATATTCAGCATCAGGTTGCCGTTTTTGCTCACCACATCAATAAGCGTATGAATAACCGTTTTAGCACTTTTATAGCCGTTACGATCATAAACCCTGCGGTTATAATGCCAGTCGCCAATACAGGTATCGGTTTGCCATGGTTGCGCTTCTATTTGATTGCTTTGTCCTCGCTCTATATCCCACACCATGCATTTGCGTTGCTGCTCGTCCAGTATCTTTCCAAAAATAACCGCGTCCAGCTTACCATGTTTCTTTATGCTTTTATTATACAGGTGAGCAGCGATACGTAACCCGGCATCGCTTACGGGCCATAACGGCAGGGCAGTATCATCGAAATAAACCACATCAGGCCCATATTTATCTATCAGGTCAATAGTTCGATTATAAAACTTTTCGCAATAATCTGTTGATGGTTTGGCCACCCCATTGCCCCAATTCCATTGCCGGTGGATAGCGCCATCGTTCAAACTATTTTCGCTTAGCGGATGGTTCTGCGCATATAGTTCCTGCGGGTCTTCACCATCCCACCACTTACCGGCACCATCGGCATTGGTAATTTTACCATCGTAAGTTACACCGGCAAGCGGTCCGTTTTTATCCGCACGTTGGGCGGTTTCCAGCCAGCTCCAGGCGTGGGCAGCGTGAACGCTTACACCAAAACGTAAACCATGATGTTTTGCCGCTTTGGCCCAGCCGCCTATTAAATCCTTTTTTGGCCCCATACGGGTTGAGTTCCATTTTTGATATTTGCTGTTATAAAGATCAAAATTATCATGGTGGTTGGCCAGTGCCATAAAGTATTTGGCTCCTGCTTTTTTGTAAAGCCCTAATAATTCTTCGGGGTTCCAGTTCTCAGCTTTCCATTCGTTTATGACATCTTTAAATCCAAATTTAGAGGGATGCCCATACTTCTCTACATGATATTTGTATTGTGCGCTGCCTTCCTGGTACATACCGCGTGCGTACCAGTCGCCATACTCAGGCTGGCACTGCGGGCCCCAATGCGCCCACATGCCAAACTTAGCATCGCGGAACCAATCGGGCACCTGGTATTGGGCCAGTGAATCCCACGTAGGTTTAAACGTATTTGCCACATAGGGCGCTTTTAATAACTTGCCGCCATAACTTTTTGAAAGATATAATGACGACAGGCCAACCGCCATGCCTTTTATCAGGGTTCTTCTTTCCATGGTATTAATCCGCTAAAGTAAATTCAGGCAGGTTTATTTTTTTACCGCCATCCATTGCCGATTCATGGGCCAAAATACCCACACAGGTTATGTTGGCTGATTGACGCGCATTGGGGAATGGATGCCGGTTATTTACCAATGCCGATACAAACTCATTAACCAAATGCGGGTGCGAACCACCATGGCCCGAGCCTTGTATAAAAGATAAATGCTGGTTGCTGTTAGCATCATAAACACCACCGGTGGTAAAGGCCTGGATTTCTTTAGGCAAGAGATGTGCATAGTCAGGTATGGTAACCTTTTCCGGGGTTTCACCGGTATGGATTACAGATTGTTCATGTTCTACCAATGTCCATTCAAAGGTTTTCTTTGAGCCGTATACATCAAAGCTTTCGCGGTATTGGCGCGCGGTGTTAAATAGCGAACGCGTAACTTCAGCAGCCAGGTCAGAATCTTTAAACTTGATATGACAGCTTTCTACTGCAAACGGCGAACCGTATTTGCTGATCAATTCTTCGTCGATACGCCCTGAACCAAAGCACGAAACATACTCGGCATCTGCTTTAGCCAAAGCTAAAACGGGGCCCACGCAATGGGTAGCATAGTGCATAGGTGGCAGCCCTTCCCAATAGCCAGGCCAGCCGGCCATTTCCTGTTGGTGCGACGCGCGCAGAAATTGCAACCTTCCCAACTCGCCGTTTTCATATAACTCTTTCACAAATAAAAACTCGCGGCTATAAATCACAGTTTCCATCATCATGTAGGTTAGGCCGGTTTCTTTAACCGCTTCTACTATCAGCCGGCATTCTTCTACCGTAGTAGCCATGGGTACGGTGCAGGCTACGTGTTTGCCGGCGCGTAACGCTTTTATAGATTGCTCTGCATGGCTTTGTATTGGGGTATTGATATGCACAGCCTCAACTTCGGGGTCACGTAATAATTCGTCGTAATCAGTATAACGTTTTTCAATGCCGAAAGCAACACCAACCTGGTGTAGCTTGGTGTGGTCGCGCTGGCAAATGGCATACATATTGGCATTAGGATGATGCTGATAAATAGGGATAAACTCGGCCCCAAAACCTAACCCTACAATCGCTACGTTAATTTTCTTGTTTTCCATGTTATATATTCTGCGGACTATTGCGCCCATTGTTTTAAAAATGCTAATCCTTCGGCTGCAAACTTGTCCTGGCTTTGCGCCAACGGGTGCCAGATGCAAACCGCCTGCGCCAACTCTTTATTATCGGGAGTAAAGCTTTCTATTGATACGGTTCCTTTGTAATTAATAGCTTCTAATCCTTTGCGATAGGCTCCCCAATTAGTTTGCCCGGTGCCAGGCGTTCCCCGATAATTTTCGGCAACTTGTACATGGATCAGCTTATCGCCGGCCAGTTTTATAGCTTCTTCTATATTTGGCTCTTCAATGTTCATGTGGAAGCCATCCAGAATAATTTTAGCTGCCGGGTGGTCTATCTCATCAACTAATCGCACTACATCCCAGGCTGTATTTACAAGGTCAGATTCAAACCTGTTTAATGGCTCTAATGCTATCTCTAAACCGCGTTCCTGTGCCATGTTGCACACTTTGCGGAGATTTACGACAGCAAGGTTCCACTCGGCTTTGCGTTCCTCTGGCGGCAGCATACGGGCCTTCCCAACTGCCGAATACATTGGCCCGGCAAAGAATTTGGTATCCCACAAAGCGCATAGGTCCAAACAATCGGCTATGTATTTAAAGCATATCTCGTGTATAGCCGGATCCTCGTTTGTCAGGTCGCGGGTCGGGCCAAAGGCGCCGCAAACAACGGCCTTAAGGTTATATTTTGCTAACGCGATCTTTACGGCATGTCCATCTATCAATGCAGGCTCTTCCACGGCAATTTCAACCGTGTCAAAGCCCATAGCCGCGATTTTTGGGAATAGCTCGTCTATTGACGCTGTTTGAAATGGCGAGGTGAACAACCAGGTACTAACACCGAATTTTATTGGTAATGGCATATCTTTTTATTTAGTAGGGTGTAGATTCCGGCTCTTCGGCTTTACCTAATAACACAGCTTTATATCCGCCCTTTGATCTGAAATATAGGATGAGCAGGATGAAACTTGCCAGCATTACCAGCGGGAAAACCACGATATACCGCAAGGCCTCTTTTTTTGCCGCGTCGCGAATAGTGGTAACGGTTAGCTGTTCGTTTGCATTTGCGGTAGCTAGTTTAGTTTGATCAAGCGCTTTGTAATCGCCGAAGAGGCTCGTCTTTTGCTCGGTTACATAAGTGCTGTGGATAGCCGTATTGTTATTACTATCGTAGTTGATGATCTTTTGGTCGACCGACTTATCCTGGATAAAACCCAGTATCCCTGCGCCGATAACACCTGCCGCTATCATACCCAAGCCACCGGTAATATTGAGGGTTAGTGCGCCACCTTTAGGGAAACGTTCGGACACCATCCCCAGCATAGCCGGCCAGAAGAAAGATTTACCTAAACCGTATATGGTAGCTGCCAATAAGATCATTGATCCGGCCGAAAAAGACATCATATATAAACCAACAGCTGCAATACCCGAGCAGATAGCCAGTAAACCAGGCGAGGAGAATTTATGCGATATCGGCCCGGCAAAAAAGCGCAGCACAAACATAATGGCCGATGTATAAACCAATACCCAACCTGCCTGGAACCCGATCTTGTTCATTTCGGGCGTCATCAGGTCGGTTATCCAGCTATCGGTGCCCAATTCGGTTGTCGCCAGCGGGATCATGATCAGCAGTAAAACAATAAACAACGGTTGCCCGAAACTGCGGGTATAATAGCCGAAGCCTGCGGTTATTAACAGTGTGATGACGACATTAGCAGCAGTATGCCAGCCAAATACTGCACCTAACTGAAATATAATTAAGGCTACAATGATCAAAGCGCCACCAGCGCCAACTTCCTGCAGCATTTCTTTGTAAGACACACCAGCCTGCACCCGTTCGTTTAACGGGAACTTGCGCGATATCATCATTAGGGCGTAGGTGATTGTTGGTATTAATATCAGGGCTATTTTGTATTCCCAACGAGTATTGACACCTAATAACAGCGCCATTATTCCACCTAAAACCAAACCGCCTGCCCAGCCTGCATGCAGCATACTTAACCATTTTATCTTTTGTTTGGGGAACATGGTTGCCACCACCGGATTAGCTACGGCCTCTACCGTTCCGTTACCTATGGCGCAGATAAATGAGCCGATATACAGCATCCAATAACCGCTTGCAAATATGGTAAGTATGGCCGATGTAATATGGCATATCACCGCAAAGATCATAGCCGTTTTATAGCCTATCTTGTCTATCACCAAACTAAAAAGCACTATGCTTATGGCAAAGGGCCACAGGCCTACGCCGGCAATCTCGCCTAATTGGGTTTGCGTAAGATTAAAATCATGCCCCCATTGCGGTAATATAAGCGCACGCAGTATAAACCCAAAGGCGGTAGTCACCAGCGATATAAAGCAGGCGTAAAACAGCTTCATGTCGGGCGTATTGTCTTTAATCGGAGTAGTCATAAAATTGGGTTTATAGGTTACTTAACAACTTTCATTGTCCCATTCATGATGCGCCAATGGCCGGGGAACGAACAGATAAACGGATAATCGCCCTCGGCAGCGGGCACCCTGAATTTTAGCTTAAATGTTTTTTGCGGCTCAACCAGGGTGGTGGCAAATAATACCTCCGGCATTTTAGGGACGTAGTTTTGCTCTATGCCCTTAGGATCCTGCGCCAGTTTATCGGCTGCTGCGCCAACTTTATCCAAACTGCCTTTTTGCAGGATGAGTAAGTTGTGCTGCATAAAATCTGGGTTGGTAAACTCTATCTCAACCATGCTGCCTGCTTTTACCGTAAAGGTTTTGGTGTCGTACTTCATGGCGTTTTGCACCACGTTTATTTTTACCGTTTGATCAACCCTCGCCCGTGACATAGCAAATCTTTCCATCGCGGCCTGGTTAGCCGCTTTAGTTTCCTCGCCAAAACCTTTTATATGGGTTGCCATGCCTATAGGTATAGCGCGGCTTATCCAATAATCGTTAGCATTTTGAGGGACTTTTTTTGCTGCTAAAAGCACGTTGCCCATTTCGTCATTTGCCGGCATATCGGCTATAGCTAAAAATGCGGCAAGGCGGGTGTTTAAATTGATGTCATTTAATAACCCGGCTTTTTGAATTGCCGTCATTGATCTTGCCGTTGGTGGCAATACCTGCAAAGCCGCTTTGCGCACACCTGCTGATGGATGGGTTAATGCCTCCTCCGCTACCGTTAATGCTTCCGCATTTGAGCCATCCAACAACCCTAACCCTTTTAATGTCCACAGCGCGTGTATGGCGGGGGCGTTAATACCGATGGCATCAATACTTTTATTGCGGATAAGATCGAATAGCTGCGGCGATAATTGTGTGTAGCTACCTTCAACAATTAAACGTTGCGCGGTTATGCGCCAAAACATGTTATCGCTTTGTAAACCGGTTAATAGGTCTTCTGGATTATTCTTGTCAAGTTTGGTTATGGGGGATGGCTTGGCACCGTCGTAAACTATTCGATAAATGCGGCCATGCGTACGGTCGCGTAGGGGATTGATATAGGCGTTGCCCTTGCCATTCTGGAAACCTTTAGGCGTAGGGTTATGCTGGATGATAAAGTTATACCAATCGCTTACCCAAAGCGCGCCATCCGGCCCAACTTCGGCTTGCACCGGGCCCATCCATTCGTCGGCACTGGCTAAAAAGTTCCAGCCATCCTGCTCCTTAAATCCCGAACCATCGGGCTGCAATATTGCACGGTGAATAACACGGCCGGTTGGCTCGTTCACAAAACCAATTTTGTTCCAGTATTCTTCGGGGAAGTTGCGGGCGGTGTATAAATTATGTCCCGCGGCAGCGGTAAAGCCATTAAACACGTCAACCTGGCGAAGGTTTTTTGTTACCACGTGCATGCCGTAATGCCCGTCAATCTTTTTAACCGACTCCATACCAGGCATAGCCAGCCTTTGTAAATAAGGCAGCGGGATACCCAGGTAATCGCTATGCGAATTGTTAGCGGTTGATATAAAAACGTCAAAATTTTCAGAGAACCCAAGCCCCCAGGTATTGTTACTGGTTGAGCCTAAATGTTCCAGGGTTTTACCATCGGACGTAAAGCGATAAACGGCCTGGTTAAAATTAAATTTCTGGCCGCCAACCGTCCCGTTAAAGCCCGAGTAGCCAACCGTTCCCCAGATCTTGTTATCCAATCCATATTTTAAGTTTGACGGGCCCGCGTGGGTGTCAAATGTGCCCCAGCCGGTTATCAGTTTTTCTCGTATGTCGGCCTTATCATCACCATCGGTATCCTTTAAAAATAAAAAATCGGGCGCCTGCGAGATGATAACCCCGCCACGGGCAAACACAATGCTGGTAGGAATATTTAAGTGATCGGCAAATATGGTGAACTTATCTGCCTTGCCATCGCCATTGGTATCCTCACAAATCTTTATGCGGTCAAGCCCTTCACCTTTGTTTTCCCTAACTGTATTCGGGTAGTCAATAGTTTCCAAGATCCATAACCTGCCGCGCTCATCCCAAGCCATAGCTATTGGCTTTTCAATATCCGGCTCTGAAGCAAATAACTCCATTTTAAAACCGACAGGTATCTGGGTTAATAACTGAGATTCGGTAGTAGATAGAGGTTCCTGTAGCTTTGGTGCCGGGTTACGGTTCTCATAGTTCGGGATATCGGCAACGGTATAAGCAGGATTTGGCTTAGGTAGTTTATCGAGTTCTTTTTCTGCCTTTTTACCAACCGCCCATATCACGCCATTCTCTAACATTTTTAAAAAGTCAGGCTGTTTCCAGGTGCGCTCATCATGGCCATAAGCCGTATAAAATACGCGGCCCTTGCCGTAAGTATTGGTCCAGGTGTAGGGTTCGTGATGATCGCCCTCAACGCGCTCGGTAATTACATGAATGTCTTTATTAATCTTGGTGTGTACATAGGTTTCATCCCAGGTTGTAAATGCGTTTACACCTTTTAATATAGGATGTTTCTTATCAACGACAACCATCTTGAAGGTGTCGGTTTTATGGGTGCTAAACTGGCCGCCTATCAGCTTAACCACCTCGTCCGAATTACGGAAACAAAACGATGCGCAATGCACCGGGATAAACCCTTTACCGCTTTTTACGTATTGTAGTAAGGCTTTGGCTTGCGATTGCGAAATAGTATCGTAATTGGCATAAACCATTAAGCCATCATATTTTGACAGGGTGGCATCGTTCAGGTCGTCAGGGTTAGTGGTATAGGTGATGTTGATACCATCCTTAAAAAACGATTGTTGAACGATCTCGGCCAGTTTATCCGATTGATGATGGGTGGCGGTATGCCCAAGAAATAAAATCTCCAGCCTGTGCGGCGGATCACTTTTAATAAATGTGCCTTTAATGCTTACCAATGCAACCAGGCATATTATAGCCAGAGCGATATGTTTTTTCATGAAAATAACTTTAAGAGGTTTATACTAATTGGCGAATTAAGTATAAAACAAATATGGCTATCAATTCCTTTTCTTTTTTGCCTAATTCCGACTGTATTTTGTCATTAATTATTTAGTTTTATATTTTTTTATGCTAATAATCAATTATGAAAGCAGCGATACATAAGTCGGCCATACCAGATTCGCAGATCTTTATGATCAAATACCTGGAGGATCAATATTTCGACCCGGTGTGGCACTCGCATTCCGAATACCAGTTGTTTGTGCCTTTGGAAGGGACCGGCACGCGCTTTATTGGCGATAGCATTAAATCATTTAACCCCAATGAACTAATATTAACCGGATCAAACCTGCCTCACTTATGGCGAAGCGATGAGGCTTATTTCGAAAAAGGAAGCATGCTAAAGATCAAGGGAATTGTTATTTACCTACAGGAAAGTTTGTTAGGCGAGCATTTAATGGCCAAAGAAGAAATGGTACAACTGAGAAAGCTGTTTAAAAGGTCGTCGCGCGGATTGGAGTTTTATGGGGATGTAAAACGAAAAGTTATTGTAATGATGAAAGAACTCGTGCAATTAACAGGCTTAGACGCTTTCATTCATCTGCTTAAAATTTTAAACCTGTTGTCATTCACAAAAGATTACCATTATATATCGCATAACGAGTATGTTGATCCGTTCAAAGAAAACGAGACTGATAGAATGAGCAGTGTGTATGAATATATCCTGAAAAATTATCGCAAGAAAATACACTTAAATGAATTGGCCGACAGGCTGTATATGACTCCAACATCTTTTAGCCGATATTTTACAACTGTTAATAATAAGGGTTTCGCAAAATTTATAAGCGAGCTTAGGGTTAAGCATGCCTGCAAACTACTTACAGAAACAGACTTGAGTGTAGCTATGATAGCAGAGCGTTCGGGATTTAAGACGCTATCGAACTTTAATAAACAGTTTAAAGACGAGATGAAGAAAAAACCTTCGGATTATAAAAAGGAGTTTTTGAATATATAGCGTTTAAGTACGAAGAAAATTAGTGAGATATTAAGATACAATAACGGAATAGCGCTCATCGTTTTTGGTCCTTTTGAATGGTTTTAAATGATAGAGCGCCTCTAAAATCTAAACCCGGCATTTAAGTAAAGCAGCGTGCCGTCTGGCGCGGGGGCATGACCTAAAACAGCTGACAAAATAAATTTGCTGTATGGCGTAATAAACAAGCCGCCGCCATAGGTATCATGGATAGTGTCTGATGTTTCACCGGGCAGCCAAACACGACCGGCATCGTTAAATGCAATTAAACCAAGTGTGCCTGGGAATAGATAAGTGTTGAATTTAAACAGTTTTAACCGAAGCTCCAGGTCATTAAAGAGCATTTGTTTACCAATAAACCGGCTGGTATGAAATCCTTGTAAGCTAAAGGGCCCACCCAAATTCATCATCTGGAAAAACTCGCCATTGCCTGCAAAAGCGCCGCCGCCAATCCTGTCGGCAATTACGAAAGTAGAGTCGTTTCTCGGATTGAGGAAAAATGTAAAAGTAGAAAACAACTGAGCATTTTTATGCCCGGATAAATTGATGCCGGACAGGCCCAGAATCCTTGTGCTGAATAACACACCTTTAGTAGGGTAAGCAGTACTGTTACGCGTATCAAATTCGACGCCTAACACGGCACCGCCATAAGTTTTAGTAGCAAACAAATTTTCGGCTGGATGCGTCTGGTTATATTCATTAAAAAACAAATCGGTATTATCCGCAGCCTTACTGGTATAATACTGGCCCACCAACCCCTCACTTATACGCCATTTGTTAAGCTGTTGGTAAATTCTTACGTCCGCTATGGTATAGTCATACCTGTTGCGATAATAGTTAAACACTTTAGTCCCGGCATTTGGGAAAAATGTTTCGTTCCCATAACCAAAGAAGCTATTTACGTTACGTGGGCCACGCGATATTATATTTACCAATAAGCTATTTTTTCCGGCAACGTGTTTAAAATCCCCGAGGTAAGTAAAGATAAATGAGCCTTTTGATAAGGTATAGCCTATTGAAAGGTCTTGTTTTGATTTATAAGGCTCGTCGCGGAAGCCATGTTTTTCAATTCCATAACCAACCTGTAGCCTAACACCATCTTCTGTATTATAGCCTAATCCAAATTTAGGTAACTGCAGATCGTATTTAAAACCTTCTTTTTCATACCTGTTGATGTTCGTGTCTTTTGATAGTTCTATATGTGCACCTTTTATAGCAGGCATGCTGTTCTTATCATCAGAGGTGTCGTAAATAAATAATTTATCGTTGTTTACAGAAGCGTTATCTACCACAAAACTGTCCTCATCCTTTCCCCCAACCATCCTGATCTGTATTGGAGATGAAGCGCCACTTACGGTAAAACGATCCTTGCCATCCATACCATACAGCCTTATCTCTTTAGTAACCTCAGGATCAAACGTGCGCTTATAAATGGTGTCACCCCGGGTATCGTCTTTTTTTAGCTTATAAACAGCGACATCAATAACTCCGTTTGATTGCTTTTTGATCTCGAAATCATCACGTTTATCAGATGCAGGAATATCAACGTTTTTTGCCAGGAAACGATAATAATCAAGCCCGCTTTCTTTTAAATTATTGCGTCGTGCTATTAAAGTTGCGGTATTTTTTTTACCGACGAGACTGTACACTTTCACCGGCATCAATTTTACTGCCCTGGCCAATATCTGGTCGGTTAATTTATTTTGTACATAAGCTATCTGCTCTTCCCAATCGGCCTGGTTTAACCGGTTGAGATACTGAAGGTCAAAAAAAACGTTGTTCAGGTTCCATTCGGCAATGTGTTTTATCCTGGCATGGTAAGCTTGTAACTGCGGCTTTTGGTTTGCTGCAAACCAGGGGAATATACCCGAGGTTGAATAAAAAACTTTATCCCTGTCCTGCGGTACTGGTACATATAAATTACCTTTTTCAAGGTCGGTTTTTTGCCATCGCCATTGGTCGGCATGCCGGTCCCAATCGCCCATTATAATATCGAGCAGCCTGGCACGGAGCAGTAATTTTTGGTCTATTTTATTGTCGTTATCTTCCAGCAGTTTAGCCTTAACCTTTTCTGTTTTAGTAAGTTTACTGTCTGCTTTTTCCGTTTGTTCAAAAAGATAAACCTGTTTGGCAAAATCTTTCCGATACTCACCTAACGCCTCATCATCACCCACGTATACTATTTGCGGGTTGCTATGGGGGATGCCAAGAGCTTCAGTTAAAGGCGGTACAATTAAAGCAGAGTATGGGTTAGAAGTGGTAACAGCATCTTTTAAAATGTCATTTTTGGCTGTATGCCGTTCATCTTTAGGTAGTGCGCGCTCAGGATATTTTTCTACAGAGCGCAACGCATATTTGTTGCCGGCCGAATCAATCAAATGCAAAGAGCGGGTTTGGTTGCCACCCCCTTTTTCTGTAACCTTCAATCCCCCTTTTTCTGTAGCGAGATGCAAAACCTTTAGATTTACCGGCAAGCCCCAAACCTTGCGGTAATTCTGGCCAAAAAACAGCCTGCGTGCGGGGCTAACGTGGTTGTATTTAGGGTGTGCCGCTATTTTTATACTGTCCGCACCGTTTTGTGCCAAAGCTGTTACGGAAAAAAAAACGCATACAAAAAGGAAAATATTAAGCTTAACTATACGGTTATTATACATGGGGTAATTTTAAATACTAAAGCATAACATCATAAAAAGCAATTTGTTAGCTGCGGTTATTATTGTAAATAATACCAACCCTTAAAGCTTTTAAACCTGTAACACCCTGTAAATTCTCAAGCGCCACAAATTCCATATCTTTCTTTAGGATCTTCGCTTTTTGGAACTCTTTAATCAGGGTTATATATTCTTCTGCCTCGGCATCATTAAAATAAACCAGCGCTATTTTGCCGGGTTGCGTAAGCCGCTCGTTGGTGGCCTTAACCCTTACCTTATCGATCCGTTTTTTGATAACTTCGTACCTGATGTTATAATAACCTTCCACATCAAAACGGCGCTCATCATTTCTAAAACAAATATCTATCCTGCTGGAATGGACAAATATCAGTGATGCTGTTTGCAACGGCACAGGCATTTTTTCCTGCAAAGCATTAGTAAGCAGGGCAACATCAATCATTGCTTTTAACTGCCAATGCCTGAAATCTTTTAAATGTTTGTTAGTAAAAGGCACAGCCGGTAGTATATCCTGCCCGGTATAAATATCATACTCTATTCCGTCTGATCTGAATTTTTCAAAATAACAGGGGTATATTTTCTGGAGTTTTGCATGTGCCTGGTCAAAATAACTGCTTAGCGTACGGTTAATCATTTTAACAGACAGTTCCAGGCTTCGGCGTTGTGTATAAATAGTTCCATTTTCGCAAACGGCATCCTCATAACTTTTAACTAAGTTTTGGGTAGCGGGGTATTTGTTTTTTAATGCGGCTAAATAAGGCGATACCACTTCTTGCAAATATTGTTTAAGCAGCGTTTCGTCATTTGCTTTTTCAAATATCTTTATTTTTTTTAACCAGCCGGAATATTTGGTAGTGAGCCTGACTAGTAGCCGTTTATTTGAAACGGCGTCTTTAACTTCATGAACAAGGGCGGCTAAAATGGTCTTTAGCTTTTCAACATCATTTTTCAACGCCTGGTTATGGTAGATGGTAGAATCCCTAATATCAATGGCGCCATAAAGCGGGTACACATCATGAAAAGAAACGATCTGCATTTCAGGCTTTTCCTTTTTTTGCTCATTGAGCAAATATTGCCAGGCAGCATCATTAAACTTCCATTGCACAGACGGCTGCAGGGTAGTGAACTTTGTTTTTATCACCTCTTCAAGTTTCTCATTTAACTGCTCTGCGGTATTATGCAATAGTTGAGATATTAACGGAATAGCAGTTTGCATCCGGGAGAGTAGCTTTTCGTAAAAAACTATTTTTTGCCCAGCGTATATCTCCAGTATGCCTGCCAAATGCTTATTGTAAAAAACCGGTAATATAGCTAACGATGTTATTCCCGCTTTTTTAAGAGCTTTTAAGAAGGGGTATTGTGCAATTTTTTTTTCGGACAGCGTATTAAAAAAAATCGCCTCGGGTTTTTCAACGTATGTGCTTAAGAATTTGTTAAAATCATCATAAGCATCGGCTTTCCCCCTTAATTTCTTTATAAATATACTGTTGCCACATTCAATAGTATCAAATATAAGCCCGCCATTTACTCTTAAAAAAGGGAGCAACCCAAAATTGATAGCCGCGTTGCCAGACAAGGTTTGTAAAGCGGTGATAAAATCTTTATATAAATCATTTTGTCCGGCATTAATAAGCGCCTTGCGCATGGTTTCTATTGAATGATCGGCGGTAATATCTTCCATGGTTATTATAGCGAAACCTTGAAGGGTAAACATATCCAGGGGCAGGATATCTTTAAGCAATGCAGTATCAGCACCTTCGTAAATAAAGGGTTCAATAATTTCAGGGCTTATTTCCGGTAGCGGTTCATTATGAATTATATAAATAAACCTGCTGTCAACATGTACGCTGTAATATTTAGTAAGTTTTGTTTTAGCGTCTGGTAGCGAATAAACTGTGTCATTATTAATTTCTGCCGGGAAATTATACAAACGCTGCAATATCAGCTTGTAAACAAAGTTTAACTGTAACTGCTTAAAGTCTTTGTCGGTGATACGTGCAGATTTTTTTAGTTTTCTTTGTTGAGTTACCAGGTTTGAAAATGCATCGGTACTAAAAACCACTTTGGATCGGGTAGGAGTGGTAAGTGCCCAAAAAAGCTCTTTCTCATCCTCTATAGTTGGAGATAGTATGGTATAAATCAGTTCCAATATCTCGGTTGATTTAGCAACTTCATTCGGGTCGATATTATCAGTTTTAAGGGCCGGATATTGCTTGAATTTATTAAGGACCAACAGGTAAAACTGTGCTTTGATCGTCTTCTCAGCCTCGGCACGTTTTTCCAGGTAAGCTATAAACGGCTTAAAAGACAGAATTTCGTGAGCGAAGTTTTTAATTTGTAACTGCTCTCTTATATGAATTACCTTGTTACGCATACTTAAAACATTACACTGAAGTTAATATACGGATAAAATCCTTCTTTAGAGTATCCGCCTTTCACCTTAAGCAAAGCCATGTCTGACGGTGAAAAGTACATGCCGCCGCCAAAGCCGTGGTGCCATTCGTTTGAAGTTTCACCCTTTACCCAGACCCGGCCAACATCATACGCAGCGGTAAAGCCAAATTGGCCGGGTGTTATATATGGAAAAAAGTCGCTGATCTTTATCCTCGCTTCTATATTATTGTACATCATTTGCTGCCCTGCAAACCTATTTTGTTTAAAGCCTGTTAAATTGTCCTGCCCACCTAAAAACATTGACTGGTAAAAGGCGGTCTGCCCAAATGTTATCCCGCCGCCCAGTCTTTCTGATATTACAAAATTTGATTTGGTATCTACGCTTTTATACAAGATAGCTTCAGGAATAGCCTGAAAAAATGTTCGGGCCGAATTGCCCATACCGGCATAAGCCTGCATCCTTACATTTACATACACCCCCCAGTCTGTAAGCATTTTATTATTGCGTTTGTCATTAATATAGGTAACCACAAGGCCAACGTGCATTTTATTTTTATTGATAGTTGTGCTATCGTATGAATGGATAAAGTTTATATTATCAGTTAAATGTGGATCTTTGTCTGTAATAGAATGGTAATATTGCATTGATGGACCTATCCTTAAACTGGTAGTACCCGCAAGGTTTTGAAAACGCAAAGTAGCATCGGCGGTGTAATACCCAAACCGCGCACGATAATAATCTTTATGCTCGCCGGTTTTATTAAATGTTGTTTGATTACCCAAGCCAAAAAAGTTTATAACATTTGGAAAATATGCTTTTACAGCAATTTCGGCATCTGCTTTATCGATTGCGTTTACCCAATCGCCCGTATAGCTGAAGCGAGTAGACCTTGAACCTAAAGCCCTGCCCAGGATAACCTGCTGCGAACTGCCCGGGTCTTTACGAAAGCCTTGATGAACATATTTAAACCCCGCATCAGCATACAAACCTTCGTCTATATTATAACCCGCTTTAAATAACGGTATTACTGTGTGATATAAATTTGTAGCGAGGTAGCTTACATTTGACGTATCATTAGATATATGTTTATCTATTAACCCCTCGGCTGCACCGGTAAATGTTGCAGAGTTAACCTTTTCATAAACATTTACAGTTGAACCGGCATTTACAACGTTATACTGTTTATGCCCCTTACCGCCAATTATCCTGATTTTTATAGGGGATAACTTTTTATCAATAAAAACACTGTCGTCACCTTTAGATATATACAGACGTATCTCTTTGGTTATTTTAGGGTCAAAGATCCGCGAGAATAAGACGTTTTTTTGGCTTTTTTTGGCAGATACCGTTGTTTGAATTATCAGGCTTCTGTTAAGTGTATCCCTTATACTAAACTTCTCGCTTAAGTCAGTCGCCTTTATATCAACACGGCGATTAAAAAACCTGTAATAAGTTTCAGCAGCTTCTTCCAGGCTGTTACGCCTTTTTTTCATCAGCGCTAACAGTTCTTTATGTCGTATGCGGTAAATAGCCAAAGGCATTTTGCGTAAAGCATTTTCTAATACATCGTCAGTTAAAGCTGCCGCGAAATTTTTGGTTACCTGTGTCCATTGTTCATGACCAATTTGGGTCATAAAACGCGTATTAAGCGTATGATCATTTAAATAAAAATCGTTTATTGATTTAGGGCCGGCATCATACCCCTTTAAATAACGCGCCACCCATTGCCTGGAGGCAATGCCCGGAATTAACCCCTGGTTTATAAAAAAAGCTGCCGACCGGTCATGTGGTACTGCGGTGAAATATCTTACGCCATTTCTTATTTTAGCTTGCCAGCGCCATTGATCTTCGTGCTCATCCCAGTCGCCTAAAAACCAATCCAGCAAACGGGCTTTAAAAAACTCAATGCTGTCAATCCTATTATTATAGCTTCCATTTAATAATTTTATCATGTTGCCGGTGTTGATAGATGAATCGCTGCCAGGTTCACGTTCGTCTATTAAACATATTTTACCGGCAAATTCTTTTTCATAAAAGCCAAGATGGGTATCGGGTGCCACCCAGCCAATGGTTGGAGTAGTGTGACTTACTTTAACTACCGCTGCCAATTCGGCTGCAATTACAGCCCCATAAGGGTATTGAGCAGACATGGCATCATTTAGCCATGCCTTAGCAAAGGTTTGCCTTAGCGCCTGCGGTAATAACATTAGCGGGTATTTTTCAATACTACTCATAATATAGCTTTTACCGGCGGCATTTTTTAGCAATAATGACTTTGTTTGGTGTGTACCGCCGTAACCTATGGGCTTTAAGCCGCCCTGGTATTGATCTATTTTTATAATAGGCAATGTTGCTTTAACAGACCATTCCTTACGGTAGTTTTCGCCATAGATAAGGCGGTGAAACTTGCCAACTTTATTAAAAGATGGGTGCGCGGCTACGGATATACTATCGTCTTTAATTACCTGGTCGCTTTTCTCAACCGGAATATTGACTTTAATGAAGGGCCTGTTATAGGTGAAGACTTTCTTAAATACACTGTCTTTAGCGGTGTTGGCATAATAGGTAAACTTCATGCTCTTGTCTATCATCAAGTCAACGGTAACATAGCCTGCTTCTTTTAAGGCAAATAAGGAATGTTTGCCCTTTTTAACAACCGCTTGTTTAGCACCGGCACCGCTTACTACCTGCATTACACCGCCATCGTTTATAAATTGTAAGCCATGTTCATGGCCAGATACGCGAACAACATTTGAGTCAATATTAAAAACCCTGTTTATCTCTTTTATCATTGTTTTATAAAGCGGATGCCCGTTGTCTTCCGGATTATCAAACGTGCCACGCAGAAAAGGATATAATGCGCCTAAGCCGGGTAGGGGGATATATAAACTGCTTTTAACGGAAGTTAGCGGAAATAAATAATCTTGCCAAACATAACTACCCCCGTGGTGTCCATACGTTTCAAATGGATGGTGGTCGGCCAGAATGATGATCTTGTTTCGGTTTTTATATAATAGTTCTCTAAACTTGTCAATAACCTCTTCGTTGGTTTTACAATCGCAATCGGCATCAGGGTTGTCCTTATTGTAAATATAAAGCCACCATTCCGAGTCGAAGGCTATTACAACAAGGTCGTCATTAATATTAATTGCAGTCGGATCCGGGCATCCTTTTGCCGGTACAAGTTTCAGCAAGGAGTCTTTTTGTGAGGCTAAATATTCGCCCTCCAGTTTTATTTTAGCCAAACCTTTAGGACCCATACGGTCCCAGTCGTGATTTCCGGGGACGAAATAAACGGGCGCACCTGCTGCCCTCAAGGGTTTGTATTGCTGGTCTAATATTTTTTTTGTGCCCGCTTCTTCTACACTACCAGGCAAGCCCATTCCCGTTGGGTATATGTTATCGCCGAGGTACAGTACAGAGGTTTTGCCTTTTAATACCGTACTTACAGCGTGTTGCAGTACGCCATTTTGCTGTTTATCCAGTTCGCCGGCATCACCTATTAAAATAATGCGGTATTTAACAGAATCCTGTGCACGGGTTAAAAGCGCGGCAAATAAAAAGGGTAGTAAAAAAAGTTTCTTCATTGATAGCTATCTGGTTACACGCACACTTTTAAATATCGCCCTTATTTAACTAACGAGGAAATAACGAAAGCAATTACAGAGATTACCAAACCGAACATAAAAACATTATATGACGTTCTTAACAAATGGTATTTCCGGCCCAGTACCTTGCCCTGTGCATAAACATCCCTAATCAGGCTGCCATATAAAAATTCATTATCGTTCACCATTGTAATCATCCCCTGCCTGTATTCGTCAAAATCGGTGTTGTAAAAATTCCCAAAAAACAAAAGATTTACACTCCTGTCATCAACATCCTTTTTTGTAAAGACCCCTTGTTGTAGGTTGGGGCGCGTAGCCAGTATAGAAAAAACTATGGTAACTAAATTTACAGTAAGCAACATTATAGCTGGTATAATTTGATTGTGATGAGCGCTCATATTACGCAACAACAAACTTAATAAAAGAGAAATGATAATAGCGTTAACCGATATCATAATGTGAGCCTTACTATCCGCCATATTACTTAAGCGTTGGTGATTGCCGGATGTAAGCCTAAACATGGTTTCTACGCCCTTACTAAGTTCTTGTTTCTTATCATCATTTTTAAAAATACGCGTAGTGTCGTCTGCGCCTGGTAATGGCAGGGCTTCGTTGCCTGATGTATCGTTTGATTTTATTTTTAGTTTATTTATTAATTCTTCTAAATTTTTTTGCTTTGTTTCGCCCAATAACAGTCTGCAATAATCAGTATGATATTCATGCTCTTCCATTAACATGATTGTTTTTTTACGCCAATCTTCCTTGTTGATGTCGGTGCCATGCACGGCATTAAATTCTTTACGTAATAACTTGGTTTTTCCCCAAAAAACATTCGTACCTAAATGAAACAGATCGGCATCGCAGAGGATGCTTTCTAAAATATTATTGGGGGTTTGCGGAAGCTTTGTAGCCAATATGCAGCCATTAATTTGTTGTATCAATTCCTCGTCAAGGTCAAACCCCTTCAAAAAATCCATAGCTATAATAGCCCCTTTTTCTTCGTGATTTTCTACACCAGAAGCATATGCTATGTCATGGAACCAGGCTGCAACCACTACAACGAAGTAATCCCGGTCATCTAATTGATAGTGGTCGGAAATTTTTTTTGTCGCCGACACTACATCAGTTGTATGATTGATGTTATGATAAGTAAATGTATCGTCCGAATGAGTTTTATAGTAGGATAAAACAAATTTTTTAACTTGTTGCAGTAACTTAGTATAGTTTGTTTTGGTGGACATAGTCTAATATTTATCTATATACATACAGATATCAATTATGTTTAAGATATTGAGGAAATAGGAGAGTGTAGTAAGCTAGGAAGCTAAAAAATGCCGAGGAATTTTTTTCGATGCGATTTTTTTTTGCTGGCAAAGGAAGCCCGAGCTCTTGCTTTATTAGCGTTTGTTATACTATCTTTTTTATATGCAGCAGCCGTTGCAGTTGGTATGGGCTTGTATCGCAATAGTATCGGCACATAGTCTACCGTTGGTTTATACGTAGCGGGTTGATAGACTATGTTTTTATGAAATAGCCCATAAGTACTTAAGCAAACCAATACTATAATTAAGGCTATAGAAAAATTAAACGCAACTTTGGGCACCATTACGCTTTCTTTTTGTGTAATAGCAGTGGCTTCATGTAATTGTAATATCTGTGTTTGCAATATCTCATTTTCTGTTTTTAGCACTACCGAGTTATTATCGGCATTACCAACCGAAACACTGTTGTGCACTATTGCCTCCTGCAGATCCATACCGTTTCCGTACCGGTTGTCGGGTAGTTTTTCAAGACATTTATAAATGATATTTAACAACCATGTGGGAACGTGCATTTCGCGTTCTTTTTGAGCGTTGGTCCATGCTGTGGGCAGGTTTTGCCCACGTAGGGCCAACAGATCAGGAACGGGCGCTTCCATGTGTGATATCATTACGGTGTTACGTGCAGTTTCGCCATTGTCATGCAGCGGGAAAGGTACAACACCTGCCAGTAATTCAAATAGTATTACCCCGTAACTGTATATATCTGTCTGAAAAAGCATTTGGCCTTCATTTTGCTCCGGAGCCATAAATTCTATAGCACCTGCATGTCGCATACTGCTGCGGCGCTCTTCATCAGACATAATAGACAAACCAAAGTCAAGTAAAACATAGTTGCCTGTATGCACATTAAATTTAACGTTGTTGCTTTTAACATCGCCGTGTTTAACACCCACTTTATGGCAATGTGCTAAAGCGCCGGCCAATTGGTCGGCCAGTTTAATAGTTTCTTTTATAGTGAATATTTTTTCATGGGGTTCAGCCAGCAACTCGCCAAGGTCCGGCCCTTCAATAAATTCCATTTCAATGAACGGTAACGAGCCACTTTCTGTAATGCCTGAGCTTAATATCTTAACCACGTTAGGGTTGGCAACTTCGTTTACTTTTTTGAGTTTCTCTACTTCGTTTACAAATTTTCTGTAGTTTTTATCATCAAGGCTTTCATCTGCTATAGGTGTCGGTAAAAGCTTTACCGCGCTTAGTATCGGCCCTATGCGCCTGCCTTTATAAACAGAACCTTGTCCACCGGTGCGTATAGCGCCCATGTTTTCAAGTCCTTCCATTATAGTAAACACCTTGCTCATTATTTATTTCCCTTTTTATAGCTAAATTCAACAACGGCCGTTTCACCAAGGATAATCTGGTCGCCCTCGGCCAGCTGGTGGCCGATATGGCTTGAATGAAGTTTTATCAACGTATTGCTGCTTGTAGATCTTATTTTTACCTTATTACCTGGCGGGATTCCGCCTTCATCGGCAAAGAGCATGAAACACCCTTTTTCGTTGTTCCATTCTAAATGCGCATGTTGCCTGCTGATATACTTATTATGCTCATTATCAATATCGCCGGGGAATGCAATGTGGTTGGTCCTGAAAAAACCGCCATCTACCTGCGCTTTTTTTTCGCGACCAATATTCAATTTTCCATCATCAGATTTGATATGATAAACAGGCTTTTCGGCCTCGCCATTGAGCACCCTGATATATGCCGATCCTGATCTTTGTATTACATGATCTTTAGTGCGGATAAACAACGCAGCGTTAATGCCTTCTAATTTAACGGCCTCGGGCGGAAATTTTTCATCGAAATTAACCTCCAGCTGCCAATTGTCAGGCAAACCTAAGTCAAAGTCGTCGGCAATGCGCTGCACTTCATCTTTAAACTTTTCAGGTTCGTCCTGGTATACAGCAGATTCATACATGTGTTTATCATTGCCACCTACAGTTATAAATAAATTGATGCCTTTAATGTTAGCGCCCTCGCCGCCTTCTGATTTTTGCAGGTTTTCTTTAATACCACGCAGCAAGGTATCGCGAACTTCTTTTACATCATTTGGGCCTTCGTTCTCCCGGCTAAATATTTTAAACATTGTCTGTAATTTAATTTGATGCTGTATCCGCTTCTGCAACAGCATTATTCACGCTTTGTTCTGCAGTTGTAACTATTTTCTCTTTAGCCGGTACTATGCTTTTAATATATCCCTTTTTAATCAGCAGCGGGATGATATGTTTACCTGCCAGATGTACTGCATCAGCCGATCCCTTAGTCGACTCGATCCTTACGCATACAACAATATTACCTGTACCTTTTGCCATCGGCGCAAAAAAGACGTACCAGCCATCATTAATTCCTTCCTTTTTCCATATCCGTTCTGGTGTGCCTGTTTTGCCGGCAACGCTTAAACCCAATATGGGCACTTTTGGGGCGCTTTGCTCTATCATGTATTGTGTAATCAGCGCGGCGTATTTTGGATCGTCAGCAAGCTTAATACTGGTCTTAACGGGTTGTTCGGCGTCACTCACCTTCAATACAAATCGGTTGGCTACCAACTCGCCATTATTAGCTACACCCGATACCAGCCTTGCAACGGCCGCCGGGGTAGCAATCAGCTCGCCCTGGCCCCAGGCCATACCTGAAATGCCTTTAGCTCGTGTACGTCTGATGTTGGCAGGATCGTAACGCGGTTTGGTATTAAATTCGGTTTTGCGCCATAGCTCACGCCATTTCTCCTCTTGTGTGGCGTTATCTGGCCGTTTGCCGTAGTAGTAACCGCCTACACCATGTAAAAACATACCGGTCTTTAAATATAAGGTGGCCATGTCTTCTTCCAAATGCTCCTGATTAGCTAACTTAATAAAGTAAACATTGTTTGATTTTGCTACGGCTCTTTCTAAAGTAATTACACCTTTCTCATCCGGCTCAATGCCCTTGGTACGTATGCGTTCCCAACTGGCCACATTAAATTTTTTGTTAGCGGCTTCTAAGCCCAATTTATTAAAAGATGCCATGGTAGTTAACACCTTGGCTGTCGATCCGGGTTGTGTAGCGTAGGTGAAGCCCAGATCGCTTGTGGTAAGCCATTGCGATAATTTGTTTTGCTCGTTAACCGGCATCGTCAGCTGGTCCCAGTTATGAATAGGAGGGAGCGGGTAAACAGCCGAAGCCAATACATCGCCGGTTGACGGCAGCATCACCACCACCGATACGCGGTTATCATAAAGCGAAGTATCTGTCGCTATTGATTTTTGTATTTTTGTTTGCAGGTCAGCATCTACTGTTAATTTAACATCGCGGTTTCGGCGCTTAAATTCATTGACTTCATTACTGTTAATACCCGCTATAAGTAACGGTGCCAACGCGCTATAATCTTTTTTACTTACCGACATTTCTTTTACGCCGCGCGGCAAAAAACGATCTTCTTTAAAACGATTGGCATGGGTGTTGTAACTGGCTATGGGCATGTTAAACCCACGTAGTTCGGCCGCGTGCTCATATTCGGCAAAGTAGCCGTTGGTACTACCGTTAAATACACCGGTATTAACATCGCCCACCCAAAAAAACATTTGTTCCTCAAAAGGGTAGTAACGTGTTAACCGCTTGTGCATTGCAGAGTCCAGGTTATAGTTTTGGATGCCCGATGAGTCTAAAAGGCGCCGTTGTTTTTGTATGAGCAACGGGTCACTCGTAGCCAGTATCCGGCCATCACGGTCATATAGCGTGCCAGCTTGCAGCCTGTTCATTAATACCGCAATGCGGGGGTTATAACTAAACATACGAGCACCGCTTCTGTCGGCCACCAGGGCGGGTTTTACAATCCATTTGGCATTAACAAATAAGTAGCGCGACACATTTATAGTAAGAAGTAATACACCTATACAAGCCATAGCTAATGCCGGTACAAGGTTGTGGTCCTGTTGTTTAGTTATAAAGCTCATTTGTACCGCTGTGCCCTTAACTCTTGAAGCTGAAAGTAAAAAACCGGCTGCTACAAAGTTGGCCACCAGCGACGAACCCCCATAACTCTCAAACGGTAACGAAACCCCTGATAACGGTAATGCCCCGGTTGATCCACCGGCTATCAATAAAAACTGAACAAACGTACAAATACCTATACCTGCGCATAAATAAAACAGGAACGGCGTGCCGGTTTGCCGGCCTATAATTATGGACCGATGCAGGTATAATAAAAATATAAGGAAGATGCACACAATGCCTGTCCATCCAAAATCTTCGCCAATTGAAGGTAATATCATGTCGGTATGCGCCTCAGGTATGGTTTTGGCAAAGCCTTCGCCCGCGCCCTGGCCGGTTATTCCGCCGCTTGCCATGGCCCAAAGCCCGTTAGCTACCTGGTCACCGCCATAAACTTCGTTGTCCCATGCATCCTGCCAAATGGCTTTACGATCTACCAACCGTTGTACCGGGCCAGGTATCAGTTTATCAAGATGAGGGATCTTATCTATAGTTAAAAAGCCCGCTATAATAATCAACGCCATAATAGCCGACTCACTTAGCTGTTTCCTTTTAAATACGGTTACCACTGTCAGCATTAGGATGGTAGCGAACGCCGATAGCCAAATGTTTTTAAATATCCAGGTTATCAATACATAAAAAATAACAGAACCTGCCATAAACAGGAAATCGCCACGCGAAAACGAGAACAGAATGATGAAGGTGAAGCAGATAACCATTGCCGGACCTAAATCGCCCAATATCAGGAACAGGAACAGCGCGACAGCAATGGATATAACAGCGAACGAAAAGAAAGAGAACCGCTTTTTAAAACTTGCATATTCACTAATGAATCGTTCGTTAGCCGCAAAGAAGCCAGCTAAAAATATGATCACCAGGTATTTTACGATCTCGCTTGGCTGAAAACCAAACAAGTTAACCTTTACACCGCTGCCTTCAGGCCCCGAGCCAAACCTTATGGTTAAAGCAAGCAAACCTATAGCTATAATTATCCACGGCCAGCCGTTTGCCGCCTTACGGTTGTTTTTAAAAAAAAGCAAGCGATAAAGCATAGAGTCGGCTGTGAAACGACGCATGTTAAATAATAACATACTTATCATAGCCGCGAAACCCATAGCAAGGTACATCAGGCTATCTTTGGCCAAAAAACGGTCGCGGAGTGGGTCCTGCAAACTTAACAGAGTCAGAAAAGATAACCCGGTAAGCACCATTATAAATGGCAGTATCAATTGGTCGGCTGTGTTGAATTTCCAGGTTAAAATTAAGTGTGCCAAGGCAAAGCAACCAAAAAAGCAAACCACTATAATTAAGAAAGAGAAATTAAATTCGGCAGGCGTACGGATAATAAACGACCGTTCTTTTTTAAGAATACTAAAGTCGCGGGTTGAGAGCAGCCTGATGGTATGCGGGGCGCGGTTAAAGTTTAAAACCTTATCGGCATCTAAATTATCTGTCCCTGACGAAAAACCAAACTGGTAGCCAGGCTGCAACGGCAAAACTTCGAAAGCTTTACCGGCGGGTAAGTTATTGAATATATAACGGCCCTGGTCGTCGGTACGCGCAAACGCAACCAACGATTGCAAGTGGCGTTGCTTTTGCTCATCCAACACATATACCTTCTTTACACCTGCTGTTTGTTCGGTTTTGGTTGATATCTGGTCTGTTTCTTCGTCGTTATAAGTGCTGTCCTGAGGTAACACCAATTGCAAACGCACCAGTACACCGGCCACAGTTGCTTTTTTTTCAAATATTTGTCCTGATATAGACCTGCCCGACAGGCCTGCATCAGTCACCGCGGGTAAAACGGGCGGTTTAATTCTTTCCTCCACAAAACGTAAAGAATCTTCGCCCGTATAGCCGAGCAAGGACCGCGATACGACCACCCGTTGCTGAAAGGATTTACCGCCCTGGCTCATCGCCGTATCAGCATTAATATCGTAGCGCTTTTTATTTAATTCGCCGATGTTTTCAAACTTGCTGCCTTTCTTTATTCTTTCGGCAATAACTTTTTCAATCAGGTCTATATCGCGTTTGTCCTCGAAATAATAACCCCGCTCCAATAAAGTGCGGACGTTCTTTGCCGGATTTTTTGCGTTGAGGTTCACCATTGTGCCGTCATGCAGGCGTTTGGCTACATCGGTAAAATTCTTTTGCTCGATATAATACAACCTGCCAAAAAGTAGTACCAATACAAATGCTATCAATGCAAGAAACAAGCGCTCCTTTTTCCTGCCCGCGGGTATCATTGTTCCCTGTTCCATTAATTTTGTTTGTTGGTCATAGGAATAGAATCGGCCCTAAAAGTATGCAGGTCGCCGCTGACAAATTTATTTCCGGCGATAGTAAACAGGTTTTGCACAGCAACAACGCAGTTATTAAATCTTACATTTTTTAACAGCAACGCGTTATTATAAGCTATAACACCGGTTTTAAAGTTTTTGACAGACAGGCTATCCAGCATTATTAATTTGCATTGCCCGTTCAGGGAGAAGGCAGTGCCTTTATAAACGCTGTCGGCAACCAGTTCAATCTTTCCTTTTGTTTTTATAAATAAGGTATCGCGTTTAACCTGGATAGCGCGGCTTATGTTTATTGGTGCAGCATACGCAGTATCGGCAAGTAAAAGCACATTACCTTTTAAATTATTAATAGCGTTTTGTAATTTAATTTCGAGCTCACCGAGCGGCTTGCTGTCAGCAGGAGGCACCGCTTCAGCAACAACCATTGTGGTTTGTTTATTTTGCAGATATTGCCAAACGTTACCCGCCAAAAATACCAGGGTCAACAAAACTAATAACGTAACTATCCAGCCGTTACTTTTTTGAGGCGTAGGTTCCTGATTTTCTTGATGCGTAATCGGGGTTGATGCCTTAACAGGATCAATAACTATCGGCTGATCCTTTTTTTTTTCACTTGCAGCAGGCATAGTGGCATTGTGTTTAAGCGCCTGTTTATCGTTTTTTGCTAAAACCACGGTAATGTTATCCTTACCACCTTTAGCATTAGCAGCATCAATAAGTTGGGTGCCCTTGTCTTTCAGTGACGATGAACTGTGTGTAATTATTGTAGTAATATCCGCGCTGGTCACCATATCGCTTAAGCCGTCGCTGCAAAGCAGCAACATATCGCCCGGTAAAAATGGTGATTGCCCCGTTTCAATGTATTCGCTATCTTTTACCAGGTTAGCCTCAAAACCCAGCGCCTTGTTGATCTCGTTTCGTTTGGGATGAGCCATTGCCTCAGCCTCATTTACCCGGCCCGACTCCTCTAAAAATCCGACGAACGATTGATCATGTGATATTTTTACCAACGAATTATCACGCAGCAAGTATAAACGTGTGTCGCCAACGTGGGCATAATAAAATTGGTTATGTTCAATATCTATTAAGGTAAGTGTTGCAACACAGGCCATACTGTCGTGCTCTTTAACCTGTTTTTTCTCGTCAAGTATTTTTTGATTTGCCTGGTTAAAACAGTCTATCATTATCGGGATAAATTCGCCTGTTGGTTTGGTTAGCCGTTGTAATATTGCTTCGCGGGCCAACCTGGCAGCAACTTCACCGCCCGAATAACCACCTACACCATCAATAACACAGGCAATAATAAATTTACCGTCGGCAGTGGCCTGAGCAATAAAAGTATCCTCGTTGTTCTTTCTTTCCTTACCGGTATCTGTTACCCCGTAAAACTGATCAGCCATTGTTTCGTCGTGAATTTTTAATATCCAAAAAATGCGTAGCCAATAGTGCAATAACAATAACTAACAATCCCGCCGAGAGTATTTGTGATATCATATTATGATTTAAATATATTAACGCCTACTATGCCGTTAAGCAATATTCTTGAGTTTACAGGCAATTCAACCCATGACGGCGAATTAACGTCGCTTCTTTCAACCTCATTTTCGTTTAAAATGGTACGTTCTCCAAATGATGCCAGGTAAAATTTTCCATCGGATTTGTTATACCTTATTTGCAAATGCGGCGTATTAACCCACTCGGTTGGTATTTTAAAGATATTTGATTCTTCACGAGTTTCTTCATCACCAGATATTACAATCTCGTCGTCTTTCATCAAAAATTCAACCTTTTTACCGGCAAATTGCTTTTCGGGCAGGATGGTCTCAAACCGGGCGAAGGTTTTTTTGCGGTCATCAGCCGGTGTATCTTCATCATATTCCAGGTCCTCGATATAAGGTAATTCATAATAGCCTTCGCTGTAATAGTTAAAACCTTTTAATACATCCTGGCTTACATCAAATGTTTGGGCTATACCTGTTTGCCGCGGTATAAAAGTAACCCTTAAATTCTCTTCTTTTTTGGTGCTTCCTGGCAATAGTTTTCCTATAAAACCGATATCCCCGCGTGCATAGTCAGGGTGGGATACTAATCGAAATACCCATTTAGAACTTGAAGGCACCACCGTTTTACCCCCAGCACGGTATTGCTTCAGCTGCTCATAAAACTTTTTTACGGTTTCGTTTACAATTAACCCGAATATACCTTGCTTATTATTCATAAATTCCTGGTAATCTTCAGGGTTAAAGCTAATTATATATTCGTGGTAAAATACTATCCGATCGGCAAATGACAGCTGACGGATAGAATCATTAAATTTGTCTATTACGTAATTATAAACATCATCAGGCGTGAGCGATTGCTGTTTCTTTTTTCCGCTTGTGTTTTCAGTAGTTAAAAACCAGTCTTGCAGGCCAATGCGTTCCCAGATAGATGTCTTTGCGTCCATGTAATTAATATGCGGGGTTAGTATGATGTGATAAACACAATTACGTGTCAGGATGTTTTAAAGTTCCTCATTAAAACGAAATTAATTTTTAGTTGTCAGACGTATCTACCAATGTCGTATCGGGCGCGTACTGACTTTGCTTTTTTGCTTTTTCCAATTCTTCTTTAGCGGTGGCGTTCACAATAGAATCTGTTATCCTGTTTTTTTCACGTCGCAAATCATGTGCTTTTTGCAGTGCGGCGATGCTGTCAGCATTATCGTTACCAGTACTATCAGTAGCCGGAAGCAGTATGGTGCCCTTTTGTGGCGCCGGTTTGTTAAATTGTAAATAAGCCGAATAACCCATAAATCCTACCAGCAATATTATTAACATTGCGAATACAGATTTTGATAGGTGAACCTTATTACTTTCGCCGGCCCTGTAAGTCAGATCGGGTGCAATAGCGTTCGGCTGTTCCTGCTCAATTACTGGTTCATCAACCTTTGGGTTGTCATCCAGTCGTATGTTGGCTATGCTATGCTGTATAATAGCATCATGAAGTTCCATGCCATCAGCGTAACGTTGCTCGGGCGATTTTTCCAGGCATTTATAGGTAAGATTGAGCAGCCATTGCGGCACATCTATTTCCTGGTCCTTTTGCTTTTTTGGCCAGTTTTCGGGTAGATTTTTCTTTCTTAATTTTATAATGTCGGGTACGGGTGATTCCATATGCGCCACCATTACCGTATTTCGAGCGGTTTCGCCATTGTCTTCCAGTGGGAACGGTACCGCTCCCGCTAACAACTCAAACAATATTACACCATAGCTATATACATCAGTTTGAGTCAGTATTTTGCCCTGGTTCTGTTCGGGGGCCATAAATTCAATGGCCCCAGCGTGGCGCATACTACTTCGGCGTTCCTCGTCTGACATAATTGACAAACCAAAATCCAACAATACGTAGTTGCCAGAATGTACATTAAATTTTACATTATTGCTCTTGATGTCGCCGTGTTTCACTCCAACATTATGGCAGTGTGCCAGCGCGCAAGCAAGCTGGTCGGCCAGCTTAACAACCTGTTTAAGAGTAAATATTTTATCGTTTGGCGGCGATATTAATTCGCCCAGATCTGGCCCCTCAATAAACTCCATTTCAATAAAAGGAAATGAGCCGCTTTCGGTAATACCTGAGTTTAATATTTTTACCACATTTGGGTTTGGTACTTCGTTAACTTTTTTAAGCTTGTCAACCTCATTCAGAAAATTTCGATAATTTTTATCATCCTCGCTTTCCGACTGAATGGGGGTGGGAAGTAGTTTAACGGCGGTGATTATTGGTCCGATACGGCGCCCTTTATAAACCGAACCCTGGCCGCCCGTTCGCAGTGCGCCCATGTTTTCAAGTCCATCGGTAATTGTAAATACTTTGCTCATGCGTAAAACAGGACTATAGTCCTCCACCCACTAACAAATATTTTTGAATTTAGTTTAGGAATGATTTAAGTAGAAATGTACTAAGCAGCCTGAAATTAACAGTACCTTAAACAAAAAAAGCCACCTGCTTAGGTAGCTTTTTTGTTTTGCGGAGAGCTAGGTTCCTGAACCCAATTAAAAATAGTGCTGTAAATCAATTAGTTATCGTGTTTTATACCTCAACTTTACTTGACGAGAAAGAACGATATATAAGGTTTTTGCGTATTGGTTTTACCACTATACCCGCTGGCAAAAGCTGTGAATACCCTTTGGTTAGCCGGTACACTGGTAGTTGAATAACTGGCTAATACAGTAGTGGATGTTTTAGCGGAACCTGCTGCACGTATTTTAAACGTTTTATTAGCGGCAGCTTTAGGGATCAGGAAATCCGGACTGTTTTGCAGGTAAGGTAAGTTGCCTACCAGTAAAGAGTCTGTACTTTGATCGGTGCCTGTTGCTGTTCCATAATACAAGTCGAGCGCGGTTACATTTGGTATAAGGTTTACAAAATGCAAGCGACAGGTGGCAGTATCCGGCCTTGTCAGGTTCTCGGTGGTTAACAACGATTTGGTATTAGTCGTAGTATCAGTAATATGCACCACATAGTTTTTCTTAGACTCTAACTGGAAAGTGCCTGTGAATAGCACCAGTGAATCGGTACCATCATATTTCTTTTTAGGCTGTACGATAGATACTTTTACTGTGCCCGCATGCACAGCTAAAAAGTCGGCCGTGTTACCACCACCGGTATTGTAACCGCCACCCGGGAAAGGGGTACGGGCAGTAATTGGCTGGCTTATCGGTTGGTCGTTAATTTTGATAACTATGGCGCGGTTATTGGCATATTGTGACACGTAGTTTATCCTCAATACAGCCTCATCTCCAGTCAATTTTACTTCATCGCCATAATCAAACACACCTTTTTTGCAGCTTCCTACTATTAACAGGGCTGCCAGCGCGCAAAATGGTATTAAAAATATCTTTTTCATTTCTTTTCTTTAAATGGTTAAAATTACTGTTGACTAAACCAAGTTTCCTGGGTTTCGTAGGTTGGTAAGTCGCCACCAAATTTGGTCAACTCGGCTGCATTCCATACAAATTCGGAATTGAAACGCGGCCTGCAGCGGTACTTATATTTACCGTACTGTAAATCTGCGGCTGCAAGTGGATAATACGTGCGGAAAACAGCCGGATCATAATGATACTTCCGCAAATCGCACCAGGTTTCAATACTACCCCAGCCCCATTGCGCAATATACTTTTGCTGCATAATATCGGCTATGGTAAGTGATGCTGCAGTTTGTGCAACTTCACTTGATGCAAGGTAGGCGTTTATCTCGGTAGCAGCAATTGCAGGGTCAGGGATGCTTTGGGTGCGGCCGTATTGGTTGTAAAAGTCCATTGAAGCTTTTATGCCATTGATATAAGCTGTATAAGCCGTAGTTGCGTCTCCTTTTTTAAACGCTGCCTCCGATTTAATGAACTGCATTTGGGCATAAGTCATTATCGGCCAGCGGGCACGGTCGGTAAAAATGTAACGACCGTTAAACAGTGTTGAACCTGTAGGTAAGCTGCCTAAAACGTTTGGTACGGTAGTTAAGGTGCTGCCTTTGGTAGGGGTAACTGCAATATAGGTTGTACCGGTTGGGTTACCCGTGCCACTCGTAGATGTACCAGGAGTTAAATACCTGCTTAAACGGGGGTCTAAAGAAGTTGTTGGGCTTGGTGTTGGCGTACCTCTCACACCGCCGGTCAACAAGCCTAAAATTGCGGTTGTTTGCCTGCAATAGTAGGTGGAAGTGTTTAACACCCCTGATGTTGAGCTGCCCGCATTGGTTGGGCCAGCCAGGTTAACATCTGTTGTGCCTGATGACTGGAAGAATACAGTGGGGTCTTCAGTTTCGTTAGCAAATGACAGATCTACATACTTAATAACACTGTCGGCATATTTGGTTTTGAACTCGGCCTTGTTAACCAAGTGGCCATATTGCGTTGCCAAAACTCCATAAACAAATTTTTTCCATTTGGTCATGTCACCTTTGTATATGCCATCGCCACTGGCGCCTTGTAATGTGGCTGAATAACTGATAGGGCTTGGGGTATTCATATACTTAAGGGCAAGGGCGCACCACTCTCTAACTTTAGCATAAACATCTGGCTGGTCCTGAAATCTAAATGAAAGTTGATTGTTTTTAAAAGCGTCATCTAAAATAATCGGACCATATTGGTCGGTGGTTATTTGATAGGTCCAGGCTTTAATGGCATAACCAATACCCGCGTACTCGTTTTTTTGATTAGCAACTGCATCCTTTATCATGTTTTCCAGGTTCAGGCCCATATCAAAATAACACATACGCCAGGCAACGCCGCCGGCATCGCTATTGTAAGTATAACCATGTTTTTCCCATAGCAAGGCTGCATCTGCAGTACTTACTCCAGCAAAATTTTGCGTTACTTTAGAGATCGTCGTTCTTTGATCCTGCCAAATATCGTCATGCATCTGGAATTGTATTGGCGGCAAAAGCAACTCGGCTTTCACAATCTGCGGGGTTACCGGGTTACTGTTAATATCCAGGTATTTTTTACAGCCCGGGGCAATAAGGAATACCATTACTGCCGTTAAGGTGATATATACTTTTCTCATTGTCTTATTTTTACAATTTTACTCTTAAACCCAGGTTAAAACCAATAGGTTTACCAATGTTACCATAATCTATCCCATAACCACCAATACCGCCTGAACCAGCATTAAGCGAGTTGCTTTCAGGGTCAAGGCCGGTATAGTTTGTGATCAATATCGCATCAGTTACTGTGAAGAATACGCCTAAAGTTTTGATAAACCCGGTTTTGGCCAAAGCCGATGGCGGAAAATCATACCCAAGGGTAGCATCACGCAGTCTGAATGCTTTTATATTATGTTCAACGAACACCTCTGGTGCCGGGTTTGTATAATATGCTGAATTTGAATAAGGTGTAATTGCAATGTTGTTAGGAGTAGGGTGGTCGGTATTTTGTAAACCATCGTTAAGCACACCGGTAATTACACGTGGTGTTTCGCGGTCGAGCGTTTTTACACTGATACCTTTGGTATAAGCTTCAAATTCTGTCTGATTGATCACGTCGCCGCCGTAACGTAAATCCCATAACATCGAGAAATTGAACCTTCCGTACCTGAATTGGTTAATAATACCTAAAGTAAATTTAGGTGTCCTGTCACCAATTGGGTGGTAGTTAAGGTCAGAAACGATTGGTAAACCGGTTGAAGGGCTAATAACTACCTGGCCAGATTTATTCCTGTCATATCTCCAGCCGGTTACGGTGCCTGTACTTTCACCGGGTGTAGCTGCGCTTCTAAGAGAACCTATTATTTGGGTATCCGAATCGTACAACTCTGGTAATTCTTCGGCAAGTGATATAACGGTACCCCTGTTTTGTGTATAGTTCAATTTTACATCCCAGTTAAATTTAGATGTTCTAACAGGTGTACCGCTCAGCACAACCTCGATACCTCTGTTCCTCACCTCGCCACCGTTCAATAGTTTCAAAATGAAACCACTACCATAGCTTAAGCGCGGAAAGATGATCTGGTTGATACTTTCAAGGTTATAATAGTTGAAATCGATACCTAAACGATTATGCAAAAACTGCATTTCGATACCGGTTTCAAAGTTCCTGGTAGTTTCAGGCTTCAAATCAGGGTTACCACCGTTCACAGACAGGGCATAGCCACCACCGGTAGTGTTAGTACCCGCATAATTGCTACCTAATGCATATTGCCGGAATGGGCCCTTGCCGGTTAAGGCGTATGAAATACGTAGTTTACCATAATCTACAAACGGCAGGGCATCTTTCACAGATTGAAGCTCGGTGAAGTTGAAAGCCATGGACGCTGATGGGTAACCAAAGAACGGATGTCCATCAGCTTTTAAACCTGTTGCGGCATTAATGCTTGGCATTAATTTGGAAACACCATCAACGCGGCCTGTTAAAGTGAAATACAATATGCTTTTGTAACCTAATATTGCCTGCGCGAAGAAGCCTTCGTCAGAATAACGGTTTACGTTAATCGTGGCCTGGCGTGTTAAAGGCAAAGTATTGTTGATACTGTAGAAATTAGGATCGTAAAATTTAGTACCTGATTGTGAGTTTGTGGTACTGTTGAAATAATCGATAGTAGCACCTAAAATATAAGTACCGGTAAACGAACCCATTTTAGATTTTGCCGAAGCAACCAATGACGCGTTGTATAGTTTAGAAAGATCCTGGTAGGTTAAGATATAGCCACCTGTTGGGGAAGTTGCACTACCTGAACCTTTGTAAGATTGCCCGTTGTAAACGTTTGAGCCATTGGTGCTGGTTATATCCGCACCAATTATGGCATTAATAGAAAGCCATTTGTTTGGTGTAATATTAAAGTTTGCATTGCCGATGAAACGGTCGACTTTATCAACCTGGGGGTCTTTATTAACGCTCCAAAGCGGATTGTCATACTCACTGTAGATAGACGCAAAGTGGGTAATACGGTTGCCGTTAACATCTTCATATTTCGTAATATCAAACGCAGGGCTAAAACGTAAAAGACCCATCAATATACCATTTGCTCCTTTGTAACCCTTGGTGTTTGAAGAGTTAATATAGTTCATGGTGGTGGTAACTTTAAACAATGGTGAAATTACCGCGCTACCTGTTAAGCGGGTTGAAAACCTTCTGTAATCGGTAGTGGGGATAACACCCTCGTTATCGCTGTATTCATTTGACCAACGGTAGGTTAATTTATCCGAACCGCCTTCTAAAGAAAGGTTTTGTTTTTGTGCTTTACCTGTTTGAAAGAAGTTTTTGTAGTTATCAAATATGGGTGTACCCGGCAAAAATTTAGGGCCAAAAAAGTTTGATGTAGTACCAAGAAATACACCGCCTGCATCACCTAAGTTATATTCTGTTTGTCTTTCAGGAGATTTAACCAGTTTCTCCCAACGGTATGATGTGCTGTAGTTAACTGTACTTGCGCCGGCTTTGCCTTTTTTAGTGGTAATCAATATTGCACCGCCCGCACCTGCGCTACCATAAAGGGCTGTAGCTTCAGGGCCTTTCATAATGGTGTAGGTTTCAATGTCGGCAGGGTTAATATCCATACCACGGTTTGAATAATCCTGGTCGCGGTTGGCGCCCTGGCTTACTAATGAGAAAGTTTGGTTTAGTGTTGTGTTGTTAATTGGTACACCATCTACAACTATCAGGGCGTTGTTATCACCACTGATAGAGGTAAAACCCCTTAATACGATTTGTGCAGATGCACCAGGATTGCCACTTGTGCTGTTAATAGATAAGCCAGCCACCCGGCCTTGCAGACCGCCAAAAAAGTCTTCACGTTGTGTTTGAGAAACATCATCGCCTTTAACTGTTTGCGCGGCATAGCCTAAACTCGCCTTATCGCGATTAATACCGTAAGCGGTAACCACAACTTCATTGATGCTACCGGCCTCGGTAACCATTTTAACCGACAGGTTGGGGTTGGTGCCGACGGTGATTTCCTGTTTGACCATACCGATAAAAGTAAATACCAGCACTTCGCCGGCATTGACGTTAATGCGGTAAAGACCCTCGCTACTGGTCGCAACAGCAGTTGTACCGGTTTTTACTTTAACCGTTACCCCCGGTAACGGAAGGCCGTCATCGGCCGAAGTTACTTTTCCGGTGACCGTTAACGACTGTGCAGCGGTCTGCATCGTCCAGCAAGTTAGTCCCAGGAAAAAAAAGAGTAAACTTTTTTTCATACTTGAATTGTTTGATCAGTTAATAAATTTGTTATTTGATATCTATTTTGCCCCAAAGCAGGTTTTTTGTAACCAAAAACGCAAAAAAACGCAGTGTTGCTAAGTAGATAATAAAGATATGTAAAATAAATTTTAATTTTTGCATGAAATAGCTAATTTTATTTTTAAACCTTGCAGAAAACCGCAACATTGGCTTTTTTTATAAAAACTAAATTTTATCATGCTAAAAAAAGAACGTCACGCTCATATTATTAAGCAAATAAACCTGCACAATAAAGTGCTGTCAACAGATCTGGCTATCGAATTAAATGTTTCAGAAGATACTGTACGCCGCGATTTGAATGAACTGGACGACTCGGGTCAAATTGTTAAAGTACATGGCGGGGCCTTGTCTCGTGCCTACCATTATCCGTTTCAGCGAAATGATATTTATGCCGCAGATGCCAAAAAGGTTATTGCCCGCAAAGCGATAGGGCTGATCAAAGATGGAATGGTCGTATTAACCGGCGGCGGTACCACAGTTATAGCAATGATAACCATGCTGCCCAAAGATTTAGCGGTAACTATCTATACGATAAGCCCGCCGGTCGCTTTGCAACTGGCAGATCATCCGCTGGTGACAGTAGTATTAATAGGTGGCGAATTTTCCAAAGATTCGCAAGTATGCGCAGGAAGCGAAGTCGTAAGTTACCTGAACGGGGTGAAGTTCGACATTTGCTTTTTGGGCACTAACGGTATAGCTGTTGATGATGGCGTAACCGATTCAGACAGGGCTATTGTGCAGGTGAAAAAAGCGATGATAAAGGCGTCAAAGCAGGTTGTAATCATATGTATTGCCGAAAAATTAAACTCTGTACAGCGAATGCGTGTATGCGAACTACGGCAAATTGACAGCCTGATAACTGAGCTTGACCCCGCTGATCACCAGTTACAGGCATATCGCCGGCAAAACCTGCACCTCTGTTGAGCTGAAGACAGGTTGATGCCGAACAGTTTGTATATTACTGGACACGCAGGTGCAGGTTGGGAACTGTCCTGATCAAATTACCTAAACTTTGCTTGTTGTTTCAGGTTATTTTAAAGAGAGCGTGCCGGTTCCGTCTGACGTATCGCGGGTCTCGGCTGATAGCTTTCTTAGTTAGTTTGAAATTAATAAAGGGATCACCCGGCAGCCATTTGTTCTTCACGCAGATGAGTACGACCTTTTTAAAGTTTGCCAGGTACTTCATTGTGGTATTGTGGTTGCACTTACGGACGGTCTTTAGCCAAAACGCATATTGCTCAATGAAATAATGATCCAGTTTTTTGATGGAGAAATCTTCCTTTTGGTATTGCCAGGCAATAAACTTACGGGTATGTTCCAGTGAGGTTTCATATCGATCCAGCGTGCCGTTCGCGAAATCTTGCCCCGCGAGTGCCTTCATTTGCGAATTGTGCTGGGCAAAAATTTCCAGTATCATTTTTTGCGTTGTCCTGCCGGTAACGAGGTCGCGCAGTAACCGCGGTTATTTCTTCTTCCTCACTGATCAGTTGTTGACGGGCCTTAAGCACCTTGCTATGCAAGGTGTCCAGGAAGAAGTTGATTTGTTTAACATCATCCTTGCAGCCGATAGCACGGCACTTGTCCTGATCCCAACGGTTCGAATCCAATTGTTCCCTGGTTGACCATTCTACTGCTTTGCAATCAACTGTGATACGCGGGTAGATGAATTTTTTACCTTCATTTTTGGATTGTTTCAGAAAGAAAAGCAATTCGAAGCTTTTTTCTAACATAATTGCCACGTTTAAGAGTGAATAAATGTCGAAAAATAGTCATCGGGAATCAAGATGTTCACGTCTTGAACCACTTAATATACAGTGAGTTACACGCTTTGTCGTGGCAATTTATAAAATTTTAGAATTGCCACGTATTTGCCACAACTTTTTTCGTTTTTTTGTGCTTTTTTGATGAAAATAAAAAACCCTGTAAATCAATGATTTACAGGGTTTTGTTTGTTTTTGATAATGTATTCCGCGGAGAGCTAGGTTCCTGAACCCAATTAATATTAGTGTTGTAAATCAATTAGTTATCGAGTTTTTTATTTCATTGCCACGCTGTTGCCACGGCAAAAAAACACGCTAAAAATCAAAAAACAGCAATGAACCCCGCTTTTAATATTATCAATTATCATTTTGCAGCAGCAGCCACATCCCTATAACCGTAAATCGTTTTCTTAATATAAAGATACAGAAAGATAGTTTCTTAAATCATAGGAAAACGTCGTAATTTTATTTCTATTTTGATGCAGGGGATGTAATGATGGATTAATCCATCATTAAGTCAATTTACATCAACTTTTGATGAATATTTCCAACATTATATACCATACATTGATTTAAAGATGGAAAATTCCAACAATCACGACGAAATGAGCGATAGGACCTCAAAGGGTCAAATAGGGACATTCATACAGAAACAAGGTTAAGTCAAAATAAAACCCAACTCCAATTGTAACTGCAGACGGTTTCTTGAACACCAGCGGACGTTCCTTGACCGTTATAGTTACCCGAAGGCAACATTTTTTAGCTTATCAAAAACTTAAGAAAAACTTAGCAGCAAGTTGATAATAGATACTGTTCAAGCAGTCCAAAAAAATCAATGGCCACTATCAAAAACTCTTTGTAATTTATCCGGCAAGCCATTTTTAAACAGGTATCAAATTTGAGTGCCCGCGATCCCATTGTCAAACCGGTATAAAGCTTCTACGGCGATTTATAGTTTATTAAACTCGAAACCGATGTGTCCGCCGAAATCAACATTGTTTGCTTTGCCGATCGTCCCCTGGTCATTTTGCTGGGAATTATCGAAAAGGTATTTGCCGGGCATGTTGCTGGTAAAATAATTGTTTGGTACACTCTTGGAAAGGGGCAAGTTAGCAGACTGGATGTCCAAGCACCTGCACGTCCTGCTTCTACTTTTTGGTTGTCGTTTAATCCGTAGACGGCCCAGACACCCGCGATGTCCCGGGGGAATAAGGGTTTTTGGTTAACGAGTTCATTGATTGCTTTAAAATCTTACGGAGTATAGGTTTCCAGGTGTTTTTTTGGATGGTTAAGATTTTTGCCCGATAGTTGGACCCGTTCGGATCGAGCCTGGCTTATTCTTCCTGAATTTTGATATTGTTATCCAATTCTTTCAGGGCGTTTTTATGCCATTTATTAATCTTTGCCCCTAATTTTTGGGTGTATTCCTGTCCATGGATCTTTATCTGGTGGTATGAAAACCAATAGAAAAGACATCTTACGTTGTTTGCGCTGTCCCTGTAGGATCGCCGGGTCATCATCCTGTTTCTGGCCCATCAATATCACAAAGAATGCTGACGTTTGCGCTTGATATCGATATCGTACGTTTTAGAGACCAATACGACATCTCCCGTCCCTAATGAACCGCCAGAGCCAGCGAGACCGTGCGCAGGTGGACAGCGACTATAAAACTTAAGTCGGAGCCAAAAAGAGATCGAAGAACTCGTGACCCGGCCGGACGCGATTGAGATCGAAAAACTGGACAAGATAATCTAAATGTTGGAAAAAATGGAAGGAAATAAAAACCATCCGTTAAATAAAAACCCATGACCCTCACCTCATTTAACGTTTACTGTCTATATTAAACAGGACAGCGGCTTGTTGGCCTTTGCGCCAGCAGTGTTTAATTTAAGTTTAATTACTGTTTAAATTATCACCACAATAAGAATAGCCAACTATTCCAAAAATGAAAAAAATAATTTTTTATCTCTAATTTAGAGGCTTGGCATCAAATTTATACATTAAGAAATAAATATCTGAATATTATGAGCCATTTTAAATCATTTATGCTGGGTGTCGGTGTATCGTTCGCAGTTTATTATTTAACAAAGAAAGCGCCGGACGGACGTTCGGTATTGGACGATATTCTGGATAACCCCGGAGATTTTGCTCAAAGAGCAAAATACCAAGTTATTTCTGATGTCGTAGAAACCGTAAAAGAAAAAATCAGTTAAACGCTGGTGGGGTGAGATTTTAATAGAAACGCTTTTTGATTGTCTAAAGACAAATAACATGAGCGACCAAGCCAACACGTCGCTAATGTGGAAATTTCTCAAGGTACGCTAAAACTCAAATCGTGTCTTCGTCAAATAAATCGTTGAAATAAAACATTTATGTTCAATAGTTTTACCTTTACGACGAAACCAAGTCACAATAAAGCCATCGAAATAAAGAAACACATAGGGAAAATAGATATATTAAGAGGAATAGCGATACTATGCGTCTTCTTTTACCATTCAGAATTGTATTTATTTCCAGGATATGATACCGCGGGGCATGCAACAACCAAAAACGCCATACTGAATTTTATACCATCAGCTTATGGATGGACCGGAGTACAGTTGTTTTTAATCATTAGTGGATTTCTGATTCATTTGGGTTTTATGTCTCGAAACGAATCATTGAACGTTATTGATTTTTACAGTAAACGGTTTTGGAGAATCTACCCGCCGTATTTAGTATCAGTAATTATATTCTGTGTAACCGGGTTAGGTTTAAAATATTACCTTTTTTCACATAGGGGATTCGTTGATCTGTTGAGCCATTTGTTTTTTGTCCATGATTTTTCTAACAATTACGAGTTTACTATAAACCCTTCATTTTGGAGTTTAGCGCTCGAAATGCAGTTATATCTTATCTATCCCATTTTTTTAATATTTAGGAAAAAGTTAGGCATTAATAGAACAATGCTGCTGTTGCTTTTTTTATTAATGGCAGTTTTCGCCCCTATAACTTATTATTATTTCCATGATGCGAAATTTGTAAGCCCTTGGTTTATGTTTTATTATTGGTTTACATGGTGTACCGGAGCTCTTTTAGCAGAGCGTCATCGGGAGGGCAAAAGGCTATTCGGTCGTTTCAACCTCCTTATTGCATTTGCCAGTTTTATTGCCACAATGGCAGCACGGTATTTCAATCTTGGTTTCGGTCTCCTGACATGTGTACTTGCCTGGACTGCATTTTTTGAATGGTTGTTATATGCAGTGATTAATCTTGAAACCAGATTAAATAAAGTATTGGCTATGATTGGAATGGTTAGCTATAGCATATATTTAATACATCAGCCTATTTTGATTGAGGTTTTGCCATGGTTCAACCATTTAGGCCCTGGTGCTTATTGGGCAATAATTAAACCAATTCCAATATTTATTTTAATATATATAATATCCTGTTTTACCTATAAGTATATTGAATTACCAGCAATTCAAGCTGGATATTTTGTCAGAAAAAGAAAAAAATGACGTTTAAACATGCGTATAAGCGATAGATTGGACATTTGTGAGCAAAATGAACATGGATATCGCACAGATTTTCTTAACCTGAAAAACATTTCTGCTCAATACATATCTCGGGACTCGGCAAGCATCGGTAAAGTGTTTAAGTTATAATGGGGGTCGGTAAGTTGTTTGAGGCGGCGCTAATGGGTCAAAATCATTTGTGAGAAATTAAAGGCCATAACCATCTTATTAATTCTATTGAGAGGATCAATAATACTGCTATCCATATCGCTCTACGTGATTGCTTTTCCGCTTTCCTGGCGATAATGACTGATAGGTTTGCAGTTTCCATAACTAAGGTCATATTTTCCCTGCTCAATTTTTTATCTGCCTCTGCGGAGCGTCGCTTCGCATTCTCTTCTTTATAAAAACTTATCATCCCTCCTTTTTTCAGGAATTTCTTAGTATGATCGTTTTCCTTAACAAATTGTAGGATATCATTGCTATAAATTGGATAGACTAAAGAGGGCGCCCACGAAATCAAGATGTGCAAGTATTGATCCGCTAGTGTCTCAGTGCACCCTGCTATAACTTGTTCATCTATTTCAGATGCACCAATTCCGTAACCTGGTTTATCAGCTAAATATTTTAATATGATATCCATATTTAATGCGTCTTCTTCAGTTATGGTCATGGGTGGTTGGTTGGGGGCTATTTTGTTAATAATTACGCCAATTCTAATTCGCTCAATTCCCGGCCTATCGCCTTAATTTCAGTGAATATTCTTTTGATCTGCTTTCCAGATGGTTTTTTAACTCCATTAACATATTGTGATAATAAAGTGTTATTAATGCCGACCCTGGCGCTCAATGCTTTTGCGCTGATAACTGGATAATATTCGAAAAACGAAGGTAAGTCAAATTCAAAGATTATAGCCTCAGTTACCACGGCCTTCTTCCCACTTTCTTCGGCATATAGCTTATATGACTCTAAAGCGTTGCTTTTTAATTCCGTAATAGTGTCACCGGTGGTTACAGCGACAATTTTGTGGTTATGCTTGTAGTAAGCATCAAAACCTGTTGATGTCTTACCAACTGTAAATTTAATGTGTGGCATCATAGGAATATTAACTTTGAGGTAAATTCCTCATATATGTAAGAGGGTGGGACTATTTAAGATCCGCCTGCTTTTAAGTTTTCTGCTAGTCCGGTCCTAATTTCTTTTGAACCATGACTCGGAATATCTGGTTTTCTTCACGGTTTGGATGCCTTAGTATGATATGCCGGCCTGTCTTACTTCTATCCATCCTTTTAATTAGTCTTAGTAGGTCTGACGATTTAATTACCTCCTCTTTTATGGACATAAAGGTAAACAATAATATACTTACTACCAAATAATAAGTATTCAATTTTATACTTTGGGAAGGTATGCCATTATGGTTCCTCCTTTGTGATTTGTAATTATCTTCCTCCATAAATTCCTCAACGTCTTAGCGGTTGCAGCGAAGACGGTCGCTAAACCATGCTGTAATCGATGTCTTGCTTATTAGCATTTAGCCAGTTAGATCCGAACCCGGTTAACTCCCTAACTTCCTGGGCAGATGTATGGTTTTTTGGCATCGCGGAGCTTTTCCGTCAACGCTTCAATCATCTTACCTATCAATCAATATTTGATATAAGTTCATGTAAAACTGGCGTTTAGATAATTGTTATTCCTTCCATAATGTTTTAGTGTGTTAATATCAATTTAAGGCGTTCAATTTTGCTTTAATCCCGAACTTCCTGAAGCTATACGTTCGAAATGCGTTGATTAGGATTGATGGGGGATTAAGATTCGTTCAGGTTAAAATGGGAAATATTTTCAACAAACGTAACCCTTTCATTCGCTATCCGTTTAAAGCCGTAATAACACTTAAATAGACTCAACATGGATTTCACCAAGAACAAATTTGATCAGGTCTTAACCTACCTTTTCAACAACCCCGATTCGGAAGGTTCCTTAGAAGGTATCCCTTACCTTGAGATCAATAAAATTGAAAGCATGAGAATCACTTACTTATTGTTTATGGCTGGCTTTATAACAGGGTCTATTAAACCAACGCTTACAAATAAAGGGGAAGTTTATGTTAAGGGTTTAGGTGGAAGCTTAATGTCAGCTTAACTAGTTTGGCAGGAGTTCTTTATTCCGGCATTGGATCGAAATAAATTCATCGAAACTATGTAAGTTGAACTTAAAGAGTAAACACAAAACTGCTATATTTTCTGGAAGGCTACCACTCACTTGATGGTGAACCTTTTTATCTTAAAGATTTTTTGTTTAGCCAAAGAAGGCTTAATAGTTCGAATCTTTTTTGCCGAAAAATTTATCCCATATCAGGCCAATAAACCCTTTTTCTTCATCCATTGGGATTCTGCTCTCATTCATGCGGCTTTCAATGGTATAACCGAATTTAAAGGATGCACCAATAAAAAAATCCATCCCAGAGTACGACCCCATATTGGTAGTGAACTGCGGCTTGGTGCCAGCCGAACCACCATTAATAGCTGACTTTAGAAAAGAAGCGGTCTGATAAAGTCTTTCGGTGCCTATAAAAAATTCCGAATTATCTTTTTTGATCATAAACTGGCCGCCTACATTAAGTATTTTCAGGTCATTATAGGATGGTGTAATGCTAAAAATATAATGGCCAAGCTGTACCGGCATTACTAAAGCTGCCGTAAAGCCAGTGTAGAACAACTCTTTAGATGCAATAAGTGTAGGCGAAAATTTGATATTATTTTCGTCGCCAAACCAATAGCTTTTGTTAACGGCTAATTCAAGCAACCCATTAGTTCGTGATGTAAAACCATCCCTGGTGCGTACCCCATTTGTTAAGCTATCTGCCGCCTGTTCAAGGTTTTTCTCCATATCGGTTGTTGATATATTATTAACTACTGCTGTGCCGCTAAAAGTCCCTTTTTTCGAAGTACTGTTCCAGTGTATAAAGCCAAGGTCCTTCACGTTAAGTTGCCAGGTATAGCCACCCTGATCAACAAATGAAGCGCCCATACTTAAAGCAGCACCCGGGTTTAAAAAGGTCGGCAGCGACTTCGTTATCCCTGTTTGCCCATTTTCGCCATTTGCATAAGATATACCGGCTAAACTGAGAGCGGCGCGGTCATTAGGCTTATCAAAAACTACGTTTGATTGTGTTATATCATATTTACGATAGGTCAAGCCGGATAGACCACTTAATTTAAAACCTACAGAAAGCCGTTTAGTTACCTGCTCGCGGTAAGTAAACCCTATCTGGTGGAAATCCTGGTAAAAAACATTGCCATTAAACACATTACTGTAAGACTTGCCGGGGAAATTAAGGTAGCCATTAAAAATTGCGACTGATTCATCGCTGACTATGTCCTTTAGCTCGGCTTTTGTATTTACAAAAAAGCCGATTTCTTGGTCGCCGTTGGCGCTCGAAAATATCTTAAACATAATAGAATAAGCGTTTATATTGGCATTTAAACGGTTGTAATTGCCTTTACCTGTTTGCAGATCAGCAGTGTTATAGTATGATGAGAACAGGCGGCTTTTTAGTGCGGTTTGTGCATTGCCCACTACCAATAAATTGCCGTTAAAATTTGGTATGAAAAAGTTAAAAGCAAATTGCCTGGTAGTGTCCGGTATGAAAGAGCGTACCGAAGGGTTCTCGAAAGACTCATATAACGAACCCGTGTTGTATTGTAAAAACCGTTGACCAAAACCTTTTATAGAGATCAATAACAAGCAGCAAATAAGTAAACATTTCTTCATTTAAAATTATTAATTGGATTTAGTTATGTTCCTCCGTCGAGTTTTTCCATACAGTAATCCCCCTATTAAAAGAAACCTTAATAATTGGTATAGGTTTTATTTTTATAATTATAAAAATAATGCGTGCCGTTAGGCAGATTAGCCTAACACAATTATTTAAATTAGCAATGACTGCAAGACTCCTGGCGCCCGGCTACCCTACGCCTTAGTAAGGGTATGCAACCGTGTAAGTTGAATCGACATGGGTTGTGTCAATAAGTCCTGCTTATTATCAAGACTTTTACAACTGCTCCATAAAATTGTGGATCAGGTGTCAGGGGCTAAGAGAATGTTTGAAAATGATTTTACTTAAAACGTTGATTATCAATAATTAATCGAAAAATGGAAGACTGGGCTAGGGTACAGTATTGGGTGATGTCAGAATTCTTACTCACCAAAAAACGCCTGCATTTCTGTTAGGGTTTACACACAACTTAAGGTGGCTCATATATTTTCAACTGAGATATCAACATTATACGTCATTGCCTGACAGCTAAATTAAATGGATTATATTTGATTAATGAACGATGGACCTAATTATATACGCAAACTCTTTAATGAACTAGAAAACCATAAAAAGCCTGTTGACGGCTTTATTGATGAAGTGTTTTACCAGGTTAAAACAGGCAAGACAAAACAAAAACAGGTAGAAAAAAAATCCGATAAGTGGTTAAAATCTAGATTTATAGTATTTTACGTATTGATTGGATCGGGGCTTACGCTTTTATTGCAATGGATATTTAAATAAAAAACCCGCCACTTGGGGGAGTTCGGATCGGGTAAAAAGATATTGTTGTATTTTCCCTGTAAATTAAACACTACAGCCTTTTTATTTGTCTGCATACGGTTTTACACACAGAAATGGAACGATACTTATAAATAATAATTTTGTAAATTTATAAAAATATTGAGCTAGGCAGATGAAAACTCTTAAAAGTCTAATTTCATATCATACAGATTATCAAATCACGAAAATATATGAGGGCATTTTCTCGGATTACCCGTTAGTGGCCGATAACTTCGAAGCTATTAAGAACACATTGGATACAATCAGAAAGGAAATAGATATTCGTTACGGCCTTGATAAGCTTCCTTTTGTTAAAGATACCTTCCGGCAAATAGATTATGTTCTAAGTAAAATGCATGAATGGATTCAATTTAGCAATCTTTATAAAAATCATGATGCCGAGGTTTTTATGAATGCTTTTGAGGGATATTTCAGGGAGTTAAATGTAATGATTGACGAGATGGATAGCCGTAAGGTTTATTAGCCTTTAATTATCTGCTTACCGCGTGAAAAAAAGACCTCACAAAAAAACCCTACATTTCTGTAGAGGTTTCCGAAAGGATATTTGCCCCCTCGCGTATTCGTTTTTCACCTATCCTCTCTGGGAACGTAGGCCTTCCAATTATTTGATTTAACTATCACCTCTAGCTGCACCCGATCTAATCGAACTTTAGTATTGAGGTCGCCGTCTTTGAGTGATTCCTTATAGAACTTGGTAAATACTTGACTTTTGATACTCACGACCTGCTACCACTAACAAAGAAAGCCGGCTTCCTACAAACCGGCTTTCACATTTAAACTAAATCATATTGACACCAAACCCGATGTACTTGTACGGGGCCTTGTTGGGGAAGGTTGTAACTTTCTTAACTTATTGTTGAACATAGGCAACGAATGATTAAATCTCATTCCTTTTGCCAGTATTAGCAACTTAGCGGTAAGAAATTTCGTATAAATAATAAAACTTAAACCCGCTATGCCAATCACAATTCAAAAGGGCACCACTTCTGCCTACTTTAAAATCACCAAACCCGAAAAGGGAACCATAGAAATATGCGTTGTCAATGACTATAATTTAATAAAGGAAACCGACGGCACTATCTCGCTAATTAAAAATGCTGACCACTTTCCCTTAATAGATAGCGTAGATCCGTCTACTATCATAAACGGAGACACGAACGAATTTTTTGCAGATTACGATGACCTGGAAAGTTATGTGATAAACAATTTTTTTCGTGAAGCCGGTGGCGGAGCCGGCATAAATGATATTTATGAGTTGCCCACAAATGTTTGGGATGTAGCAGCCCACTCTAATGCTTATAGAGTTGTTACAGGTGATACAAATATATCTGTGGTTAATGAACCAACAGGGAATTATTCTGGTATCCTTAGGATAATTAACTCCGGTTATTTAGTTAGGTTCATGGATTATGAGAATGTTCCTTTATCTGATGGCGGTGTACCTATCAGTTTAGAAGGAATGACTGTTATTATACTGGAACGAATAAACGGCACCTACTATCCAGACTCTAACGGGACTGCTCCGGAAGTATCTATACCCGTAATAATCGACCAACCTGCTGCTGAGAACTTAACAGAGGGGGAGGAACTAAGTCTTTCAGTTGGATATACTGGTAACCCAACCCCGACGATACAATGGCAGAAATCAGCAGATAACTTGAACTTTACGGACATCTCAGGTGCAACTAGCTCCACTTATAGCAAAATATCAGTAATGGGCGATGCGGGTTATTATAGGGCTGTTGTCAGTAATACAGCAGGCTCTGTCACAAGCGTATCAGCTCATGTTATTGTCTATGAAACTCCTGCTCTTCAAGAGCTTTCTATTAACTTATCAACCAATATAGCAACCGAGGTTTTGAATAGTGGTTCTGACTTTGGAGGGCAAGCTCCTAAATATATAGGTAAGAAAAGATATCAATCTGCGGATGGTGCAAATCCGGGAACTATATTAACTCATGGCAGTTTAGGAGCCGGTGAAGCTGGTTCTATTCAGATATCTACCAGGGGGTTTGTTCCAGCTAGATATGATAATCCATTTAGTCTTCTTTGTAGGTTATTTTTTAGAACCAGTAATGTAGACGGTGACTTTTATACTAATGGAGAATTTGGTGCTATAATAGGTGCCTTTCAGCTATTAGCTGTAGGAAATTCTGCAGAGGGAGGTATAGTTATTTCCCCTTCCCCTGAAAACGTGACAGATGTTTTACTTTATAGAAATGCTTCTGGTTATTGTGCACTAAGAACTTCTGATAATGATGGTGTAAGCTTTACTGACCAATACACTTTTGCTGATTCATATGCTGCTGAACTTTGGGTAGGTATTGAGCTTGTGGATGGACCAATTTCCTATACTACCAATCTCCTGGGACTTAACATAAACTAACCAATGAGATTAAATAAAAATATATTAGCCGCATATAGACAGGTCATGGGTCAGAGATCTGAAATACCCACTACCAATTTCTTTACCTTAGCATCAGCAGCCAAGACCAGTGGGGGCGTATATGTTAACGATAAGTTAGTTCGGACACTATGGACTGCTGTGCATTATGAGGCAGGCACCCACCCTATTCCTGCATGGGACTATAAAGATGACTTTGGTGTGGACATAGCCGCGGATAATGTAGTTATTAAAGTTTTAAGCCATAACGTAGTTGGTTCATGGGAGGGGGTTGCTAAAGCATGTAATAACTCCGAGGCTGCCACTGGCACAGAAGTGTGGGCATTTTTTGCAGATATTTCATGTATGACACCAATTGGTGATAAAATGTTTGTTGGTATTCCCTTTAGTGAAGGTGTACATGCACAGGCCGCCTTTTTACTCAATACTCCAAGAAGGGTAATTAAATTCAGACCTCCAGCAGAAACAGGACAGGCGAGCTTTCACAATTGCGCAAATAATAATTACATATTTTATGCTGGTAAGGATTATGAAGGAACCGGCAATTTTGTATTTGCTTTAAACGTTTCCGACTTACAGTTATCTACATTTACCAACGGGGTAAGTTATACACCTCCAAACGGCATAACCTACCCAAGTACTTTGGGATTAAATACATCTGGCAACGCTGGGCGTATTACGGGAATAGCATGCACTGAAAAATATGCTTACTTTTCGTATGAAGATCAGAATTTAATTAAAGTTTATCGGGTAGACGACCGGAGTGGCTCTTTTGTTCGGGATATCACCTTTACAGCACCAAGAAATGTTAGGGTAGAGGGAAATAATCTATTTATTGCAGACGTTACTACAATTACTAAATACCCAATCAATACAGATGGAAGTTTAGGCACTGTAGCTATTACAATATCTGGACTGAACGACGTTGGTGGTCTTTCTGTTATGAGTGGGGACCTATGTGTATTAGATAAAGGCGACCAGCAAACCATTAAACGGTATAACAGCTCCACTGGCGATTATACCGGAATGATAGGTGAGACAGGTGGATACGCAACCTCCCCGGATGTAACCAACACCAAATTTAGCTTTAAAGCTCATAGCGGTATTGGAATACCTTATGTTGCACATGAAAATGATGGGAGTATTTGGATAGGCGATTGTGGCAATCACCGCAATTTGCATTTTGATGCGGATGGAACTTACTTAGGTAATGACAATAGCATAATGTATATCCCAGCTAACTATTATGTTTCAGCTATTGTTGGAGATGAGAACAGAATACTTGTAGATATACTTGAGTTCTTGTCAGATCCATCACGGCCAATGGCTACAAGATTAACGCTATCAAAAAATTGGGGTTATCACTACCCTGATACATTTGATGGCCATTCTACCCAGAAAGATGTTGGATTATTTAATGGGGTTGCTAAGCTATCTAACGGAAAAACATATGGTATTGGTAATGCATCCGGTGGTTACAGTTTTTTATTTGAACTAGCCCCTACTGGTTTCAGGACTATAGCTGGCTCTCATGATCAAGTTCCCCAGTTCAGTCAGCTCTGGACAGATGGAGATATGTATAACTTTCAGGGGTATGAACCTACCTTAAGCTACGGAAAGTGGGCTTTTAAACAATTTAACACTGTGGGCGATGACGAGAATCCAGAGTGGGATCTAAGTAATTTTATTACCTTAGCTACGATCCAACAAGGACCAATATTCCCTAAAAATCCCCAAGATAGAAGATATAAAACTACTGAAGATGGTAGTTTAATGGTTTATGAAATCGGTGCTCCGAGTGACCAGTTTTATTCAGTAGGATTTTTTAAAGATGGGGAATTTAAGGCTGGGGCGTTAAAAAGCACTATACCAAATTATCGAGGTCCTTTTACTCCCTTTGCTTTTGATAGATATAATAATGTGTGGGGCCCAGGAAGTGACTTCGTAGCGATAGGCTCTTTTGGTGTATTCGTATATAAAGGCGAGCACTGGAAATCAATGCAGACGTCCAAGTTCTTTCTTATTCACCAATGCGGGTTACCTATTGATACAATAGGTGTAGTACAGGCACAATTTCTTGATTCTGAAATGCCTGCTTATGGTTACGCTACCAATATATTATGCGCGGTACCTTATTATCATGCATCTACCGGTAGAGGTTGGTTCATGATTAACAGTGAAAATGCGCATTGTTTACAAAGTTGGTTACTTGAAGGAATTAATACTATTAATTTGCAATCAATAACAGTAAATATTTCAGGAACTCCGCCCCCTATACCTGGTCTCCCAGGAGTGGATTTATTGGCCGGTACTCCAGAGTTATTCGCAACAGATATACATATTACGGGATTAACCAGGGTACCTGTTTCGGATAATGCCTATGTAACAACGTCGGCAAGGTTAAATCAAAATGATATGTCTAAATCTTCGGATATCCTTATCTCTGTTAACGGTCAAGGAAATTTCTCGAATAAGTTTACACTACCCTATAATAGTCTGAAGCCAAATTGGCTGATCTCAGGCAAATTATCCTTAGAAGATGCGTTTATAGGTTCAGAGGGGCCCTATATGAAGTGTTATATTGCAGTTGAAGACAATACTGGTAAAACAATTATTCGTATTGATTTATATCAAACTGCAAGAATCGGTGTAAATGGCGAATTCTTTGGGCCGGTTGGGCCTCGGTATCCTAACTCTGACTTGATAATACGTAAATCTGGCTCAGGAGCACTTTGGTCGTTAACCGTGTTTGGAATAACTTATTCTGGTACTGCATCCTTAACAGATCCATCTGCAAATATCAACGCACCAGCTAAGATTAATTTTGATTTGGATATGACTGTTGTAGCTAATAATGGAGAGATTGGTATAGTTGAATTAAACTATAATGGAAGTTAACCAGGAAAAGTGGTTATTCAACTGCAATCCTCTTTAGGCGCTAATACCATTAATTACTGGCCTGTACGGAAGTAAGGATTGCAGAATTTTCGACCTGAAGTGGTCTATAACAAGCGGTAGAATGGTTTTGTAACTCCCTTCATCTATCATTACAGCAGCTTTCTTTTCAATAAATAGCTCTAGCCATGAAAAGCATTATCCAATAGGGATATGATTGTAAAGGGAATCCCCTTCATAAAACTCATTAAAAAAAGACAGTATAGACTGATTGTTTGGCTGCCTCAATTATCTCGGGGGGTGGTTGAGCGCCTGAGTGCTTTATATGGTTTAAGAGTTTATCTCCTATATGGCAAATACCGCCACCAGTGCAATAAACATTATCAGCGATGTTATGCATTTTAAGTGAATTATCACTTAAATTTCCAGTTAACAATCTCACCATTAAGCGACGATTGGGTCCCCCTTCACTTATCAGTAATCGCGTAGATGTTCTCTCCGCCCCGTTCCAGTCCTAGTACTGTAAATGACAAAGGTTATATATTTTAATGATGATTAGGCGGTAAGTTTTTTTGATGGCAATACAATACCTGCCAGACCTATAAATAATTCACGCTTAACCTCGGGAGATCCTGTCTCCATCTCATTTTCGATTGATGGCAGCGCTTTGTCGAGTATGCTTTCGAGGGTTGCTTTATTCGCTTTGCATGGGTATTTCCTGTCGGATTACCAGATTGGCCTGGTTTAAATGGTTTGCCTATTGTTGTTATTGGATTAATGCTTTTTAATCATTAATCCAATGTACGACGCTGCAAAAACGCGGCATAATTGCTGCGCTTATTGGGGTGTGATGGTAAGATAATTAGAATTTGGGTATGTTAGATTTATAAATCTACAATAGTTGAAAAATAACTACAAATGTTCGCCAAATTAATTCCAAAAAAACGCTATTCAATTATATTTCCTATTAATTAATCTATCTTAGGGCAGAAATATTTTATGAAGAAAAACGGATATTTTTTTGGATGCTTTTTTATAGTTGTTTTTTCGCTAGTGGGATGCGTAAAGCATACAGATGATAGCCCTAAACATGAATTAGCCGGGCAGGAATTTTTTGTTTCTGCAACTTTATCAGAAAGCTTAACTAAAACTCAGTTAATGGAGTTAGCGACTCTTAAGGGATTAGGTGGCTATATGCCTTTGATACAGTACGATGTCAATTTTTATAACTTCATCTACTATACAACATACAAAGGCAGTAGAGTAAAAGCCTCCGGCTTGTTAGGTATACCAAAAAACATGACTAAGGCCCCTGCTTTACTTAGCGCTCAACATGGCACAATCTTTAATGATAGAGATGCCCCATCGAATTTCCCATTGGCGTTTACTGGATTTGAGTTATTTGCTTCAGCTGGTTTTGTCACTGCCATTCCTGACTTAATTGGCTACGGCATCTCGAAAGACATCGTGCATCCTTATTACGATATGCAATCTTCTGCTTCGGCCGTGGTTGATATGCTCAAAGCAGCTAAATATTTTCTGCAAACCAAAGCTGTGGAAGTTAATAGCAAAGTATTTTTAGTTGGCTATTCTGAAGGGGGATATGTATCTATGGCAGCCCAAAGAGAAATCGAAACTAACACCGGCGATAATTTAACAGTTACAGCAGCCGCTGAAGGGGCTGGAGGGTATGATGTTACAGGTATATTAGGTAAATTGGCTACGATTTCTACCTATGCCAATTCCTCGTTCTTAGCCTTGTTTATCCAGGCATATAATACTACTTATAATTATAATCGTCCGCTGTCGGATTTTTTTACAGCATCGTATGCTACCAAAATACCTCAACTATTGGATGGAAGTAAAAATGGCTATCAGATTAACACCGAATTAAATACTACTCCTTCGTTACTTTTTAACCCAACTTTTTACGACAGCTTGTCAAATCTAGCCAGTGAACCCATCTTTAAGGCTAACGTGGCCGCTAATAGTTTTCCAAACTGGTATCCTATCAGCCCAACAAGACTCTATCATGGTACGGCCGATCAAGATGTATTTTTTGAAACATCACAATCTACATATGATAAATTTATAAAAGCAGGCGCTAATAAACTGTCACTTTTACCTATACCTGGCGGAACTCATGAAACAAGCGTCGTGCCGATGATGCTTGATGCACTTTCCTGGTTTAAATCTTTAAGCCTATAATCTATCTTGGTGAAGGAAAAGGTGTTGATATTTGTTAGTCCGTGATCCCCTGCTCTCATCAAGAAATAATAGCATGTTTCGTGCGGCTGTGAATTCATAATCTTAAACACTAACCTACTAATTAAGATATGCTTTTCTAAAAGCACAGAGTAATATGGGCCAAAATGGCTGGTTTCGATCTTGTAAATAGATGATTGGTTTATGAGAATTAACGCATGTCCAAAGTGGTCTAAACGAGAAAACCCATCAAAAAATAATGGGCTATGCATAGGAAACACTTAAAAACAGCAAGTTAAGACTATCGTATATTGTTGGTTTACCATAAAACTGGTTGAGGACAGGCCGGTCTTTTGAGATTAAAAAGGTTATCATCCAACTCAACACTCAATTTTTCTCAATGCGTCGGGTGTCAAGGATTTTGCTAAGTAGCCTGATACGTACCTATTATCTTCAGCCTTACGAATATCTCTTGGATCTATCGATGAAGACAAAATTAAGATTTTTGTATGATTTTTCTCAATATCTAAATTTCCATATTCGACTAAAAAGTCAAAACCACTCATTTCGGGCATACGGATATCAAGAAAAATTATATCAGGTTTAACCTTGCCGCTACTTAAAAGTGACAACGCTTTTTCAGGAGCCTCGACAATTATAACTTCACTTGCAAAATTGTCCCTTTTAATGATCGTTGAATTGATTAAATTATCCAATGGACTATCATCAATCAGTAAACAAGTGCGAAAATGGGCGTCCATAAGAATGTCTTTAACAATATTAAACTAATTGCGTGCCAAAATTTTTTGGTGAGACATAAACGCCTATGATAAACAAGATTATAAATGCGGGCCTCTACATTGCCTAGCGGTCGGAATAAAATAATTCAGCGCAAACAATTTAGAATATTAATCCTTAAGTTAATAGATTTTTTCTAAAAATAAATGTACCCCTTTAGCTGCCCGGTCTCCAACGGGCAGCTTTTTGAAGATACCGCACGACCCATTTTAAAGCCCTGTAATCAATTATGAAAGCCAAGGGCGGACATTTGTTATATTGTGCCACAACTCGTCATTAAACAGGTTGTCAAACATCCTTCTAATGAGTACAGGTTTGACCTTAACCGTCATCCGGTGCCCATTATCAATCCCTAAGCCAGCCAGTGCCGGTTCTCAAACCATAGGAAATTTTTATAATATGCCACCATGATTTCGATGTAATAGTTTACTGGTGGTCCATCCTTCCAGTGCATAGCCTCACAAAGTATTTGCCTAATCCCGTTATCACACCTAATGGTTTTATGGTGCAACTTATGTTCTGCATACAGAGTCGACGGCGAGGATAAATGCGGAGTGTTCGGGTGTTGCGTAATACTATTTAACTATTTGGTCCAAGACAGCCGGCAGCAACTTCAAGTCGGTCATGCGCTGCTCCACAAGATTTTGACATTCCTTATAAAGCTCAGGCTCCATCGCGTTTAACTTTTCAGTGGCTAACGTTCGTAATGTTCCGATTCTCATGTTATTTTTCAGCGGTGAGTAATTGTTGCAACTCCCTGATCCTTAAAAATTTTCTCTATAGTCATCCATCGGTTCGCTTTAACCAGGGCTATTTCCTGGGTTACAATCGCGGTAAGGTCTTGTTTATCTGGTTTCATTTGGTTGGTGGTTTGGTGGTAATTGCAGTTCGCCTAATGCCGATTTGTTTTTTTTTCGATTAATTCGCCAAGGTCAAGTACATGATACTGGTAATGCATCTCAAATTTCTTTAATGCCTCTCTTGTCCTCAGTGCCTTGACCTTTGAAGAAATATCTGCGGGCGCTTAGCCAGCTTGTTTTGTTGGGGCAGGGGTAACTGTTATTAACGTAAAAGCAGTCTTTGAAAAGACACGGTATCGCCTTTAAAGGAATCAAAATCGACAGTGTGGTTTATACCGTTGATTCTGGCCAAATCAGAGTGTTGCCAAAACAACCAATTGGTATTTTTATCTGTATGTAATTCTTTTTGGTAATAATGTGCTATCCATAAAGGATAACTATTGAAATACCCGGATAGGTAGTCGCTATAAAAACTCAAGCCTGTATAAATTATTGGCTTTACATGTGTACTTGCTTCAACCCTTAACAAAAACTGCTTTAATTCTTTTCGCATTCTGTTAGGAGAGATACCGTCAAGTTGTTCTATATCTACTACAGGTGGCAAGTCACCCGATTTTATATTGATATTTTGCAAAAAAAAACGTGCCTGCCATAAGCCGTTCTTATTCGCGCGGAAGAAGTGATATGGGCCGCACACTATACCGACCTTTGAAGCCTCATGCCAGTTTCGTTTGAAATAGGGATCAACAGTTAAGAGGCCTTCGGTGGCTTTGATAAAAGCGAAACTAAGGTACACGCTCTTCTCTTTCATACTGCTTACCTTTTGCCAATCTATTTTGCCCTGGGCGTAAGAAACGTCAATTCCATGAATTGAATACCTTGCGGGTATAGGAATGTTAAACCTTTCATAAGTACGGTAATTATAAGTTAATCCAATATCCCGGATACATTGCCATGTTGAGCTGAATATTTTTACTAAATAGCCGTAATAAAATGGCGATAGTAACGTTAAAAGCATTCCTATGCCCACAAGCTTCAAAGAGGTTTTGGTTGTAAGGACGACTTTTCTTTTTGTCGATACTTTTTTACGCCTTTTCTTTGCGGGAAATCTATTTAAGGTCACTTGGCGAAATTAACAACAACCAGCCATTTAATTTACTCCTTACAGGAGAATTTGAGCACAAATTGAAAATCCAAATATTATGTGCTAGCCGCCCTTGGTCAGGTGCTTATTTTCACTGTAGCGTTTATCAACCATCCCGCTTTTAGTCAGGTGCTGAACCGATTTTTTCTGGAAGTCTGCAGGTGCTGCCTGGGTCAGGGTAGCTAAGCTGAATAGCAGCACTGTAAATAGGGTGAATGCTTTTTTCATGGTTGTTTGATTTGTCTGCTATTTAAACACTATTATCCGCAGATAGTTTGAACTAATAGTGGAACCAACTGCTGTCAAAGAAATAAAAAGCTTATGAAATAATCAGAATCGTTCTGTCAGCAACCGCCCTTTCGCTGGTAGCCATTTTTAGCCAGGCGCAAACAAAAAAGACGAAGCGTCGGACAAACGTTATAAATTAACCACGCCCCCAAGACGGTAACGCACAAGAAGGCGACGGTACACATTATAAACGGGCCGACGGGCCACTCGATAAATGTTCCCACACGCACACTAAAGCCGATGTCACAATGGATATGCGCTTTAATGAAAAATCGGTTAAACGGGTGGCCGTTGCTACCCACGACAAAAGTTGACGGTACGCCCGACAAGCGTTATGTCACTAACAAGTCAACTCTTTTGCTGTTCCCGACTCCATCAGTTACCCGAACGACAACTACACGCGCCAATACGCCAACCGTACATCAAACCAGCGGAATGCACCGATTACTGACGGGACGGCGGATATGCTTTACCGCGAAAACCGGTCAGTCAGGTCACCTAAATAAGATTGCTCATTGTCGAGGTTAACGGGCGAATAAACCTAACCAGAAAGCAAAAGGCTTATCGATGGTCAGCCCTCCTTATTACATAGAAAAGCCTACCCAAAACTACTGAATATTCGTACGAGGAATACTATCATCATTGGGGTTATTCGCTATGTAGGCAAATTTTTCAGATGAGCCCCTTTTTGCAGAAATTTCTTTGTATAGTCGCCTCCTTAACAAATAGCAGAGTATCACTACTATCAATTGGTTCGATTAAAGTAGGCCTACATGAAATCAATATTTGTAGCTATTCTTTCGCAAGCGTCCACGACAACCTACTATGATTTGTTCATTCATATCAGATCCACCGATTCCCTGGCTTGGCTTATCTGCGAAATAAGTTAATACGTTTTCCATATCATCTGCGTTTTCATCTGTTGTATTCGTTGCTGAGTATGGTGAATTAAATTACTTTGGTGTGCATAATATTTAAAATAAAGCTCTAAAAAAGCCATGATAACTATAATTATAGCGGCAACCCAAAAACCTATTTTAAGACTAAATTTTTTGTTGTTAGTGTGTTCCGGTAAGCCCAATGGGTTCGCTCTGTAGGGCTCCGTTATGTCATTTTTATAGTCCTCATATTTTTGTTTAGCATTGGTTAATAGTATTCCTTGCCCTGTTAGCCGGTAAAAACTGCCTTCCTTCTTCACTAATTCAATTTCCATTAGCTCTTCAATAAAATCGTCGATACAGTAAGGGTCATCCTCGGTAATTAAGATTGCTTTCCCCAATTTCAATTCGTAAAGAAATTTATTGATTTGATCGCTTCGCGTCACAGGCATGTTAGTTAAACCAAAGGTTAGCAAGAATTGTTGTTTTTGCTGCAATTCATCTTTGTGAAAAAACTTTAAAATTGTTCTGCCCGTTTTTATGAAGAAGTTACCCGGTATGACCTGTGGTAAAACTTTATTTTCCGAAATGCCAGCGTCTAAACGCTCATCTATATAATCGTATATATTATAACGATCGTCTACAATAATCAATATGGCCTTACCGGATTTTAATTCTTTTAGGAACCTGTTATATTTTTCTTTGTGTATGTCAAACATAATTTAATTGCTTGGTGGGGGTGTAGGGATTGTTTTTGAAATCGTGAGGTCGGTTTTAGCAAATGTTTTTTTACATATTGCCTAACATGTTTTTTTGTGCATATTAAAAACCCGTTTGCTTAAAAACATCAACATCGGTTATTTCTGTAACTAAATATTAATTACTTCCATATTAATAACAAAATCACTTGTTCGGGTCGCCTGTTGGATTGGTAGCACGCATCATTTGACAATGCCCGTGCTGCATGCACAAACTTTTTGCAAATTGCTTTAGCCTAAGTTATTTTTCATGTATGCGAATTTTTAATCTTTGATTTTAGTTAGGCAAATATTTGTTGAGATTAATCTATTTTCTATTTGTATTGTTCAATCACAACAAAGGTAAATATAAACAACTAATCAAAATATCTCTGAAAAGAACAAGATACTAAAAGCACACATAATTCCATCATTAACCCGGAGCTAAACGGATAGGGCACAGTGTTTCGCTTATGGCGAGCATTGGGATTGTAGGCAAAACGAACGTGAGGATTCCTATGAAGAAAAATTGGAGCCTATAAATAAGCCATTGCAAGGGAGGTGGATAAAAACTCTGTGTTAATAAAGCTCTGCAAAACCTGGGCAAAACTTGAAAATAATGACCCACTAAACCAATATATTTTTGTCTCTTCAATTGACTTGATAATAGGACAAATATTGATGCTGGGGGAATCATCAGTGCGAATCATATGATAACTGCAGTTTTAGGGATGACTGCAAAATACAAAATATGCCAGTTCATACGTTGCAAAACAATTAACCGATGCTCAGTTCGAGATTGTTGCTATACTTGATATGCTGATTGCCGACAGGTGTATGTTGCTACGGAAAAACAAAAACATAATATTGATAATATAAGAATTAAAATAGGAATGCTCGACCGCACAGAGGTCCGAGTATTCGGCATAAGGAGGGGGATTATTCAATAATTGAGTTATTAAAACTACAACACGGTATTAGCTGGATAAGTATTCTTACCGAGTTGCAGATAGGGCAGACGATTCCACATCTTCAGATGAAGGGGTACGATCACCCCAATGCTCAGCAGCAGCTTAAGCGCTCTCATCCAATATAAATGGGAAACCAAAGGAGAAACGATGGATAAAATGAGGGTAATAAAAAAAGCCCCTGTCTACCCTACACTGACAGAGGCTTTACTTATAGATTTATTAGGACAACAAAATTAGTAATATTTATGGAAAAAGTAACACTAACAAATAAAAAAGCCCCTGTCAGCTATCGAACAAACAGAGGCCAAATTAACATGCACAACTAATTACATAATTAGCTAATACAAATCTACTTAAAAGGCTCGGAAAATCAAATACCAAATTAACATCATTAAGCTGAGCTGCAAATTTTTACTAGGACCGAATTAAAGTAGCTCAAAATAAACTAACATGCGATGGCCAAACTGGGAAACACTTTCTGTTTGGTGTTGCCGACTCAACAGCTAGCCGACATCATACCTAAATGAGCTGAACAGTTATGCTGACACCCGTTTCACCGAACACGGCAGGGCATATGTATCCCGATTGTTATTAACGAGCCGGCACGAAGGGTGTCGAGGATGCGAATTATTTTTGATGCGAGCAAGTTCTGTATGCAGTAAATAGTAGCTTACCAAAGGAGGGTAACATCAGCGGTATGTTGTTTTAATGCAAAAACTATTAATGCTTTTTATCATAGTACTTATACCGGTGCTCTAACAGCCAGCCTAATAATAACGGTAACAGTTAATTTATATCAATCTTTTAAATTAGGTAGAAACTCTTTGGTCGTGAGAATTAACTGTAATAAATTTAACTTTTTTGATAAAATAGCCCTTAATTAACCTAAAGTTATCACGCCGGAGAATTTTGTCGACAGTTGTTGGAGAACTGGAATTACAGCGCTGCCAGGTATTTAAACAAATGGATATTAAACCATGATAAGGTCGCGCAAGTTTGGGTCTTTTGATTACTATCAGGCTTTTAACAAATGTACACAACACAGTGGCGCAAATGCCGGTAACGAAAAGAGAATAAGCAATGTATAAGGGGTTGAAATTGTATTGAATGAAAAAGTTAAATTCAACAGTAATTAGTATTGAAAATGTGCCTCAGTTTAAAAAGTGGGATCCAAGGAATGAGGTAAGGGCCGCGAAGGTGAAAAATTTCAATTTTTAAAAAATACTCGACCTGCCCACTACACTTAGGTCAAAAGGTCAACAAACAGAAGTCAATAGCTTTTGTAACTATTATATGTTATAAGCTGCGGCAGGAGAGGACACCGAAAGCTGCCAGTTTAAATGGTAGAATACTTCGAATCAAGAGATACAACTAGCTGAAAGTAGACAAAAATGATTTAACAATTGATTGATCAGGTAAGCGATCAGTGCGTTTCAGAAATCACATACGGAATTGCCTGGTTAAGCCTCCTGGATTATCCATTTAAGGCAAGTCTTTGCAAAGAAAAGGCCAAGTCCAGTCGACTTTTTACCATTGATTCCCGTACGGGAAGCGGGACTTGTCGAAAATATGGTGTTGTTTATTTAGGGGGATGCCTAATCCCCTGTCTCGGATCTTTAGGATAAAATGCTTTCCGGCAATTAAACTGGATACGCGGATTGTGCTGACTGGATTATAAAACTTGATAGCACGAATAACTAAGAAACAACAGTAATAATTGCTCGGTAAGTGGTTTTATCAGCGGTGGTGTCATACAACCATATCTCGTCTTTTACGATCACCGCTGAAGCGGCAAAGGCAATATCCTTTTCGCCCTTTTTCGATTTGGGCGGCGTAATAAGCGGCGTTTCACCGCGGGCAGTAACTTTGCCATTTTCATCCATTTCGGCCCAGCCAATACGCCAGTTCGCTCATTATGCTTATAGTAATTATTTTAATTTTACTGATCATTATAGTTTTAACACATTCGATAATAATTATTATAGCACGTTCGATTATCATAAGTGTGGAAGGAATTTTTAAACAAGTGTTAGCATTGTTGCGTATCCGAAAAGCTGTGGATTTTGAATACTATAAATCCGATATAGTGAAAAGACAGATAGTCCTCCGAATGGCGCTTACCAAGTTTGAAAAAACCAGCTGACCACCTTTAGCGGCTTACCTTATCTCAGGTCCTCATTGATGATTAATACATTTTCGCCTGCATTTTTATAAGTATAATTATTAAAGGCGTTGTTGATAGCCGTAAAAAAAGGCTTGGAACAGCCCTTGGTCAGCCAGTCATGCAACTCGATGACCACCACTCTGGTTTTTGGGAGCCAGCTCATATAATTTTCGCTGAACACTTGTTTTTCAGCGGTTTCAATATCAAGCTTCAGTAAATCTATAAAGGTGAAATTATATTCTGCCATAATATCTGCGATATTTACCGTTTCAGTAGTCGTCTGATCATCTTCTAAATTGTCACATTCTTCCAAAACGAATCCCCAGTTTCCAATTCCGTATTTGTCAGATATTTTAATTTTGGCCTTTTTTGACCATATGCCAGCTTGTACAACAGCTACGTTATCATAAAATTCAACGTTTTGCTTTAATACTCCCACATTGCCGCTATCTGGTTCAATAGCTATAATCTTAGCGTTGGTATATTTATTGGCAAAATAAATAGTAGACAAGCCAATATTGGCGCCCCCGTCTATAATTGTACGAGGTTCAAAATTCAACTTAAAATCATATTCGTTATAAAAAAATATTTGCTTCAATACTTCTTCGTCTGATGTTCCAGGTCTAGTAAAAATAGGATGGGGAATACCCGGGAGGGTAACCATTTTATTGGCATTTAACTTTCTGTTGATCAGAAATGATAAACCTTTGGGTACACCAAGGTTGTCAATAACCCTAAAAAAGAATTTGAGTTTTGAATACATTGCGATAAGTATATAAACCAAATATATCGTTTTTTATAAATAATACGTGTTTACAGACATTAAAAATGTATTTCTATTTACGTTTAAATTTATGGTTGTTAGTGGGGAGCGGTCAGGTTTGACTATTTTGGTTCGGCTGCTACATTGTCGTTTTACATCGATCTATAATTGCGATTATTTTATTTAACCGAATATTTTAAGACAAGAATTATTGTTTTTTTAAATTAATCAACAGTTGTTATAATTTTCATATAAATATAGTCTATTGATATTTTGGTGCTTATAAATTAAAAAAAAATATTTATTATTGAATACTTATTAATTTTATATTATTGACACTCGTATGAAAACTATAAATTACTTTAAATTGGTTTTCTTATTGTCTCTATTTCTGTTTTTTACTACGTCCTGTAAAAAAGCGCCGGCCCTTATACCAAAGAGTTTAAATACCAATCTTTCCATAGGCAGCGGATTAATTTTAGCCGGAGCCCAGATGGGAAGTGTCCGTAGGGAAGAATGGGATAATGTGGAGGGGAATGACGTATCATCTATACCCCTGAAAAAAGCACCAACGTCTTCCGCCATGGTTACTTCGCTGGAAGGGCCTTTAAACGTGGGTTATAATTATGGCGCGCGGATAAGGGGATATATCTACCCCCCGGCTGATGGACACTATACCTTCTGGATTGCCGCCGACGATTCAGGAGAACTATGGCTTTCCACTGATGACAACCCGGCAAATAAAACAAAAATTGCAAGTACAGAGAGCTGGACCGATTCCCGGCAATGGGATAAATTTCCTGTTCAAAAATCAGCACAAGTTACCCTACAGGCCAATCATAAATACTATATTGAAATTTTGCATAAACAGGGCCAGGGCGGAGGAAACCTATCTGTACAATGGATGTTGCCTGATAATAGCTTGGAAACTCCGATACCCCGTGAAAGGCTCTCACCGTATATGGAAGAAACCTTGCCAGGAACCGGTACCATTTCGCGGGAAGTATGGGATAATTTTGAAGGTAACGACGTCGTCAATATTCCTCTACAAAACCCGCCGTCTGCAACCGCTCAACTCACTTCATTAGAAGGGCCTTTAAATTCGGGGAATACATTTGGCGAACGGATTCGCGGTTATATTTTCCCCCCGCAAGATGGAGATTATACTTTTTGGATCGCCGCGGATGATTCGGGCGAATTATGGCTTTCCAGTGATGATGACCCCGCGAAGAAAAATAAAATAGCGTGTACAGTGAGCTGGACCGATCCCCGGCAATGGGATAAATTAGCTTCTCAGCAGTCAGCGCCGGTCCCCCTAAAGGCTGGTCATAAATATTATATCGAGGCCTTACATAAACAAGGTTGGGGAGGCAGCAACCTATCTGTACAATGGATGCTACCTGATAAGACCCACGAGGCCCCTATTCCGGGATCAAGACTATCGCCTTACATAATAACCAGTGCAGTTATAGCTCCACCTTCGACTGAAATACCTGCCAAATATGTCGAATCGGTAACTATCAATCTTAACGGGGCCCATGATATAATGATCAGCGGAAAGTCGATCAGCGGGGGTAATTCGCCTGCCATTAATTTGACCAATTGCTATAACATCCATATTACACGAAACCGGTTGATCAATTCGACAGATGTAGGTATTCATTTATATAACTGCCAAAACATTACGATTGATTATAATTATTTTACCAATGTTAGTAGCGGCGTTTATGCAGAGCAAACATCAGGCGGCGGCATTGTGGTAAACTACAACCAGTTTTTAAATATGAAGGGGCCATTCCCGAGAGGCCAGTTCGTGCAATTTAATAACGTACGCGGCGCAGGCAATTTTATCAGTTATAACAAAGGAGAAAATATATTGGGGCAGAGCTTTCCTGAAGATGCCATTAACCTTTATCAAAGCACCGGTACGCCTGAAAGCCCGATAAAAATAGTTGGCAACTGGATACGTGGCGGTGGCCCGAGCGCAAGCGGCGGCGGTATAATGTTAGGCGATAACGGTGGCTCTTATTTAAGCGCTAAGGACAATATATTGGTCGATCCGGGTGAGTACGGGATGGCCATAGCAGGTGGCGACCATAACGAACTGGTAAATAATAAAATTTATGGCAGGTCGCAATCATTTACTAATGTCGGGCTATACGTCAATTCTATTGGCGGCTTTAATGAAACCAATTCAAAAGTTACCGGCAACCAGATCAATTTTTTTAATGCCTCAGGTTATAATAATAACTGGTGGTTAGCGCCTGGTGTTGAAAAACCTGCGGGATGGGATGATGGCGGTAACCTTCTAGGGGCCTCGCTTAGTGAGTCTATTCTGCCCGCAAGTATAATCGATAAACATTGAGCGAAAAAATAACGATAGTTATTGTTATTTTTCTCTCAATGTAAATTTGGTCTCGTTAAGGTCAGAAATTCTTTGAAATCAAATCATAAGAAGCCATCTTTTTTTGGAGCCGATTATTATTTAAATTTAACCATTCAATAATCGTTTTGATATGCCTGGAATAAACAAAGCGATATTAATAGGTCACATAGGCAAAGTCTCTGAGTTAATACACTTAAATGATGATGTTGCGGAGATAGGCTTTCCGTTGGCAGTAACCGAATTTATAAAATTAGAGGAGAGACGAAGATCGAATAGACCGAATGGCTTAATATAATGATGTGGCGTATTATGGCAGAAAACGCGGGTCAACTTCTTATAAAAGGCAGCCTTGTTTGCATGGAGGGTAAAGGTATCACTTTCTTGTGATCCAATATGCCGGTGTAAACAACTTGATAGGAATGGTCTAACGGTTAATGGTGGGTTGCCTAGGCGCATAAACATAACTGCTTAAGCTGAATTTAATTAAGAAACTATGACAGCCAGGAATTAAACAACTATTCAAACGACTAAATAAATAAAAAAACTGGCCGTTGGAGACCAGGCAGTTAAAGGTGTACATTTATAATTAGAAAAAAATCTAATTATGTAAGGATTGAAATACAAATTTGTTTGAGCATTATTAGTTTATTAGACCAGCCAAGCAATGTTGATGCCAACAAGTATAATCATGTTTATTAAACTCGATTATATCTATCTCAAAAATTTTGGCATGCAATTAGTTAAATATTGTTAAAGACATTCTTATGGTCGCCCATTTTCGCACTTGTTTACTGATTGATGATAATCCATTGGATAATTTAATCAATTCAACGATCATTAAAAGGGACAATTTTGCAAGTGAAGTTATAATTGTCGAGGCTCCTGAAAAAGCGTTGTCACTTTTAAGTAGCGGCAAGGTTAAACCTGATATAATTTTTCTTGATATCCGTATGCCCGAAATGAGTGGTTTTGACTTTTTAGTCGAATATGGAAACTTAGATATTGAGAAAAATCATACAAAAATTTTCATTTTGTCTTCATCGATAGACCCAAGAGATATTCGCAAGGCTGAAGATAATAAGTATGTATCAGGCTATTTAACAAAATCTTTGACACCTGACACATTGAGGAAAATTGAGTGTTGAGTTTAGATAAAAGCCCTTTAATTTTAAAAGACTTGCCGGTCCTCAAACAATAATTCGTAGCAAAGGTATAAGTGTCATAAAGCCTTAACGCTGCTATTTTTAAGTCTTATCTACTTTTAGCCCTTCATTTTTTGATGGGCTTTTTTCGTTCATAGAGCCGCGGATTATAACTTGCATCGCAGAAGGATTGAATAAAATTATGCTTTTGTATCAGGCATTTTATTAGAGGAAACCTAGGCAGGTTAAACACCCCAATTTTATTACGCCATCCCAATATCATACATTTAAAACCTTGTAATCAATACTTTCGTAACTAACTAAATGAAGTTAGAAATCTTATCTATGAATCAAAAGCGTGATCTGGTATTAAAAACATTATTGGTTGACTGCAACGGAGTGGTTTCTAATAAAACGTTAGCCCAAATTTGCAATTTCGGTATATTCGACATTCAAGAAGTTGTAGAACGCCTTAAAATCGATGGATTTATTCAAATTGACCTTTTAAATGCGAGACCAGATCGGCAACAAATTTCAATTACAGCAGAAGGTAAACTATTTACTTCACTAGGAGGTTATACGGGTAGGACATTCAAAATTGATAATAACCATAGAGTTAATTATGGTGATACTTTTCATAACTTTTCAAAGCAGGTTAACTGTTTAACTAGTATACTGCTATTTATGGGCACATTTATAGTATTATTATTATTTCTGTGTTACATTAATCATTATACGAAGTAGGGCGGGAGTAGCGGTCCCCATAGAATGCAGTCATTGTTTTGGCTGCTACCCCTGTTGAGTAAACGAACATTTCAAACTCTTTGGAATCAGATATCTCCTCGTTGTGTTTTACCTAAATCAACTTGCTTAATAGGAAGCCAAAAATTTACAGTAATTCTTAATAAAATATTGCAGCAGCAAAAATTAATAAGGTATCAAACTTGATTCTATTTAATAACTTAGTATTTTAAATTTAGTATTGTAGGTACTTACATACTTAAAGTACTAATATGTTGTTAATCTGTTGAACTAGCTATAATAATGCGGGCATTTAAAAAAATCAACCTAAAGGACCTTTTTTTTATCTGTAGTTTCTTCGATTAAGTTAAGTTTTATGCAAATTTTACTAACCCTCAATAGTCAGTTCAATAACTTATCTGAGCCAATTTAATAAAATATCTTTGAGCTAAATTAAAAGATATTAAATATGCCATACAAAAAAGGCCAGCGAACTGTCCGATAAGTAAGCCAGCCCGGAACAAACAAGAGCAAAAGCCCATTAATGACCGTCTGAAAGGGTTGCTCGAAAAAACATTCTCCGCTAGAGCACGCAATAGAAAACTGCAGCCTCGAGGTGAAACGCGAACGACGACGCGTTGCTCCTTTGGAAAGGCAAGTGCGATGGAACAGAAAGTTCCGTCGTAAGGCTGATGACTAACCCCTGATACCGCTTTTTCCCAGACTTGCCATATTTGTAATATTGATCGGCTTTATTATATTCGCTTACGCGAGAAGCAACAAGACGTAATATATTCGAAGATGTCTGAAGCTTAACGGATTGTTGACGACCTATATAGAGTCAGAAGGTTCTAAAGGAGCCGCGACTTATAAATTTGAAACCCTTGCTGGAACGCAAGTCTTTTTATGGTAATATCTTCATAAACTGTACATTAAAACATGGTTCAAAAGAAATCAGGACAGGTTTAGCAAATAATCTCAAAAAGCATGCGGGGATTAAATAGCCTCAACTTTACATACAGGAGAATTTACCTTAAATTTAACAATCATGCAATGCCGCACATTAAATTTACAGTTGGTAAGACATCAACAGGTTTTGATGCTAACTACAAGCATAACAACAAAATTGTCACTGTAACCACCGGCGACAGAAAAACTGAATTAAAAATCAATGCTTTGGAGGCTTATGATCTGTTTCCAGAAGAAAGTGGAAAGAAGGTCGTCGCTGCTGAGGCCCTAGTCTTTGAATTTGACTTACCTTGGTTCTTCGAATATTATCCAGTTATAAGCCCAAAAGCATTGAGTGCCAGGGTCGGTATTAATCACACTTTATTACCACAATATGTTATTGGAGTTAAAAAACCATCTGAAAAACAGCTCAAAAGAATATTCTCTGAAGTTAAGGCGATAGGTAGGTTGAGCGAATTGAAATTGGCGGAATTATTAACCGAAAAATTAATCCCTACAAACAAATAACCCATGACTGACACTCACAAAGAAAAATTTGACAAGTTTCTAAACGAATTAAAATCCGGTAAGGCCATTGTAGTTACTGAGGATGATCCCTATAACATATACGATTTCATAGATGAGCATTTAGAAGCTAACATATCAAAAAATAAAGTTTTACAGCAGATCAGACCTGGTAGTCTATTAACAAGGACAATAAGTACAATTTTAATTTTTTACAAAGCTATTTTGAGGAAAATTTAGATTTAATTTATTGGACATAAACCAATAACCTACCTTGGGAACAGATGAGTCAACAAAATGAAATAATTTATCATAGAAGGATTGATATAGTCACGGAGAAAACGCGCCTGATAATAAGCCAACCTATCGAAAAGGTGCTAAACCGGCTCACCGCCTCTCGCCTGCTACTTAGAAACTTATTTATTGATTGGATCGTAGATCTCGCACTTTAGGCCAGCGTTAAATTTAATACTCAACATGCGACGGCACTGGAACGCATAATATCTTATTAGCCATGGTTAAAAAAAAACGCTAAGGATTGAACTATATCGCCACAAAACAATAATACCAGTAAATAAAATACTTTTAATCCGATGAAGGCGATTATTAAAACTAATAGTGCCCTATTACTAATATATGCGAGTGAACAATTGATAGGAAATTCCTTAAAGGTGTTGGAACTTTAACTTATTCAGTAGAAGTTTGACATTATTTAGATTTGCTTTAGTAATTTTAAGATTAAAGTTTTAAAGTAAAATAAAACATTATCAATTAGTATCGGTATATTATAAATAGTAACTCAAAACGAAACGATGAAAAAAGAATTATCAATATTAATGGCAATGGGATTGGCATTAATAATTACCACTACTAGTGTAATTGCTAAGGCAAAACCTGTTAACAAAGTGCATTTAAATAAAACAGGTAAGATTTACAAGGAAAAATTGAACGTAACTATTAAATATTCTCTGGCTGAACTATCAAAAAACATAGAATACGATTTTGCTAAGGCTTCGGTTAGAAATGCTTATACAACCAAATTAGATCAGTTGGCCCAAATTTTAATAAAAAATAAGTCCGCAGTTGCATTAAGGGGTTTTGCTGATTCAATCGGCACCTACAAAGGTAATTGGGTTTTATCTGAAAAAAGAGCTAACGCTGTGAAAAACTATTTGATAAAAAAAGGCGTAGATTCTGACAAAATAGTGGCTACGCCTTTTGGTAGCACACAACCTGTTGCAACAAATAGAACAGCTGCCGGAAGGCAAAAAAATAGAAGGGTGGAAATAAAAGTTAACGAGTAGAAAATCAATTTAAATCAATTTAACATGCGGACCAGATATAAATCATCATTTTTCTTAATCTTAACTTTTTTCTTTTTTTCTTGTGCGGATGTAAGAAAGACGATTTATTTCGCAGATCAAAAGGACGGAATAATAACAAGTAACAACAATTCGCCACTAACTGAACTCCAATCTAATGACATTTTAAGCATTGCAATAAGTAGTGCTAACATGGCTGCTACTACAATTTTTAATACTCCAAATTTTACTTCAGTCACTTCAGCTACATCTACGGGTTCTACTATACAATCTCCAGGCTATTTAATTAACAAAGAAGGATTTATACAATTTCCAGTTCTTGGTGATATTAAAGCTGCTGGTTTAACGACAAACCAACTAAGGATATATATTACACAACAACTTACCAATAAAAAGTTGTTGATTGACCCTATAGTAGCTGTACGTCAACTAAACTTTAAAGTAAGTATTTTAGGCGAGGTGAATCATCCAACTGTGCTAACTGTTCCAAATGAAAAAATCTCCTTATTGGAAGCTTTAGGCCTAGCTGGTGACATTACTATTTATGGCCGTAAAGATAATATTACCATAATTCGGGAGGAAAATGGTGAGAAAAAAATAAAACATTTAGATTTAAATTCTAGCGAACTTTTCCAATCGCAATATTACTATTTAAAATCTAACGATATTGTTTACGTGCAATCTAATAATGCTAAGGTAGCTGGCTCCAGTAAAGGTGCACAAACTTTGCCAATAGTTCTAAGCGCTTTGTCGCTTATTGCTATAATTGTTGAGGCGGCATTAAGAAAGTAATTGAAACGAAAGGGTAAAATGAAATTAATAAGAAAACCAGTAAAAGAAAACGAACCCGTTCGAGTAACGGAGTATTTATTCAAATTAATACCTTACTGGCCACTTTTTTTATGTTTAGCACTGATTTCTATTTCCGGTACGTGGCTGTACCTTCAATTTACTACTCCTCTTTATCAAACTACCTCTAGATTGTTAATCAGAGATGACAAAAAGGACAATCAGGATTCTAAATCCATGGAATCGCTTGATGTTATTTCTCCTAAAAGAAGCGTCGACAACGAAGTGGAAGTGATAAAGTCTCGTGATCTAATAAGGCAGGTTGTAAACGATTTGGGTTTATATGCACCAATTTACCAAGTGGGAAAACTTAGGGATAGGTTGGCTTACACCTCATCTCCTATTGTTATAAAATCTAATGACACGCATGGCACCAAAAGATCAAATAAAATTAAATTTTATTTTGATGGGAAAAGCGTGATTATTGACCAAAAGAAATATCCGCTTAATAAATTAGTTATAACGCCCTATGGGGACTTAAAGTTTGAGAAAAATCATCATTTTACCGATACCGTTAATGAATTAAAACCTGTTTTTTATTTTAATCTAATTGCGCCTCAAAAAATTGAACAGGCGATATCTTCGAATTTGAATGTTACAGTTACTAATAAGCTATCTACTATTATTGACCTTGAACTTAAGGATGAAAATCAGGTTCGCGGAGAAGATATTTTGTCAGGAATTATAAATTTCTACAATGTAGCTATAGAGGACGAAAAAAATAATTTAGCTGCAAAAACGAAAAAGTTTATTAGTGAAGGCTTAGATTCTATAGAAAGTCAGATGGCCAAAATTGAAAATCAGCAACAAGCTTACAAAGCAAATCATAGCGCTGTTGATATCGGCCGTCAAGGCCAGCTCTATTTAGAAAATGTTAGTAGTAACGATCAGAAAACAAGTGAGATCAGTGTGCAACTATCTGTTTTAAACCAAATAGAAAAATATGTAAGATCAAAAAATCTTTCTAATGGAATAGTTCCCTCAACTGTTGGCGTAAATGACCCGGGGTTAACCCAGATGGTGAAAAATATTTACGAATTGCAGTTGGAGTATGAGGGTATGAAAAAAACAGCTGGAGAAAATAATCCTTTAGTGCTAAGTTATAAGGACCAAATTGCAAAAATCAGACCTCAAATACTTGAAAATTTGCAAAATCAAAAAAATATTTTGGAAAGTAGCAAAAAAAATATTTTAAGAACGAACCAAACCTATTCAGCTCAAATTCAAACTATGCCTGAAAGTGAAAAGAAATTGGTTGATATTAATCGCGAATTGAGTTTAAAAAGCGATATATATACATTTTTACAACAAAAAAAAGAGCAAACGGCATTGTCCTTCATATCTAACGCCTCAAACAGTAAAGTTATCGATCTGCCCGAATCATCCGAATTGCCAGTTAGTCCTAAAGGAAAAATAATTTATCTCGGCTCGTTGTTAGTTTTTTTTATTTTGGGTTTAGGGTTTGTAACGGCTAAAGAATCATTGAGGCCTAATATCATGTATTACTCGGAAATTGAAAATTTAACACAATTACCGGTAATTGGCGAAATTACCGAAGGGCAAAAAAAACAGTCAATAGTAATTAATAATAATCAAAGAACTTTGATTGCTGAACAATTTAGAAGGCTTAGGACAACCTTAAACTATTTAGGAGTTGGAAATGAAAAAAAGAAAATATTGATTACCTCAGGAATATCAGGCGAAGGAAAAAGTTTCGTTGCGATTAACTTGGCTATGAGTCTCGCTTTAACTGGAAAAAAAGTTGTTTTGGTAGATTTTGACTTGAATAATCCTACGCTTCATACAAAACTAGGTTTACAAAAGGGTAGTGGAGTTGCTGAATATTTAATAGGACAAGAAGAATTCGATGCGATCATAAAACAAACATCAGTTAACCAGTCTTTGTATTTTATTTCCGCGGGTAATATTCCTGATAATCCCTCAGAATTAATAACCAGTAGCAAGACCAAAGAATTGCTTAATTACCTAGATCAAGAATTTGACTTCATAATTGTTGATGTTGCACCGGTAGGGCCAATATCCGATGCTTATATTATTTCCCCATTATGTGACGCTACTTTATACATTATTCGTCACGCTTACACGCCGAAAAGTGCAGTTGAGAAATTAGATAAAAATAATATTTACAACAATTTAAAAAATGCAGCTATTGTGTTCAATGATGTTTCATTACGTAACTTCTCTAGTTATGGATATGGTTACGGCTATAATAATGTTTATGAAAATAAGCAAGATAATAGACGCACAGATATCTAATCCCATGATCGATTTATCTAATAGTATAAGTAATTAGCATACGTGACTAAAGCTTATATAATCTTGGCACACAAAAATGCCGTCCAAATAAAAAGATTGATTGAAAGTTTGGAAGATGGCTTATCACATTTTTTTTTACATTTGGATTTAAAATCAGGTATAAAAATTTCTGATATAGGGTTAAATAGTTACGTTAAAGTATCCCCTGTCGAAAGCATTAATAGTAATTGGGGGAGATTTGAATTAGTTCAAGCAACCTTAAACGCCATGGCTTTAATTAAACAACAGCCGGTTAAGTTTGACAGAATTATATTATTAAGTGGACAGGATTATCCTATTAAAAGTAACGAATACATAAACGACTTTTACCAATATTCTGACTACAGCATTTTTCTCGACCACTTTTCAATTCCTGATTACAAAAAATGGTCTTCAAATGGAGGTTTATACCGGATTGACAAATATTTTTTTGGATTTTCTCGTTTTTTAAAATTTATTGCTCGTATTGTCAACTTTTTAGCACTCTTTATCAAGTGTTTGCAAAGAACCATAAAGACAGAATTGAAGCATTACCATGGATCGCAGTGGTGGACTATTGACAGTTATTCCTTAAATTATATCTTAAATTATATTAGCGAACACCCGGAGTATATTACTTTCCATAAATATACATTTGCGCCGGATGAATTATTTTTTCACACAATTATCTTGAATGCAGATGATACCCAAATAATTTCAAAAATATTTAATGACAATAAAATGCTTATGAAATGGGAAAATGAGTTTATCGCACATCCTGAAATTTTAGATAGGAACGATCTTGAAACTCTTAAAATTTCGGATTCTTTATTCGCAAGAAAATTTGACATTAAAGTGGATGTAGTAGTGTTGGACATGATTGATCAGTTAAGGCTAACTCAAAAATGATTTACCTTTCATATTAAATTTAAAATGACTCTTTCTATTATAGATAAAAAAGTATTGAAATGGAATTTTGTTTTTCAATATGGTTATGTAATTACCAATATTATTGGAGGACTAATTTTACTTCCATTTTATCTTAAATGGATTGATAAAGACACTTTGGGGGTTTGGTTAGGCGTAAACAGTATACTTTCTTTAATGACGTTGATTGATCCTGGAATTGGCGAAATTCTTCAACAAAAAATTGCGGAGTTGAGAGGGCGAGGTTTGAAAGATGAAATAAGTAAAACTATTGGGTCGGGATTTATTGCCTGCGGTTTTATTTTGGTTTTAGCAATAATTGCAGGAGTTGTATTTTATTCGCTGATTGGAACAATTATAGATAAAGACGTTACTAAGTACCCACATTTGCAAATAGCACTTTTTATCGCTATTCTGTCAACTGGGCTTTCTCTCGTATCATTCGGTGTCTCAGGCATAAATCAAGGCCTCCATAATGTTACCCAGGTAGCGATCAGTGCTATATTAGCTAATATTTTGTTTTTATTTGCGAACATAATACTATTGTTATTAGGCTACGGGATAATTTCAATCGCATTTGCAAATTTGTGCCGGGGTTTATTTATTAATGTGTACAATTTTATAGCTGTAAAATATGCCTTAAGGCATGAAGGTTTAATTTTTATATTCCAATGGCATCATTTCAAGGGTTTCATTCGTGTATTTTCGTTTACATCTATGTCAAATATTATTGGGGGACTATCTGCCAGCATGGACACTATATTTCTTGCCCGATTCATATCTCCGGCAATGATAACCATTCTTGAAGTTAACAAAAGGCCGTTACAACAAGCTCAGGCCCTTGTTGGTAGGCATTCGGTTGCGCTAATGCCATTAATTTCTTACGCAGTTGGAAAAGGGGACAGCCATGGAATATTAACATTGATAAACTCTCAGTTTAAATATTATTCTTACGCTGCACTTTTCGTAGTATTTGAATTTTATTTTAATTATTACAATCTTATTGGTGCTTGGACAGGGACGAGCAAATATGCCGGCGATACAATTATTTATCTTTTAATTTGCAATTTATTTTTTGCCTTAATTGGGTATTTTATGTCAAACATGTGCTACGCGCTTGGTGATATTAAAATGACTAGCCTTATCAATATTTTAAAAGGTTCAATTATCGGCTCTATGTATTATTTTTCAGCTAAGTATTACGGTATAGTGGGTGTATTATCAATAATGCTGATTGGCAATATTTGTATTGACTTTTCTTTATTTTCTTTAAGGCTATATAAATTAGGTTATTTCAAAACAAGATTGATAAAAAATATATTAAGCTTATGGATTATCATAGTGCCGATTATATTCTTAGTAGGTTCAGGATGCAAACAACTTTTCAATGCTGTAATAGTACAGAATAGTTATTTTATTAAATTATTGTTAAACGGTGGGATATTGGCATTGTGTTTTGTATTAACTGTTTTAACTGTCGATAAAGTCTTACGGGCGGACGTTTTAAAAATTGTAAAGCGGAAGCCAAAAGTAATTTAATCAAATGTGATATAAATTTTATTAAATGGCAAAGTTAGTAATGATGCTACGCGTTAAGGACGGGATGTTTTTTGTAGAAGAATGGTTATCATGTTATGAAAAATTAGTAGATGAAATAGTTGTTTTAGATAATGGTTCAACGGATGCTACCGTTATGAGGCTGAGTGCCCATCCTAAAGTAGTAGATCTTATTGAAACCGTAGGTTACAACGAAGGCCGAGACAAAAATTTATTATATGAACACGTTAGAAAGCGTAATCCAGATTGGTGTATTTGGGTAGATGTGGACGAAATTTTTGAATCTGGATTAACAAGATCTGATTTTGATATATTAATGGCGAGTAAACTTGTGAATAAATATGCTTTTAGGAGGTTTCATTTTATAGATCGGCAATATTTTGCCGGCTCATGGTACCGTTTAAATTACTCGTCAGGTCACGATCGCATTATGTGGCGCGAAAACCGATCAGGATATTTTGAGAATTTGATTATTGATTCACCAAACGTTAAAGGGATAAACGGCCTAAAGAGGAATACACATTTTAGGCTAAAACATTTAGGATATATCAATAAAGAGTTGGTAGACAAAAAAGCTGAGATATACCGAGAGATCATTCCTGAAAAGGAAAACATTTTACAAAGCATGTATTTACATGGTGAAAAGAAAATATTGTGGGTTGACGACCGGAATGATGTCAGAGCAAAAAGGCTCAATTTTTTATTAGATATTATACAGTTATCACACATTTTTCCAAAAATTAAAAATCGGGTTGTAAAATACTTTAAATCGTTTACAAAGGGCAATAAATAATTAAATGAACCGCGTAATTAAAATATTCGGCTATCAGTTTTACGTTAGAGAGTTTCTCGTGATATTTTTTTCGTATTTAATGATGGAAAATATTTTTTCCTGGTTGGTTTTGCCAATTTCAACCATACTTCTTGCTATTGAGAAGTTAATGAGTTTGGTCATTTTAGGTACTGTACTTTATCATTTCATGGATTTAAAGCGAAATGAGAAGATTTATATCGGAGCATTTTTATTTGTAATGTTAAGGCTGATCCTAGAATCTGTATTCAAATTCGGAACTTTATTTCAACAATTTACGTTATTTACGATTTTATTTCCGGTCGTTTTCGCTATTTACATAAAAGTAATTTGCCGCACGCTTGAGCTTGATTTATTAGATTTTATTGCCAAGTTTTATCTTGGAGTGTATGTATTAGTAATGGTTATATACGGGCGCGGCTTTAACTTTAGTTTGAATAGCGTTGAAATGAAAGATTACGGGCCATTTTCTGGCGATACCAGAATTATTCATGCGCGATCTATATTTATGATCATAATTCCGTTTTTATGGTCGTTAAGTAAAATGCTGAGATCTTTTAAAATAAAATATTTACTTGTTTTTTTATTTTGCCTGACAGTAATTTTAGTACATCAGCATCGCTCTGTTTGGGCAAGCACCATATTTGCTACGTTGATTTTTATGTTTATGGGCGTGCGGAACAATGTTCTGCATCTGCCTAAGGCAATTAACCTCATTATATTAACTTTGATTGCGTTTATCATTACAATTCTTGTATTATCAAGCATAGCACCAAATGTTATTAGCACCTTTACTGATAGATTTAGTGAAATTTTAGATCCTAACCGGGAAGGTGGAACTGGGCACTTCCGTGCGCAACAACGCGAGGCATATTTTAAACTTTTTTTGCAAAGGCCGGTTTTTGGTTGGACGTTCGATGGATTTGACATGCCAAATCCATTGGTAGATTGGTGGCCGCCGAAATCCGGCCAGCATTTTCATGAGGGATATATAGAAATGCTTTTTTATCATGGGGTAGCAGGCATTGTTTTAAAATATTGGATTTTGATTTACTTGGCATTTAAGGCTTTTAGTAAAAAGCTAAATCAGGAAGCAGTTGTTTTGATTTCATTTTGTACATCTGGCCTTATTTTTTCCTTTAGCTATGTATTGCCTTTAATTTTTTGGGGTCATGTAGGTTTATGTCTATATTACCTTGAGAAAGATGAGGATATAGTCGATGCTGCTGAGGTAAAAGAGTTAGAAATTACTTAAGTTGGGAATAACAAGTCATAATCAAGGAAAAATATAAAATTTTCAAAAACTAATTAAATGAATTACATATGCACTTGGTTTTGTGCCGATAAAGAAGGTGAGGAAAGTATTTTTCCTCAAACCGGCCAAAAATCTTCCAGTCAAAAACATCAAAATATATACTGGAGATGCGCGATTTTATTTTTTGTTACCAGTAGACGATTTAATAAAAACGAGCGACATGTATTCTTTACCAACGTGAAGCGGTTGCCGGAAGTTGATGGAAAAGAAGTGGCTAAAATCTTTGAGGACCTACAAGTTGAAATTATTTATACTGATTTCAAATATAAAACCCCTAAAGGCTACTTTGAGCTGTTTCAAAACCAGTTTTATGAGTTTTCCATACTCGAATATATCGTTAAACATAATAAGAACGGTACCGACAAATATCTGGTTGTAGACTCGGATTGTATCTTTCTTAGACCGGCAGCTAAATTGTTTAATTTAGCTGAAGTTACTGGTTTTATGTCATTCGAAGACGATTGTTCCACCGATTTAGTAATACATGGCCTATCATGTAAGGAAATGAAGGTGCTTTATGAAGATTTGCTAAATAAAACTATCAATGAAATACCGGGTTATCATTTAGGCGAATTTTTATTGGCTAGTGTTATAAACATAAGGACTATTTTTAATGATTTTGTGAAACTTTGGCCTGAATTGAAAAGGAGGTTTGCGGTTGGTTTGCCGAAGTTTAACGAAGAGGCGCAAACCCTAAGTTACATTTATTATAAAAATAACTTTTTTGCAAACCCTAGCCGCACCTTGATGAAACGCATCTGGACCAATCCTGTATTCTACAGAAATGTGGAACTGACTGATCCGAATTTGATATTGTGGCATCTTCCATCTGAAAAGACCTATGGACTGGCAGATTTGTATAATTTATTTATCGAAAAGGAAAATTATGGCTTGAATTTACCACTAGATGATTATTTAAATAAAATACAAGAAAAATTGGGTGTACCCAAATTGACGTTTGGAAAAAAAATCAAATATTATTTTGTAAGTTATTACCGCGCATCTTTGAAGAGGGTAAAAAGATATTTTAAATAAATTTTAACTGCATTCGTCATGATAAAAATCAGTGTACTTTTGGCAACGTTCAACCGCAAAGAGAAAACCTTAAGCTGCTTAAATAGTCTTTTTGCCCAAGAATTAGGTACTGATATTACTTTCGACGTTTTTTTGACCGACGATAACTCTACCGATGGAACGCCTAATATGATAAGGAAACAATTTCCAGTGGTGAATTTATTTGAAGGTAGCGGTTCACTCTTCTGGGCCGGTGGCATGCGTAATACGTGGAATGAAGCTTTAAAATTTAAGCCGGATTATTATTTGCTGCTAAACGACGATACAATTTTAAATCATGATGCTATTAGTGAGCTTTTACGATTTAATAAAGAAAATACAGCTCAAAAACGTGCCATTTGTATAGGTACCACTAAAGATAGAATTAGCGGTCAAATTTCATATGGCGGGCAAAAATTGTATAATAAAAAAAGCATTAAATACCATACATTTTACAGTGACACGGAGTACTTAGAATGTGACATGGCCAATGCAAATATTATGCTGGTACCTGAGCAGGTAGTGACAGAAATTGGAATTCTTTCTCAAAAATATACCCATAGTATAGCCGATCTCGACTATACTTTAAGAGCAAGAAAAGCAGGTTACAAGATTATAGTTATACCTGGCATTGTTGGTTTTTGTACTGATGATCACGGGAATAATTGGAAATCTGCCGATACAACATTAGTCGATAGGATCAAATATCTCAAGAGTCCCAAAGGACTGGCATATAATGAATATCTATATTTTATAAAGCAGCATTTCCCGTCACACTTACCCACCGCTTTTGTTAAATTATGGGCCAAAACATTATTTCCCGTAATATGGGACAAATTAAAGTAGATTTCTTAAATTGTAAAAAATTGTGGAAAAGATTATAATAGCCGTTTTTTGCTACAAAAGGGCAAATAAATTGAAAGAAGTTGTTGAGTCGTTACTTACAAATCCAGAATGTAGTGATATGGATATTGTTTTTTTTAGTGATGGATATAAGAGTAACCACGATAAACAAGGCGTTTTAGAAACCCGTGAATACATCAACTCTATCATCGGATTTAAAAGCCTTATAAAAAAATATAGGCGCGAGAATTTGAGTACTGGCCCGAACTTTATGAAAGGCCTTGAATTTTTAACGACGAATTATGAAAGATTTATAGTCATAGAAGATGATGTCGTTGCATCATCTAATTACATCAGGTTTTTATTGGACGCATTAGATTTTTATAAAGAAAAAAAGGCGATCTTTTGCGTCACGGGCTTCGTCACGCCTATAAAAGCAAAAAACTACATTTATGACACTATTGTCTATAAACGTTTTTGCTCGTCCGGCTGGGCCAGTTGGTCAAGCAGATTTACAAACGTAATATGGAATGAACGTGAGCTACAACGTTTAATAGACACCTCTCCAAATTTTATGAAGCGTTTAAATGCTGAAGGATATGATTTGGGCAGAATGATCAAGAAGCAAATTAGCGGAAAAATCTCTACTTGGGATGTGCAGCTTCAGGTTCATATAGCCGAAAATCGATTAAAAGTTATTTATCCCACTGTGTCAAAGACAAAAAATATTGGATTTGATGACGAGTCAACTAACAACTTCGGTGTGGATTTTTTAAAAACTAATATTGATAAAAGTAACAAAAGAGTATTCAAATTTTGCGAAGCTGATTTGATTGTACCAAATCTTGAAAAACAGATTAAAAAGACTTTCGCCCTGCCGACTTTAGTTACCAGGAAATTGACTAATGAGTTTATTAAGTTTGCTAATCTTACAAAAAAAGCACAACAGGGCATCTAAAAATTATCTCATGAAAATACTAATAATTCATACGACTTATAAATTACAGGGTGGAGAAGATGTTGTTGTTGCGAACGAAATGGAATTATTAAAATCAAATGGTGAAAACGTAGAATTATTAAAATTTTCAAATACCGGCAAGACCTTATTCAAGGTGCTACAACTTTTCTTCAATTACAAATCATACAATAAGACTGTAAAAACAATTGCCAATTTTAAACCAGATGTAGTGCATATACATAATCTACATTTTGCCGGTTCACCTTCGATAGTGTATGCACTAAAAAAAAAGAAAGTTCCTTTTGTTATCACTCTACATAACTACCGTTTATTGTGCCCTTCAGCAACGTTGTTTCATAACGGTAATTTCTTTTTCGAATCAGTGAAAAAATCGTTTTCTTGGAAAGCCGTACTAAAGGGCGTGTACCTAAACTCGAAAGTACTTACATTTTGGGTCAGCTGCTCTATGTGGTTACATCAAAAACTCGGCACATGGCAAAATGCTGCAAAGTTTATAGCTTTGGGTGAACACACCAAAAAAATATTTTTGGATTCAAAATACAAGGACCTCGTAGCCAATATTATGATTAAACCAAACTTTTGTTATCCCGCAAAAATTAAGACTGAGAAGGCCGACTATTATCTATATTTAGGTAGGCTTACTGAGGAGAAAGGGATATTGACGTTATTGAAAGCGTTTGCAAATAATGGACTTAAGTTAATAATAGCTGGCACTGGGCCATTAAGCAAAGAAGTGGAAGCACATGCCTTAAATTATAATAATATAACTTTTTTAGGGCATGTGGATAAAGATACAGCTAACGAATTGTTATCTAGGGCCATTGCTTTAATATTTCCTTCACTTTGGTTTGAGACCTTCGGGATGGTAATTATCGAAGCCTTTGCCTCAAGTACACCTGTAATTGCATCGAATCTTGGTCAGTTAGAATACACAATAGTAGAAAAATATAGCGGTTTGCATTTTACACCTGGTGATGAAGTCGATCTACAACAAAAAATAGACTACTATGACCGTTTAACCCCAATAGAGAAATTGGGATATCAAAACAATGCACTTAATAATTATATCGAAAATTACGCTCCTGACAAAAATCTCTATGAGTTATTAAATATTTATGACAAGGCCGTTAAAAGGAACAATATAAATTAAAAACATAAATTAATTTGTTGCCTAGAAATTTTTTATTATATCTTTTAACATTTTCTTCAATAAAAAAAATATTTTCCGCGGATCGCCGCCATATTTGTAGGGTTAAGACACAATTTAACAACCATTCAAAATCTAAATATCCAAAACATCATCAGATCTTTATCGACTCTACGTTGAACACAAAAATGCTATTTGGAAACATTCATTTCAATTATATTTTTTCTTAATTATTATAACCTCATTTATCTTATTTAGAAGGATTAGGTCTACAATATAACATCAGTATTCTAGTAATTTTTACTTAGCTACCCTATTCTACATCGGAAAATTTTAGTTCAGTATGGAAGTGTAGTAAGTCGGTATCACTCCGGGCACGTTGTAATAAATTGAGCCCTTATTCATTTTAATGTATTTAGTTGAATTGAAATTAAAGCGTTTCGGTAGGCAGCGTTCAGTTTAAGTAGAAATAAATGTATAAAAAAAATTTCCATTTATCACCATTTATTAATCAAGCACTATTTATCAGATTCTAATAAAAAATATTTAAACTTCGAACTTTTTCCGGAACGGTACTTATAAGTATTTGATCAACGTTTTTTATAAAAATTATAATCCCATCTTAGTAAATAATCAATATTTAAAAAAATTGACGCCAATCAAAGTATAGGCCGTTTTATATATCCCAATCTTCTGGTGGGTCAGTGTAAAACATAAAAGACAGCCAAGTGAAAAAAAGTGCTATGAACGTAACAATGGTGTAATGCCATAATCCAAATCCAATTAAGACTATAATTGAAGTAATCAGTGCTGAGCGTAGTATCGCCTTAAACATAATATAGCTAATCATAAATCAAATCTATGAACGTTTTTACGTTGGCTATGAAATAAGGTTACAATTTTATAAATTTTTTTTCAATAATTTTGAATCGCATTCAAAGCGGAGTCTTTTATTAAATATTTGAATAATCTCAATAAATATTCCGGTGTTTGCTTTAAATTATATAACTCTAAACACAATTAGGAGGTCGCTAGAACTCTTTTACTATATAATCTATAATAACCCTGCCACTGCAGTGTAATTGCTATAACGTTATTAATGCCATATATTGTGGAAGAGCCTTGGGTAGGCAAATTCAGAATGCAAAATTAAAATATTCGAAAACTATGATTGAGTTGGCAGAAGTAAAGCTAACCAATAATCATTTAAGCAATAAAATTAAATGTTTGAATTGGCTTATTGATAAATCACTGATGCTCACCCGCGCCGTGACAGCATCAAAATCGTAATTTCTTTTTATGATTATATTACCTATTTTTAATCATGATTATCAGTAGTTATAGTTATGAAATCATTTTTCGCTATTTCTTTAACCACTTTATACATAAAGATTGGGCCGTAGTACATGTATCGTTTCCACATACGTTTTGGCTCTTTACAAAGCCTAATAAACCATTCTAAACCTAAATTAATCCACACTTCTTTGGGACGCTTTACCGTTCCAGCGTAGAAGTCGAAGACAGCCCCAATTGAACATACTATCTTTGCATTAACCTGGTATTTATGCTCATTAACCCACTTTTCCTGTTTAGGTGCGGTCATTCCGACAAATAATACGTCGGGGTTACTTTCATTTATTTTTTGAACCATTTCCTCATTTTCTTCTTTTGAAAAATCATCTTTAAAAGGGGGGGAGAAGTAGTTAACTTTAATATTTGGAAGCTCCGATTTGATTCGGTTACTAATTTTTTCCAGTGTGTTTTTTGATGATCCTAAATAAAAGCAAGAACCCGAGTTTTTATTTAGTTCATTTATAAGGTAATTATGCAAATCAGTACCCGATATTTTTTTCAAACTCGTTCCCAAAGTGGATTTTATTGCTACAACGATACCAATTCCATCTGGTAAAAGAATATCAGAACTTATCAAAGCATTTTTAAAATTTGAGTCTTGCTCGGCAATACAAAAAGAATATTGATTAATAGTGTTAACAACTGTTTTCCGGCTAAAATCGACGCCACTTAATTCTCCGCAGAATACTTTGTACTCACTAAAAATATTCTTTACATTTTTCATATTAATTTAAAGGTCTGATTGATTACTCGCTGATAAAGGCATCGTTATTAAATACGTAATTGATAATTAAGTGGTTTGTATTTTCCTAAGAAATCTTGAATATTATTTCAGCAATTAATATTGCGTAATTTAAAGCAATAACGTTTTATTAAAGATAAATACGCTATTTCAATAGTAAATGTTTTAACTAAAACAAAAATATTTATAATATTAAATAAAATAGGTATAATTTCCTTATTAATTTGAATTATTAGCCAAAATATCCTTTTTAATGAATAACCCTAGCTAGCTAAAATTTATAAACCTTGCCTATTAAAATGATATTTATAATTATTCGTCTTCATTGCTGGGTACATGTCAAATATGGTCATAAGTTACTGCTTATTTTTTGGTAAAATTGATCTAAAATTTCAGCTAAAGCCAAGTAAACTGGAAACTTAAGACGCATGCTGACGATTCTCTAGCTAATAGCAGTTGATTTTATTTCGGGGCAGATGTAGCTAGCAGCAGTGCAAATTAAGCCCCTTGTACACTCCCATGGCATGAAATTAAAGAACACTGAAGAATGGTGTGAAGGTCAACCGGGCTTGCATTGATTATTGATTGGTTTTTGGAGTTTAGATGTCTTTTCGAATAGAATTTTTAATTATTTCAAGGTGTTGCCAGTAGGCATTGCAACTCTTTTCGGAGAAAATAAAATCCGCTCAAATCGACAACCCAAGGATCGTGTTAAAATCCATTTTGGCTTAAATAATGCTTGTTAAAATGGCTGATAGGGTCTTACCGAAATGATATCGAATCTCGTTACTTCAAAGTTGTTTGGTAAGAAGCTAGGCAATTATAGAGCAAAGGTTTTTTGCAGGATTCTTCCTTAGGTGTGTACAAATTAAAATTGCTATCCAATTGGTTGGCGTCCCATCACAATTATGTATTGTATAGTCTCTATTTAGAATATATAATAACATACAAAAGAGATGGTAATACTGTTAGAAAAGTGCAAAAAAAAGGATGATATTTGTTAAACGATTAACACGCCTGGAAAATTTATGAAAAGTATCCCCATAATGAACGGTATTGAAATTAACTGAATCATATGTATTAGAGGTATATCTTGATATTCCGGAACCATTGATCACCTCGTTCCGGAATAGCGAACAATTGGTTCCGCGACACTTTTACCATATCAATTCATTGACTACTAATTGCCATTTTCTAAGGATTACACAAATCGATGCTTTACATCCTACGGAATCGCTTGGTCAAGCCTCGCAGATTATCCACTGAATGTCACCAACTGATTCGTAGGTATCAAAGGGAGAGAAGTTGGATTTAAGCAACTCGCAGTATTTCATCTGCGGTACTTTCAGGTAAGTTGTATTCAGCTTATAAGTAGCGTGCATCAAAAGGCATAACAGATTTTGATAGCCCGGTGCCGTTTGATAAAAATGTGTGCTATTGCTTACCACCCAAATTTGTTTCTGGTCATCTAATTGAAAAAGCCTTCCCAGCAAGTTTTTGATCTCGTTTTCATTGCTAAAAGCCTGTGGCACCTGCATCAACTGGCAAACCTGTACATCCAGTAAGGTACACCAAAGGTCAAATATATTATTGGCGGGGTATCGTAAAGAAATATGATTATTAAAATAAGTAGCTGCAATCTGCGGCGGTGCGGGTTTCAGCGCAGGTTCTACTGGTGCTTCAGCTATCGGTTCCGGTTTTACTTCCGGCTCAGGCATTTTGACAATAGGATAAACTTTGACTACCGGCGGCGGCAGTTGTGTTTCCTTCAAGCTTTTTAGGTTACTGTATTCCTGGAATCCTTTCACCAGTGATGCCTGTATATAGCCTAATGCATATAGTACTTCAGGAATGGCAAAGCCTTCAAATATAGATTGGCATAGCAGTAAGAAATAAAATCCCGGAAGGACTGCTTTTTCTGCTCCAGCTCCAGGGATAAAAAAGCCTGGTCGATCTCCTCATAAAACTGCGCAGAGCCAGTTGTATACCCATTATAAAACAGTCCTGCCAATTCTTTAGTGTAAGCTTCTTCAATTGGCTTGATGTTATTGACCGGTATCTTGTTATCTGCCGGTAATGTATTCTTAAAAACCTTCAGCAAATTAGGTTCACTCACATAAAATTGCTGGCCTTCATTCAGTTCAATCTTGTCAGAAAGAAAGCTGCTGTCAAAGTTGAAGTGAAAATCATCAGGTCCTAATAGACTATCGGTTGATTGCAGGAACGGATATTTACTATTGTTATTTGTATTGACACCAACGGTTGGATGAAATGCTTTGAGGTTTAAGAAATACATAGGCAGCTTAAAATTTATCAACGGCAAAACTGCGCAAATAGTTTGCTTATCCTTAATGTCGGATATATTAAGCTTACCTGTCAATATTCTACATGCTGTGTAGAATATTAGAAACTTTAATGCGAACAAGATGACAGATTTGTTTACTATATGGATATCCTGTTAATATTGCTGTGCATCGTAAGCGATTGGAATATGTTAATAAATTATTTATCGGTAACAGTATTGCCAAAGCTGTCAATATTATTTGAAGTTTTTAAATTTTGAGATCCGCTGGATCCATTTTGTGAATTTCGAAAAATACTTTGTTAAGATGATCGAAATCAGCATCCGTAGTCATGAGCATCAGACCAAGTAAAGCGGCCGTGGAAGCAATACAAAGATCATTCTTGCCCATATTACGGGCAGTATTTGGGTAATCATTGAAAGACGGATTTTACATTGAGAGTAGGCGTCTATCTCAGCATAAGTGTCAATGAGATTTTTATTAATTTCAATAACCAGCATCTCGTCTAGTAGAACATCAACCAACCCCTGCTTTTTCGCTCCCCAGCCGTTTTGCAGAGCAATGAATTTTAATTCAGCTACTGTAGCAACCGATATGAATATCTATCGTTATTGTGGTTAACACGTTGTAGTAATTTTAAGGAGTAATCCTTGGCAAGATGGATAAGGATGTTTGTATCAAACAATAAATTCATTTACTGTTTTTTAGCGGTTCCAATGCTGATTATGCTTCGTCATCTATTAGGAAAGCTTCCTTTGGGAAATCTTTAAGGCGCGCCGCGAGATTTTGCGATTTTTTATCCATTTTGGCAGCGAACCCAGTAGCGCCCCCGGCAGCTAAAATTTCGGTAATAGAATGTGTTTTTACTTTAAAGAAGGAGTGTTGGGTTTCTCAACCTGCTTGAATACCTGTTTTTTTCATGACTTGTCCTCTTTATAACAAAATTACAAAAAAACTTTCGATTATGTTATTTTGGGAATTGTATATGGGTCATTTTCAACTTCTGGTTGGCTATTAGTTTATTATTTAATATAAGTCATTTATTATATTTACTTATTAAATCGATGTTTTTAAACTATTGGAACCCGTGGGAAGCTTTAAAAAAATGAAATATAGTAACGACATAATTCTATGCATAATCAAGACGCCTATTAACGTTTCCGCCTTTCCTATCACATAATGGACGAATCGAATACACATGTTCATTTATTTAATAAAAATGGACATGTAAATTTCTTGATATAGGACTATTTCTTAAATTGATACTCCAAAAAAATCCTATACAGATTTTATGTTCTCAAGATGTTTAATGCCAAATTTAAGCGGCACCTCAAATTCCAAGATTTTAAGGTGATCGATAATTTTCAATAACAAAACGCCATATTAGAATAAGGCTTTGCCCAAATTCTATGTAAAGCACAATCCTCAAATCTGCTCTTTCTATGGATAATCCGGGAGGCTTGACCAGGCGATTCCGTAGGATGTAAAGCACCGATTTGTGTAATAGCTTTAGAAAATGACAATTAATCGTCAGTGAATTGATATGGTCAATGCGTATCGGAACCAATTGTTCGCTATTCCGGAACGAGGTGATCAATGGCTCCGGAATATAAAACAAACTGTACTATAGAGATTTATATACAATGGACATAATCAGGGTAGAATAAAAAAGCCCCTGGGCCTGCCCGGGCACAGGAGCAATTTAAAAATAGTATATGAACTCAAATTTAGTAATAATTCAGGACAATAAAAGCATTACGAATTAAATAAAAAAGCTCCTGCCAGTTATTACACCAAACAGGAGCCCTAATTGAAAAACTCTACTCAAATACAAACATAATGAAAACACTCGAAAAACCAAACTTCAGCCTGCTATAATACAAACTATCTGGGAAATAAAAAAGCTGCCCCGTTGGAGACCGGGCAGCTAAAGGGGTACATTTATTATTTGAAAAAAATCTAATTACTTAAGGAGTGAAATGCGAAATTGTTTGCGAAAGTTATTGGATTAATTGCCCGGGCCAGTAATGGCGCAATGTTCCGCAACCTTGAATAGAAGGTGATCAATGTCAAACGGCTTGGCTATAAAATCGTCAGGCGCTCCAGGCGGCTTTAATGTACTCTTAATCTTGTAACTGGCTGAAATTAAAATGACCGGTTGCCGATATACAGATTTTATTTTTCTACAAATCTCTCTTCCATCCATCGTTCCTAACATAATGTCCATTAAAACCAAATTAGGTTTGAACATATCAATTTCTTCGAAGACGGTATCACCAGATAGTAATGCCTTAATTTCATACCCATTGTCCTCCAAAATAATTGTGATTAAAGAAACGATGTCTTCATCATCTTCAAGTACGAGAATCTTTCCTTTCATGGTGGCAGTTTGTATTATTCATTTTCCACGAAAACCGGGCCAGTATGGTTAAATGTTAAAGAAAGAAGAAAATTATTTTCTATTGGTGGTAGATAATTAGGCAAGTAGTTAAGCGACAGGTCCAAGCGTTTGATTTCCGCGAAGAAATGTATCGATGGTATTTGTAAGCACATCAATATTAAAAGGCTTATTAATATAAGCATCTGCCTTGCAATCGTTAGCAATTCTCTCTAAGCCGTTCAAAAGAGAAATCAACACCACCGGGATGAAAAAATCATACATCCAATGGGAGCAAACAGCACATCATTAAATCAGGAACCAGCGGTAACCCAAGCGGCAACACCCATGCAAAGCGAATAAAACAACTTCTTGAAGGCTTACTCGAAAAAGCATTATCTGCCATCGAAGACGAGCTTATCAATGGCAGTCCTGAGGTAAAAAGGGAATTGTTTATAGGCCTTGCCGGTGTGATGTATCCTACTAAAAAACTTATAGCATAATGAGCAAATTACTAGTAAGCCAGGACGACAGGCTTTTAAACGCAATCATGTCAGACATTAAATACTTCGTTCCCTTATTCGAGCGTGTAAAGACCACCTATTCGGCTGTCGGCTCTGGCAATATTTCCGATGCTGACTTTGCTTTGATTAAAGCCGGCAATGCGGAGCCTATCGTGCAGCGTTATCATGCTAATGTGATAGATAACTTATTAGCCACCTCTCTTATATCAGATATATCGGAGTACGTGGAAACGGGGCTTATAGTAGGACCTATGACAGATTTTACCTTGCCGTTCGGGATTTTGCCAATGCCGAAGCCAAGCCACAATATGAAGTCCGTTATACACCTCGTGATGGTAAATTAAAAGTTGCGGATATTTCCTTAGTAAATAATCAACTGGCTATATCGGATCAGGCCAAAGAAACGATCGCGGACTCTTACTGCCGGTTTATACTGACACTGTTACCGAAGGCCAATTAACAACCCTTGCGCAGACTCTTGCCGACAGTTTAGCGGTATTCAGGGCAAACTTGAGACATTAGGTATACCATTTACTCCACCCGACGGGAAACCAGGAAGCAACGCTAAAGCTTACTTGAGTAATTTCCTTACTATAGCTACAAACAAGCAAATAACTATCAACCCTGGCATTGTTAGAGCCGCTGTTACCTATGCGGATCGTAAGGCCACACAATTAACTGCGATATAATTATGGACAGAACATTAATTAAACAAGATAACGATTTGCTGAAAAGCATTTGCGGGGATCTGCGAAAGTTTCGAGCAACATTTGCGCCGGTAGTGGAAGCGTTTGATCAATTCGAAATAGGTTCAATCACCAATGATATTTTTATTGACATAATTGCCGGTAATCATAACACGGTTATCGATAACTATAGAAAATCACTGAGTGATCACCTGGACAAAACGCTGGTTAAAAACTCAACATTAAAGCGCATAGTGCTGGCCGGTACCGAGGAAACGATAGCTAACTTCATAAGGGCATGTTCGGCATTTGTTAATACTGATGCGGCACCGAGTCCATACGGATTGGATAAAGACCGTACCATGTTCTTGACGGCAAAGCGGCTGTCTCTTATTGGCGGCGAGTTATGCATATCTGATAAAACAAAGGAGCAGCTTTTAGAAAGCTATTGCCACCTGTATGTGGAAACCGAAGCCGATCATTTGATCTACACCGCGCTATTGAACATGCAAGCATCGTTAGAAGTGCCCTGTTTACGTTGGGTATGCCCATGAGTGTTTATGATATGAATGGCGGTCGCGGCTACCAAGTTGACGCCCATATAAACCAGTTCTTTAAATGCCCAAAGGACAAGCAGGTTAAAATAATACCCGAAACCGTTAAATGGGCAGCCGGCTATCTCGAAAGCCAAAAAAGAATGCAAAACCAATTCAACCGCTAAACATGCAAAAAACGATAACAGCGCCAATAGCGCCTAAAATAAAATTTCTTGGCCTTGTTAAAACGTTCGGTGGGTTTGATGATCTTAAAAAGCTAAGCACTGGCCTGGGCAGCGGTAAAGTGGTAGGTGACAATCTATCCTACGATATAAAGCCAGCCTATTTAGTATCAGGCCATCACCTGAGCCTTACTACGTGTATGCACGGCTGCCTAAAGCAGGCAAAGAGGGTACTCTGGAATTACACCGCCAACCTGTGTTCGGAGATGACAAAGACCGCATGATACTCCTTAAGGAGGCAACATTCGACAATTTACAGTTTGACACATTTGAGGTATTAAAAAATGACAGATAGAGAGCAGTAAATTGAAATGCGGAATGAAATTATTCTTTCGCGCATGCAAGGCCAATCTGAAGAGGCAAAGAGCAGGGCGATCCAACACATTGACCGTTTGGATTTTGCAGACAGAGCCGACTTTATGGGTTGGGTTGCCGAGATAACCGGCACCGAACCTGAGAAGGGAGCCAGCTCAAACCTGACAGACAGAGAGCTGGATGATATTGCCGGTGAAATAATACCAAGCTTTAAAAAGCAGGGCAATTACGTCCCAGGGCCCGGCGAACACCGCAATCCGAAATAGATGAGGTATTTAAAAACATGCAGTTGTAATGATCACACACATGGCTAACCTACCGGGATGGATACAGGGCGGGATAATGACGGCTGGTTACATTAACCCAGGCTCATAATATTGATAAACTCCGCGAAAACGAGATATCCCTAGTGGCGTAAACGTCGATATCTACCACCATAGCGAAGGCACCGACTCCTAATATTGCGATATCAGAAAATACTATCTGACCTGGAAACAAATAATGCATGAGGCCGATGTCAAAATAGCGTGCGGCCAATATCTGTTCACTAGTGTTATTGAATACAAAACAGGTATCCATTTTGTAAGTAGGAAATCCAATAAACCGAACTTAGATTAAAACCTATGTCATTTACAATATTAGGGTTAGGCCGTTGGGGCGAAAATATTTACGCGATCAAGGACAAAAGCAGTGGAGCCGGATCTTCGCTTAACGGAGAGATTGTCAACTGGAAATTTAAAGATGATAATTCACTTAAAAGTCATAAGATCGCTGATAATATTTATTGCACTGGTGGCGGTATTTGCGATATGAGCGACAGGCTGTTAAATCATATAAAGCAATCAGGCGCTCAATTGCCCTCTGAGATAATGAGGCAGCCAAACAATCAGATCGCCTGATTTCGCCACCCTTCGGTGCATGTATTACTTCACAAGGTATATTCACAACAGATGACGCAGGGGCAGATGCTAATATTTTATCGGGCGGGTTAGTACAATTAGACGCTAGTCAATCTTTAGTAGTTCGTGATGGAGGGTTGACTTGGGCGGCAGGTAAATCAACGGTCGTTCAATATACTTATCCTGGTGGCACTTATCGCTATATGCTCTTTGTTAGCGGGATATTGATTGATGATAATTTTATTCCGTAAAGTTCATGCTAACCATCACACCAAATACCATGGCCAGCCATTCTTTGCGAAGTGAGGGTCTTACTCACCTCGATGGATAAAAATATCGGCTCGGCTAGTGGGAGCTTAGGGGCTAATGGAAAAATTTGGTAACATTACCGTCTCAATTTACGTTGTGGCACACAATTGGTTACCTAGGTTAAAAATACACCATGAAAACCCCATTTCGTACCTGCTTACTCATAGACGATAGTCATTTGGACAATTTAATAAATTCAGAGATTATTAAAATGGACAATTTTGCGATTGAAGTTGTTATAACCGAAGCTCCTGAAAAAGCCCTTTTACTTTTAAGTAGCGGGAAGATCAAGCCTGATATCATTTTCTTGGATATTCGTATGCCCGAAATGAGTGGGTTTGAATTTTTAGCTGAATATGATCAACTGGATATCGATAAAGCGCATACAAAAATTTTCATGTTATCCTCATCGTTAGATCCTCGCGATGTTCGTAAGGCTATAGAAAATAAGTACGTATCAGGATTCTTAACGAAGTGCCTGACACGGGATGTATTGATGAAAATTGCGAGTTAATGTTATCCGGGTAGGCAGCCGCAGGGAGTTTAGGGGGCTAATGGTAAGATAATTTAACGTGCAACCTTCCCACACCAAGCCCCGTATAAGCACATGGGTTTGGTGTCATGATTCAGTTTAAATGTGAAAGCCGGTGTTGTAGCCGGCTTTCTTTGTTTGCGGGGGTGAGTGATTCATCAGGCAATCAAAGCGCTCCGGGCACATTGCCGATAAGCATCATGTTTTACCCAATATAAGGTGATAGGATAGTATGTAAAATAATTTCACCTTTATTGCTTTTAGCAAATAATTCTATTTTTTTCAAATCAGCATCACTGATTTCCCCGCTCAAATACTTACAGCCATCAATAGTAAATTTTGCATTAAGACTGCCATCTTTATTTTTAACGTGAAAATGGCGGGGCAGCAGATTATCAAAAATAATAACCTGTAACCCATCCATTGAATCCCCAACTCTATCATTAATAGATAAGTTAACGTTTTTCAAGTGTATATCGGCTACCTCATCGCTCATTAACAAATAGGGCGTGAGGGTAGTTAATAGTAATTTTTCGAGTAGTTCTTTATTCATATCGTAAATATATAAAATCATTGAGGCAAACCCAACAAGGGAACACTGCCCATCAAAGCTAAGTAGGGCGAAACGTCCCTAGTGATGTTTGTTTACTGTACAAATTGCCCGTAAAAGCTTAAAAATTGTCTTTAATGAGAATAAATTGCAACCTTCTATAACCCTACCTCGTACAAGCACAAAGGTTTAGTGCCGTGGTAATTAGTTAGAGTAAAAGCCGGTTTGTAGGGAGCCGGCTTTTGTTGTTGGGATGGAGTATGTGGCGTGCTTTTAAGATCCCTTAAGCCGACTTGGCCCTCTTAATTGGAGTTACTGAAACCTCCATATCTAAGGCTTCGCAAATTTGCATTAGTCTCTTCATAGAAATGAAAGATACTCCATTTTCAACGTTCCGGATAGTATCATCTTTTACATTAAGCATAGCGGCAAGTTCCCTTTGCGTTATTTTTCTCTCTTTACGGCGTGCTTTCAAATCTGCACCTATTAATTCTTTATTCATGTAGTTGAAATTAGCTAATTGCTAATCAGACTTTCTAACGCTAAAATCATTTAAATTGTTATTATGAGTTAATTATTTTTCTTGAATGTCTCTTATGATTAAATATTATGGCAAATAAATATTGTATGGGTTTATCGCATAGCAGAGATGGGCTAATAAAAAAGCAGCAACATTTAGTTAGCTGCTTTAATTGCTGTGCAGATTTAACTTTGCATATATTTGCATAGCTCAGGGGTGGCTGCTCACGTGGCCAGATGATTTTCTATAAAATTATTTGTTTGGCCACCCCCTGGGCTTTTTTATTTCCCATTTGTCAGCCAGTTTACAAAAATTTTAGCCATCGGCGGCTTAATAGCAAAAGCCATTGACTCAGCCACAAGAACAGCTGTAATCACGGCAGAAGTACCGGCTACGGTAAGGCTTTATCTGGATGGGATTATTGATCAATGGTGGGTAAAGCCTGATGCAAGCGGCGCAGTATTCCTGCTTAACCTCAGCGATAAAGACAAATCTGAAAAATAATGAAAGCACTGCCTTTGGGCGTGGCCCGAATGATGGATTTTGAACTGATCCCATTGGCACCACTAAGTCCATTACGCATGCTTTTGAAAGATTAATCACCAAAAATTGACGAACATTAAAACTAATATAATGAATACGATCATAAATAACTACGCTGTTGCAGTTGCCGCAGGCAATAAAAGTAATGTAGGCGCAACATTTACAACTAACGTTACAGTAATGCCCCCGGCAGGCAAACAACCCGTCGAAGGAATAGGAAAAGCCGCCACTATGCTAAGTGCTGCCGCAACTGCCGTTGATGAGTTTAAACCGGTACGTAGTTTTGAAACGAATGAAAACTGGTCTTCCGTTGTTTTTGAAGGATCATTAGATGGGTTTATATCAACCTGATCTACCAAGTGCGGTCGCTTTATAATGATCCGCCCGAAGCTCGCTATCAGCTTTTTTTATCGAAGTTCCCCGAGATCGGGCAACCCATACCGCAATACTATATCGCCTCCTATGTTGGGATAAAGCCTCAGTCATTAAGCCGGATAAGAAAGCGGCTGACCGGAAAGCATTAATTAACCTGAGTGAACGAAAGCGTATTTTTTGTTTATGACCTTTGTGTTATAAATAGATTATAACATGAAAACAAAAGTTGAAACGGCTCATTGGGGCTTCCGCTCGGTATCCTGGATGGCCCTGCTCATCGTGGTAGGAATTATTTTCATAGGCGTTAGGTTCATACTGGTTCCGCGAGCCGGTGCGGCAGGATTTGGAATTCCGCTGTCCAGCAATGCGGACCTTGCCTTTGGTAGGATAAAAGAGATCCGTGATATATTTTCCGGTTTAGCGCTTTTACCCTTACTCTTTTTTAAAATGGGGAAGGCAACAGCTTACGTCTATACGGCGGCTATCATTGTCCCGGCTACAGATTGCTTGCTTGTTTACTTGAATCACGGGCCAGCCCTTTCACAGCTCGTCCACGGAATAACCACATTTTATATGGTGACTACCAGTTTTCTATTATTCAGGGATACACAAAAAACCACAACCTGATATGAATATATTAATGCTGAGACAACTCCTGCTGATCGCACATCTTACCGGCTTTGTATTGATGGCCGGAACGACGGTTACCGAATTTGTAGCTTATCGTATTTTGATCTTCCAATTTAAATTTAACGGGGAGGTAGTTGGTGGAATAAGAAGGCTCATGTCAGGCCTAACTACAGTTTTAACGGCAGGAGGGATATTATTGACTCTTTCCGGAATAGGCTTGACATGGATAACGGGCGGCATTTTTCTGCATCAGTTATGGCTTCAGTCAAAATTGTTACTGGTCGTGGTGCTTGCGCTTAATGGAATATTTTTTGGAGGAAAGCAGCTCAAACAGATCGAAAACAATTTGTCCAAAAAAAATATTGATGCAGGTGAAAAGGTTAGCGGCAAGGTGATTAAACTTAATATTTTTTATATCATTCAGATAGCGATATTCTTTGCAATCGTTACGTTGGCCGTTTGCAAGCTAAATTAAAATTATACTTTTTGCCTTTAGTTGAACAGTTATGATGTCAACAAGTTAAAATTGGGATATATCTTCGTCCAAGAATCATTTTGGGAAATTTATAATCGATTATGAAAGAAGATTTACAAAATTCTTTGAAACGAAATAAGAATGACACGAAACGCCGGTTAATCGGGTCCGTTGGAGTGGTGATTAAGACTTATGGATTTAACGGGTTAACCATAACTAAAATTGCTCGGCAAGCACAGGTAGACAGAAAACTGATACATCGCTATTTCGGGGGATTAAATGGGCTAATTGAATCATATATACCTCGATGCCTATAAGATTTGTCGGCAGGAAACAAATCCTTAACAGGGACAGAAACTTTATTGAGCGGAAAGTTATACTATCAGCAATAGCAGGTATAAATATTAACTTACGATCGCTTTTTCCAGTGCTGCATTTCTTCTGAAATAAAATAACTAACCAGATCGGTATATATCTTTTCGATAACGTCCGGGTTTAATCCATTTTCGGAGGCCCACAGTCTTCTTTCCCTGAGCATAGCTTTAAAGCGCTCCGGTGCCTTAACATCGGCGACATTTTTTTTGAATTTTGCTGCTGCTTTAACATATCCATAACGCGTACCGATCAATGAAATAATAGATTCATCCAAATGATCTATTTCCAGTCTGATTTCTGTCATATCATTACATTCTATTGGCGTTTTCTTTGGATTATAGTTCATCTTTGTTTTTAATAGGTGTATGAAATACAAATATCTCAATATTAATTTGACAGTTACATCTTCCAATATACTTAAACATGGAAATAGTCATAGCTAAACAAGAACATTTCAAAATAATAAACCGCATAGCGAATGATACTTGGCCACATAAATTTGGCAGTATACTTTCTAAAGATCAGATCACCTATATGCTGGAATGGATGTATAATCCGGATGCGTTATTAAAACAGACAATAGAACTCGGCATCTCTTTATTCTAGCGAGTGAAAATGGTGATTATTTTGTTTACGCTTCGTATGAACTCGATTACGAGCAACAATCTATAACGAAAATTCACAAAATTTATATATTGCCGGGAATTCAGGGGAAAGGTATTGGCCTATCATTGATGAACCACATTGAAAATGCTGCTCTGCAAGCTAGTAACATCTCACTATCCTTAAATGTCATCAAGGAGAAAATTGACATTCCGGAGCCATTGATCACCTCGTTCCGGAATAGCGAACAATTGGTTTCGCGACACTGTGACCATATCAATTCATTAACTATTAATATAAACATCAGGGGGAAAATCCCTCGCCTTCAGGCGAAGACTTTAGTTTAATATCTTTGTTGTATGCAAAACTACCGAAAGACCTCGCATACGACGTATGCTTGTAAGTACCATATAGTTTGGATAACGAAATATAGGAAGAAAGTGATGGTTGGGATAGTAGCAGAGCGGGTTAGAGAGTTGTTGCGGTTTATCTGTAAGGAAAACGAAGTCGAAATACTAAAAGGTCATATATCGAAAGATCATGTTCACTTGTTTGTTTCGGTGCCACCTCATCTGGCGATAAGTAAGTTAGTTAGTGCAGTACTTAAAAGGGAAGAGCTCGTTCAAGTTGCTACAAGAAAACAAACAATTATCGCGCGAATTTTGGGGTAGATATTTGTGGGCGCGCGGATACTTTGTAGCAACATCGGGAAACATAACAGATGAGATGATCTTGGAGTATATCAAGAATCAAGATGAAAATGCAACCGATGAAGACTTTACAGTTTCAGACGGACTTTAGATGGCTTCAGCCGATTACAAATCTATCGCCTTCAGGCGATAGTAGTTTAATTGCCATTCTCTGAAGCGATAAACAAATCGGTGCTTTACATCCTACGGAATCGCCTGGTCAAGCCTCCCGGATTTATTCACTTATATCAATGAAAAGCTGGGTTCAAACCTGGCGATCGAATATTAGCAAGTCTATGACGTGATCAATGTATTATTCCCGAAGTCATCGAAGGTCCGGCTATGACCATTACCGTGAGCGATGATGAAATGATCGTCAGCCCTCAAACTAACCAGTCTGATTACAACACAGATCTGCTGGAAGAACACCTAATCGGTTTTTTAACAATTCAGGCAGGATTATCAATAATCCATCCATTCCAGTTTACTGATCTCGAAGCCGAGTCCAATTGCTTTTTGCAGGAAACGTTGTTTCATTTCCTCGGGCATACTGCTCTCGCGGGACAGTAACCACAGATACCTTATGCCTCTGCCGGATACCAGCGCACACTGGTAATGCTCATCAATATCGAGGATATTGTAATCCAGATAAATCGGCAGAAAATAGGCGACCTCTAATTGCCCGCGGTTTCAGCACCTCGGAATTGATGGTGCCTGTGGCTTCTACCGGTTTGTTTTTCACTGAATTGAAAGCGCGGGTGATCACTTTGATCGTGCCGTCTTTGTTCAGGCTATATTCTTCCGTCAGGTCGCGCAGGTCTTTTTCGATCAGGCTGGGTAGCCTGGCCACTTCGTTACACTTACCCAGGTAGCGTTCTTTTTCGAATGGGTCTACAATTGCGCTCTCCGGCACTTTCTTTTTTGGCCAAAGGGAATAAGCCAGCCACGCAAGGCTGGCACCTGCTGCAATGCGATCAAAGTGGTTCCTTTTTTCATATTAGTCCTTAATGACCGCATAGTTCGACACTTTGGCAACTTTTTTAGGAATGATGGTTTTCTTATCGATCACCGCAGCCGCCTTTCGCTGACCGCTTCCTTAAATTTCCGACTGATTTGCGCGCCCTTATTGGTCAGGAATAAATAGCCCAAGCCGATCCGGCTGCAACGCCAACAGCCAGGCCAACGATCAGGCCGGTATGATCTTCTTTTTCAAATGGATTTTTCATATGTGTTTAACAAACCTGATAGCTTAATGTTGTAACTATTACACCATTTTTCAACCGCCTGCAAAACTGTAGCCACCTAAATCAATCGGCAGTAGCTGAAATATTCCGGATGACCATATCCAGTTCTTTCGCACTGGAAATCATCATTTTATTAATATTTTTTTGATTACCCTGGACATTCATAGATTCCAAAATATCCGCCAAACCCATAATATTAGCCAGCGGCTTGCGAATGACATGAGACTGCATAAAACTGATGTCGTTTAGCTTTTCATTTTTTACCGCTATTTCAGTTGTTGCATCCGCTAGCCTGCTGCGGGTGTCCACATACTCTGTGATATTATAGCCAATGCAAAAAATACCGGCAGGCTGGTCCTGCTCATCAAAATACGATTTCATTTCCCATTGCGTAATAACAAACCCACCCTTACCATCATGTTTTCGAAGAGTTGCCGGGAAAAGTATTCCCGGACTTTGAAAACATTGCATACCTACTTCCGCACAAATGGCAATATCCTCCGGATTCAGCGTAACGGAGAAATCTTTACCCAATAATGAATCATTGGACTGGTCAAAGTTCCGGTTATAGTTCGTACTGACATACGCATACTTGCTATCCATTCCAATGGCTATCGAATAGAAAAAAGAGGAATCTGCTAAAAATTCATTGATCTGCCTGTAATGCTCCATAATGCTCATTTATTAGTAAACCCCGTTACAAGCTATTAGTTGAATGATTTTTCTTGAAGGTTTTACCAATACAAGCGTTAAACAGACTGAATGTTTTGGTTAAATAAAACTTCAACCTTATTCGTACATAGGTTTGAGTTAAGAGTTCCGTCAGCAAGTGGTTTGGAGCTTTTTATTTATTCAGGAATAACTTTAATTCCTGAATAAACCGCTAGTCCTCTTGGTCGGTTTGTTCTTGGTACTTATGAGCACTATTTTCATTCTTCTGACCATTTATTTTTAACACATTTGATTATCATAATTATCGAACGTTCGATTATTATAATTTTAACGCGATTGATAATTATAATTTTGTTACATTTGATTAAGATGAGGACAGCGATAATTGCGATACTTTTGATCAACATAAGAATCCATGACAATGACAACACCCGCAGAAAAATTAGGAGATGCTTTAGAAGCTTTACATACACTTCAAAAAAGGGGTATGGTAGCGATCAATACCAAAGAAATTAGTACCACTTACCGACAGCGGCTGGTAAAAAATGGGTTCCTTAAAGAGGTGCTGAAAGGCTGGTATATACCAGCCAGTCCGGAAGAACGCCCAGGCGACAGCACATACTGGTACGCAAATTATTGGAATTTCTGTGGCAGTTATATCAATTTTAGGTATAGACATCAATATATATTATCACCGGAGCAATCTTTGCAGCTCCATTCCGGTAACCAGACCGTTCCGGCCCAATTAGTGGTAAAAGCGCCGGATGCAGCAAATTTTAAGACGGATTTACCATTTCATACTTCGCTGTTTCACATGCGGGGTGAGTTACCTACGGAAGAACTCAGAGATACACAAATTGGTATTATTGTTTATAACTTACCGGCTTCCCTGGTATATAGCTCCTCATCTATTTTTGCTGATAATCCGATGGACGCCAGGGCGGCATTAGCTTTGATTCGTGATTCATCAGAGGTTTTATCGATACTGTTAAATGGCGGGCATAGTACTATCGCCGGGAGACTTTGCGGTGCCTTCCGGAATATTGGCCGCGACAGGATAGCGGATGATGTTTTAAAATCCATGAAAGCTGCAGGTCATGATGTCCGGGAGAGAGACCCTTTTGAAACGAAAGTAGATGTCAACCTGTCCTTTAGAGATAGTTCACCTTATGCGAACCGGATCAGATTGATGTGGAATAACATGAGAGATAAAGTAATAAAAGTATTTCCGCCAGAACCTGGTATACCACAGAATAAAGCGGCCTACATCCAGGCTGTAGAAGATGTCTATGTAACTGACGCTTATCATTCATTATCTATAGAAAGATACCGGGTTGCGCCTGAACTAATAGAAAAAGTGCGCAGCGGGGAATGGAACAGTGAAGGAAATGAGAATGATCGCAGGCAAAGGGATGCGATGGCCGCACGCGGTTATTGGCAAGCTTTTCAGGTTGTTAAAGATAGCATCCATAAAATATTGAATGGAGAAAATTCCGGCACGGTAGCGGATGAAGAACATCAGGATTGGTATCGGGAGCTCTTTGCCCCCAGTGTAACTGCCGGCATATTGAAGGTCGGTGATCTGGCCGGTTATAGAACCAACCAGGTTTATATCGGCGGGTCCAAACATGTCCCCTTGAACGTGACCGCATTAAGAGATGCCATGCCATTGCTTTTTGAATTGCTTGCCGGTGAACCCGAAGCTTCCGTAAGAACTGTTTTAGGACATTTCGTATTAGTCAATATTCACCCTTATATGGACGGCAACGGCAGGATGGGCAGGTTTATGATGAACGTAATGCTCTCTTCTGGCGGCTATCCATGGACGGTTATACCGGTGGAAAGAAGGGTAGAATATATGTCTTCCCTCGAAGTTGCCAGCGTTGATGGTGATATCGGTCCTTTCGCCAAATTCATTGCGGAACTGGTGCAGCTTGGAATAAATGGAAAACCTGCCGCCACATTAGAAAATGCCAATTTATAAAATCGGATTACAGGTTTAATGTATGATCAATTGTGCAAGCGCAACTTGCACAATTACGACTAATCTAATGCCTCTTCAATACTACTGGATACTAATTCATCGTCATACTCTTCCAGATAGGTTCTCGTCATTTCCTCCGTTTTATGTCCCATAGCTTCTTGTATTAGGCTTAGCCACCCGTAGTGCAGTCCTGAAAAAAACATCATCAAAAAAACTTTGTGGGTCAGCCAGATAGTCTGACGGGTTTTTAACCGGCCTGCGCAAAAGCAGTTGTGGTGTAAATGAATAAAACATGATATGTTTAGATAGTTGCAGGGCTGGTAATTTACAGCTATTTTAGGTTGAAGTAAAATTAGTTGACCATTAGTTTAAACTGACGGCACGATTTGTATTTTTGATATAGATAATCGGATAATTACCGATTATCTGGCTTCTATTTCTCATAATTTACTAACGTTTAATTTTTTTGCAGAAATTAATTAGCGACATACATTGAAATACTAGTATTTTTCTGAATAGATAATAGAATAATTTCGATTATCATATTAAAATTTTACATTTGATCATCATGGATATGCCTCAAATATTAATGGGTAATTCTCATCAGCCGATCACGCATCTGTTATTGATGTCCTGGTTGAAGGATTATAAGCGTCCGAATGATAAGATCAAGGCTATGCTAATTCCTGTGATAATTTCTGAATTGACGTATTGTCTTAATATTATCCGAAATGCTTTTGAGCGTCCGAATGAAATCTTTCATTTTTCAATTTAAATTATGTGATAAACAATATTTTTTTGTTTATTGTTAATGTGGATTACGGTGTAATAAAGAATAATTCTTATTACCTAGTTAAGGTGTAAGGCAAATTTCCCATCGTAACCAGCTAATCAGATGTAATCTCCATATTATATATTAAGATTTAAGAAAATAATTTACCTTTAAATATATTATGAAACCACAAGGATTAAGAATGGAATGAAACTAGTTGAGGATATACCCTCGGGACAAACTAAATTTTTGACTGCTATTGACGGAGATTTTAAAGTTGCTTTAGGTGATGAGCCATTGGACCCGATAAAATACGTCCACCAATTACAAAATCTATACTTTGCTCTTACGGGCGAGGAATTAATTATGAACACTAGTCTCATGCCGGTCAAATATCAAAAAGAAATAAGAGAGGCGTTAATTGAGGTTTTCAACAGCGATTGGATGTTGCGCGATGTTGATCATGATCTGGCTATTTCAATGATATTTGAAGATGGAAGTATTAGTTACGAATCATTGTCAAATAATATAGACGTAGCTATTGCCCATGGCCATTCATTGGAGTTCCAGTTGAATTTTATGAAGGCCTTTTTTAAAAAAATATTAGAGGGTTGAGCCTATGAATCAGCAAATTTTTTTTTAGACGAATGCAGGCAAATACCTGTAAATGGGCTAGATTTTTCATTAGCCGACTTGCCTTTTAAACCTATACCCACGAGACCTACGATGGTGGGTGGGAAGAATAATCTTAAATATGGTAACTCAAAAGGAAGTAAGGAATCAGCGAGCAATGAGACAAAAACCTGGGTGCAGTTATATTTATTGAAACGGCTACCCCGATTTAAAGTTTAAAAATATAAGCGGGGATTTGCTGGTGTTACTATGGAAATGATGTTCCTGCCCGCGACTATCAAGGGAAGGCGCAAGCATAAGGCTCAATAGGATTATTAACCAGCGCAGTTGAATTCCTTAAAGTCTGCAATGGCCAATTTATACATTTGTTACACCATCTTCGTTATTGGTGATGAAACCTTCCTTTCGAATAAATTGCCTAGGAATTGAACGAAGATTATGGAAAAAGTGTAAGGTTAGAAGGAGCAGGTCTAATGAGCAAAGAGCCGGCAATCGCAGCTATGCATTTAAACAGGATCCTGGCGCGGAGTTTAAAAAGATCAAGGCGGAAACGAACTAGCGGCAAAGTTAGTGTCGATGCCCAAACTAATCTACTAGGCTAACTTTATGCCTTCACTCAATTTTTTAACATACATTTCCCCTTTATTTGTTAGGCTAGGGAAAGCAGTGGCGTTTATAAATCCACCAATAAACAACAAGTAAGTAATTCTTACACATTCAAATTTAGTAATGTTAAAATCTGCTATTAATTCTAGGGAATCTTCGGAATTGGGGTTGTTGAAGATGTAAATTAATACCTGATCAAATTTTTTTTTGTGAAATCCATACAAAGAGGTTAGGGGTTATGCACCTTTAAACGCATGCCAAATGACAGGGTTACGTTTGTGGAAAATTATTTAGATTTCGCTTAGTAACAGCCATGAAGGTTGATAAGGATTGATAAATAGGCAGTCAACCTGGCGTATTAACTAAATATTTAATGAAGGTAGTACTACTAGTCATCTTCGATCTACCGAAACAGGAAGGGTAATTTGGGTCTGTGGTTAGGTGCTGACTTTACTTGTTCAGGTAAAATGCGATATACCAGCCTGCGACATTAAATGGAAAAATCCAAGGTTTATTATACGGGACGGAAATATTGAATTCGTCATGAGGACAATTAACGCATTGTAAAGTATACTATCCTATTTTAGCTATGAACCTGGTACGGCTGGGTGGTGGATGGAGACTGATACATTCCCGGTCATTATACCTGCTATTGATATTTTAAAAGATGGCATAGCAAGTTTATACTTTGGAGCAAGGGAAATGAAGTGTTAAATATAAGCATTCCGGCAATAGACTACAAGAGTAATAAGAATATTAGCCTGGCCATGTTAATTAAGTAAAGCATGTCGACTATTAGCAAGACATCTTGTCACTGACCATTTATCGGGTCTTTGTCATTAGCCACAAACACTATTAGGAATTATCTTTTAGGAAGTTTAACCCATAGAAGGAACTAATCTGCCAAGGTCGCTTAATTGCGCCCTTTAGTGTTGCTGGTGACTCAGTGCAAACTTAATAATGAACAAGACAAATATAGACCATGTAACATTAGCACCAATCAGTTGTACACTCTAACTGCAAAAGCTATCAAGAGGTTGCGTCTCCTGTTACTACAACGCTTTCCAAAGTGTTTTATATAGCGCATTTATTTCAATGCCTTAAGGTTGTCTTAAAAAGATGGGATTGCCAAAAATAGTACTGAAGATATGTCACGCAAAAAGCCAATTGGGGCTACAAATGGTGAGCGCGATAGGAGTTTGGAAAAACATTTTAAGCCTGATCTGTGCGTGTAAATGACACAAGAGGTTGGGCCAGATGACCCTGACGATTTCAGACGATGCCTTTTATTATTAGACGCGATAGTTAATAGAGAGCAAAGCTTTTTATGCCGCGGCAATTAGCAAACGGATGGAGCAAGATGGTTGACAATTGGATACGTGGACTGAAATGCTAAAAGATCAATGCGCACTAAAATAGCAAACGGCATGTTTTAATTTATGAAAACCTAGGCTTTTAAAAAATGAGCATAGTCAAAAGGCTATAGAATTAGTTATTTCCTGCCTATCCAAATCAGGAATAGGCAGCCGACAAGCTAGCAGCGACGCAGCACAGCGCACGGCTGTAATTTTACTCAACTAAAAAGGAAAGGGAATAATATGGAAACGAAAAACTTATATACTGCGCTTGTAATAAATATCAACCTGGTCACCGACGGACTTGATGTATTCTATTGGTATATTTGTAGCGAGTTCGCCGGCAAAGCGCCATCCATCATTAGTTTTTTTAAAATTAAAAGATACGTTAAGAGAGTTGTTTTTATTAACAAAAAGGTACTCACCTTTTTCAACTGTAACAGGCCCAGCTAAGATAGATCCATCTGTAGCTTTTATGTAGGCATTAAATAAATGAGTTGGCATTCCAAATAAATTAAATTAACAATATTATAAAAAAAATATTAAAAAAAACAGCGATGAATGATTGCATTAATCTTGATAAAGCGTAGTTTCAACTAGTGAACTTTATTAACAACGTGAAGACGCAAAAGTTATTAAAGAATGCGAAAAAACTTTAGCATATACCCGGGTGTGAAGATCAATGCCCGTGTAACTGGGGGACTTGGATTGTACGGATTATAATTATGAATGAAAATCGGGAAGAATTCCCTCACAACAACAAACGAATTGAGTAATCAACCATAAAAGGCGTAAATGATGAAAATAGGAATTGAATTAATCGCTGCTGAAATAATACGTCACAAAAAAATTGTCTTTTAAATTGCAGTGGGGATTATTTTGCAGCCCCTACTTAAAAACGGCCGTTCAAACATTAAAAAGAACAGGTAAAATGTAGTTAGGATTAAAGGAGTACTTAACAAAATCATTAAGCAAAAAGAGTTGAAGTGATTAATTTTTAATGGTTCTAAAACCTATTGGGAACTCATCGGTATCAGGGAGCATGGATCAAGTATATACTATATGAAAACGTGCCTAAAAAACAAGTGGCTTCGAGGATAGCATACGAACAATTTAACTTTCCATTTCTGCGGGACGCTCTTGACACAGAGAGATATATAAAATAAAGCATGTGAATAGAACCATCATCAAATCAGAAGAAGCCAGTTTGAAATAAATTTTGTTGTCAGTTCCAAAACTAGGTTCAGTTAGATATGGCAATATTAAAAAAACTACAAGATAAACCATTAGAAAAGTGTTAATGGTGTATTTTGGTAGCTTCAAATGCACGTTTTTTATTGTATTAGAAAGGCATTCTTTGAAAAAGCGAAATCTGCAGTTAACATTCCTAACGTGAACAAAATAATGTGAAGGCTCCACACCAAAAACAGATACCACTAACCCAGGAAGCCAGTTTTAATGCTTGATTTTCTCCAGGGACCCCATTCAAAACTTACACTAAGCACCTTCAACCCTCCATCTCCATTATTTCTAGTAATTTTTCAGGTGTAAGATTTTTGTGAATAAACCCTGTAATATCCGGATCATCTTTTGCTCTTTTTAGATCCTCTGGATCGACCGATGATGATAATATAAAGATTTTCGTCTGTTTTCTGTCGATGCCAATCTTTTTATATTCTTCAATAAATTCAAAGCCATTCATCCCACGCATCATAATATCTACAAAAACTAAATCCGGAGCTATAAATTTGTCTCTTAGCATAGTAAGTGCATCTTCCGCGAATTTACTTACAACAAAGTTATCAGCGAACTTCGTGTGTTCAATCATTTTTGTGGTTATAAAATTGTCTAGAAAATTATCATCAATTAATAAACAGTTTTGATATGGCTTGTTTTTTTTCTTTTTAAAAATCATTTCTTAAATCCTTAGATTAATTAACGCAAGTTTCATGCAAATTCTAAACGCTTACTAACCTACTTATGTAATCCCCCAACTTTAGCACGTCGGGCTTACAGGTATTTTTGTGGTTCACGCAAATTATACGCACGAAGCAAACGAGTAATTAACGGATGCAACATAGCGACAAACCCTCAAAAAAACAACTTCTCAGCAAAATTAAGATTGCAATATGGCTGACGCTGAATCCACACGGGTGAACTTGACGAATAAGCCATTCAGATCTAAAACGAAGCCGTCAAAGCAACGCCAACTGGTGTGCATTTCATTTTTATAGATCAATACCATAACTCTTTCGACGAAAGCGAATCTATATGCCTAGAGAAGGAGAAGTCCCGGGTATAATAATAGCCTCCTAAACTTGGTCAATCATGGCCCACTTCAATAGAACTGTTGCTAAATTCTCGGTTAATTCATGCTTGAGGATAGCTACTGACTTTGAAATAAAATGAATTTACAGCGGTTTAGAGGTTTAATATTGATATAATTGACCTCACATTGACTCAACGGGCTTTGGAATATTTGCAGTAGATAACAAGGTAAACCGTTCACAGTGAATTTCCGTGCTGGATTTTTGGATTCCATTTTTGTCGTTAAAGGATCGAGTTTTAACTTTACCTTCGACCCACACCAGGCTACCTTTTTTCAAAAGTCGACCTGCGTTTTCTGCCATTGTGCGCCACATCACTATATTATGCCATTCGGTCTGTTCGATCTTACTCTCTTCTTTAACTATAGATTCGGTCGTAGCCAACGGAAAACTTAGAACCGCAACGGCATTATCTAAGTATCTTAATTCAGGATCTTTTCCAATATGACCTATTAATATTGCTTTGTTTATTCCATACATATCATATTCGGGATAATTGTATGATAAATTTACAGAAAAAACCGGAATAAAAAAACCCGCCACTAGGACGGGTTAGGATCGGCTAAAAGGTTATTATAATTTTTTTTACGTATGCTAAAGCGAAAAAGTTGGATATGTTTTATTTATTTGTCAATAACGATACCTACGGGATTTTTTCAAAGCTGCCAGTTTTAGCTAGTTGGCAATAAGTAAAATTCCTACCCAATGTCTTATACGTTTTAAATGAGCCCAAACAAGGCTAAAAAAAATCACATTTCGTAGATAAAATCGGCGTACAGTGATGCCGTTCTTTCGGAGATCGTGGTTTACGCACAAAATAATTCCCTTGACCCCAGAACTCATGTGTAGTTGAAAAATAAAGGAAATAGACCGTTTGCTTTTCAACATCAACCAAAGGAAAAAGTAGAGAATTGGAAAGCAGTCCCATTGACGGTATAATAAAGAAGCTTACGACTGTTATTAAATATAAACCTTTCGTTTGGTTTAATACCTATTATAATCCGCGCAGCGAGAGTGCATGAGATAAACGATAATTCATTAAAAAATATTATTGAGCAATATTCACTACTATCAACGCTTTAGAAGCGCCTGGCAGTAAAAAAGATATTGGGAAAAGCTATTTGTTTTGGCAACTTAGAAGATTTTAAAAACTCCGAAAAAACTAGATGCATACTCAATTATATTGCTTCATAAACACGAACAAGGTTATAATTTAGGGGTGCAAAAACGTCAATCTAACTCGCAATTTTCATCAATGCATCGGGGGTTAAACATTTTGTTAAGAAACCTGACACATATTTATTATTTTTAGCCATTTGGTTGTCCTTTGGATGCAGAGATGATGACAGTATGAAAACCTTCGTATGTCCTTATCAATATCCAGATCATTATACTCCGCTAAAAATTCAAACCCACTCATTTCGGGCATACGAATATCCAGGAAAATGATATCAGGTTTGAGTTGCCCTGTTTTTAAAAGTAATAGGGCTTTATCGGGGGCCTCAATAATGACAATTTCACTCGCAAAATTGTCCATTTTAATGATCTCTGAGTTTATTAAATTATCCAAATGACTATCGTCAATGAGTAGACACAAACGGAAGGGGGCACCCATAATTTTTTTTTCGGTACAGTTAACCAATTTTGTGCCAAATTTTCTTAGGGAAAGATGGACGACTTCAGTTAATACTTTTGTGTCTATGCATACTACCATTGGGTACGTATTCCTTTAGGCTTCGAGGTGCTCAAACAGGCCATTGACAGGTAATTCGTAGAAACGAAACGCCTTAGTTCTTCGTTTAACTAATTAAAAATTTATTATTTTGTCTGACGAATACTTCCATAAGTTAAGTCTTAACCTTCATGGCATGATTTTAGTTTGAGCCTTTCAAATGTTTAATTACGCATATAGTTTCCCCCTTTCAAGAATGTTAAATCTGAAATTAATCACCTTCGTTTAAATCAAGGTCATGCTATATTATTTGATCTATGTCAGCAAGGCAACTGCGCCAATGAGCGCTACGGATCTTTTATCTTTATTGGATTCTTCAAGGACTTGGAACGAGGCACACGAACTTACCGGTATGCTTCTTTATATCCAAGGTGAGCCAGTCGGCGAAAAGGCGGGCCGTTTTATTCAGGTTTTAGAAGGGAGCGAGCCGAAGGTAAGGCAGATTTTTGATCTAATCAGTACGGATGTCAGGCACAATCTTGTGTCGATATTGAATGAAGGGCCGCTAAAATCAAGGAATTTTGAAAGTTGGCGCATTGGCTTCGAAGCGATTACGACAGTTGATCTGAGCAAGCACCCTGGCTACGTTGATTTAAACAACGCTTTTTTGGAAGCCTTTGATCGTAAAAAATTCAATTTCGCACTCAATTTTTTAAAGACTTTTTACGATCTCAGGTCAAAAATTTGCTAGCCTTGGCGTCGTCTCAGCGATAGGATCTTGGTTGTAATTTCGACCCAATTTAGCGCAAGACCCTCTGGCCATCAAACTTCTGACACAAAACCTATTACCAGCAAACCTGACGGTTGGCTTTTTTAGCGATTAGCAGCAAAAAAACTCGCTGCATAAAATGGAGAAACTTTTAACGCCAAAGACGATACTACCCGAGTAGTATTTTCCTAGTGTAATCATACTGTGAAACAAATTTTCTTTTCCGGCCGTATAAAACAATAATTATAAAAACCAATAATGAATTTCATAAAAAAAATTGTTGAATATGACGAAGCTGCCGATGATGTCAGGCTAATTTACGATGAGACGATGCGGGATCTTAACATTCCTTTTGTTTTAAATTGGTTTAAGTGCCAGGGAAATAACTCGACGCTTTTACGCGGAAACTGGGAAAAACTACGTTCGACAATGCTAGTCGGCAATGTGCCCTTTATTTTAAAACAACTGATAATTTACAATATTTCTACTATTAAAGGTTGTAGTTATTGCTCACATGCACATGGTGCCATCGCTAATGGCATGAGCAAAATGCTTACCGGCAGTAGCGAGATAAAAGTAACAGATAATCTTGGAAGCGATTACATACCGTCTGCGTATAAAACAGCAATTAAAATTGTAACCTCTCTTGCCTTAACCCCAAGAGCGGCAAGTTCCCAGGATTACGAAAATTTATATGATGAGGGATTTTCGGACCTTGATATTCAGGAATTACTTTCTTTGGCCGATTTAACTAACATGGTCAATACTATTGCTGATATCTCTGGAATACCAATTGATAATGAATTAATGGAAGCAATGTAATATTGTTGCTCAAAATGGAAGAACCATTTGATCAGGTACAAAACATACAACGGCTCAGGTATGAGGCTTTTTCTAAATTTGCAACGGCGATTAACCATTGTAATGATTTTAATGCGGTAGGGATATTACTGGCTGGCCAAATTAAATTTATTATTGACACTTTCTTATTTAGAGTATATTTCAAATTCGATCAAACCCACTTAACTTTTACAATATCACGAGGCAGTTGCTCTCTGCATTTTGGGTCGGACGACCGGATCGTACCTTTTGATCAAGATGCTTTAATCCGCCAATTGCCACTGTTTTTTGGAAGGCAGGATATTGAGCAACATTCTTTACTAAGTAAAACCTTATTCTACAACTCCAAAATAAACAGCTTGATTGTACTTCCTGTTAAAAACATTGGCTATGATATATCTTTAACTAATGCCGTCCCTTCCGATAATGCCATGGCAAAATCGGATTTAAAATTTTTAAAGCTAATCAGCGACCTCCTGGGCAATAAACTTTATCAATTATCTCTAGTGGAAAAAGTGGCCAATAAAAATCTTCAGCTGGAGCAAAAAAACATTGAAATAAACGATTTAAACCTCACGCTTGAGGATAGAGTAAATCTTCGAACTTCCGAACTAAAGCAAGCTAACCTAGAACTGCAATCATTATTTTATTCTGCAACACATGATTTTAGAACGCCAGTGACAAACATTTTAGGGTTAGTAAACTTGGGAGAACTATGCACTGAAGATCAGGATATCCTTTTATTATTTGACGGCTGTCGACAGGCGGTTTCAAATTTGGATAAAACTCTGCGTAAATTAAACTCGATGAGTTTTTATGAAAATCATTATAATGATTTTGAAGAGTTTAGGATTTCAGATGTTATTAAAGATGTCAGCCATACATTAGATAATAAAAATGTTTCAATTATTATATCGGGTCAGTGTGATGGCGTAATTTTATCACACAAAAGAATGTTAAGTTCCATTTTTGAAAATCTGGTGGAAAATTCTATGGTTTTCTGCAGACAAAATCCCGAAATAAAAATAAACATTCTTAGTCAAAACGGTGACTATATAATTCACTATTCAGATAACGGAATTGGGATATCGGATGCAATAACCAATAAAATATTCAATATGTTTTATAGAGGCAGCGAATTATCGAGGGGATCCGGTTTAGGTTTATTTGTCGTTAAAAAGCTATTGCGCCATTTAGGTGGAAATATAACATTGGAAAAAGGAACTGATTGCGGGACTATATTCCACCTAATTCTACCGTTTTATCAATCCTCTCAAGGGAAATATACCTCACTAAACCGAGCTAGCATACTTGAGTCCCTCAAGAAAAGCTAATTTAAAGCAGCGAACCTAGGGGTGGAATTCTCATTTTAGTCGAGCCGCTTAAAAATTTCAGGCAAAAACATAAAACCTTAATATCTGCTGGATATTTGCTATTTTATGTTTTTCCTACTTAACTTGCTTACATAACATTAAAAAACTGCCCGTTGGAGACCGGGCAGTTAAAGGTGTTATTTATTTTTTGAAAAAAATCTACTAACATAAGGTTTGAAATGGGAAATTGTTTTCAACCAGTAAATTTATTTTTAAACACTAAAATGTGGGTGCACATATTTATGCCTGCAATGGCTATAAATAAATTAAAAGATGTAGAAGTCGCATATCAGCAAGGAAGATCGTACAAACCATTAGGAAAACCTATAAACAAATTAGATCAAAATCCAATAACGATGGCCTCGAAGCTAACTTGCGAACGGCGGCCCGGAAATATAGGTAATTAATGCTCGACAAGTAAATCAGAATTAGACATACCGCCTGACTCCAGCGCAAACTGACCAAGGGACTCTGAATTAAAGTGACCCCCTAACATGTATCAAATGCAAGAGAAGAACCATCTTTCGGAGGCAACATACCTTCTAAGATGCAAATTTGACGATCAGCATGAGTAAGGCTGGAAAGATTTTAAAGCTACGTAGGCCTAATGAATATCGCTGCTCATACTAATGCATCCCATAATACCGTAAAGAAGTACCTGTCAACCTTCAAAGCCGGCGACTTCACGCCTAAGTAAATCGATGCCCTTAACGATAAAAGAAACTGGAAGATCTTTTCGGTTAAAGTAAAGAATACGCGTCTACCAGTGCTATTCAGCCCGACAGCGCTATTTCACCGCGTAAATAAAGAGCGCAAACGCATTGTTATCAGCCGCTATATGATACGAAAATCAAATGCATAATATGCCCTGACGGCTACTATTACAGCCAATTTTGGTTTTATCACAGCCAGTGGAAAGCTAGGGCCAACCCGAATAACATTTGGTCAAATAGTTGGCGACAGCGCGTGTTTAAATTTGCAGGTGAAAAATTTAGCTATGCCTATTAGATATGCCTGTGAAGGTATTGCAATAGAAATTGGTGGCTATCCTCGGTGAAAACCGACTTATGATGTAAAGCGATTACGAGCCAGCTATTTATTGTGACTTAGTGTAAGTTCCGGTAAGCAGGTTTATTAGATAAATGGTTGAACCTACGGTTAGTGTTGCTTGGTTGCCGCCTTTGACGAAAAGCACTCCCATATAACCAAAAACACTTGCTGCTTTCGTACTAGTTATACTAATAGCGCCCGAGCCACTAACAATTCTTAGGCTTGGTTTGCTTAGCAATACATTTACATTGGTTAAGGTGATTGACACATATCTGTAATTTATTGGCCCTAGTCAGCGCACATAATGTAGTTATTACAGTTATTACAGGCTATGGGTTTAATTACAGCGTTTTGCTATACTTTAATCCATAACAGTTATCATTGTCGTCGCCTCTGAACAATATTTAGGTATTTTGGAGCTAGAATAATATGGAATCCGAATATAATTGAAACTAAAATGTGCTTGGACCAATCCGTTTTTTTTCGTTATAGAAACTAGGTAAGCATAGCCCAGAATCACGCACTATTTTGAGCAGCGAGTTAAAAGGCTTTACAGCTTATTTAGATTGTGAGTCGACATGTAATATTTCTTAGCAAAGCCGGATCATATAAACAGCTGATCGAACACATCATGTGTTTAGTATAATTTTTTGTTATGTTTCAAATTAAACCCTAAGTCTAAGTTGGTTATAAGTTGAAGTAATCTGATATAAAAAAAATTAGGTACTTCGCCCACCTTATTTTAAAGTGGTCCGCCGGTTTGAGACGGAAAAGTAATCAAAAGTGTGGTTATGAAAATTTTGACTTTAATGTTAACACCGATAAAAAATTAAACACCACTTCCCTTATTTGCCTAAAAAAATCCTCTAACGCATATTTTAAAATAACAGTGGTTTTTGGATGGGCCGAATTTGATAGTGGTTATTGCAAATCTTAGGTGTGTAAATGAGCTCATTGCTACAGGCATAACTAAGGATTTATGAACTTTTTACGTTGGTAGGATTAATCGCGTAAATCGCCGTCGTGCTCGTAAATATTTTATACTGATATTGGAAAAAAGTTTTTAAATTAACTTGATTTTGAAAATGATGAGAAAGTCGCTAATATAAATGGATAAATACTATTTTATAACTTACACCTTTACCTTATCAGAAATAATATTAGTAAGAATAACGGTCGGTATGTCGATCGGTCAATGGGGATTGGCTCCTGAATTTTGTCCGAGGATGACTTCAATCGACAAGGAGATTAATTAATGCGATATAAACGAAAATTAAATTTTACAAACAAAAAGTTGGCCGATATGAGATATTTTAATTTCACCACTCAGACAAACTTAGCTTGAAATGGCGCATATTATTGGCCTTACTACCTTTCGTGACACTAGAGGAATCCTAACAGTTTTGGATAAAGTGGTGAATTTTGAAATTAAACGATTGTTTTATATTTATAAAGTTGATGAGTCTGACCGGGGCGGCCACCGGCACCATAATACTTACCAAGCGGCAATATGTATTCAGGGATCTTGTCAAATAATGAATGACAATGGAGTTGAACGGTCTATATTTGAATTAGATTCGCCCGGGAAATGTTTAATTATCGAGCCCGAAGATTGGCATATTATGCGAAAATTTTCAACCGACGCAATTTTATTGGTTCTGGCATCAACAGCCTTTGACCCTAAAGATTATATTTATGAACCATATGATCATACCATATGAAAATCTAAAAGTACTAAATCAGCCTTTTGAAAACGAGTTCAAGCAGAAATTCGCCGAGTTTTTAGACGAGGGTTGGTACATTTTAGGGGCGGAGGTACATTCATTTGAAAAAGAATTTGGCGATTATCATCATGAAAAATATGTTGTGGGGGTAGCTAATGGAATGGATGCCCTCATTTTGTCATTAAAGTGTTGCGATTTCCAAAATGGTAGCGAAGTAATCGTGCCATCTAACACCTATATCGCGGCCATTTTAGCTGTTTTGCATTGCGGTCTTATCCCAGTTTTAGTAGAGCCCGACATCCATACATATAATATCGATCCTGGGAAAATTGGTGTTGCCATTACGGATAAAACAGTAGCTATATTAGTGGTTCATTTATATGGGCAATGTTGCGAAATGGGCCCCATACTTTCAATTGCCGAAGATAAAAAACTTAAAATAATCGAGGATTGCGCGCAGGCACATGGCGCCATTTACCGAGGCAGGCAGGCGGGTACATTTGGCGATTTCGGTGCTTTTAGTTTTTACCCAACTAAAAACCTCGGCGCACTTGGTGATGCGGGTGCTATTATTTGTAAATCTGAAGCCAATTATCAAACACTTAAACAGCTTCGCAACTATGGATCAAATGCCAAATACTACAACCTAGTAGTAGGCTATAATTCAAGGTTAGACGAAATACAAGCATCTTTTTTAAGAATAAAATTAATGCACCTCGATGCAATAAATGAACATAAAAATAAACTTGCCGACATCTACCTGAAGAATTTGGATACCCGGTTCATTAAACCTGTGGTGAGTGCCGATTTTTATAATGTTTACCACATATTTAACATTAGGCATCCGGATCGGGACCGGATTAAGGCGTACTTGCTTGAAAACAATATTGGCACCGAAATACATTATCCAATTGAACCTCACAAACAAGAAGCTTTAAAAGGTTTGAACCATTTAAAGTATCCCATTTCTTCAGTGATTCATCAAACTACGCTGAGTTTACCTTGTTCTTTTGCCCATACTGTCGACGATATAAATCATGTGATAGCGGTGTTAAATAAGTTCGATTAAAAACTTAGGATCTTTGGATAAATGGGTGGACTAACCTTTTTAGCATTTATCATTCTTATGAAATGAAGCTTCCTGTTCCTGGTAGGGAGGATAAAAAGTAGCCGACAATAACGACCCAAAACCTCATTATACATAAAATGAGCTAGTTCATAATCTCCGCATTTTTCATTTAAACATTCATGGTCAACTTGGAAAGTAATTTGAGAAGTCAAATTTTTCACTTAACTACGTTTTCGCCGTTTCCCGAGATATGACTTGAGCTTAAATTTTATAACTTATGGAAGCAAAAGTTTCATTTGTTGTTATAAAATTAATAATTAATGGGTTTTTGATCATTGTCGTAAATAAGTTATTGAATAGCTATAAAGTAGAGATGGCTAATGTTAATGCATGTCAGTTTGAGCTATTCAAGAGATTTATTTCAAGCGCCAATTAGGTTTCCGGCTTGATGACTCAATGTAAATGTTTCAAAAATTAATGCGTTAGACGTATTTATCTTAAGCCTGTTTATTTTAGTATTTACACGCAAAAAACAGTAGCAATCGAGGGTAGTTAGGCGGTAAACCTAATTAGAAATGCATTGGCAATTACAGTTGGTTAGCGGAAACTTGTTTCCTAAATTGCAGTTGTAAGAAAATAATTTAACTTTAAACTGTTTATGAAAGTACAAGATTTTAGAATTGGAAATTACGTGCGTGCCTCCGTCTACGGCAAAGGTGTAAGGGAATGGATACATGCTACAGGTAAGATCGATGCTATTCCATCTGAGACTCAAATTAAGATAGGTGAAGTTATCCTTTGGAACATCGATGGCATCAGCGGGATTGAGTTGGATGATGAATGGTTGCTAAAACTTGGCTTTAGTAAGCTTGACAGATGGTTACAATATGAAAAGAACTTATTTTTGCCGCAAGAATGTCTAAGTAGTATCACCGTATTTCAGCAGGTGGAAGCACCGCACTACACGCATGACCAAAAAAAATATTTTTTCATAAAGACCGGAGAAGTTCTACTCCGTAATGACGGTGTAGATGGCGAGCCTACCTCAGGGTTTGCGCCTTTTGAATACGTTCATCAACTTCAAAACTTATACTTCGCCTTTACCGGTGAAGAGCTAACTGTAAACTCCTAACAGCATGCTAACATATACTGAGATCGAATTTAAAAAAAATCTCTAAAAATTATATCGGACTATGCAATTAAGGGTAATGACGGCAAAATGAATTTGTGAGACGGTGATTAAACACATGGTGATGGTTGAGTGATTGAATACCGTTACAGAAGGGATATCCAACGATGTGAAAAAATCTACGACGTTTGGAATGGGGACTCCTATGTATAGCTATACGGTCGGACGTTGAATGCTTTGCAAACATATAAAAAGCTGTAATTACGGCTAATAATCTGCTCCGACTAAACTTCTCACTTACATTGCGAACACCTCAATTTTTTCCTTTGGGTGGATTTAAGGGTTTTTAAGTTTTAAATTGTAATTAATAGGAATCAAAAACGAGACGACTCGCAATTAAAATATATTTATCCCAGGTACGTATCCTGCTGGCGAAGCCTAAGCCGGCAGTGTCCTGCACTAACTCAGCCTCGGGTTTCATACTTTCTATTTATGCGGCAACATACAAGCTTTACAGGCGTAACAGTCTTGAAAGTTCGTAAGGCTGAATTGATACCATCAACTAGGATGGCCGACTTCATACCAAAAGTACGTATGGCCCCTAAAAAAAGTCCGGTACTTGCCAAGTAAAATAATCGTAATACATATGTTCGAAGTAGGCAGGTAGCCATCCGATCTGGTAAAAAACCATTAGCGCCAAATTCAAGGCATTAAAAGGCTAAAGTACCGTTTACAAACATTTGACTAATTTAGTGCTTCATTTATGCATAAGCAAAATTAATAAAAATCAGGGGAATGACCCGATGCGATACTAAGGGACTTTATTTTAATAACAATTTTGCCAGGAATATTCAGTCTTGCTAATTACTATGAATACGAAAATGTGTCGCCTTATTCGTGGAAGAGTTGGATAACAGACAAATTACAGCAATCTAAATCACGAGGAGCCTACCAGAGGAAACCATATTCTTACAATCGGCAGGATCGCTTATATTTAAACAAAACCAGAGGACAAACAAATTAGAAGGCTGACTGTAATTTGCAACCATTTGCGAATGGAAATGGCAGACTTTACTCACTGACAGCACCTTATCTAATTGCCCCTGCGAAAACTATTTATGCGTTAACTATCCACGCCGCCCCCCGCAGTAAGCAAAGCATTAATTTGGATAACCGAATACTATTATATATATGGGCGACTGCTAATCTCGCGCCTATCGGCTGGCTAGGCATGGCTTGGATAAATTGTGTTTTCAGCGGACTTAACCGTTCACTCGTAATACTAAAAGTGGCTTTCAACGTCTTCCAGTACCTATTGTTAGATGATGTCGTGAATACAAATTATCTAACTTATTTAATTTTTTAGCATTATATCTTTGATTTAGGGTAACTTATTGATTTTGATTACGTATCAAAAGTATGGGCGACAAAAAACTGAAAATTTTTATATTCGGTAAAAATTTTATAAATAAAGAAGAAAAGTTTGAAAGGGTACTGAATAAAATTCAAGCAAAATATTCTAAATGGTTTAACGAAAGCGCTCCACGAGAGCTCAATCAAAAACATAGCACGCTAAAAAGTCATCTTAGCAATTTCTTTAGAGGTAGCAAACGACGACTTGAATTTAGGCCTGACTCAAACATCCCAAAGACCATAAAAAAGGAATGCTTAGATGCGTATGATGTGATGTGGCCTTAAAAATAATCACCCTTAAGTTCTGTTGATTGAAGCTATTTTACAGCGGCTGCCCGGTTAAAAGCTCTTGCAATCATCCATATTAAAACGTCTTAAGCTAAATAAGTCATTTGAGGCTGAAGTGGAAATCAGAATTCTTAACATCATCGGTAGTATCCCTGGATTTTCCCGAAACTGATCTCCTGATGACGACGGAAGGTATTGCCAGTAATTCTAGTTATTCGTAGACTCTTTTGGGCTATTTTTAAGTGTTTTCTTAGGGCATTAGTGAATAGTGTAACGATTTATTTAATTATACTATCAGTATTTTTTACTTTTCATTCGTGCAATTTCTAAGAGCACATTATCAGTTAGAGTTTTTAAAATATAGCCGGTAATATCATTGTCCTTTGTGGCTCTTTGTATATCTGCTGGGCGAAGCGATGAGGATAGAATGAAGATCTTCGTATAATGACGGTTAATACCGATCTTTCTATATTCTTCAATAAAATCAAACCCATTCATAATGCGCATTCGAATATCGACGAATACCAAATCTGGTGTGATAAACTTTTCGCGGAGCATTTTAAGTGCGTCTTCAGGCGAATGGGTTACAACAAAGTTTTCTGCAAAATTAGCCCTTTCAATCATTTTTATGGTGATCGAGTTGTCAAGAAGATTATCATCAATTAACAGGCAATTTTTATAAGGATTATCATTATTCATTATTGTAACTTGACATAAGTTGTAATTGTCTACGTTATTCCTGCTGATAATGTTTAACATACTTATTAACACTATTCATCCAGTCCGGCGAAATATGCACGCTGTTAATTTAACTGTAATTTCTGGAGACTCCGATAGTTAACAATGGACTCGCATTATTAATTAGGCAAATTCGTACTGATTATATATCTTATTTCCATGTTCCACTAAAGAACCAAAACCACTCAGTCGCATGGGCATATCAAGAAAATTATTTCAGTGACTGCCTTTCCTGTTTTTAACAGGGATAGTACTTTTTACTAGCTTAGACGATTAGCACTTCACTTACAAAAGTGCCCATTTTTATAATTTTAAATTAATCACTATGGTAGCCCAATCTGACGGACTATTTTTTATTTTTCCTGTAGTCATATAGGGGTAAGGTAGCCTAGCTGTTTTACTGTTTACGTGGCTTTCTCAAGTTTATATTTTTGCAACACTCGTATTGGCGGAATTGAAAATATTGGTATTGGTACGATTATTTAAGAGGTAATTTGTTAGCCTTTTAAAATATTTTTTTACTGATGTGCAATGAAAATTTGAATTCTAAACATTTTGCTTTACTATTCCGTAAACATTGTAAACCACATTAATGAAGTTCGAAACATTATCACCGACGGAGAAACTTGATCTTTTCCTAAACACACTGCTAGTGATTGGGGATGGGGTTGTAGATGATAAAACGATAGCGCAGACATTCCACTGCGGATTATCTACCATTGAAGAAGTGGCAGATCGCCTGCTATCTGATGGATTTATAGAAGTTAAACAATTATACCCAGCTAAGAATTTGCAACAGATTTCAATTACAGCGGAGGGTAAATTATTTACCTCACATGGCGGATATGCTGGTAAGCAATTTGAACTTGATAAAAACTTCAGGGTGAATTATGGTGATAATTTTCATACATTTTCCAGACGGGTTAATCGTTTAATTAATATCCTGCTATTTGTGGGCGTTGCGACAGTAACATTAATATTTCTGTATTACCTTACTTATTATTCCAAGTAGGGGAGGGGTGTATTTCTACCCGCCCATTTAATTATTTCGGGCAGTATTATGACCGCGTGGTATCGCCCTTATAACCCATATAACTTCTGAAATTTATCCACATTCGACAAGCTTTTGCTGAGAAGTAATTACTGCCGACGAACGATCGATAAAAGGCACATAATTTCGCAATTCGGTAATTAGACTTTATTTGATTATAAGAGATCCATCCTCGTAATTTAATATTTACTCTACCTACCTGTAATTAATCCTTGCTTATTCAAGTGAAATTCATATATTGGATATCAATGGAAAATAATTACAATTTTGATAATTGCGGGCATGTGCTTATTCTTGACGCTATTGATAGATCTTTTCGTGAAATTTTTGATGCTAGCTTAGTTTTAGACAAATCTGGACGGTCTCCTTTTAAATACAATTCGGAATCAGTCGTTTCAAACAGACCAGACAATGATTTCGGCGAAATATTGTTAGATGTCCTAATGGAGGTATACGACAAGTTGGGCGAAGAGTTTATGTTCGTCATCGATGAATTGGTAAATGACTTGAAAAAGGTAACGGGTGATCTGGTTTTAAATTACTATGTTATCAATCTAAATTCTCCATTCTTATTCTTTGGACGAAAGGTCGTGCCTGAAAAGCGGGAATACGCCGACTTTGAAAATTTTATAGAAAATACTAAGAAAGAAATGTTAATTCGAATTAGCGGTTAATTTGATATGCCGGTCACGTTCACCCCGACCTGATTGACGCTGTTATCAAGACGGATTATTTAAGTCACATAATTTTGTGACACACAATCCGTGTTTGTTTGCCTCAATCGGCCAATCTTACCAGGGCCAATGTGATAGTCCGTCTGCCGACTTTAGCCTGAGATAAGCTAACGTAGGAAAGCTGTTAGCTGCAGCACTATTCTCTAGTTTTAATGCAGGAATTAAAGGCTAAAAATAGGTATTGGGAAAGAAGGCTTCATAAACTTTCGTGCATTGTTCACGAATGTCCTTCGGCAGTTCGGAATCGCTACGGAAACTGAAGGTCACATTATGGTTTTCCTTCATGATTTCTAGATGATTAATTAAAAGGTCATGATCTTGACTATCAAGAATGCCTTTTCTATTCTTGAACCATTCTATGTTTTTCTTTTCAATTAGGTTAAGCACACCTAAAAATACTTCAAGTTGCATCATACCACTTTCCTTTAGCTGAACTAGACATTCATAATATATTCATAGCTTTCGAACTAGCATAAAGATTTTAAATAATTTTATACTGAGATAACGTATTTGTACTCGAATTGTTTGTTGTACGAATTTATTTATATTCAATCGCTTTGTTCAGGTTTAGTCAGTATATAGAGATGTGGACTAGGATAAAGGTCAATTATCGTCTAAATTGGCGGCTTACGTGATTTTCGCGGAAGGTTGATTATTTCCGTCCGCGGCAAGATGCCTTCTCTTAGTTTTTCTCTAATTTATCGATTCAATAGTTCAGTGGCGGCCTCGGTGCCTGAAAAATTGCCGTATTAAAAGTTACTGATCATTCTATACGGTTCTCTAACTGGTTAGCTTATAAAGGCATAAAGGAACCTCAATCTCCAAATGAATATAATAGCAATTATGCGTTAAGCTTTAAAATTGGTTTATTTTAATTGATTCCCCTGTCGTTACTGCGGTAATGTTGTGGTCATCTAATTAGAATGTGCAGAATTCAAAGAAATGGTTAAGCACTTAACTTGTTTTGACCGAAGTTAAAAGCCGCGGTAAATTGTTCTGCGTCGATTGGCTTGACGATGTATTCCGTAATTTCGGGACAGCGTCTTGCTCGCACAATATCTGCATAATTTAGTGAACTGGTAACCATCAACAATGTTATTTGTTTGTCAAGTCGACTTTTTAGATCACTAAATGCATCTACGAATCCCCATCCGTCCATCACGGGCATATCTATGTCCAAAAATATAATATCCGGTAAATTTGCTTGATTTATAGGGCTTTTTAAATAACTAATAGCCTCTTCCCCGTTCGCAAATTCCAAGATATTAGGACAGAATTTTTTAATTGTAACGTACTTACGGAACCCATATTTGTAAATCTCATCATCATCGATAATCCAAGCTGTTTGTACATCTCTACTCATATTAAGTTTTACGTTGCGATTTAGCAAAAGGTTGCAACTTTATTTTTAACATAATTTAACAATGAATTTAGTTCCGATGTTTACCGTGCTTTCGACAGTTATGGAGCCGCCGAGCGCCTCAACCTGGTTGCGGGTGATATATAGTCCTATGCCTTGTGCATCTGCATTCCTATGGAACGTCTGATACATGCCAAAAATCTTATCGCCATTTAAGCTAAGATCTATACCTAATCCGTTATCTTCAAAAGTAACGTATATATTTTCATCATCTTTAAAACTTTCGCATTTAATAACTACCTGTCTAGAGGGATCACGATATTTTAAAGCATTGGTTAAAAGGTTAAAAAAGATACTTTCTAAATAGGCGGGCAAGTAATAAACATAGGGACATTTTGAGAAATCAAAGTTGATAATCGCATCGGCAGACTTAATATTGCTTTGCAGGGCGTTGACGATTGTATTAAACAATAACTCTAGGCTAATTAAAGTTTTTTCTGTTTTACCATCCGATTCGACTTTGACAATTTCGTTTAAATGACTAACCATTGTATTTAAGCTATTGCTAATAGTCTTGATATGATTAAAAGTTTCTGCCTTTTCTTTTCGCTCAGACGTTTCTTCATGAAGGTTTATCATAAAAGCTAGGTTCCCTACATATGAACGTAAGTTATGAGAAACGATATAGGCAAAATTTTGCAGTCGTTTATTTTGAAGATTTACTTGAGTAAGTGACGATTTTAACTGATGTTCGTTTTGCTTATTAGATGTAATATCCTGGATAACGCCACTGACTTTCAAACATTTACCAAAATTATCAATATTTGCTAAGGCTTTTATTTTAACCCACAGACTGTTTTTCCTTGCTGTTATTATTTTGAGATCCAGTTCGTAAGGCTTACCAAAATTAATACACAAGCCAGTTGCTTCTGAAAGTTTTAATTGATGCTCAGGTATAAAGAAGTTCGTGAAATTTTCTATTGTGCCTACTTGTTGATTGAGCTCAAAAATATCGAGTGCCTCATTATTAAAATGTAAAACATTCGTATCGACATCAAATTCCCAACATCCTAGTTTTATCAGTTTATTCGCTTCAGTAATGTGTTCATTCTTGGCCTTAACCTGAAGTTCAGTCAGTTTAAAATTGTGAACATTTACAATAGTGCCGGTTAATTTAGACTCATTATGTAAATTTGTTGAACTTTGAAACCATTGAAAACCTTTTTTAGTTAATAAACGAATAAAAATATTCTCAACATCAACCGATGGCGTGTGATATAAAGCAGTTAGAAAGGCTTTCCTATCTTCATGATAGAGGAGGCTGTTAATGAAGTTATTATAAGAACATTCTATCTCGCCAGGTTCATAACCCAAGACTTTGTAAAAACCCGTAGACCAGGTTACTTTCTTTGTATGAACGTCAAACTCCCATATTCCAGCACTGGCGGAGTTTATTATAGCTGCAAGATCATCTTTATCATTATTGAAAAGATAGGATTCAAATAAACTCATACATTCATTATACAAAACATCCTTTTCAAATTTTTAATAAATCACTAATTCTCGGCTCTTTGTTAACATTGTTTACACTAATAATTTTGTTTAGTAAAATCTAAATATAAACTATTTTTACAATATCTGCGATATACATTTCCATACTGGTTGAAAACACTACAAATAGGATCTGCCACGTGATAATAATAGTTTTTCACGGAACTACATTGGTTGAAAGCGTTAGTTAATAAATTGTCACATTGTTATTTAAACCTACTCATCCGTAAATTAATAATTAAAAGTAATTTAATCGCGATGCTCTGCTTATGCCATTTTAATCCCCTACACAAACATCTAAAGCCGTCATTCTGATAGCAATCTAGGTGTCAATTTTCTTGACCACACAAAGCCCAGTTTATTTATTATATAATATTAGTACCTCATTGAAACATCATAAAATATTGCAACTGTCAGTGATAATCAAATATTTACAAAAAGGCGCCTATCATCCGTCTTGGGGTCAATAGCTATGTCATTTACAAATCGGTTCATTACCGTATCTATATTTAAATATAGTAACGCATACTCTCTTGCGTTCGCGCGTTTTCCCTTCGTATCATCGTACGACGCCTGGATAATTTTTTCAGCCAGTTTCACATGATCATCGGGATCGACGATAAAGCCCACCTTAAATTTTTCTACCAGCGCATATAGCGAAGTGTCTTTTTCTGCGGTAATTAAACTTACGCCGCCAACAGCTAAAATAGTTTGTAATTTCGACGGCATTACCAAATCACCGATATATGCTTTTTGTACAATAAGATGTAAATCAGCAAGGTTCAAAAAGTCATTAAAATTAGCTTTCCCAACTAACGGAACAAAGGAAATATTATCCAGTTTTTTTTCCAAGACTATTTCTTCTAATTTCTTTTTATAAGGTCCGGTGCCGCAAATAACAAATTTGATATGCGCCTGTTCTTTTAAAAGCTCGGCGGCGTAGATAATATTTTCTAAACCCTGCTTTCCACCGATACTACCCGAATAAAGACAAATAAAGTCTGCTTTATTGAAACCCCATTGCTGCCGAATCAATGAATTATCCTCTATAGGAAAAAACTGTGACGTCTCTACCCAGTTTGGGAAGAATTTAATATCTCTATCAACCTTTGATTTGATTTTGTTAATCATACCGTGAGATATACTACTAACAACGTCACTCTTCTTTAAAATAACCTTTTCGGCTTTATGTAGTAACTGAAATAGTTTATTTCCTTTTAATATATTCGATTGTTGTGCAGCCTCTATTTGCAAATCCTGTATGTGATAGATTAATTTTCCGCCCCTGAAAGTCCGATATAATAATGCAAGGTAACCGATATGGAAGGGAGGAGCAACAGTAATGATATAATCAAAACTTTTGTCACAGAAGATTAATTTCAGAATTACAAAAAACATAGATATCGAAAACGATAAGTCATGCAATATTCTATTTCTTCCACTCAAATTATCGGGCACGTAAAGTGGACATCTATACAGCGTTACTTTCTCACCGGACTCAGCCAAAGAAAAAAATTCTTTTTTATACCACCCGTTTTTGTAAGGAGGCTGTACTTTCCAATAGGGGTAGTAGGGATAAGTAGTGACCACTGTGCAATTATAATCTTTCTTACGTAACCATTCTATCATTTCACCGCTGTATTTTCCGATGCCAGTTGGTTCAGGGAAAAAATTATGACCCATTAATAGGATTCTATTTTTTTCTATCATTTTAAATATTTCTTCATCATTATGTTAAAAAATAGCATAATAATCATTTGTGCGGCGATATATTATATAGAATTGTTGCGACAAAACATACAAAAGTTATATTGCTTCAGTCTTGCTCAATTCAAACAGGACTATTGCAAATTCAATTCTTTAATTCTCATGTACGCAAATTGTGCGAGCCAAGATGTCGATTAATTGCATTTTTACGGATTTAACAACAAAATAGTTTCGCTATACAATTTTAAACTTTATATTAAACGAACATTATGTAACATGTTTTTGTTTTTATGTTTGAATTGTTGAGCGGCGGGCCACAAATCGGCGTTTGTTATCAATGATAAACGCCGATTAAACTCCAATAAAAACACAACATTTAGTAAAATATATAAACACTTAATTACAATAATGTTAAGGTATTGTAGTTTATAAATAAGAACAACCTAACAGGCATTTAAATTAGCAACGTATTATTATAGCGGACATTGCCGATACTAAGGTTTAAGTAACGGCTTATATATGGCAGTACTATCGTTTATTATTTTTAACCGTTTGGCGCTAAAATGAATAATTAAAAATGTGGTGTCGGACCCATCGATCCAAAAGCCATTGTCAACCTGAAAATGTGCTTCTTTATCGGAATTTTTTATTGCCTTAGTAGACCTATTCCAATTAAAAAGCGAGCACGCCGTGAACTGGAATAATATGATTATCGAAATTATTATTTTTTTCAATTATGTATGCTGTAACTGTAAAAGTAGCAATTAATAATTATAGGAGATAATGTTGTAAATAAAATCAATCAAAACTAGGTGTCGTTAGCAAACCTACTTAGGAATTTAAATGATGTAGCTATTAAAAAATTGGATTAAATGCAACCTTAACAAAACCCAGTGCGTATAACCACTTAAAATACAAGAAAAATGAAAGCAAAGATAATCGCCGCCTTTAATGAGACCTTTGTTGCCGGACCGGCCGTAAGAAGGATTTCTTTGACCGAATTAGACAGAGACATGAGTTATACGGGAACTGTTGAATCAATTCGCGAAACAAATGGAAAAATAGAAGTTTCTTTATTAAATGTTGAGGTTTTTGAGTACTCGTCGTCCATGCCTTTGTATAACGTTTCAAAAATTAAAATTTCGCGTCCGGAAGAAGCGATCTTTTTGGAAGAATTAACAGAAAATAATACGGGGAACCAGCGAAAAATTAGCTAAGAATCCAGTTATCAAACTTTTTTGTCAAAAATTATTAGATTGGCAGCCCCAGGTTCACTAGAGTTACATGAGTTGCAACTTAATAACTAATAACCAGCAGCTTTTAGCTGGCATTACCAACAGTTTTTTTTCACCTAACCACTCTAAGGTTTAAAGATCGTCGTGGATCTTCGGGTATAAGCTCCATAGTTGGATAATTTACATATCTCGCAAACCATCTCAAAGCAGCGGGGATATTTTCCCACTGGCTCTCCTTTAAAATAAACTCAAATGCAATCGGTGCCCCGTGATAATCGCCGTAAAGCTGATATTTTTGAGTGTCGGGAATAAATTCTTCAGTATTCAGATCATAAATGCTTATTTGAAGATCGCTATTTGGCATAATTAAAGTATTTCGACCCTCAATCTTAACCAACTCAAATGACGTGGACCACATGGAACAAAGTTAAAAAAATAAGTAACAAGTAAATAATAAACAAAAAACTATAATCGGATTTATGTGTAGCAGCTGATGTTTTCCAAAAACTAACGAAACTAAAGTAGCTAAACTATAGCGACAGCTAATAGATTTGTGATCAGCATTAAAAATAATGTAATTTGGGGTGATAACTTTAACCTATGGGTTACCAGGTGTCATAGGTGGCAAATGAAACTTTCAGCATAATAGAAGTATTTTGACGCGGTAAATTTTTGTCTTTATTAGCTAATTGCTTACAAGCTGTTTTTAGCTCTGTTTATTAATTCAAAAAAAATGTGGCCAATAGCCTTCTTGTGCGAGTTTACCCCTTCCTATTACAATTTGGTTTATATTGGTAGCTAATTCAAAAAAGATGGTTTTGATGTCAGCAGTCTGTTTAGGACTCGGCTGTAAGACCATGAACATTTAGTGGGAATTTCATTTTCCGTCAGAAAAGGCCAGTGAAAAGGAGGTAAAGGCTCCTTGTATAAGTTTTCAATCGTCATGCATTTATCTCGCGATATTGTTCGTAATAAAATTAATGATTGCAATTTTTCGACATTTAATCTTAATTTTATTAAATCGTTTGATCATCGCTTCAGTTATTTACTATGACTTACGATATGTTATTTAAACCAAACTAATTTACAAGTTTTTTCGTAGAAAGCAGCTAACTGCCCAACCCAAGAAAGAGGGAATGGCGGTGACCGAAGACGGTCAGAAGAAATTGTTTAGTTAATTGGGTCAAAGCCCTTGTAAAACCCTTGTCTCTATTTATGAATTCTGAAGATATTTTCCAGTTTTGGGAACAAAAGTTCAAAAAATTGATCTTGAACGATCTTCCTTACGAACATCCAAACCCTAGCTCTGCTTCTGATCGCCATACTTTAAAACTTGAAATCGGTAAGGATATTGCTGCAAATGACGGATTTCTTATTATAAATGACAATAAATCATTGTTTGGTCTCTTTTTTACCGTGTTTAACATAATACTTTACCGGTATACCGCACAAACAGAACTAACAGTTATGGTACCAGTTGACCTTGACAATTCGGCCGGCGATCGATCAAGCGAAAATATTTTGCCAGCGCAGACAAAGATGCAAGGCACTGAATTGGTTTCAGACTTATTAAAGGAGGTTCTTTTGGAAATGAAGGAGCTTCAGAAATATAGTCAGGTGGGTATAGAGAGTGTACTTAAAGAAATAAAGCTTGAAAGCAACGTACTCGACCAAATACTTTTTACGTTTGACAGTCGCCCGGATGACGCCGCTGACGGGGAAAATGGCTTAAAGCCTATATATGATTCAGCCAGATTTGATCTGCACGTTTCGATCACGAAATCGGCGGGCACCCTGATTATATCAATAAATTATGCTGTAAGTCTTTTTTCAGAATCGACAATATCGCATTTTTTGGCTAATTACAGGGAACTTTTAATTAGTTTAGCCGATCAATGCGACGTTCCAATCGATTTGCTGCGCATTTTGTCGCCTCAAGAACGTTCGCTTTTGTTGCTGGAATTCAACAGTACCCAAACAACCTATGATAAAGATAAATCATTTATTGATCTTTTTGAGGAACAGGCGCTAAAGACACCTGCTAACACTGCCTTGGTATTCGGAGCAACCCGATTTAGTTATGACCTGCTTAATGAGCGCTGCAATCAACTCGCGCGTTTGCTGATTCAAAAGGGAGTTAAAGCTGAAACTCTTGTCCCGATTTGTATAAGCAGGTCTGCTCAAATGATCATTGCCATACTAGCTGTAATCAAAGCTGGCGGGACGTATGTTCCAATCGACCCAGATTACCCTGCTGACAGGGTTCAGTATTTGCTGGAAGATTTGGAAACAAAACTTGTGTTATGCGACAGCTCATCAGAACATCTTATTGCCAAAAATTTACAGATTGAGGTTATAAACCTGTCAACGGACTGGTATACTATCACTAAATTGGCCTCGGATAATTTAAAGATGCCGTATAAGCCGCAAAACCTGGCTTATGTAATTTATACTTCGGGTTCCACTGGCAGGCCAAAAGGCGCCGGCGTATTTCACAGTGGTATCGTCAACTTGCTGCAATGGTATATTAAAGAGTTTAATATCAACAATTTAGACAACACAATAATCATCAGTTCAATTGCTTTTGATCTGACGCAAAAGAATATCTATTCAACATTAGTAGCAGGCGGAAAACTTATAATTCCTGAGATTGCGAAATTTGATAGCCAGGCAATAATAAACACTATAAAGGCAGAAAAAGTTACCATTATTAATTGCGCGCCCAATGCCTTTTATCCCTTAGTTGAAGACAACGACTGTTTGGAATCGATCGACAGTTTAAGACTTGTTATCCTAGGTGGCGAACCTATTCAGCTGAATCGCCTGGAACGCTGGCTCTCTGAACCAAGCTTTAAAAGTGAAATCGTCAACAGTTATGGTCCCACGGAATGTACCGACATTGCATCTTTCTACCGAGTTGGCCAGCCCCAAAGATTTATCAATAGAAATATCCCCATTGGTCGGCCAAATGATAATGTCCAACTCTATATATTAAGCCAGTCGGCCCAGCTGCAACCTATTAATGCCATCGGAGAGATTTACATTGGCGGGGCAGGGGTCGGAGCCGGCTATCTAACGGACAAGGATCTGACGGAAAAGAAATTTATTAATAGTCTCAGTGAATTTGGCAAAACGCTCTATAAAACCGGCGACCTAGCTCGGTGGCTACCAGACGGAAACATCGAATACCTTGGGCGGATAGATCATCAAGTCAAGATCAACGGGAATCGTATTGAATTGGGTGAAATTGAAACGATATTTCACAGTTTTCCCGGCATTAGGCAAGCTGTAGTTGTTGTCAGGGATGAATCAAACGGTTTGAAGCGATTGATCGCTTATTTTGCTGCTGAATACGATGTAGATCATGTGAAGCTTAATGTATTTTTAATGTCAAAATTGCCAAAATACATGATCCCAGCTGTCTTGATCAAGCTGGATAGGATTCCGCTAACTTCAAATGGCAAAGCGGACCGTAAGGCGCTTGCCGAAAAAGTTGTTCGCAGTCCGGAGTTGTTAAAATATCAAATAACCAACAGCGAGTTAGCAACGCATATCACTAATTTATGGAAGGACTCATTAGCCCTAGCGACAATTGTCATCGAGGATAACTTTTTTGAACTGGGAGGGAATTCCTTGTTAGCTTCAAATTTTGTTTCCGCCTTAAAACGTCTTTATGGTTACGAGTTGCCGGTAACAAAATTATATCAATACCCCACTATTGAGGGGTTGTGTCAATTTTTGAGCGGGAAAGACCAGGACAGGTCTATTGAGGTAGCAAAGAATGAATCAACTGCTAAAAAAAGGGATATTGCCGTAATTGGCATGGCAGGACGTTTCCCGGGCGCAGAAACGATTGAAGATTTATGGGATATATTGAAGGAAGGAAAAGAAACAATTTCTTTTTTTTCGGACGATGAGATCGATTCAGCTATACCAACGGGTTTGAAAAATGACCCGGATTATGTTAAGGCAAGAGGTATTATTGAAAATGCCAAGAATTTTGATCCTGCTTTTTTTGGACTAAATGTGAAACTAGCTCAGGTAATGGATCCCCAACAGCGGATATTTTTAGAAATAGCCTGGGAAGTATTAGAAAAGACCGGCCATTTACCACAAAAATACAAAGGTGAAATCGGTGTTTATGCAGGATGTGGAAATAATACTTATTACCTGAATAATATACTTAAAAACAAAACCATCAGAGACCAGGTTGGCGAGTTCAGGACAATGACAGTAAATGAAAAGGATTATATTTCTTCCCGTACTGCCTATCAATTAAACTTGAAAGGCCCGGCTGTGAGTGTTTATTCCGCGTGTTCCACCTCGTTATTGGCAGTTGCCCAGGCGGTTGATGCCATTAGAAATGGACATTGCCAGGTCGCATTAGCCGGAGGCGCAAGTATAACGACTCCAATCAAAAGTGGCCATTTGTATCAGGAAGGGTCTATGATGAGCAGTGATGGCCATTGCCGTTCCTTCGATGCGTCAGCAAAAGGCACAGTTTTTAGTGATGGGGCAGGGGTCATTTTGTTAAAAGACCTCGAAGCCGCAAAAAATGACGGGGATGAGATTTTCGCCGTAATTAAAGGAATCGGACTAAATAATGATGGCAGCGACAAAGGCAGCTTTACTTCACCTAACGCCGAGGGACAAGCTTACGCAATAAAAAAAGCTTTAGCAGATGCCGCAGTCGATCCTGATACTTTACAATACATTGAAGCGCACGGTACGGCGACACCAATTGGCGATCCAATTGAGCTTGAAGGCTTAAGAATGGCTTTTAGCGATCAGCAGCATAAGCAATTTTGCGCTATTGGTTCCATTAAAAGTAATATGGGACATTTAACGGCCGCGGCTGGGGTTGCAGGATTGATTAAAACAGCTTTGGCCTTACGCCACAAAAAAATACCAGCCTCTGTTGGGTTTAAGCAGGCTAATACTGAAATCGATTTTGCAAACAGCCCCTTTTATGTAAACACCGCTTTGAAAGACTGGGATTCAGCAAGTATACGTCGGGCTGGGGTAAGTTCATTTGGAATAGGCGGAACAAATGTCCACGTGATTATGGAAGAATTTATTGACGACCGCGTTTTCACTGTTAGCGATCGGCCCTTTGAACTGATAACCTGGTCAGCGAAGTCCCCCGCAAGCAATGAGCGCTATGCTGCGAAACTTGCAAAATTTTTGGAAAAAGATAAAGCGTTGGTGTTAGCTGATATCGCTTACACTTTACAAAAAACACGTGTAGGTTTTGATACCAGGAGCTACTTAGTGGTGAGTGATCTAGCCGACCTTCAACGAAAGTTGGTTGGCGCTTACGGCGGCAGTGAGCCCAATTTGTCAAAGGACAGCTCAAGGCAAACTGTTTTTATGTTTCCGGGACAAGGCACGCAATATCTTGACATGGGAAAAGATTTATATGAACACGAAATAGTTTATCGTGAAGCCATTGATGAGTGTGCCAATCATTTGAAAGAGTATTTGGATACTGACATAAGGTCAATAATTTTCCCTTTAAGCACTGATTCTATCACTGAAGAGCGTCTTAATAACACCCGATATACCCAATCGGCGTTGTTTGCGACTGAATATGCACTGGGTAGATTGTGGATAAGTTGGGGTATTACGCCATCCGTGTTATGCGGGCACAGCCTTGGTGAATTTGTTGCGGGGTATTTCGCGGGGATTTTTTCTTTACCGGATGCATTAAAATTAGTTGCAATTCGCGGCCTTATGGTGAGTGAGCAGCCAACTGGCAGCATGATGGCAGTCAAGATGCATGTTAAAGAAGCTTCAAAAACTCTATTCAAGAGTTTATCCGTTGCGGCTGTAAACAGTGACAGCCTCTGTGTTATAGCCGGCCAATGTGAAGACATAACCATTCTAGCTGGTTTATTGGGGAACCAAGGCGTAGCCTTCATAATGTTAAACGCTCAGCACGCTTTTCATTCGGCTATGATGGATCCGGTCGTCGAAGCGTATAAAGAAGTTGTTACAAGCATTGACTTAAAAAGGCCACTAAAACCTATCATTTCAAGCGTAACTGGAACGTGGATGACCGACCAGGAAGCAATGGATCCGCAATATTGGGCGAGCCACCTTCGGAGAACCGTGCTTTTTTCTACTGTCATTGATGAAATTTTAAAGGTAGATCATAACGTTTTTTTGGAGATCGGTCCAGGTAATACCCTAGGTGGTTTTGTTAAACAAAAGGCTTCAGCTGAAACTAAGGTTCTAATTAGTTTGCCTGCAGGTAGAAATCCACAAACAGACTATGAATGTATTTTGCAAACCCTGGGGTTACTATGGTCAAAGGGCCTAAGCCCCGACTGGGATGCTTTTTATGCAGGGCAAATTAGAAGAAAGATAAACCTTCCGACCTATGCGTTCGAAAGAATTTATTGTTGGGTCGATCCTGAGGATGACTCAAAAGAATTTTCTGAAGAAGCAAATAAACTAATGCCCCTAATACAACCGTCAACTCAGGTAGAAATGAAAAATTACAACTCTGCCAAAAGGGAGAGATTAACAGAGCGGATCACAGAGATCGTAGTTAATACGTCTGGTATAGAAATAGACAGCCCTTCATTTGATAGATCTTTTTTTGAGGTCGGGTTAGACTCCCTCTTATTAACTCAATTAGCGCTTGCGCTAAAAAATCATTTTAAAATTTCAGTCACCTTTAGGCAACTTAATGGGGAATTGGGTACGGCAACATTACTACTAGACTATCTAATCGAAAATCTCCCGGAAGCTTATTATGACGCTGAATTTCCTACCCAGGCTGCAAACGATGTTGATCACGCATTATTTTTGGTTAAACCGAGGGATGACTCAGCCGTAAATGAAACCGTGTTAGGGATGATTGCTCAACAATTAGAATTGCTGACAAAACAAGTAGAGGGATTACAGGAAAAGAATAGTTTCAAAAATGATTCGGCACTTACATTAACAAATTACAAACAGAAAAGTGGGGCTCTCGCTGATGGCTTTAAGACTTCAGTGGAGATTGACCCGGATTTAAAGAAACCATTTGGAGCAATGCCCCGAATTGATCGAGTGGTTGTTAATCTTACAAAAGATCAACAGATTTTTTTAGAGCGGCTCGCACACAAATATAATCTTAAAACGGCGAAAAGTAAAGCTTATGCACAAGATCATCGGGCACAGATGGCTGATCCGAGAGTGGTTTCAGGATTTAAACCCTTAACAAAGGAAATTATTTATCCGCTCGTGGTGAACAAATCAAAAGGTAGTAAACTCTGGGATATTGATGGAAATGAATACATTGATGTATTAAATGGATTTGGCTCAAATTTTCTAGGGTACCAGCCAGAATTTATAAAAAATGCGCTGAATGATCAGCTGGAACAGGGTTACGAAGTAGGGCCGCAACATGAACTTGCCGGCCAGGTATGCAAATTAGTCTGTGAATTTACTGATTTTGACAGGGCAGCATTATGCAATACTGGATCAGAAGCCGTTTTAGGGACCATGCGTATTGCGCGAACGGTTACTGGCAGATCGTTAATTGTTGCCTTTTCCAATTCCTATCACGGTATCATGGATGAAGTTTTGGTCAGAAGTTCCAAAAACTTAAAAACCTTTCCTGCTGCGCCGGGAATTATGCCAGGCGCAGTCCAAAACATGTTAATTTTAGACTACGGTACAGCTGAAAGTCTTAAAATAATAAAGGAAAGGGCCAATGAGCTTGCAGCAGTATTGGTAGAGCCGGTGCAGAGTCGCCGACCCGATTATCAACCATTAGACTTTTTAAAACAAGTGCGTAAAATAACCAGCGAGTCGGGTACGGCGTTAATATTCGACGAGGTTATCACGGGCTTTCGTATGCATCCCGGGGGTGCCCAGGCATTGTTTGACATTAAAGCTGACATTGCCTCCTATGGCAAAGTTATTGGTGGCGGACTACCGATAGGTGTGATTGCCGGAAAAAAACACTTCATGGACGCGCTCGACGGGGGATTCTGGGAGTTTGGGGATGACTCAATTCCTGAAGTAGGAGTAACCTATTTTGCAGGTACTTTCGTAAGGCATCCGCTCGCGCTGGCAAGCACCAATGCGTCATTACAGTACATGAAAAACGCAGGACCAGCACTGCAAAAAAGGATTAATCAAAAGGCAGAAAAGTTGGCTCTAACATTAAATCGAGAATTTGAATCCCGTGGACTTCCTTTATATGTTGCGTATTTCGGTTCAATGTGGAAAATAAGATTTAAAGCCGAGATCCCTTACTGCGAACTCCTTTTTACGTTGATGCGATATAAGGGTATTCATGTGTGGGACGGGTTCCCTTGTTTTATGACTGAAGCTCATACAGCTGAAGAAATTAACTCAATAAGTGAGCTGTTCCTGGCCAGCCTCGATGAAATGACTGCAGCAGGTTTTTTTAGCGAAACAACCGGCGTTCCGACGCTGAGTAAAGATAAGTTTGGAGACGATCAATTAAAAAATCCCCCGATACCCAACGCAAGATTAGGTAGAGATAAGGAGGGTAACCCCGCGTGGTTCGTAATAAATCCAGATATTCCAGGAAAGTATTTCCAAATTGATAATAAATAGTAGGTATGTTTGATTCGGTCAATAACTTGATTTTAACTTCAGTAGACTTCGATCCTTTTTCGGGGATTGAGATCTCCCACCTTGCGCCTTCTACGGACTCACAAAAAGAAATTTGGGCTTCGTGTATCATCGGTAGCGATGATGCGAACCGCGCCTATAATGAGTCTATCTCTCTTTGCCTGGAGGGACCGTTAAATTTTACCGCGTTAGAGGAGGGTTTCACGACATTAATCAAGCGAAATGAGTCTCTTCGCTCGGTTTTCAGCGCTGATGGTAAACATATCTGTATTCTAAAGGATATCCCTTTTAAGTTATTGTACCAGGACCTGTCAAGTTTAATTCCACTGGAACGAAATATTGTTTTAGATAATCAGCTAAAGCAAGAGGTTTTACATGTATTTTCGCTGACTCATGGTCCTTTGTTACGTGTAAATCTCCTGAAATTAAACCGTGCGGAACATCTATTGACGATCACTTGTCATCACATCATTTGCGATGGCTGGTCAACAGGAATCTTACTTCAAGATTTAGCCAATGTTTACTCCAGCTATACTAATAACCAATTCGTTGATTTTAATGTTTCTTCGCCATTTACGAAGTTTGCAATTGATCATAATAACTTTTTGCAGACGGAAGCATACCAAAAAACCGAGCAGTTTTGGCTGAAAAAGTTTAATGATAGGATACCTGTTTTGAACTTACCCACCGACTTTGAGAGACCTGCTGTTCGAACCTATAAAAGTAATCGTTTGGATTATGCGATAAGTGACAAGTTAATTACAGACTTAAAAGACGTTGGTGTCCGAAACGGCTGCAGCTTGGTAACGACTTTAATGGCTGCATTTGAAATTTTCTTGCATCAGGTCACCGGACAGGATGATATTATCATCGGCTTACCCGCGGCCGGGCAGGCTACCATGGCTAATGATAGGTTGATTGGGCACTGTGTTAATTTATTGCCTATTCGGAGTAAGTTTAATCCCGCACTCAGTTTTTTAGAATTTTTAAAAGAGCGGAGAGAAGACCTGTTGGATATTTATGAATTCCAGCAGCTGTCATTTGGTAGTTTACTGAAAAAGTTAAGAATTACACGGGATGTAACTAGGGTTCCTTTAATCCCAATAGTGTTCAATATTGATATTGGTTTGACAGCTGGCGTAAATTTTGATGGCTTAAATTTCAAAGTAATCAGTAATCCTAGAGCGTTTGAAAACTTTGAAATTTTTTTAAATGCAACAGGAACGGCGCAAGCATTTGTTTTTGAATGGTCGTATAATACGAATCTTTTTAAATCGTCATCTATCGCTCAAATGATGGCTGGATTAGAAAATGTCATAAAAGCAATTATAACTGACCCAAATAAGCAGTTGGGAGACCTACTGGTTGCAGAAACGAAAAGTTATCCAAGACTCGGCCAAGAATCCAAACTAAACAATATTTCAGTAGGCCTCGTTATCGATTTGATTAATAAAGCCGCAAGTGCTCACCGCGATAAAACGGCGATGGTGTTTCGAGATGAGCTTTTTTCTTTCAAAGATTTAAATCAAAAAGCAAATCAACTCGCAAGGCATTTAAAACATAATGGTATAACGAAAGGCCAAGTAGTCGGCTTGGCATTGGATCGGTCCCCAAATCTGTTCGTTTCAGTGTTGGCTATCATGAAATTAGGTGCGACGTTTTTGCCAGTTGATCCTGAACTTCCACAAGAACGCATTCAATTTATTTTGAGCGATTCGTCAGCAGTGCTGCTGATTACATCAGCTAAATTTAAAAAGCTTGCTGATCCTACCAAGCGACTTCTTATTGAAGATGCCTTATTAGGAGCTGCTTCAGAGGCTAACTCCAATTTCTCCCTCGACGTTTCAGGCAAAGACATAGCGTATATTATTTATACTTCTGGTTCGACTGGTCAGCCAAAGGGAGTCTTAATAACGCAGGTCGGGTTAGCGAATTATATCCACAATAGTATACAGGATTATTCAACCGATCTTATAGGCAATACCGGAACCTTTTTTCACCTTTCGCTAAGTTTCGACGCAGCACTTACGGCAATTTTTGTTCCATTAATTATTGGAAAAGCAATAGTCATAAGTTCGGAGACTGCAGTGAACGTGTTTAATGACAGTAATCTAATTAAATACGCACCTTATGATTTTATTAAATTAACGCCAGCACAACTCTACCTATTGAAGACCGCCGACGACGCAAATGCGCGAAAGGTTACCAAGAAATTTGTTATTGGTGGTGAAGCGCTGCATAAGCGACACATTGATTTTCTGATTGAGGATTGCATTGATGCTGAAATCATTAATGAATATGGTCCTACCGAGACCACAGTCGGTTGTATCTCTTATAAATTCAATACGCTGGCAACTATTGACGGAAGCTCGGATGGCATCCCTATCGGAAAACCGATGCCTCAAGTCAAAATTTATATATTGGATCAAAACTTGAATCCGGTAGCCAACAATAGGACGGGTGAAATTTACGTGGGGGGAATACAGCTAGCGGCCGGGTATTTGAACAGGCCCGAACTGACTGACGAAAAATTTATAGCTAGTCCATTTAGTACAGGCAGCACAGAAAAAATTTACAGAACTGGAGATCTTGCCTATACATCAAACGGGGAAATCGTTTTTATTGGACGTTTGGATGACCAGCTAAAGGTTCGCGGCTACAGAATAGAGCCAGCAGAGTTGGAGTTGCTGTTGACAACGCAGGCAGCTATTCAACAAGCACAGGTAGTCGTTACTGAGGACAAACCGGGAGACCAGCGATTGATCGCCTATGTGGTGACTAATAGTAAACTGTCAAACGCGCAATTTAATGAAAAGGTGAAAGAGTGGAAGCAGGTCATCAGAAATAAATTACCAATATACATGTTACCTTCTGAAATTTTACAGTTGGAAGAAATACCATTAACAGCCAATGGTAAGATCGACAAACAAAAATTGAGCCGGTCATCAATTGCTACAGCACACAATTGTTTTAATCTAGCTCCGATGGAACTGTTGATCTCCGATATATGGAAAGACGAAATTGGTATTAAACACGTCGATATTCACGACGACTTTTTTGAATTGGGTGGCCACTCTTTGCTTGCAATAGAAATAATGAGCATTCTTGGGAAAAAGATTGGCCGCAAAATTCCCGTTTCAACTTTGCTGGAATATCCGACGGTTCAAAAACTGGCTGCGGTATTAAATAAAGGAACAAATTTATTTAGATGGAAATCGCTGGTGCCGCTCAAGCCAACGGGAACTAAAATTCCGATTTATATGGTTCATGGGGCCGGGTTAGGTGTGATGGTCTTCAATGAAATAGTGGCATCGCTTGATAAAGAACAGCCTTTTTTTGCCTTACAAGGGCTTGGGATAAACTCTGCTGATGAACCTTTTCAATCGGTTGAAGAAACAGCTGCTTTTTATATTTCAGAAATCAGACAGCATAATCCAACTGGACCTTATATTTTGGCCGGGTACTCAGATGGCGGAATTATCGCTTACGAAATGGCAAGACAATTGCAGGCTGCAGGATTGATTGTTAAAATGGTTGCCATACTTGATACTTGCATCGAAGTTACAAAAAAATCTAAGTTCGATAGGTTTCCTGTCAGGTTTAAAAGATCGCTGATTCGAGTATTTCCACGGCTATACCATGAATTCAAATGTATTTTCAGGTATCCACGAAAAGCCTGGGCTTATCAGTTGGAGTGTTTAAAAAACAGAATTATTTGCTTAGCGGAGAAGTTTGGTTTCGAGTTTCTTTTTGAACATGGCGAAAATCTCGTAGTAATTGACCGCGCAGTAGAAAAGTATGAACGCGCTATTTACGCTTATAATCTGCAATCCTATAATGGAAATATTGATTTATTTAGATCAACTATTCGGATGAATTACGTTGATGACCAGGAGTTTTTGGGCTGGAAACCTTTTGTTATGAAGGGTATAAAAATTCACGAAATACCAGGGGAGCATGAAGATATGTTGCTGCCCGGAAATTGTCACAAGTTTGCACTTATTTTTCAGGACGCCATAAGTGACAGTTAATATTTTATGGTGATTTTATTTGTCGCATGCTAATGAAATGGCTTTAACAAGTGAAGAAAGATAATGACAACTGTATTATACGCTAACATTTCGGACATATCTGATGCTGAAGTTCAACAACAAGCCAAGAAGTTACCTAATTTCATGTTGAAGGATATATCACGATTTAAACAAGCTAGCACGCAGAAATTAAAAATTATTGCCCGGTTGATGCTACTTCGTTGCTTAGAAAATTCCGGACAAGGGCGGCTAATTAATAAGTGGGAAATTGATGATCATCAAAAACCCCAAATTATAGGCTGGTTTCCGTTTAATATTTCGCATTCAGGTGATATAGCAGTATTAGCTTATGGGACTGAATCAGTCGGTGTTGACATCGAAAGAATTGTCGAACGAAAATATGAATTAATTGAATATTTTCACCCTTTAGAACAGTATTATATAAATTCTTCAAAAAACAAGTCGGATGCTTTTTTTGAAATTTGGGCTAAAAAAGAGGCTTTTTTAAAAGCATTAGGCGTCGGTTTAGGTTATATTGGAGAATTGAATGACTTTAATTGTCTAAATGACACTATTGCTTACCAGGGGATATACTGGTTCTTTCTCGAACTACCAATTGATTTAAAATACAAGAGTTATTTATGTGTTTTAAGAAAAGAATTTACTTTAAAAAATTTTTTTAAATAAAACAAGAATAATGATTCATCGTAGTTAAGCTCATTTATTATATATAGTAAGTTTTTAATAATTAACGTTAAATTATCTAATATAGCTAATTACACACGCAGGTACGCAATTACCTTCTGGCCATAGAATTATTGTCAAAGACTTATTATATTTGAAAACCAAGTGCAGCTTGTCAGTTACACTGGTTAATTTGCTACGTAAATACTCTTTCGAAACGGTGACGATGCAAGACGAAATTATTATTTATTGATAGATAACTTTACTCATGGGTGCTGAAAGCAACTGTAATGTACAAAATGACGATAAATTTAAGTATTGCTAAAGGAATAACTTTTTTATCGAATCAGCAGTTTGCAAATGGTGGATTTCGAAGTTATATGTCCAATAACGATGATATGTTGGCCTATGAGGGGTCATCCGCTGGCTGGTTCACTGAAGATGGGGTAGTATTTCCAACCCTACTCATCGGCAATTCACTACTGTTTTTGGCCGCTGACCCGCAGGTAGATAAAATTTTAAATAAAATAGCAGATTTTATATTGTCCCAAAAAAACAGGGGAAGTGTCTGGAATCATTTTACCCCATTACATTTTTTATATTCGTTATGTCCATTTGACCTTGATGATACGGCCTGTGCCTCATCTTTTTTAAAAGCGCGGAATATTGATTTTTCATCCAATCGTGCTCTCCTATTAAAAAATATAGATAGTAGAAACTTGTTTTACACTTGGATTTCTTTTCGGCGCCGGTTAAATTTTAATAAAACATACTGGATAACGTCATTAAGGGAATTAAAAAACCCACTCAAAAGTTTGTTCTTCTGGAAAAAAATGGCTTGCGATCGAGATGACGTTGATTTAGTGGTGAATGCCAATGTTTTATATTATCTAAGCGATGCACCTAACGCTAAGTACGTTATTAATTATATACTGGAAACAGTACAAAATAACCTTGAAATTGAAAGTGATAAATGGTATAAAAATATATCAACTATATACTATTTTATTTCACGAAATTATTACGCAGGTGTAAAGGAGTTACTACCCATAAAGCAGACAATGATAGATAGGATACTAAAGACGGCTAAGTCGAACGGTGCCATTGGCGAAAGCGTATTGGACACCGCGCTTGCCATATGCACATTGTTAAATTTGAATTGTTATGATTCCAGCATAAAGCTGGCTGTCGAATTCTTGATAAGTGAACAAATAGAAAATGGAAGCTGGGTCAAAAGAGGGTTTTATTATGACGGCCCTAAAAAACTGGTAAGTTGGGGCTCCGAAGAATTGACAACGAGTTTATGTTTAGAAGCTTTAGGGCGTTATGGCATGCTAACTGAATAAAAAACATGATTTCTAAAGCATTGAAATATATTTATCGGTTACTAAAGCAAGTTTGTCATGGGGAAACTGATGACGCAGGACCAAAAGAAGAGCGCTTACTCTTTACGTTTGGTGGTCGCTCTGAAGGTTGGCCAGGTTTGGGTAGGACGCTTTATACTAATGAACCATATTTTAAAGCAGCCATTGAATCTTGTAACCGTATTATAAAAAAAAATGGAGGGGTAGATATACTGTCCTATTTCGAAGCTCCTATTGAAGCAAATTACTACCGTGGGGAAGAAAATTTTATTTGTATAACTGCTATACAAATCGCCACTGTCCAGCTCTATAACGAAAATGGAATTTTCCCAAATGCAGTCCTGGGTTTAAGTTTAGGCGAACCCAGTGCAGTATTTGCAGCCGGTGCATTAACTGTTGAAGAAACAATAAAAGTAATATTAAGCGGTATGGAAATTCATAAGAAGGCCGATAAAAATTATATTTTCCTGTTTTTTAAATTGGGTATGGCCGAGGGCGTGCAGCTTTGCAAGAAATGCCCAGTATGGAGCGAAGTAGTATATGAGGAGAGCTCAGACAGCCTAATCATTGTTTGTAATCAAGACGATATCATACAATTTAAGTCCTTCACCGATGCGCAACAAATTAAATTTAAACCAGTGACGACGATAACTAACTTTCCATATCATACCTCGTTGATAAGTTTATATTATCACGCATGGGAAAACTTCGCTAACATCATAGAACCGAAACCGCTGAAATGTGATTATTATTCTTCCGCAATCGGCAAATGTATTCCAAAAAACACCCTACTAGATAATATACATTGGTTTAATATTATAGTCAAGCCGGTGTTACATGATACTGTTTTGCGCCTTGTTTTAAAAGAAGGCTATGAAAGCGTTCTGCAAATTGGCCCCCCTGCAGTTTCAGACCGGCAATGGAATCAGCTCGACCCTAATCACCGATTAAAAATATTTGATACATTTCAACTCGGTTGCGTTTCCGAAATTTCCCATTTAAACTTCAACCTTGGCGAGTTGAAAGCAAAAATATTTAAACCCACCTTTCTTAACGAAAAGCCGAAAGCCGTGTTAACTGATATTTTAAAATCATTTGATATACATGCGATTGACCTACATGATCAATTAACCTACTTGAAAAAAAATGGAGAAATACATTTCCTGCCGCTTCATAATTCCTGGATGGTTTTGGGGTATGATAAAACAGATTATATATTAAAGAACCCTGATTTATTCTCAAGCTCTGCCTACAATCAAATTGATAAGGTGTTAATGGGAGCGGACCCTGAGTCACATAAAATGGTTAGGGAGCTCTTACAACCTTTGTTTTCCTCCCAGACAATAGCTGAAGTAAGCCGAAAAACGCTAAACGTGGCAGAAACACTGCTTGATCCGCTTTTTGCTTTAGACCAATTCGATTTAGTAAAGGATTTTTCGGATCCATTATCACAAATAATTATTTGCGATTTTATGGGATTTACGCCGTCCGAGGGGCTTGAAGTCAGAAACGTTTTGGGAAGAGACTACCATAATGGAAACTTTTTTCAACGTTTAGAACAATATTTTAATAATGATTTTGAATTAGCGGACCATCAGGGTGATGATAATTTTGTAGGTAAAATCAAAAAGGCACAGGAAAATGGACAATTAACGAGAGCCGATGCGACGTCGTTACTTAGACTAATACTATCAGCTGGTATTGCCACAACGAGTACGGTAGTCGGTACGGTATTAAATAATTTGAATAAAACACCTGAACTTACAGCACAAATTCAAGGTAATGATCAATTGCTAGCTAAATATGTGGAAGAATGTTTAAGATTGGAGACTCCCGCCCATTATGTTAGGCGAATAACTACGCAACCGGTTGAAATTTCGGCACAGCATTTGCCGGCTGGTGCACATATTTATATCAATTTAAGAAGCGCAAATCGAGACGCCGATCATTTTGTCAACCCAACAGTATTCTCTATAGATAGACCCGCCAAACGAAATCTCGTGTTTGGATCGGGTATACACCAATGCATTGGAATGGGGATTTCCAGGGCAGAGGTGCGTAGTGCAACACAAGTAGCTTTGACCAGACTAGAGCAGCTGAATGGTTATACTTGGGAAGCCCCAGAATATTTTAAAGATTCGGAAGTACAAGCAATGATAACACTAAAATTAAAACGAAGTGGAAATTAACATTAAGAGGACAGTCAAATTATTATCCGAAATAAAGTTGATGCGTACTTTACGGCTTATTTGGTCATTAACGCCAGTCGCCACATCTATTACGTTAGTAATGATAGCTGTTGAAAATGGATTGTTCTTATTGACCGCGTATCTGTTCAAAAATTTGTTCAACATTATTGTTCATAACACCGTATTTGCACCTCCGGCACTAGCGCTGATCAATAAATACTTGATTGAATTATTTATTGTTATCCTTTTGTATGTTATCGCTAAGTCCGTTTCCGACTACGTGAATCGGCTACAGGCCGCTAAGGTCGGCGAATATATAGATGATAAAATTCATGCCAGTGCGGTCAGTCTTGATTTGGCTTTTTATGAAAGCCCGGCCTATTTTGATACACTAAAGCGGGCCAAAGACGCCGGATTAGAAGGGCCAAATGCGGTTGTAATGGCTTTAGCCAACGTAGTAAAGACCGGGATTATGTTTTGCACATTAAGTTATGTCATTATCACTATAAATTGGTTGCTGCTGCCAATTCTGACGCTATGTATTATTCCCACCTTCTTCGTGAAAATCAAACTGGCGGAAAAGCTGCATGACTTGCGAATTGCTCATACGCCTATGGAGCGGAAAGCCACTTACATCAGTTCTTTGATAACAGGAGATTCTTTAGCAAAAGAGGTAAAAGGATTTGGGTTGGGAGGTTACCTCAAAGAACTGTATTTAAGTATACGTTTAGAGTTAATGAGCCAAAGATTGCTGATTGTTCGAAAAAGCACATTTTATGATATCATTACATCGATTTTAGCTAGTATTGGTTTTTTTTCTTGTATCATTTTTTTCTGTTACAGTGCGATCAAAGGTAAAATAAGTGTCGACAACATATCCTTATTTATAGTGGTATTTCCCCAATTATTTAATATTCTCCAAACGCTCTCGCAAGGTTTGACCGGGTTGTACCAAAACAGCATTTTTTTAACACAGCTGTTTAAAGTTTTTGATTTAAATCCGCTACTGGTAGACAATCCAAATCCAATTGAAATACCCGAAGATTCATCCGCTATATTAACGGTCGAAGACGTTAGTTTCACCTATCCCAATTCTTCAGAACGAGTTTTACATAAAATGAATCTAGAGATTCATCCGGGAAAAGTAGTAGCTGTGGTGGGGTTAAACGGCGCCGGGAAAACGACACTTATTAAACTGTTATGTAGGCTATATGATCCCACATTTGGTCAGATTAAAATTGGAAATATAGATGTGCGAAGATTCAAGACTGATGATTTTAGGAAAAAAGTTAGCGTCGTTTTCCAAGATTTCGGGCGGTATAATTTTAGCGTAGCCGATAATATTCGTTTTGGAGATATCAGTGGTGACCGATCTGAAAAAGATATTGTAAATGCCGCTACAGCATCAGGCGCGAATAATTACATTGATGAATTTCCCGAAGGATATAAAACAATTATGGGACGCATATTTGAAGACGGCCGCGAAGTAAGTATTGGTCAATGGCAAAAATTAGCAATAGCAAGAGCTTTATTCAGCCCTTCAAAATTCATTGTATTAGATGAGGCAACGAGCGCATTGGACGCGCTATCCGAATATGATTTTTTTAAAATGTTTAGAAAAAATATTGGAAATAGAGGCGCGCTTATTATAAGCCACCGGGTGTCGGCTGTTAAACATGCAGATTACATTTACGTAATGGCAAATGGCGAGGTAGTGCAATGTGGTACCCATCAGCAACTTATAGCAATGGAAGGCAATTATGCGGCTTTGTTTAGCGACAAAGAAGAAAAATCGAATGAGCAACAACCGATGTAATTTATTTAAGGGAAACATTTGGAATATGGAAATTGTCTTTCGATTTCCCCATAATAAATCAGAGCAGCTTGATACAATACAAAAGCATTGATAGCAGATATAATCAGCAACCATTTGCCATAAATAAGAAATCTTAGGAAAGCGTTTTGATAAAAACGCGCGTTAATTTAAACTAAATTTCGGTAATCATCAATTATCATATTTTCACGAAAATTCAGCCATATTAATATGTATACTTGAAGTTGAAAAACGATCGGTATCAGTAATAGGTTAATTATTTGATATTCAACTTTTAAGGTAATTTAACTACTTAACCAGAAATTTATGTTTTTGAAAAATCGGTTTTCAAAACTGAATAAATAGGAGAATAAGTATTTCGATAACTTCTGCATTGGCCTCGCCATTTGCTATGTTAAGGTGGTGATTTGTTAGTCCAATTGTAATCAAGTTGTCAAACTCGTTTTTAATGTAAAAGCCATTGTTTTTTCTTGCCGCGAGGGTAATATATAAAGCCGGAACTAACGAATGATTTCATAATAATTTACATTGTACGGGGAGCGGTCAATTAATAATCAGCTCATTTAACAACCTGTGTTAACTAAATTACTTTTATAAGCTAAAATATCCAGATGGAATATAGAATTGCTATTGTTACAACTTGCAGCGAAGACTGGGGCGGAAGTGAAGAATTATGGGCTAAAACAATACCGTATTTGCAATCATACGGCTATACCATAACGGTATATAAAAAGAACTTAAATCTCAATCATCAAGAGTTTATAAAATTGGCCCGAAGCGGTGTGGAGCTGCAAGAACTGAATATCACCAAAAGTCCATTTCATCGTCATATTGCAAAAAGAATTTTTAACAAAATATGCGGTAAGGAAACCCCTTACAATACAGAATCCCAATTGAAAATGTTGTTAATTTTAAAGAAGCCTGTTTTATGTATCATTTCTCAAGGCATAAACTTTGACGGAACTGGCTTGGGATATATATGCTTGGAAAATAAAATTCCTTATGTGTTAATTGCTCAAAAAGCAGTAGATTTTTATTGGCCGCCAAATGCTGACCGGGCTGCAATGCGTAAAGTTTATATAAATGCCATGAAATGTTATTTTGTCGCACATCACAATAAGCTTTTAACTGAAGAACAATTTGGCGTGCGATTGGTTAATACAGAGATTGTGTCTAACCCTATAAAAATTAAAAGAGAAATTCTACCGATGCCGACCATAGATGACGGTTATAGACTTGCCTGTATCGGCCGTTATTTTTTATTGGATAAAGGACAAGATATTTTAATTAGAATAATGGCCGCTGAAAAATGGAAAAACAGGCCTGTTAGATTATCGTTTTTTGGAACTGGTGACGATAAAACCGGGCTTGTTGAAATGGCTAAATTACTTAAAGCTACGAATGTGGAATTTTTGGATTACTATGATGATATGGAGCAATTATGGCTGGATCACCATGCCTTAGTATTAGCCGCGCGCAGTGAAGGTACACCATTAGTTTTATTAGAAGCGATGGCCTGTGGCAGGACGTCAATTGTATCATATGCCGGTGGCAACTCTGAACTAATTACCGATGGAGAATCGGGATTTCTTGGACAGGCGAACGAGCGTGATTTTGACGACGCGCTGGAACGTGCCTGGCAACAGCGAAATGATTGGGAAATTATTGGGCAAAGGGCGCACGCTCATATCGTAAGTGTAGTACCTCAACTTCCGCAGGAAGAATTGGCAAAGTCATTAATGTCATTACTTAATGAATAGTTTGCCTTTAATATCTGTCATCATTCCTACTTATAACAGGGCGCTACGAGTTGTTAATGCTATTGAAAGCGTATTAAATCAGACTTATAAAAACGTGCAGCTTATTGTTGTGGATGACGGATCGGAAGATGGGACATCATTAGCACTACAAAAATTTCCGACTATCAATTATATAAAGGTTCCACATGGTGGACAAGCTTTAGCTAGAAATCAGGGGTTACTATTGGCTGAAGGGAGCTATATCGCTACCTTGGACTCAGATGATGTCTGGGAAAATAATTTTTTGGAAATTTGTTTGAAAATGTTGGAAGAGTGCCAGTTGGATTTTGTTTTTGCAAACTGGATGCAAAATTCAAAAGATGGGACTTCTGTTAATTGGTTTTCTGTCTGTGAAGTGTTAAAAAGTACTTTGAAAGAGTCAAGCGAAGAATGGATTATGCTTAAAAATGAAAGTTTGCGAAGCTTATATTTAACCGGATGCCCTTCGCCTTCATCTTCTCTTTTATTAAGGCGAGCATCCATAAAGTCTGTCTGGGAAAGTTCATTATGCATCGCCGATGACTGGTGCCTTTTGTTGGATATGATTTTTAAGGGAAAGTGCAAAGCGGCTGTTACCAAACAAGTTTTATGGGCTAAAAATATTGATGGTCAAAATATATATGACGGGAATAACTATGTAGACGTATTGAGGGACTTATGGGTACACGACATTGATATCCTATTTCAACGATTTAAAGCTGTTTTCACAGCTAAAGAAACTAGAACATTTAAAAAGGAACAAGCCATGCTGCTTATGCAATATTCATTATATATTTTAAAAGTTAATAAAGAATATAGAACGAGTTTTGTGATGGCAAAGAAAGCTTTTAAAATAGTTCCTTTTATTGCTTTTAAATTTTTATTTAATCGGTTAAGTATCTTCAATTATAAGTAGCATCATCAGATTTCAGCCACGAACGTTTTTTAGCCTCGTATATGCTTAAAATCATTAAAATAATTAGATCCAACGAATGGTGGGAATATAAATTTCCGCCTATATTTTCCGTTGGATATCTTATAATTTTAAAAAATGGTGGCACCGCAAAACATTTATTTCCAGTTTTTTCAGTAGTACTTTTGGCTTTAATCACTGGGGCAGCCTATGTAAGTATACTTAACGATGCCACAGATGTAGATGACGATGCTCGCGCTCGTAAGAACAACAATATGGCTGATTTCAATTCAATACAAAAAACACTATTCGTGATTTTTCCGTTATTTGTTGGTTTATGTTTTCTACTTATTTTTTTTAAAAATTCGATATTAGTTTCTACCTTATACTTACTATCTTACATCTGTTTCACATTATACTCTTTACCGCCATTCCGCCTCAAAAAAAGAGGGTTTGCTGGCGTTTTGGCAGATGCCGCAGGTTCACAGTTATTCCCCACTTTATTTTTAACTGCCTATATATACAACCAAATTAACGTATCGGTAAACTTAGGGCAATTTGCAGCGACTGGTATTTGGTCTTTTTGTTTTGGTATTCGAGGTATTCTTTGGCATCAATTCAAAGATAAGAATAATGATACCTTAAGTGGAATAAAGACTCCCGTGCAAGTGATAACGCCGGGTCAGTTTAAAATTGGAGCGGTCGGTATTATGATCGTCGAGATGCTTTCATTTACATGGATGATTTTGTCGTTTGATTTTCCATGGGTAATATTTTCTTTGGCATTATACGTTATTTACGTCTTACTGCTCTACAAAAGGTGGCATATTAATCTTATAATCATCCAACCCATCGCTACGCCTTATCGGATATTTATGAATGAATATTATCAGGTTTTTTTACCTCTTCATGTGCTTATTTCTGTCATCATTTTAAGCCCAGACTTCATATTTTTATTATTTCTCCAATTAATTCTTTTTCCCCGGAACATTTTTAGAATCAGTAAGGAATTTTTAGCATTAATTTGTTACTAAAAAAATGATACCGTTGTCTTGTTATAAATATCTCTTGTTACGGAAGTGATGTTATTAATTATTGATGATCTTTGATTTGATGTATAGCAACCGTTTTTTAATTAGTGAGATTGTTGTGGCGAAGGTTGGTGATGTGTTGCTAAGCAGTTTAAGGGAACTGTGAAAAGCAAATATTTCTGACAATCGCATATAGGGAGCGCTGGCAATGAGACGGGATTTATCGTCGATAGTTAAATAATTGCCATTGGTGGCTCTTAAAATAAATTCATTGTTCAGGACTGGAATAAAATCGAATACGCCAGTAGCGTCAAGTGTTTTTTTATTTACAACTATTTGGTTCCCGTTGTTTTCATCCACGCTTAAATAAAATTTTTCAGCCGATTGAATAGCTACTTTTCCAGAAGGTAACATTTCCAATGTAAAAGATGAACTTAGTTGCTTTTTTGGAGAAACATAGACTGTATCGCTAGAGTCGGCGATCCATACAACCTTCTTTTTTCTTGCCATTAAATAGATGGGATACTCTCGGTTTGCTGCTTCACGTATAGACGCTATTTCATCTAAAGCAATGAATTTATAGCCTGAGGCCTTGAGTTTAGGGATGAGACTTTTCAATAATTCCAGCGTTTTATTTTGGGGTTTGACAAAATCCATGTCGGCGATGTCATCATGGAAAAGAATAATTCCTTTTCTAACCTTTGAAATGTCTTCCAGATACGCATTAACGGCTTCGTCCACCGATCTGCCCAGTCGCCAAAAGTAACAGTCCATTCCACCCATGTCCCAATGTATTGGTCCAATATGTTCAAGTGTACTAAATAAATTAGAATTTAAGTTCATTGCGACCTCTTTGGACCATTTACCATAAGGACTTCTAAAATATGTGGTTTTATTTTTGATATATTTCCTGATCAGTGTGTCAGTACGAATAATTTGGTTTTGAATATCTCCGTTTATAGACCAATAATACGTCATATCCGGATGATCATAGGTGTGATTTGCTATAATATGGCCAAAGTTTTTTAGGGCTTGCAAAACTTCCGGATACTCATAAGCATACTTACCAACAACAAAAAAAGTCGCAGTGATATTTTCTTCGAAAAGATATTTTCCTATTGATTCACTATGTTCGCCTGGGCCATCATCAAAGGTTATACAAAGGGTATGGTCGTCAAGTCTACTGCCATTAAAAGAATCAATTGAAAACATGTAAGTATTGATTAATTAAAATACTGTAAATAATTGGCGGCGACTATCGAACTTGAGTGTTTTTCCAAATAAGTAGCTAATCCATCTTGATGTGAAATATCGTTTGTGTTATCTTTTAGAAAACTCTCCAGGAGAAAATGAAGTTGAATTTCATTCCCCATTTCAAAATTTTTGCCATGTTTTCCGACTGCTTCATGTAGTCCACCAGCATTGGCAGCAATAATTTTACAACCACATGCCAGTCCCTCCAACACAACCATCCCGAATCCTTCATTCTGCATAGATGGGATTACCATAACCCTGCATTTATTTAAATGAACTGCCAATTGCTCTCCTTTTAAAGTACCTTTGAACTTGATTGATTCTGTTAAATTTAATTGCTTTGTCAATTCATTTAAGTTAGCTTTCTCTGGTCCATCCCCAATAATCAAAAGGCTGAACGGAAATTCAAGCCGGCTACAGGCCCTTATTAAAAGATCAGCCCCTTTTTGCGAAACCAATCTTCCCAAAAAAACGAAATCGATACTTCTTTCAGTTTGAGGGATAACTTTAAATATTTCCTCATCATAACAATTTCGAATAACCGTAACATTGTGACTGAGGTGGTTAGCTATGCTTTTGCTAACAGCAACATTAGTGTTAGCGAAAGTATTGACAACGTTCTTTAGTTTATTCATTATTCCATGTTTGTCACAGGATGAAAAATCGTTATGAGATATTATCCAATTCTTTTTAGGATGTAAAAACATCAGCCAAATTCCTTTCAGAGAAATGTTGGGCATAAAAAACGTTGTACACCATAGGAAAAGCTGGATTGATTTGATGAAATTTGGGCGGTAAAATACTTCACAATATTCAAAAGGCTCACTTTGTTTCTGATAAGTGATTACCTTCACCGCATGACCTTTTTCTACAAAATTTTTAATCAACAAAAGCGTTTGGTTTTCTATTCCGCCCACTGAAGGATAAAAGACAGTACTGTAAATTAATATATTCATTTAAGTTCACTACCAATTGAGATTGGCAATTTTTTTGAAAAAACAACTTTTTAAAATGTATTATTATGACAGGGGAATCACGTTACTTAATCACTATAGTCAATGCTGCAATTTTTCCGGTTAAAAAAACTTGATACAGTGGTAATTCTATACGATAAATTATCTTACTCCAAATTAACAGATGTTTTTTTAATATTTAGGTTTTTACTTGCAAAATGTAAATTTTTTTTCTGATTTATTCGATAATAGTCAAATAGCCTTTGTTATTATGTGCCTGATCAATATAAATCCTGGTTTGATGGGTTGGGCTGCTCTGTCGTCCGAACTGTTGAGTTGCTAATATTTTAATATAAAATACCCTATTTTTCGTTTAGTCTGACGATTCGCGGCATATTCAATTTGATAATAATAGGTTCCTTGTTGCTGAAAACTGCCGGAGATGTTTGAATGGCCATCAAAAAATTTAGTGATATTGTCATAGCCTTTAGCCTCGAATACCTTAACGCCATTTCTGTTGATGATGGTTACTTTATTATCCGGATAATTCTCTAAACCTTCGATTTGGAAATAATCATTTTTACCGTCTCCATTGGGCGAGACGGCCTGATGTATAACCATTCTGTCAATATCTGTATTCCTGTCGGGCTGAATTGGCAATGGCTGCAATGGTTTAAAATCACCATCGCCCTCATTGTTTTTTTCCAGACCAGATTGACTTGTCGTATTACCTGGTTGCGCGGGGGCTACGGGGTTATCAGGTTGGGTTGCAGAATCTTTTCCATCGTTATCAACCGGTGCTATGGGAATTGCCGGCTGGGTAACAGCTATTGGATTAGTTGAAATGTCATCTTTTACCGGACTGTCGAATGGCGGCGTGCTTCTGATTATTTTTAACGTGTAAATTTGAGTAGTAATTCCGTCTGGGGCGGTGACTACAATATTCAATAGGTTTGTTCCCTTAACTAGAGCGATTGAAGTTGATAAAGATCCTATTATAATTTTAGAGCCATTTACATTGACTGTAGCTTTGTTGTTGCTTGCTATCGCATTTACTTTGAAACTATTAGTTGTGTCGCTCAAAGTTATCTGATAGGATGTAATTTGGGGCGAAAACTGCGGATTTAAACTTCCCGCGCTGGTACTTAGTTCGGAAAGCCTGGCGTCGTTACTGTTGGCGATGCCTAAAGTAGAAAAGGTGATAGTATCGCTTAAAGCGGTTCCAAAATCATTAGTTGCCTTTAAATAATAATAGTAGTGGGTCATAGGCTTTAACCCTAAAATCGTTAGCGCGTTGATATTACTAGTTCCATTCGGTACATTTCCCCCTGAAGTTGCGATAATTTCCGTTGTGTTAGCTAGGTCAGGACGTTCACTATAGAAGAAAGTGACAATTGTATTACCATCATTGGCGTTGGTAAATCCGTTCAAGGTGGCGCCGCCTGCGCTCACAGAAGTTGGCAAACTGGCAGCAACGCTAGGAGGGTTCAAGACATTTTTTGCGGGTAGACTAATGCTTATAACCAATGGGAAAGTCGCTGTGCCAGCAGTATTATAAGCTGTTATAACATAGGATTTGGCGGCCGTTGCACTAGTGGGGGTACCTGTGATTTGCCCATTTAAGTTATTAAAGGTTAAGCCAGCCGGCAATGAATCGCTGATAGCATAACTTGTCGCAGTTGAGCGCCTTAAAGTGTTACTGCCAAAGTCGGCAATAAAGATATTCCCTGAAGAATCGAAAGCCGACTGACGCGGCGAAGATAAGTTATCGGATATAGTTGTGGCAACACCTTGTGCACTAATTCTTTTTACGGCGTTGTTTCCGAAATCAGCTACATATATGTTTCCGAACTGGTCTTTACTTAAATGACGCGGGCCATTAAAACCTAAGCTGTAGATACTTTTTGTTAAGGTGCCTGGTGCGATCTTGATAATGTCACCTACACTTTGCTCGCTAACATATATAATATTTTTTGCGTCAATTGCCATACCGTATGGAGTAGTTAACCCGGTAACATAGGTGGTCGCTGTTGTATCACCAGCGGCAATTTTTAGTATTTTTCCATCCAAATAATTCGCTACAAAAGCATTATTGTTTGAATCAAATGCGATGCCATACGGATCATTGAAACCATGAATTGTTGCGATGAGCTTACCTGTAGCATCGTATTTTAGTACGGTATTGTCAGTGAATTGCGAGACAAAAATATTTCCGATCGCGTCTATGGCAACTTCAGATGCTTGCGAACTGCCACTATTGATCGTGAATAGCAGCATTCCTTCAGGACTATATTTACTGATATCTCCAGTCGTGTTGTTCGTAGTATATATATTATCGGCTGCATCAATGGCTAAGCTAAAGGGCGTAGTGTAATTCGCAAACAAACTGCTGGGGCCATAGTTGGCAGGGTAGACCTTGCCTCCTGTATTTGTAGGGCTTAAAGTCGATATCGGTTTTCCGGCAACGAACACAACTGGTGTATCATACCCAATTTTAGGTACTGATTGAGCATGAGCTATCCCAATGATTGCAGCGATATTAAAAAGCAAATATAGTACACTCTTTTTCAAAACCATGATGTTTAGCGATTTGAAATTTTTCCAAACTGCCTTTTCTACGGATGATTGCGGAAAGTTGTTTCATAAAAAAAAGACTATATAAAGCCGCCAGTCCTTCGCCTTATAATTGAATTAGTTTCTATAGGAAGTGAAAAAGTTTCTCGAAATTGGATAATTAAGAACGCTCTAAAATCATTTGGCGTAAAATAATTAGCGAAAACGAAACTATTTGGCTGATTAATTCGAATAAGGGTGTTAATTATGCCTTTCAGATTTTAAGAAATGCGATTTTAATTTATCTTTGCCAAAACAAATACGACATGAATAAGAATTACCGCTTCCTATTATTTCTTTTAACTATAATTTATTCTTCCTGTACAAGTTATAAAAAGGTTAATTATTTTCAGGGACTTAATAGAAATAGCGACATTAGTTTGCCCATAAAAAACTACGCTCCGATTACTATACAGCCTGGAGACATTTTGGGGATTAACGTAAGCAGTTTGAGCCCGGAAGGTTCAGCTATATTCAATGCAAGTTCAAATGTAAGTACCGGCGCTCAAGGTAGCGATGCCGGAAACTCGGTATTAGGTTACTTGGTAGATGAGCAAGGGAATATCCAGCTTCCGCTGATTCCTAAGATAAAAGTGGGTGGCCTGACTACCTCCGAAGCTCAGTCCGTTTTGCAAAAAGCAATCTTAAAATTTTTAAAAGAACCGTCTGTTAACGTCAGACTGTTAAATTTCAAGTTTTCGGTTTTAGGCGACGTAGCCCATCCTGGCGTTTTTAATATAAAGAATGAACGCATTACTTTAGTAGAGGCGTTAAGCTTGGCCGGCGACTTAACCGTTACCGCCAAGCGGGAAAATATATTATTAATTCGTGAAATAGATGGGGAACGAAAATTTGTAAATATCGATATCACCTCGAGCGCCTTATTCAACTCGCCATACTATTACCTAAAAAGCAATGATGTTTTATATGTCGAAGCGGGAAAGGCAAAATATGATGCTACCAGTTCATTTACAAGAGGTCTTCCTGTATTCATTAGTGTTATTTCCCTAGTGCTGGTAATTTTTCAACTTGCCAAACATTAATTAACTTGCAGAATTAGTAACTACTATAGCTTTTATGATAGAAAATGAAACTTTCAATTTAAGGGAAATATTTAAAAAGGTTTTATTTCATTGGCCGCTGTTTTGCACTTTCCTGATAATATCGTTTATCATAGCGTATTTTTATTTGCAGTTTACGCAACCTTTATACGTTGTAGAAGCAAAAATTCTAATTAAAGATCAAAAGAATAAAGCAAGTGAAGGGGCGGCATTACAGGAATTAAATATGAGTGGCTCCAGCAAGGGCGTGGATACCGAAATGGGCCTGATGACCTCAATTCCCAATATCGAACAAGTTGTGGTGGATTTGCAACTATGGGTAAACTATAGGGAATTAACGCCATATTACAGCGTCAAAGATATTTACGACAGAACTCCACTTAAATTTAAATTGCTAAAGGCAGGTAAACCTTTATCGCAGGAGACCTTTGATATTACCATCATCGACGAGGATAGTTTTTTAATAACTGGTTCTGACCGAAAACAACGTAAGTTGCTATTTAAAAGTGAATTTACTAATGATTTCGGGACATGGAAATTAGATACTACTCGTTACCTTAAAAGCTATATCGGAAAGTCCATACAAATTCATTTAGAAAATATAAAAGATGTTGTTCGACAATATCAGAACAAAATTGACGTGGAAAATTTTGTTAAAACTAACCCTACTATTGATCTTAGCATCATAGATGAGGTTCCCGAGAGAGGTCGTGCAATTTTGAACGATCTTTTGCGGGTTTACACTGCTGCCTCTGTAGAAGATAAAAGAAGATCGACCCAAAGTACCCTTGATTTTCTAGAGGTCAGATTAAATTCATTAACCGCGGAATTGAATGGCATCGAGAGTAATTACGAAGGCTACAAAAGCGCCCGGGGAATAACCGAAATTTCTGCTGAATCGACTAAATATTTAGCCAACCAGCAAAACACGGATACCAAACTTAATGATATTAATATCCAATTAAGCGTAATAGAAGGAATTGAGCAATACGTGAATTCAGATAGGGGTGAGGATAACCCACCAGCCACAATAGGAATGAATGATCCTGGTCTTATCGGATTAATAAAGCAATTAACTGATTTACAATCACAGAAAATTAGGCTGTTAGCAACCTTACCAGAGACGAATCCCTTGTTTACTCCCATTGATCAGCAAATCAAGGCTGCAAAGATTGCTATTAAAGAAAACTTAAAAGGTATAAAGGCATCTTTGATCAGAACACGAACTCAGTTACAGGGGCTGGGTGCTTCTTATCAATCTTCCATACAAAACATTCCGACACATGAGCGGGAATTAGTAGATATCAAGCGCATGCAGGGAATAAAAGAGAACTTGTATATTTATTTATTGCAAAAGAAAGAAGAGATAGGTTTAGATTACGCTTCTACTATTTCAGATGACCGCATCGAAGAACAACCACATTATGGCAATCCAAAATCCCCAATTCCGAAACAAGCCTACGCTATTGCATTTTTGGCGGGAATATTGCTTCCTGCAGGCTTAGTTTTTGGAAGAACGGCAATTAGGAATACCGTTTTGACCAGAAATGAGATATTACGCAAAACAGGGGTTCCGGTGTTAACTGAAATTAACCTAGAACCCGGGCTGACGGGTATTGTAGTCGTTAATTCAAAAACTTTTATTGGTGAACAATTCAGAAGTCTGCGGACTAAAATCAATTTTTTGGGAGGAAAAGAGTCGGCTGGTAAGGTGATACTGGTAACATCAAGCGTGTCGGGTGAAGGAAAAAGCTTTATATCATCTAATTTAGGCGCTACTTTAGCAGTGTCTGGCAAAAAAACTATTGTTTTAGAATTAGACTTACGGAAACCAATGTATTCAGAGATTTTTGGTTTAGATAAAAATAAACCAGGAATAACCGATTACCTAATAGGAAAAGCTTCAAAAAACGAAATAATTCAACGAATAGCCATTGTTGATAACTTGTTTCTTATCGATTGTGGAATAATACCGCCGAATCCATCAGAGCTGTTGCAAAGTAAGGAGCTTAATTTATTCATTGATGAGTTACGTAAAGAATATGACTACGTTATTCTTGATACTCCGCCTGCTCATTTAGTGACAGACTCAACTATTCTGGCTCCAATCACTGACATTAGCTTATTTGTTATTAGACAAGATTATACATCTAAAAATGAGCTGCAATTCATTAATGATTTAGCTATTGGTAAAACATTTCCAAGAATGAACATTGTTTTTAACGGCACACAAAACGAGAAACATGGTTATGGATACGGTTATGACAATAATAGCTATTACATACAATCACCTTTGAAATTGAAAAGCAAAATGCAAAGGTTTTTTAGTAGATTCTGAATAGTTAACTTTATGGTGATATTTTGTACTTAATAGTATGATAAAAATTATTTGGTTATCAAATGGGTCTGTAAATTTTGCTGATGATATTTCGGTCAAATATTTAAGTGATAATGGAATTTTTTATACTGACAAGATTTTGTTAGCTGATATCATATTATTTAAAGATAAAAGCAAAAGGTATAAAATTTATAGTTATCTGTTTTTTTTAAAAAAAATGATGATTTGGACAAATGAACCTTATTTTGAAACGACAGATACAAAATTTTATCGAATTAGGCGAACTATAATGAACGTTTACAGCCAAAACGTTTTTGTCAATAATCTTCATTTTTTAGGCTCTTATCATGAAAATTCTCTTCAAGATTTGGGTATAGATATAAAGTCCTCTAACCTTAAATTAATGACTAAAGAAATTTATGACAATAAGCATAAATTTTGCGTTGCTATCTACGGATATCATGATCCAAACACCTCTGATATTTTTATCAATGATAATCAAGTAAGTTTGAGAAAATACAGACAAGATCTTGCATTTTTTTTATACAAGAAAGGTAAGGCTGACATCATAGGGAATCGTTGGCCAAAAGAAGTTGTAACCACTGAGAAAAGTGGGTTTCAAAATGGAGATGACAAATGGTGCCTTAGAAAAATTGAAATTATGAAAGACTATAAGTATAATGTTTGCATAGAGAACACTGCTTTCCCGAATTACTGCACTGAAAAAATCTGGCATTCTATATTGAGTGGATGTCTTCCGATATATTATGGCAAAGGAACAAATATCTACAATAATTTTGAATCAAACTCATTTATTGATTCTTCAGAATTTACCTCTTTTGAAGAGTTGTTAATTTTTTTGGAAACCCTTTCCCTGGAGGAATATATTAATCGATTTAATAAGTGCTATAATTCTTTTATTAACTCGTGGAAGGAAAGAGAACGTAATCACAATTCAAAGTATGAGATTATTGATGAGTTTATTAAAGAGATCAAATATTTGAGTGGCCAAAGTGTTTAGAACTGATAATAGTGATGAAAAATAATTTTAGGTATGGATTTTCCTGATTTCATTAGGGTCGAATTTGGTAATTATTTCTTATCCTTAAAAAAGCAATTTGCTTATTTTAACAATTACTATGTTACGTAATGGATATGAAAACATATTAAAATGGGGTAAACTGATTGCGTTTACTGGCTTTATACAAGCATTTATCCAATTGTTAGGCTTATTATCCGGATTTTTGATTATTCGAATGTTATCAACTAAGGAATATGCATTTTATACATTAGCAAATACTATGCTCGGTACTATGACAGTATTAGCCGATGGCGGTATTGCTTCAGGAGTAATGGTAGAAGGCGGAAAGGTTTGGCGGGACAGAGGAAAGTTAGGTATTGTGATAGCTACAGGTCTTAAGCTCCGTAATAAATTTGCCATAATCAGTATATTTATTTCGATGCCTATTCTATTTTGCTTATTGATGAAGCATGGCGCTGGCTTTTTTCAATCATTATTAATAATGTTGTCTTTAATACCAGCTTTTTTCGCAGCTTTAAGTGATAGCCTTCTAGAAATTAGTTCGAAATTGCATCAAGACCTTAGCAAGTTACAAAAGAATCAAGTTTATACTGTGATCGGGCGATTTGTGATGTTAACCGGCTCGATTGTTATATTTCCTTGGACATTCATTGCACTTTTAGGAAATGGTATACCGCGAATTATAGCAAATATCCCTTTGAAAAAAATTTCAGATATCTATGCTGACAAAACCCAAAAAGCAAGCTCGAATGTTGAAAAAGCGATTGTAAGCATTGTGAAAAAATCATTACCGGGAGCTATTTATTATTGCTTATCTAGTCAAATTACCTTATGGCTGATTTCGGTCTTCGGATCAACCCAATCAATTGCTCATATTGGAGCCTTGGGCCGTTTAGCCGCTGTAATGACAGTTTTTACAGTACTTTTTAATATACTCATTGTTCCACGGTTTGCTAGACTGGAAGATAATAAAAGGGTATTGGTATCTAGATTTATCTTAATCGAAGTTTTCCTTTTTATAATTGGATTAGTTGTAATCGCTTTCGTTATTTATTTACCCAAGCAAATACTGTTGGTTCTAGGGAATGATTATTCAAATCTTAGTGCTGAGCTCACACTGATTGCCGTATCAAGTATTTTGAACATGATATTAGGAGTCACCTACTCCGCTTTAGTAGCACGGGGTTGGATTATAAGACCAATAATTTATATATCAATTAATATAGCAGTTCAATTAGTGTTAATAATTCGTATGAACCTTTCGGATACTCAGAATGTGTTGGTTTTTTCAATCATTGATTATTTGATAAGTTATATAATTGTATTATTTTACTTCGTATATAAGATAATAAAACTCCCTGAAGCTAATTTAATATGAATCAACCTTATTCAGCCTTACTAAGGGATAAATGCTTAAAAGTGTTTGCTTTTATAAGAGTCTTTTATTACAAATTGTTAGGTATGAAGATTGGCCAAAATACTTCTATTGGGTCTATTAAATGCAGATGGCCAAACAAAATAAGTCTTGGTAATAATTGTATGATAGAAGACAATGTGATGTTTAAGACCACTCACCCATTTTTGGAGAGCAATGTGATAATTATTGGTAATAATTCATTTATTGGTTTTGGATGCGAATTTAATAGCAGTGCTAAAATTAATATTGGTAATGATTGTCTTATCGCAAGTTATACAACTGTTGTTGATACTGGTCATGCGGTCGATAAATGTTTTAAAATTAACGATCAGGCGGTTTTAAGTGAAGAAATTACGATTTTGAATGATGTATGGATTGGGAGTAAATGTATTATATTAAAAGGTATAAAGATTGGTCAAGGCAGTGTAGTGGCCGCGGGTTCTGTAGTAAACAAGTCCATACCGGATTATGAAGTATGGGCAGGAGTTCCTGCCCGTTTTATAAAGAAAAGATAAATCAAAGATGCAATTAGTTATTTGTACCCTTTTTGAAGGCGGATATCATTATGGTGTGGCCGCCTTAACAAACTCACTGATTAGTCATGGCTACCAAGGAAGCGTATATGCCGGATACCGTGGTGAGATACCTGTTTGGGCTAAGTCTGCAGTTTCAGACCCAAACTTGTTTTGGCCAGGTTCAAAAACATTAAGGTGTAGTGAAAAAGTAGTAATTCACTTTCTACCCTTGGAGACAAGATATCATTTCACGAATTATAAGCCTGATTTTATGATAGAATTGTTAGATGGTCCCGCTAAAGGTGCTAAAGGTATATTTTATTTTGACCCAGATATTGTACTTAGTTATAACTGGAGTTTTTTCCAAGAATGGATTAGTTACGGTGTTGCCGTTTGTGAAGATATCAACTCGCCTCTTGCGATGAATCACCCTCGTAGACTTGCTTGGCGAGCGTTTTTTAAAGGAAAATCTGTTAATCTTAATTTTAAAGAACCTTACTATGCGAATGGTGGTTTTATTGGAGTAAAGGCAGAGAATCGCGACTTTTTAATTAAATGGAAAACTATCCAAGAAATAATGGCACCCTTATTTGGTGGATTGAGTAAATCGACTATAATTGAAAAAGGTTCGATGATAGAATCGTTAGAGGATGATTATAGCGCTTTCTCTAAAACTGATCAGGACGCTTTAAATATATCAATAGAAGCCTATAACGGACATGTTAGTTTTATTGGAAAAGAAGCCATGGCGTTTAAATCAGGAGCTACTTTAATTCCACACGCACTTGGGATAAATAAGCCGTGGAATTCGAATATTTTTTCACAACTAATCGTTGGTCATACACCTCGTTTAGTTGATAAAGAATATTGGGAATTTGCAAAAAAAGGGCCAATTAAGTTCCATTCATCGGCACTTGTTTGGAGGAAAATAATTTCAATTAAAATCGCGTCGCTTGTAGGAAGATTCTATAGCAGAGGTTAGAGCTTAATTCAATAAAATAGTATTGAGTTAGATTAAATGAGTAATTGTTCCCAGAAAAAATGATTAATATTGAAAGGATACTGAAAGTGCAAAGCGCCGCTATTGTAGAATGGGGTACGTATGGAGTTGCATTGTGCGTAGATGTTAATTTGCCGTTACCACAAAATCACCCAAGCAAAGTAGCCTGGAGGAATCTTTTTAGTAAAACCCTGATACCCTTAATTTTATCGAGTCGATGTATGCTAATGGGGTTTTTGTAGGTATAGATACTAATTATCGTAATTTTCTTAAAAGGTGTAAAGAAGCTCACGAAATTATGGCAACATTGTTTGGGGGATTAAGTCGATCATCGTTTGCGGGCATCAATTTTGCTGAAGAATTATTAGACTTTTACTACCCCTTTTCTAAAACAGATAAAGATGCATTAAATAATAAACTTGATTTTATTAGGCAAGAGGCGATGGCCGTTAAAAGCGGTGCGGCGTTGATGCCAAATGTGGGGCTTAATAAACCATGGACTTTAAATACATTTGCCCTGTTATTTGATGTGCTAGCTCGCGGCTTGTTGATAGAGAGTATTGGAAATTTGCAAAAAAAGCCCCTATTAAATTTCATCAGTTGCCATTATTTATCGCAGATTAGCTGCTATTAAACTGCCGCTTGTGGGAAGGTCTTACAGCAGGTAATAAATAAAGTTGTTAACAAGTAATTGAAGTGTAAGAATTAAGCTTATTATATCTGAAAGAAGCTATAAAATGTGAGCATAGAATTCCTTAAATTAAGCAAAATTATATGTTACCTAATTATCTTAACTACTATTAAAATTTGACATAGTTTGAATATAAGAAAATGAAAATCGTGTTTCTGTGTGGTTGTTTAGAACCAGGATGTGACGGCGTAGGTGATTACACCGCTAGGTTAGCTTCAGAATTAATCCTACAGGATCATAACGTTTCGGCAATTTCATTAGTTGATGATTATAAAAATGAAGTTTTTACAGAAAAACAGCATATTAAAAATGTTGATTTTCCAGTGATGAGATTGCCGTCAAAGCTGAATAATGCGGAAAGAATTAAATTGGTCAATGAGTGGATAAATAAATATGATCCAGACTGGATCAGTTTGCAGTTTGTAATTTATTCGTATCATCCTAAAGGATTGCCGTTAGGTCTAACAAAATTAATGGCAGGTATTGGAAACCATGTAAAATGGCATGTTATGTTCCATGAAATATGGGTGGGGATAGGCAAAACGTCCTCGTTGAAGCATAAAATTATCGGACAATTACAAAAAAAAATTATTGTCTCGATGATAAAATTAGTAAACCCTAAACTTATTACCACGTCAAATATTTTATACAGTACAATTTTAAAAACTATAAATATTGATTCAATAGTATTACCTTTATTTAGTAACATAGCTATAGCACCTTTAAATAAAAATTTTGTTTGTAGTGTGCTAAATAAATTAGGCATCAATAGTGAAGAAGAGCTTATGCATTGGAGACTGGCAGGTAGTTTTGGAACATTACGACCAGATGCAAATTTTGAACAAATACTTAAAGATCAATTATTTTTATGCGAATCTGAACAGTTAAATATGGCATTTATAGCGTTTGGAAGAATTGGGGATATTGGTATCGCAGAATTTAATCGGTTAGAAAAAATATTGGGGAATATTAAATTTATTAATTTAGGTGAACAAAGTCAAGAAAATATATCCAATGTAATGCAGTTACTTAACATAGGTATTTCTAGCACACCATTATCTTATATTGGTAAAAGTGGCGTATTTTCGATTATGAAATTTCATGGGCTTGATGTTATAATACCTGGTGACGAACAATTTCCTGAGTATCTTTTTCAACTAAAGAAACATTTATCAGAAATTTCTAATAAGAATTCAAATATTTGGAGCGTTTCAAGGATTGCTAAAAACTTCTTGAAATTATTGTCGTAATGGTAACCAAACTGTTAAATAATTTATGATAATAATGAATTGAAATTTTTAGTTCAGTAAATTATTAAAAAGCCTATGGAAAAAATAAAGATCTCTGTTTGTATACCAACTTTTAATCAATGCTCCTTTCTTGAGCTATCAATTAAAAGTGCGTATAATCAGACTCTACCTCCTGACGAAATTATAGTATCTAATGATAGTAGTACTGATGAGACAAAAGTACTATTAGATAGGTTAAGTAAAGAAATTAGTATTTTAAGAGTTATTAATCAGCCTGTTAATCTTGGAATGTCGGAAAATACAGATCTCTGTTTAAAAGCGGGCACTGGCGATTTAATAGTAAAACTTGATTCAGATGATTATTTATCACCACTATATATTGAAAAGCTATCTAAGTTACTAATTGATAATCCTGAGGCAGGCTATGCTCATGCGTGCGTTCAGGAAATTGATCAAGACGGTGTTTTTACAAGAGAAAGACGTTTAGCAAGAAAATCTGGTTATCAAACCAGTTCGGATGCTTTAAAAGCATTTATAAAAGGATTCCGGGTAGCCGCAAATATATTAATATACAGAAAAGAGGCGCTATTGAAAGTTGGGTATATAACTCAAAAATCTGTTAATTTCGCGGAAGATTATTATTTAGGCGCATCTTTGGCCGATGCCGGTTTTGGAAATGTTTATTTAAATGAAATATTGAGCTATTACAGGGTTTGGAATGATGCTGGGCAAGTTCGACAGCGTAGAAAATTAGCTGAAATTAAAGGGGTGCTAAAAGTATTTGAAGAGATATTAGAGCCCGGTTACAAAAAACGTGGGTGGAATACGGCAATTCTCAAAAAGAAAAGGGCCGATTTTGCTTGTGAACATGCCGATAGCTTATCCTGGAAGATATATACAGAAGAAGAAAAACTTGAATTGAAAAATGAATTAGCGAAATTTTCATCTTCATTAAGAGCCAGATTAGTTGCTTCAATGTATTTGAATGGATTTGGTAAAATTCTATCAACTTTTGGGCAATTGAAAGTGTCAATAAAATCACTGAGTAGGAACATTCTATTACGATCACAACAATAATTATTAATGAAGACTGTTCTTGCACACCCTACTGGAAATCGTAATGTACGGGCAATACTTCAAAGTTTAATAGACGCAGATCTATTAGCAGAATTTCAAACCACAATTTCAATTAATAAAGCCGAGCGATGGATTAAATTGTTACCTGAAGGAATCCGCCGGGAAAGTTTAAGACGATCTTATAATGTATCACCTCAACAATTGTGGACACACGGTTCATTAGAGTTTGCAAGAATGATTCTTCCTAAAATAGGCTTAAAAAGATTTGTCACTGATGAGAACAGCTTTGCTCATATATATTCTGTTTATAAAGAATTTGATAAAGCGGCGTCTAAACGATTAGCAACTTTAGCTAAACAAATAAGTATAGATGCTGTATACGCTTATGAAGACGGAGCGTTGTCCTTATTCGAACAAGCAAAGAAGATCGATTTGAAGTGTATATATGACCTTCCTATCGCATATTGGGAAACAGGAAGGATGCTCATGCTTGAAGAAGCTGAACGATTGCCAAAGTGGGCAAATACTCTTGCGGGCGGTATATTAGATTCTTCTGAAAAACTTGAACGGAAAACGCAAGAAATGGAGTTGGCTGATGTAGTTGTTGTGCCAGGGGAATTTGTTATGAATTCATTACCCCAATGGGCACAATCTAAAAAAATTATAATGGCCCCATTTGGTTCGCCAATAATAGATATTTCTGCTGCGCAACCGAAAAAAAGCGTTAAGCCCTTACGGGTGCTATTTGCAGGTTCAATGGGGCAGCGTAAAGGTTTAGGAGACTTATTTGCAGCAGTTAAATTATTGAACAACAAAGATATCGAGCTTGTTGTTATGGGATCTTTAATGGAATCGATGATATTTTACAGAAATGAATTTCAGAATTTTACTTATGAACCAGGCAGACCGCATGATGAAGTTTTGGCACTTATGCGCACTTGCGACGTTTTTTGTCTACCTTCAATTGTGGAGGGAAGGGCGTTGGTTATGCAGGAGGCCATGTCTCAGGGCTTACCGCTTATAATTACCGAAAACACAGGCGGTCGCGACCTGATTATAGAAGGCGAAACTGGTTACCTTGTACCTATACGCTCGCCCCATGCAATTGCAGAAAAATTGAACTGGTTTATTAACAACCGATCTAAGGTGGGAGAAATGGGGGAGATGGCAAAAAAACATGCTGGGAATTACACATGGGAAAAATATGGAAATGTCGTCATTGAATCAATAAAGAAATATTTAAACAATGCTTGATAATTGCAAGTTTGCAAATAAACTTATGACAGCATACAAAGTCGACTTTTTAAAATGCAACCAATAAATATAAATTCAGTTGTAAAAAATGAAAATGACAGAGATAAGTGGTTTAAACACGGCATATGGGCTTATTTCCTCCTCTTGATTTTTGAGGGCGCATTACGTAAATGGTTTTTACCCGGCTTGGCTACGCCGTTATTGGTTATTCGCGATCCAATAGCTATCTGGCTTGTTTATACTAGCTGGAAACGAGGAATTCTTCCATCAAGCATCTATCTAAAAGTTATTCTTGTACTTGGGATAATGGGAATTTATACAGCTGTTTTTATTGGTCATGGTAACGTTTGGGTTGCATTATATGGTGCACGCATTCTTTTATTTCATTTTCCTTTGATATTTGTAATTGGACAAGTATTTAATCGCGAGGATATAATAAAAATGGGTAAAGTAACCTTGTATATTGCCATACCAATGATTGTGCTTATTTATTTACAATTTAAAAGTCCGCAGTCAGATTGGGTAAATAGGGGAGTAGGAGGTGACATGGCCGGTGCCGGCTTTAGTGGGTCTGGCGATTTTCTCAGACCACCGGGCACATTTTCATTCACTAACGGAACATCACTTTATTTCGGCTGGCTTGCTCCATTTGTGTTTTATTTTTGGTTAAACAGTAAAAAAGTAAATAAAGTGCTTTTAATTGCTGCATCTGTAGCTATGATTTCTTCAATACCGATATCAATAAGCAGAACCTTATTTTTTGAAGTATGTTTAACAATGGCATTTACTTTAATGGTTGCATTAAGAAAGCCCGAATATATTGGCAAGGTATTGATTGCAGTCATAGCAGGGGGAATTGTTTTGGCTCTATTAAGTCAAACAAGTTTCTTTAAAACAGCAAGTGGGGCATTTACAGATCGTTTCGATTCGGCGAATGAGCAGGAAGGTGGGTTAGTAAAAGGAGTTTTAATTGATCGAGTTTTAGGTGGACTTGTTACCGCCTTAGTAGGATCTGCTAATCAACCGTTCTTTGGTTTTGGCTTAGGTATGGGCACAAATGTCGGTAGCATGTTATTAAGTGGAAAACAAACATTTTTAATTTCAGAAGCTGAATGGGGACGACTGATAGGTGAAATGGGACCACTAATGGGTTTAGGGGTAATTTTTGTTAGGGTGGGGTTAACTTTAAAGTTTGCTGCAGCCAGTTACAGAAAGATGGTTATTGGTGATTCTTTGCCCTGGTTGTTGTTGAGTTTTGCTTTTATTAATGTTTCACAAGGCCAATGGGCCCAACCAACGTCTTTAGGTTTTAGTACACTCATCGGAGGGTTACTATTGGCTTCCCTTAAAAATGATGAGGAATCGTTTCAACCAATCAGCTAATTAGTACTAATTTATTTATTGTGAAAATAATTTTTTTTACGCATCCTGATTTTCTAGGACATCAAAGTATGCCCCGCTTTACCAAAATGCTTTCAGATGGTATGCTGAAACGCGGGCACGACATTAACATATGGAAACCTGAGCCTAAATTTTTTAATATTTCAGATAAAAGCAATTTAAAAAAATGGTTAGGTTATATTGATCAATATATCGTTTTCCCTATTCAAGTTAGGAGAAGGATTAAGTATTTAAGCAACGATATCCTTTATGTTTTCATAGATCAGGCACTTGGTCCGTGGGTATCTTTAGTAAATGGTAAAACCCATGTGGTGCATTGCCATGATTTTCTGGCCCAGTTTTCAGCTCTAGGGAAAATAAAAAAAAATCCAACATCTTTAAGCGGGAAGATATATCAGAACTTTATCCGCCGTGGATATTCTAAAGCAAAAAATTTTATATCTGTATCACAAAAAACAAAAGAAGATCTGTTGAGCCTTTTAAATTCTAAACCTGAAGTTTGTGAAGTGGTATATAACGGATTAAATCAAAAGTTCATTCGATCGATCAGTATAGACAATTCAAGAACATTACTTAGTAAAGAATTAGAACTGCCGTTTATAAATGGCTTTTTACTTCATGTGGGCGGCAATCAATGGTACAAAAACAGGCCCGGTGTTATTGAAATTTATAATGCATGGCGCAATATTGCAAACAAAAAGCTCCCCTTGTTATTAATTGGCGAAAATCCATCGAAAGAATTGTTACTAAAAAAAGAAACATCTAATTATAAAGAGGACATTTATTTCCTTGATAATTTAACCGATGAAAAGGTTCGAGCCGCTTATTACTGTGCATCTGTACTAATTTTCCCATCACTTGCAGAAGGATTTGGTTGGCCTATTGCCGAAGCTATGGCTTCAGGTTGTCCTGTTCTTACAACTAATGAAAAACCTATGACTGAAGTTGCAGGTGATGCAGGCTTGTTACTTCCCTTAATGCCGGATACAAATGATGAGAGAGCCGTATGGGTAAAGAACGCGGCTAATAAAGTAGATTACATTATAAATTTATCTTCAACAGAACGTGAAGTAATCATAAAAAAAGGGATGGAAAACGCTGGACGTTTTGATACAGATGCAGCACTTGACGCTATAGAAAAAATTTATTTTAAATTGGTAGAAATTTAAGGTATATTTCGATGAGGTTTAACTGTAACATCATGTACACATGAAAATTCTTTTTATTGCCCCATCCTATAAACCTGCTTACATTTATGGTGGGCCAGTTGTTGTAATTGCATTACTTGCAGAAAGTCTGGTAAAACTGGGACATTTGGTTACAGTTTATACAACTACTGCTAATGGTAAATCTGAACTAGATATGATTCCCGGAACGGCCCAAATTGTAGATGGGGTAGAGGTTTTCTATTTTAAACGGATCACTGGTGATCATACCCACATATCCCCTGCTTTGTGGAGGAAGTTAAATAAGCAAGTTAAGGAGTTTGATGCAGTGCATTTACATTCCTGGTGGAATGTGTTGATATTGGGTGCTGCCCTGATTTGTAAAAAAAATAAAGTTATCCCGGTAATTTCCCCGCATGGAATGTTTAGTAATTATATATTGAAAACTAATAATAGTAATATAAAGAAATGGACACAAGGATTGATCGGAAAAAAAATACTGAGAAATACTATACTACATGTATCTACCGATATGGAATGGGATGAATCTCAAAAAGTAGTACCGGGATGGAAAGGAATGATTATACCTAATCTGGTAACCCTTTCAGAGAAAAATTATGAGCGTCATTCAAATCAGGTCTTTACAATTGGTTTTTTATCACGGATAGATCCAAAAAAAGGCCTGGATCTTTTAATCAAGGCTCTAGGTACTATAGATTTTCCGTATAAACTTTTGGTTGCCGGCTCAGGTGAAATTGAGTATGTAGAATCCTTAAAGGCATTATCAAAACAAATTGGAATTAGTTCAAATATTGAATGGGTTGGATGGAAAAATGGCGAAGATAAATTTAAATTTTTAGCCAACCTGGATATGTTTGCGTTAACATCACATAGCGAGAATTTTGCAATTGTAGTGATAGAATCCTTATCGGTTGGTACACCTGTTTTGATAAGTGACCAGGTTGGGTTATTTAGTTATGTAAAGAAAAATGATTACGGTTGGGTAGGCAGTAATGATGTAAATAATATACAAGAACTTATAATTACTATTTATAAGGAAAATGAAAAAAGATATAAAATAAGGCATGACGTGCCGGAACAGATAAGAAGTGAATACAAACCGACTAAATTAGCGGCGCAATATTTTAATTTGTATTCAAAATATAGAACCATATAAATATTCTACTTCTGCAGTATGCCTGATAAACCACGTATGATTTCAGGGTATTCAAGTGTTGTTTTAGATACACTTAGGATATTGGCTGCATTAATGGTGGTGTTTCATCATTTGCAACAGCACTTTTTATTTTCAATAGAAAGTGGAAAAATAATAGAAAATCTGGCGCATTCAGCGGTAGTTGTATTTTTTGTTTTATCGGGTTATGTAATTGCTTTTACCACAACAGTTAAAAACCGTGGTGGATTGCAATATCTAATTGCACGTTTCAGCCGGTTGTATTCAATAGTTTTGCCTGCTTTGGTAATAACAGCTATTTGTCAATTTATTGTTAGCTTAAATAGTCCGAGGCTATATGCATTCTACACCAGGGGAGCATCGTGGCCACGTTACCTATTATCATTGTCGTTTTTAAATGAAATATGGTTTTTTTCAGCTGCCCCACCAATGAATGGACCCTTATGGTCATTGAGCTTTGAGTTCTCTTTTTATATGATTTTTGGGCTTTGGTTTTATCGTAAACCAGGATTTAAATATATGTTATTGCCATTACTGGTTTGTATCGTTGTAGGGCCAAAAATACTTTCAATGATGCCAATTTGGTTAGTGGGTTATTGGGCATATAAAATAAAAAGGCCTTTAATTAATGATGTCAATTCATATTTTTTTGTTTACACCAGTTTCATTTTGGCTGGGTTGATGATAGCTTATTTACCATCAATTCCTTTTGAATTAGGTAGGCCGCCACTATTTCTTGCAGGTCGTTTTATTTCTGACTTTATTATTGGTTGTTTTATTGGTTTGGCCCTTTGGCTTTTACCACAGAGCGACAAAAAAATAAATCAAACTAAATCTGTGAGATGGTTTAGAACTCTGGCTGATCTAACTTTTCCTTTATATATTTTGCATTACCCTTTGCTTGTTTTATTTGATGCAATTTTTAATTATAAAGTAAATGATATGTTTCAGCTATGGCTCCCCTGCCTTTTTATTGTTTTTTTTGCGGTTATATTTGGATTAATCCTGGAAAAACAACGATTTGTCTGGAATAAATGGTTTACTTATTTATTTAATTATATAAAAATTAAATTGAACATTTAGAGCAATTACATGCTTCTATGAAACATCCAATAAAATATTAATATTTTTTGAGTAGTCTGTTAGTTAAATAACAAAAACGATGATTTTATCGTATAAACAATACCAAGCGATTATATAATGTCTGATAAACCACGCGTAATTTCCGGATATTCAAGCGTTGTTCTTGATACACTTAGGATACTCGCCGCATTGATGGTGGTCTCGTATCATCTTCAACACCACTTTTTGTCTTCAATAAAAAATGCACCAATGATCGAAAATTTTGCTCATGCGGCAGTAATTATATTTTTTGTATTATCGGGTTATGTAATTGCCTATACAACTACAATTAAAAACCGTGGCGGGGTACAGTATATGATTGCGCGTTTCAGCCGCTTGTATTCCATAGTTTTACCGGCTTTAGTTATAACGGCCATTTGCCAATATATTGTTTACCTGAATAGTCCGGAATTATATGCTTTGTATACCAGAGGAGCTTCATGGCCGCGTTACTTTGCGGCAGCATTGTTTTTAAATGAGATATGGTTTCTTTCAGCAGCTCCGCCAATGGATATGCCGCTATGGTCGTTAGGTTATGAATTTTGTTTCTACATGATTTTCGGACTGTGGTTTTATCGCAAGCCTGGACTTAAATATATATTGTTGCCCTTACTCGCTTGCTTTATCGTAGGGCCAAAAATACTCTCAATGATGTCAATTTGGTTGGTAGGTTATTGTGCATATAAATTACGTGTACCCGATACAAAAAGGATCATTTTGAATATACTTGTTATGTTAGCATTTGTGGTGGCCGGTAATTTAGTTTTATATTTGCCTGCACTACCTTTTCAATTAGGTACGCCCCCTTTATTTTATGCAAGCCGTTTTATTTCAGATTTATTTATTGGCTTATTTATTGGTATAGCTCTTTGGCTTTTACCTGAAGGTAAAGCAGGTATAAAACAGCCACAATCCATTATATTATTAAGAATAATAGCAGATCTTACATTTCCATTATATGTTTTGCATACGCCTTTATTTATTTTATTTGATGCAATTTTTAACTATAAGGTTCATGCAATCGTCCAATTATGGTTGCCTTTTGTTTTTACACTTTCTTTGTCGTTTTTAATTGGGTTTGTATTAGAAAAGCAACGGTTTTTTTGGAGTAAATTATTTAAATTTTTATTTAATTATATAAATGTTAAATTAAATATTTAAGTTATCTACCCCCATTTATAATTATGATTTACCACCATCTAAAAGTAAGTATGGAATTGCCTGCTAGTCTTTGATCGGAAAGTATAATAACAAAAATTATGAATCTATCGTATAAAAGTCAAATAGTATCAATATTATGTCACATTTCGCTATATCGTCAAATTCATCAACAAAAAAAACAATTGGAAACTTGGAGAAAAAATCGGCTTGGAGCTATATTTTTTTTATTTTAATTTTTGTAGGTATTGTTTCAACTAATTTGCTTTTTGGACAAGCAAGTAATACTACATCATTTCCAGGTCCATATACATTTACTTTGAAAATTGCAGCTAAAACAAGTGCGGGGGTTTATACAAATGATGGTACATTATTAAGAACTTTGTGGAGCCTTGTTAAATATGATGCAGGTACCTATTCAATAAATTGGGACGGTAAAGATGATGATGGAAACCAAGCAGCGGATGGTAATTATATTGTAAAAGTAGTTTCTAACAATGTTAAATATACTTGGCAGGGAGTTATAGGAAACACTTCCACTAATCAAACAGGAAGTACAGTGCATGCTGCGCAATATTATTTCATGACCGGAATGACTATTGCAGGGAATACAGCTTATTATTGTAGCGGATATAGTGAAGCCAGGCCTAGCGTTAATAAGTTTTTAATTTCTAAGCCCCAGGAAAAGATAAATATTGAAAGATATAATACCACAACAGCAAATACAGATATTGTAGTTAACGACGGCAAAACAACATATTGGGCGGGGTTTGACCCTTATGCTCCCACTACGTCGAATATAAGTTGGGTGTATGCAAAAAAAATAAGCGATGATTCAGATATAATACTTCCGGGAGGAGTAACCCATAATCAAGTTTACGGCAGGCAATATAGTGCAATTAGTTTATTGGATAAACCTAACTCTTTTATAACCGGCCTTGCAGTGCAAACGACCAGTAAATACCTGTTTATTGCACGAGCTGGTTTAAATACGCTTTATGTTATAAACAAAGCGACGGGAAATTTAGCACAATCAATATCAATAACCTCCCCCAGGGCGCTGTGCGTAGATAAGAATGATAATTTATGGATGGTATCTGGAAATAATAATATATCCAGATATTCTGTAAATGCTGATGGCACAATTTCAACTGCTGATCTTACTATTTCCGGTTCTGCACAACCATTAGCTCCTCTTGCATTGGCTGTATCTCCTGATAATTCTACTATTTTAGTTGCGGATGGTGAGATATCAAGTCAACAAGTAAAAGCATATAGTATTAGTAATGGAAACTTATTATGGATACTTGGAGATGCAGGCGGCTATATGAACGATGCTACCGTAACAAACAACAAGTTTTATTTCAACAATACCCTGGGCGCAATGTACTCGTCATCAAAAGGTTTCCTAGTATTCATAGCCTTTCAGCCAGACGGCTCCTTTTGGGTAAACGATCCGGGAAATTTTAGGGTTCAGCACTACGATGCAAATAGAAATTTTATAAATAATATAATGTCTGTAGGTCCGTCTTACACGACGTGGGTTGATAAAAATAATCTTTCACGCATTGGTGCCGAATATTTAGAGTTTGCTGTTGATAATGTGACAACTATAAGCGGCAGCACAGGTTGGACGCTGGTTAAGAACTGGGGTGCAACTGTGGGAAAAAAATATGACTCATTTAGCAAATTGAAATTTGTTAACACTTTTACCTCAAACAACATTAGCAAAACTTTTGGATATCTACGCATTTTTGGTGCTAATCCTTCAGATTTTTATGAATTGGTAGAATTGCCGGCCGGAAACAATCAATTGAGGTTTACAGGAATTATTAAACCAGCTAGCTCAATTGATGGCACAGGAGCAATAATAACTGACGATTTAATTAAATATGACTTTATGGGATTTGATGGCTCGGGAAATCCCGTGTGGAATCCTATTGGAGAAAAGCTTGCTGATATTTCTCAATTGACAGACAGGGGCCCCCTTCCGTTAGAAGGATTCAGGAGTGATTGTGTGACCTCTAATAATGAAGTTATATTTTATAATTATTCTACAGATCATAGCACAGGATATCATTTAGGAGCAATAAAAAAGGGAAGTAATAAGTGGCTTTGGAAAACCGCTAAATCAACAGATATAAGTTATAACGGCCCGTTTCCTGATCCATCTTATTTCGATATAGGAAATACAGTAAATAATTACGCCGGAAGTGCAGCCATGGTTGTTGATACTAGCATTATAACAGGTTATCATGGAGAATTTTGGAAGCAGGGCCAAACTAATAAATATAATTATTATTTATCCAATGGACTTGCCATAGGACAGTTTGGTATGGCAAAAGGAGAATATCCATCATCTCTACAGGCCCCTGCGATGATGGCAGGAAATAGTTTGACGCCTCAATTGGTAAAAGGAACTAATAATGACGAGTTATCGTTATGGCATGGTGATGAAGGTTATCATGGAGGTGTACACAAATGGAAAATTACCGGGTTAAAAACCATCGTTGTACAAAACATACCGATCGCTTATTCATCTATCAGCGCAAAGGCCATAGCATCAACGGGTGTTGATTTAATGACGGGATTAAAGTATAATACTATAGTGCAAGATAACTTGTACGGATGGAAGCGAAGTAACTCGGAAGATTATACAAATAGATATAGTAAATACTGGACCGTTAAAGCGGGTTATAAAGCATATACTGGTGTAGATGTTTACATTCTTTACAGGCAAAATAGCGGAAGTTATAATGTTGACAGAGATTTAGGCACTAATGAAAAGTTGAAAACATGGATATTATCCGGCAAACTTAACTTAGAAGGTAATACAGCAAATGATCCATTTAACAAAGGTGGAAGTGATATAGAAATACTTGATAACGCAGGCAAAATAATCACTAGATTTTATACCGTTGACAACTTTACTACTGATTTTGATCATGTGGTTAGTGTGCATGCAAATGACCAAAATATATCATCAGCTACCATTGACGATATGACTGTTATTACAAATGAATCCCAACCAATGGAGATAAAATATGACAATGGTAAAATTTCATTTACATATGGATCCTTTAAGTCGGTAACTACCTCTAATACAGAAGATCCAAGAGCAGACCCAACAAATCCCACGACATTTCGTGTTCATTTTTGGACCAAAGGTGCCAATTATGATAGAATTGTCGATTTACAAGCATTAAAATTTATTTTAAATAAAATTGACCAGTCTATTACTTTTAATAGTATTGAAACAAAACAGAATGGAACTGTGCCATTTACTTTAACCGCCACATCAACGTCTAACTTACCCATAAGTTATACTGTTATATCAGGCCCCGCTAAAATATCAGGAAACAGTGTAACAATTATCGGTCCAGGCAAAGTGGTCATAAAAGCAGATCAACCAGGTAACAGTATTTATAACGCTGCAAGCCCTGTTACACAAAGTTTTGTGGTTGATCCTACAACTACAAGGGTTGATCTTTAATTTTTAACCTAAATAATAAATACAGAAACAAAAAATATCTTTATATTATACTGGATTAATAACACCCATTTTATGAAAATTATATGATTTTACCTGTTTTTTATGGTTAATACGGACACACATACGGGACCATCTTTTACGTTACGAAACCGTGTAAGCAGGGTTATATGGGGATTTACTTATGTTCTTTTCTTTCAATATTCTCCAAAAACCTTTTTTAAATGGCGCGCTTTTATCCTTCGTATCTTTGGGGCAAAGGTGGGTAGAGGCGTCCACATATACCCTAAGGTAAAAATTTGGGCCCCCTGGAATATTGAATTAAAGGATCAATGCGGTATCGCAAGTGGAGCGATACTATATTCACAAGGTAAAATTACCATAGGGGGCAAGGCCGTAATTTCCCAAGGAGCACATTTATGTGCCGGCACCCATGACTATACAGTTATGGGCTTTCCATTAGTTATCAAGCCAATTATTATTGGTGATGACGCTTGGATAGCAGCCGAAGTATTCATCCATGCCGGAGTTACCATTGGTGACGGCTGTGTGATTGGTGCCCGGGCCGTTGTGAACAAAGATATGCCATCGTGGATGGTTTGCGCAGGGCATCCGTGTGTTGCTATAAAAAAAAGAATTATAAATTAAGGGACTTGGTGGTATGGTTATCTCAGCCTCGGAAGCTACCGAAGTTTTAAAACATCCTTCAAACTATAAAATGTTGCTAGATTTGACAATTGCTATACCCGTAAAAAACGAAGAGGTCAATTTACCTGGGTGCTTGGATTCGATAGGTAAGGACTTTGTAAAAAAAGTAGTGATAATTGATTCAGGTAGCACGGATAATACAAAAACGATCGCTAAGCAATATAATGTGGAAATTGTCGACTTTGAATGGGATGGAAAATTCCCAAAAAAAAGAAATTGGTACCTTCGTAACCATACACCGGTAACTAAGTGGGTGCTTTTTTTAGATGCGGATGAATACCTAACCCCTGAATTTAAAAGCGAACTGGTCAGCGTTTTAAAAAAAGACGATAAAGTCGGCTATTGGCTGAACTATACGATCTATTTTTTGGGACAAAAGCTAAAAGGAGGCTATCCATTAAAGAAACTTGCCCTTTTTCAGGTTAATGCCGGGGAATATGAAAAGATCGACGAAGACCGATGGAGCAATTTAGATATGGAGATCCATGAGCACCCAATTATCACCGGACCCCTGGGTGTTATCAATGCTAAAATAGACCACCGGGATTTTCGTGGATTAGCGCACTATATTGAAAAACATAACGAATACGCATTTTGGGAGGCTGAAAGATTTACGAAAACAATTGCTGATCATTCAAAATTAGAAATGCTAACCTGGAAACAACGATTAAAATACAGATTAATAAAAAGTGTTTTCTTAGGGCCGGCTTATTTTTTTGGTAGTTTTATTTTATTAGGCGGTTTTCGTGATGGCGCGCGAGGATTCGTTTTCGCTATTCTTAAAATGTCTTATTTTACCCAGATATATTGTAAGCTAAGGGAATCTGATTCCGTCGTTAAATTATAACAAAATAAGCCCCTTTAGAAATAAATTAAAGCCCCTAAAAATTCGATAGGACCCACCTCGTTATCAGCGCAGAAACAGTCTAAAATAGTAATAAAGGCTATTGTTAATTTTTTTAACACGTATGGATGTCTCGATTGTATTGGAATATGCTAGCCTGTTAAAGCGAAGGTTTATTAATGACGGTACTTAATTATATTCGCTATAACTCAATCATAGCTTAAAAGCTCTGGTGCACTCATCACCTTATTTATATTTATCTGACGCTATAAATCTTTAGTATGACAGCCTTATAGGCTAGCTTATATCACATGTCATGATGATAGTCTAATTAGTGAGCCGTGTTTAATTTTATATATGACTATATATTTTTTTATATTGCGTTAAATAAGCTTAATGAAAAAACTTAAAGCACTTCTGGCAATTTCTATAACAGTCACGCTGATTTTGTTACTGCAAACAAGAATTGGAGAAGTGCCGCCGTTGGGTAAGTTTTTAAACCCGGTAAGCGGTTTTTGGCACAATGCAGAAAGTAAAACTCAACCGGCTGGCGAAAATTTAAAACTTCCCGGCCTGTTAGGCAAAGTAACCATTCGTTATGACGAGAATCGCATACCCCATATCTTCGCCGAAAACGACCATGATCTGTATTATGGCCAAGGCTATGTAACTGCTCGTGATCGCCTGTGGCAAATGGACATACAAACACGTAGTGCTTCGGGTAGATTAGCCGAAATTATAGGTCCAAAGGCCTTGGGTAATGACCAATACCAGCGTCGCATAGGTATGGTTTACGGCGCCGAAAACACCTTACGCGGTATGATGAAGGAACCCGTCATAAGGACGATGTTGGAGGCTTATACACAAGGCGTTAATAGTTATGTGCACCAGCTTTCGCCAAAAAATTACCCAATAGAATTTAAACTAATGGATTATGCGCCCGAGGATTGGAAGCCAATTAATTGCGCGTTTCTTTTAAAGCTGATGTCCGAAACCTTAGCGGGTGGCAGCAGCCAGTTTGCCATGACCAACACCTTAAAACATTTTGGAGCAATGGCTACCAACGATCTTTTTCCCGCAGAACAATTCCATGACGACCCAATCATTCCGGCGGGTACTCAATGGAATTTTAGACCCGTCGAAATCCCCAAGCCATCTCCCAGCTTCATCGCACAAATGACAGCTACCCTAAAAACTATCCAGAAACAAGAAGGAATCGGCAGTAATAATTGGGCCATACGCGGCAGTAAAACGAGTTCCGGTTATCCAATTTTAGCAAATGACCCGCATTTGAATTTAACCTTACCAGCTATTTGGTATCAAGTGCAATTGGCCGCTCCGGGTGTGAATGTAGCTGGTGTTTCAATTCCTGGCGCACCTTGTATAATTGTCGGCTACAACCAACAAATAAGCTGGGGAGTAACCAATGTTGACGCCGATGTGTTAGATTGGTACCAAATCAAATTTAAAGATGTGTCAAGAAATGAATACTGGTATAATAACCAATGGAACAAAGTAACCCGGCGCATCGAGGTCATTAAAGTACGCGGAGGAAGCCCCGTAAATGACACCGTCATTTACACCCATCATGGCCCGGTCGTTTATGAAACTACGGCGCAGAAAGCAAAAGGCACACACAACAATGTGCCAGTAGGTAATGCACTTAGATGGATAGCCCATGATGAGTCAGATGATCTTTTGACTTTTTATCGGTTAAACCGGGGTAAGAATTATGAAGACTATCGCGAAGCTTTGTCACACTATACTGCCCCAGCCCAAAACTTTGTGTTTGCCAGTAACGATAATGATATTGCAATAACAGCCAATGGTAAATTCCCAGTTAAGTTTAAAGATCAGGGCAAATATATTTTAGATGGCAGCGACCCGGCAAACGATTGGCATGGCTGGATACCTGCTGAACAAAACCCAACAGTCAAAAATCCGGAGCGCGGTTTCGTAAGTTCGGCCAATCAAACAGCGACTGATAAAACTTATCCTTATTATTTGAATTGGGACTTTGGCAATTATGATCGCGGCAAGCGCATAAATATGCTGCTTAGTCAAATAAAACAGGCAAGTGTTGATAACATCCGGGTCATGCAATCCGATAATTACAGCACGCGCGCCGAAGATGTACTCCCAGCAATGTTAAAATATCTGGACCCATCGAGGATGGATGATTTGCAAAAGTCGGCGTATGAGCTTCTGAAAAACTGGGATAAACGTTTTGATGTAAATGCAATGGGTGCAACAATATTCAGCAATTGGTGGGATAAATTTTACCAGCTGACCTGGAACGATGAATATCAGGATAGTAAAACATTATTAAAATATCCATCATTTGACCGTACTGAAAAACTTTTATTAAAAGAACCCAATTCGCATTGGTTTGATAACACATTAACACCAGGAAAAGAAAACTGTGAAGATATTTTAAGGAGATCGTTCAATTTGACTGTTGCTAAGTTAAATAGCAAACTAGGCAGACCCGGCAAAAATTGGGAATGGGGTATGGTAAAAATTACGCATATTGATCATCTAGCTAGTCTTACAGGATTTGGCACCGGTAATTTTTCCATAGGGGGAACAAACGATGTAATTAACGCGCTAAAGAATGGCTCCGGCCCATCTTGGCGAATGGTAGTGCAAATGGGGCCACGAGTAAAGGGCTATGGGGTATTTCCTGGCGGCGAATCAGGCAACCCCGGCAGCTTTTATTATGATGACATGTTTAAAACCTGGCGTGACGGCAAGTTGAATGAGCTGCTTTTCCTGCAATCGCCAACGGAAAATTCAGCTCGGATCAAATCTACTTTAACTTTAAGCGCAAAATAGAATGCAATTCCTCATCATCCTCGTTTTAACAATTATAAGTGGTTACGTCTTGCCTTGGTGGGCAGCTGCTGTTATGGCGTTTTTAGTTACACTTTACTTTGGCAAAACATCAGCACAGGCTTTTTCTGCCGGGTTCGGCGGATTATTTTGCGGGTGGCTTATTTTAGCTTTGATAAAAAGTCTGCCTAACAACAATAAATTAGCTGACCGGGTAGCACACCTCTTTCATCTACCGAATTGGATATTTGTATTGGCGGTTACCGCTATTATTGGTGGTTTCATTGGTGGGATGGCAGCCTGGAGTGGCATGCTGGTACGAAAGGCATTTCAAAAGAATGAAGTGGAACCGTAAAAAATCTATTTATACGCAATGCCCAATATCCTATCGATAAATTTATTTTTAATCTAGATAGTGTTTATTTGAGTCGAAAGAATGATACAAAAATTGAGTAAATCAAGATGAGGCCGGCAGTGTCGTTGTAATAAGAAACGGGCGTTTGAGCAATTCCTTGCCGGAGTTTTTGGCAATAATGCTCATGTAGACAGTTCTAGCATGTGGTACCGTTGCACCGACTAACCGTCGCTCCGGGCAAATTAGTTAGTAGGCGTTAATTTGCTCTACGGCGACGCCTAGATGGTCTATACGTTTCAGCTTATCGCCTACAAGGTAGTCTTTGGTCAACATTGAGTAAGCTATTAATTTATAAAAAATTTATCATCCCGGGTAAATGAGCCGAGAACGACCGTCCGGAAAATGTTGTATTTACTGCATGTTTTTGGGGTCGTAATTTAATATAGAAAAACGTGAATCTTTAGCTACCTTTAATATAAATTAAAAATAAATATAATTACTTATACGTTTAATAGTCAAAAATTTTATCGTATTTTAGAGTTTGAAATAAAAAGTAAAAAGGACTATAAAGTGAAAACAATTAATCTGATTTGCCTTGCATTTGCAGGCGGCAACCGCTATTCCTATCGGCTGTTTTCAGAAAAGGCTCCACCGGTATTGAATTTAATTACGCTGGAGTACCCGGGACGGGGATCGAGAATAAAGGAAGAGTTAGCTACGGATATAACGTTACTAATAGATGATCTTTATGTGCAGGTTAATGCGATCGCTAATAGCGGTCCTTATGCCATTTATGGACATAGCATGGGTGGCCTTTTAGCCTACCTGCTCACTTTGAAACTGGCCGAGAACAATCGCGAGCAGCCGCAGCATGTATTTATTTCCGGCACGTCCGGTCCTTCGTCTAAATCCCGGTCGGAAAAAATGCGCCATTTATTAGAGAGAGCGGCGTTTATTGAAGAAATCAGAAAACTGGATGGGATGCCCCAAGAGATCCTGGAGAATGAGGAGTTGTTGGCCTATCTGGAACCCATACTTCGTGCAGATTTCAAAATTAGCGAAAATTATCAACATACTGATCGTTTGCCGTTAAATCTTCCATTCACGGTTATTACCGGTAGCGAGGAAGAACTTGAAACTGAAGACGTGTTGTTATGGCAAAAGGAGACGACCCAGCAAGTGGACTTTATACAGTTGCCGGGCAAACATTTTTTCATTTTACAACATCCCGAAAAGATCTTAGATATCATCTTTGAAAAACTAATACACCAATCAATAACACACTTAAATTATGACTAAACAGGTCTACTTAAAACCTAACGTTGTTTTTGAACCCTTAGTAGATAAATGGTACGCATGGAGCCACCTTATTTCTCCTGCTACGGCCGCAATGAATATTGTCGGGAGGCATTTAACCATTATAGAATCGTACCTGGATGCTCCATCAATCCATGCGGAGGCAGTATTAAACCCCAAGATGCGTGGAGGCCCGTTTATGGATTTCGGCGGCGCCAGGTTAGCTGAAGTTGCCACCTTGAAAAAAGAATCTTACGAAGGGCAAAAAAACCTTATCGCGTTTGCAAAAGCTGTCAAAGACCTGGACAACCTTTTGCTGGCCGAAGCAAAGGGCTATGGCCTAGAAGAACTTTATCAAAAAGTGCCCGAAATTTTAAAAGGTTATGTGGAATTATATTATGACAGAAATAATAACCCTGGTTTCCGATTCTTTGAATCTTTATTATATGAAAGCGAATTTTATAACAAAAGTGCACAAAGTCTGGCGATTTGGCTGACTGATAATGATGAGCGTCCATTTTGCCTGAGTACTCCGAGACTCAGCGAACCTAATGTACTGCTGCTTGATATTCCTTTTGATCATTCCTGTATTGATGAACTGGCTAAAATGAAAAAGGTTCCTCAGACATTAGAATATATAAAGGCGTTAATAGGTATTACAGCCTCGCAAGAAAACCTATTTGAAACTTTCTTTACAGAAATGCCTCCTCCGGTCTATGAAAAATATACCGGAGATAAAATCAGGATGCGCTACTTTGGACATGCCTGTATTTTAGTGGAGACGAAGGATATTAGCATTTTGGTCGACCCGCTGATCAGTTATTATGGTTATAATTCTGATGTTCAACGATTTTCCGATGCTGATCTGCCCGACACTATTGATTATGTGCTAATTACGCATAATCACCAGGATCATATCCTTTTGGAAACGCTTTTGCCTTTACGGCATAAAATAAAAAATCTCATCGTGCCACGTACGTCCAGCGGCAAATTGGAAGACCCTGATTTAAAGCTGATGTTTAATCACATTGGTTTTCAAAATGTTGTTGCGATGGACGAAATGGAAACTGTACATTTCAATGATGCGGTGATAACCGGTCTACCATTTATTGGTGAGCACAGTGATATGAATATCCTTACTAAGAGTTGTTACCTGGTGAAGATCGGTGACTTTAAACTGGTTTTTCTCGCGGATTCCCGAATTGTCGAACCAGCGCTTTACAAGCATATTCATAAATTAATTGGAGACGTCGATGTGTTATTTATCGGCATGGAGTGCGACGGAGCGCCGTTAACCTGGCTCTATGGTCCGTTATTAACCAAAAAACTCCCTAGAGATATGGACGGAAGCCGTCGCCTTGCGGGTTCAGATTGTGCGAAAGGAATGGAATTGGTTGACATATTTCATCCAAAAGAGATATATGTTTACGCCATGGGACAGGAGCCCTGGCTGGAATTTATAAGTAGTATCAAATACACGGACGAATCTAATCCTATCGTTCAGTCGGACAGACTCGTACGGTTATGCAGGTACCTGGGGATGGTTGCCGAGCGTTTGTATGGCGAAAAAGAGCTTCTATACGAAAAGTAACAATCAAATATCGGCTCATAAGGTCAATTTGCTTATCTTCAAGCATTATTGAGGTAATTTTCTATGTCAAATAACTTTTTTTCTTTGCATCCCGCACAGCGGGACGTTTATATCGACCAATTAATTGCTGTGGAAAGCCCGCATTACAATGTTGGTGGCTATATTGTCTTAAAGGGCAAACTAAATAAAAAGTTGTTCAGGCAGACCATAACGTCCGCGCCGGCTGTCTTCGATGCCTTTAAAATGAGGTTTGAACCAAATTCGGCTGATTTTCAAGTTTATTTCGATCAGGATTATACAACCGCGGAGCTTTATGAACTGGATTTTCAGGACCACCCCGACAAGCGGGTTTATGCCGAAAAATGGACGCAAGATAGATTCAATACGCCCATTAGTTTGGGCCTGGACCGTCCGCCATTTGAACAATACCTCCTGAAAATTGCTGACAATGAGTATTGGTTCTTTGGTAAATACCATCATTTAATAACTGACGGCTATGGGTTTATTGTTTACCTGCAATATATTGCTTCGCAATACAATGCGTTACTATCCGGGCAAGCCGTGCCATTTAGCTATCCGGCTTATGGCGAAGAACTAGCTAAGGCAAATTCCTATTTCAATTCTGAAGCTTATCAAGTTGACGGTAATTACTGGAAAAAAAAGATTCCTATTAAGCCGGAAAATATCTTTTCTAAAAAGCATCTCGCGGCTCAAACACAGGCTAATTCGAGTAATATTTATAAACTCAGCTTTACTGACGAGCAGAGAAGCACGTTTGCCAAGCTACAATTGCATACAAACTCGACTCTTCAGCAATTAACCATTGCCGCATTGCTCATCTATTTCGGAAAAGCTTTTGGTCTTTCGGAAGTGATCGTGGGTGTGCCGTTGCATAAAAGAGGATCGAGGATACTTAGAAATATAGTTGGGATGTTTAGCGGCATACTGCCTTTCAAAGGTAATTATGATCCGCAAACGTCGGTAAAGGATTTTTTGCATAACATTGCGTGGACTCAAAAAAATGACTACCGTCATCAGGGCTATCAAATTGGAGATCTGAGCCAAACCCTAAAAGCAAACAGCCTTGAAAGTTATTTATACGAAGTGGCCGTTAACTACGAACGGTTAGACTTTTCGCTAAATTTTGATGATGGCCTGACGGCCGAAATAGTTCGTCTCGCCAATGCAGATGAACGAAATCCGCTTCAATTCGCGTGGCGCGATTATGGCAATCACCAGCCACTAGAATTACAGGTTCATTATGGCATCGCTTACTTTAACCTGCACGAGATACAATTGCTTGCGCAACGCGTTCTTTTTATCATCGAACAGCTGGCTGAGCAATCTCAGGTGAAAATAGGAAGCATCGCTATTATTCCACCTTCGGAGCGACTGCTGCTTGATAGTTTTAACAACACTTCGGTTAGTTATGCTGGGGCTTTGAGTTTGCCGTCGTTATTTGCAGCCCAGGCAAAGCGAACCCCCGCTGCGCCAGCGGTAGTTTTTGAAGGTTGCGTGCTAAGCTACCAAGAGTTGGACAATAAGTCAAACCAGTTGGCCCGCTACCTGCAGAAACGCGGGGTTAAGTCCCAGTCGCTGGTTCCGCTATGTTTAGAACGCTCTTTAGAGATGATCATCGGCATATTGGGGATAATGAAAGCAGGCGGTGCGTATGTACCGATTGACCCGGATTATCCACAGGAGCGTATTAATTATATGCTGTCAGATAGCGGCGCACCGCTGGTATTGAGCACGAATTTAAGCCGCTCCCGGCTAAGCAGTACTTATCAAGAAGTGATCGAACTGGATGGCGATTGGTCGGAGATCGGCTTGGAGTCAGCAGCAGATCTTTTAGTTGGACCAGCGCCGGATGACCTGGCCTATGTGATCTATACATCCGGTTCCACCGGCAAGCCCAAAGGGGTAATGGTTGAGCATGGCAGTGTAGTTAACCGCTTAACTTGGGCGCAGCATGAATACCAATTAGGCAGCTCGGATGCGGTATTGCAAAAAACCACGTTTTGTTTTGATGTTTCCGTCTGGGAGCTTCTGTGGCCCTTATTAAATGGCGCCCGGCTGGTATTTGCGCTTCCCGGCGGTCAATCCGATAATGCTTACCTGCAAAGGATCATCGATGAGCAACAGATTACGCTGTTGCATTTTGTGCCTTCTATGCTTAGTGTTTTTTTAAATGATTTGCTGCCCGGCCAGTGTGCCAGCCTGAAAAAGGTATTGTGCAGCGGTGAGGCTTTAGTTCCGGCACAAGTAAGCTTATTCAAAGAAAAGCTACCAGAGGTAGAATTACATAACCTATATGGCCCTACCGAGGCTGCCATTGACGTAACCTCCTGGCAAATGCCGCCGGAGCGTTCAACAGTTGAAATAGTTCCTATCGGCAGACCTGTTTTCAATACCCATATCTATATCTTAAATGAGCAACTGGAGCTGCTGCCTATTGGCGTATCGGGTGAGTTGTATATAGGCGGGGTTCAAGTAGCACGAGGCTACCTGAATCGCCCGGATTTAACCTCAGAGAAATTTATAGCGAGCCCCTTTACACTGGGCGAGCGTCTGTACCGGACGGGTGATCTGGGCAGATGGCTGGCAGACGGGAACGTAGAATATTTGGGGCGTCTGGACGACCAGGTAAAGATCCGGGGTTACCGGATCGAGCTGGGGGAGATCGAGAGCGTACTTTTACAAAGCATGCTGGTTAATCAGGCTGTGGTCACTGCCCGGGCAGACCAAAGCGGCAATAAGCGGCTGGTGGGCTATGTGGTACCGGCAGCAGGGTATGAGAAAGAGGAGTTGCAGCGCTATCTGAGGGAGCAGCTGCCGGATTATATGGTACCCATGCTTTGGGTAACTTTAGACAGCCTTCCTTTAACTGCCAATGGTAAGACGGATAAGGGTGCCTTGCCCGACCCGGACCTCAACGAATTACAAAGTTCGGTCTATGTTGCCCCTCGTAATGAGGTAGAAGAGAAGCTGGCAGCGATATGGCAGGAGTTGTTGGGTGTAGACCAGGTGGGCATTGAGGATAATTTTTTTGAACTGGGCGGGGATTCTATTTTAACGATCCAGGTGGTGAGCCGGATGCGGCACGCTGGTTACGAGCTAAAGCCGGCGGATCTGTTCAATCACCAGCGCATCGGAGCACTCAGCCAGGTTATCGTGGCCGGAGCCTCGGTGAGTACGGGCGAGCAAGGTTTACTGCAGGGCCCAGCGGGGTTATTGCCCATCCAGCAATGGTATTTTGAAAAAGCGCCGGTAGCGGTATCGCACTTCAACCAGAGCGTACTGTTAAAAATAGATAAGGCCATCACGGCAGCGGCCCTGCAATTAGCCTTTACAAAATTGACAGCTCAGCATGACGGATTGCGGTTTAAATATATCCAAACGGCAACCGGCTGGCAGCAGGAGTACGGAAGTTGTGAAAATAAGGTAATTACAACCGATCTTACAACGGTATCAGCAGCAGAATTAAGCACGGCAATCACGGCGCAGGCCGATATTTACCAGCGAAGCCTGGACATTGAAAAAGGTGAGTTGATACGTGTAGTATTCATGCAGACCCCGGCAGGTGAGGCAGCGAACAGGTTGCTGGTCATTATCCATCACCTGGCAGTAGATGGCGTATCGTGGCGTATTCTGCTGGCCGACCTGGAAGCATTATTAAATCAGCCGGAAGCAGCATTGGGCAGCAAGAGCAGCTCGTACCGTCAATGGTACCAGGCTTTGGAAAACTATGGGCAACAGCGTAACCTGCAAAGGCAGGCCGGGTACTGGGAAAAGGTTTTACGTCAATATGAACCTTTACCAACAGATGAGCCGTATACAGGCACCGTTCAATTAGCAGATATACGTCGTTACACAATACAGTTAGAGGCTGTACAAACACGTCAGTTATTACAGGACGTACCGCGGGTATATCATACGGAAATTAATGATCTGCTATTAACAGCATTGGCAGAAACGCTGTGCCGTTGGATAAACAAAGAGCAGGTAGTGATCGGGTTGGAAGGCCATGGTCGGGAAGATATTGCGAAAGATATAGCTACTACCCGAACAGTAGGCTGGTTTACCAGCCTTTACCCGGTTCTGTTAAAAGCCGGAAGGGATCAGCGGGCAGATGATCTGATCAAAACGGTAAAGGAAGAGTTGCGGCAGATCCCTGATAAGGGATTGGGTTATGGCGTATTAAAATATATCAACAAAGAAAGCAGTCTTCAAGGCAAAACCAGTTGGGATATTGTATTTAATTACCTGGGACAGTTGGATACGGCAATAGATGCAGGAAAATGGTTAGGGGGGGCAGAAGAACGGGCCGGAGCAGGCCGAAGTGAGTTGCAGGCGGTAAGTGAGCTGATATCGATAGATAGTCATATCAGATCAGGTGAACTGGTGATAAACTGGAGCTACAGCAGTAAGCATTACCAGGAAGCAACAATTAGTAAACTGGCAAAAGAATATAAGTTCAGGCTTGAGGGATTGATCCGTCATTGTATTGAACAGGGCGAAAGTGGCAGTGTATTTACACCATCAGATTACGGACTGGGTGGAGATATAAGCCACTCAGAACTTGATAAGTTCATGGAAGAGCAGTTGAATGGCCAAAAAAGAAAAGACATATTAGATCGCATATACCGGCTAAGCGGTTTACAAAGCGGCATACTATTCTACGGATTATACAGCAAGAATGTCCCTACGTATAAAGAACAATTTGCTTGCGACTTAATTAATATAAATACCTCAACATTTATTGAAAGTTGGAGCCAGGTAATAAAAAAACATACCATACTCCGAAGTGCATTTTACCATGATGAATTTAGTATACCGGTACAAGCGGTGTATCATCATGTTGACTTGCCTGTAAAAATATTGGATTACCGGGACCTTACCGCCGATCAGCAAAAAGCAGCGGTAGTGCATTATGAAGATGTAGACCGCAACAACGATTTTGATTTAAAAGCCCCTCCGTTAGTTCGTTTTGCGTTACTACGCCTAAACGAAAATCGTTATCGCATGGTGTGGACATCACATCACTTGGTCATTGATGGGTGGTCAATGCCTTTATTGTTAGAGGATTTTTTACACACTTATGAATTGCTGGGCTCGGGTAAGCAGTTACCTGCGATAGTTTATGATCGTTATGAAAACTTTATCCATTACCTTGAACGCCGTAATATAGACCAGGAACAAGCATATTGGCAACAGTACTTACAAAACGTAGATAGCAGTATGCTGCTGCCCTTTATAACAACAACCACTGAAAGAAATAAAGGAATAGGAACGTATCAGTGCAAGATTTTACAATTAAATGCTGAGACTACCCAAAACATAAGAAATTATGCGCAAAAATATCATATAACGGTTAATACTGTGATGCAGGGTGCCTGGTCGTTACTGTTGAACCATTATACCGGAAACAATGAAATAATTTATGGTGTAACAGTGTCGGGCCGGCCTGATGACCTGCCAGAAGTAGAGCAAAGCGTAGGTATGTATATTAATACCTTACCATTCCATACCTCCATCCATGAAGAAAGTACTATTATTAGCTGGTTAAAGAATATACAGGCAGAGCAGGTCGTTTCGCGGCAATACCAACATGTGTCTTTGCAAGAAATTCAGGATTGGATAAATGTACCAGGAGATCTGTTTGATAGTTTACTGGTTTTAAACAACTACCCGATCAGCAAAATAATTTCATCCGATCAATGGGCTTTAGGAATTGAAAATGTTCAGATAAAAGAACAGAACAATTATCCTTTGACCATCACCATCAGCGATACAAAACAAATCACGATCTCTTTTGATTATAGCGAAACCCTATTAGAGCATGTGTACATAAATCAAATGAGCGATCATTTTAAATATGTATTGCAACAAATAATTACTAAACCTGAAAAAGCAATAGGCAGTATTGAATTGCTGAACGCTGTCGAAAAAAAAAATATATTAATTCGTTCCAAAGGTTTATTTGCACCAGGTTCAAAAAAGGAAACTGTAACCTCATTATTCGAAGGCCAGGTAAAAAAGAAACCACAAGCGCTCGCAGTAGTTTTTGAGCAGAAACAATTAACCTACGACGAACTTAATCAGCGTGCCAATAAACTGGCTCATTATTTAGAAAGCCGGGGCGTTATTACAGAAACGCTTATACCTGTATTTACGGGGCACGGCATTGAAATGCTGGTTGCTATACTGGCTATATTAAAAGCCGGTTGCGCTTACGTACCAATAGATCCTGAATATCCATTAGAGCGAATCAGCTACCTGCTGGAAGATACAAAGGCTACAATAATTATAAGCAATAAGCGCAACCGACAGAAGGTGGAAGGCGCAGGTATTTATGACATAGTAGAATTGGATGGAAAAGATGAGGCGACTATTAATCAGCAGCATCCAACCAATTTAACTGTTAAAATAAACCCTGACCAATTAGCTTATGTGATCTATACTTCCGGTTCAACCGGCAAGCCTAAAGGCGTAATGATAGAACATGCTGCACTGCTCAACTATTTATTGAATAGTGAGGCCAAATACATCAATGAGCGGGAAGAAAATTCAGGTACTTTTGCTCACCTAACCTATACTTTCGATGCGTCCATAACCAGTATTTTCATGCCCTTAATAAGCGGCAAATTATTAGTTATTGGCGCTAAACCCACTGTAGAAGTTTTTACCGACATCAATCTTTGGAAATACGCCCCGTACGATTTTATAAAGATCACACCCGCACACCTGCAATTGCTGGAAGAAGTTGTTAGTGAGCAACTCGGCCGAAAGCTTACCAATAAACTTGTTATCGGAGGGGAGGCTCTTCATTTAAGCCAGTTTGACTATTTCATTGAGAAAGGTATTGCCTTAACTATTGTTAATGAGTATGGCCCTACCGAAGCTACGGTTGGGTGCAGCACGTATTGTTTTGACACATTAGCCAGCCATTCCCTAAAAATGAACAATATCCCGATAGGTAAGCCAATGGATAATGTTCAACTATATATTGTTGATCAGAAACATGAACTTGTACCAACAGGAGTAGCCGGAGAAGTTTGGGTAGGTGGTTTGGGCCTGTCACGTGGTTACCTTAATATGCCTGAATTAACGGCAGAAAAGTTTATTAGCAAACCATTTGGGCAGGAAGGCGAAGAAACAGTTTATAAAACAGGGGATAGAGGCAGATGGCTTCCGGATGGTAATATTGAATACCTCGGCCGTATAGATGACCAGGTAAAAATTCGTGGTTACCGTGTTGAGCCCCGTGAAATTGAAAGTATATTAACGCAAAATGAATTTGTGAAGCAAGCAGTAGTACTTGCCCGGGAAGATAATAATAATACAAAACGCTTAGTTGCTTACATTGTAAGCAATGGGCCGTTCGACCAGGCGGCAATTAAAGCTTACCTTGGCAATAAACTCCCAGAGTATATGGTGCCGTCTTCATGGGTAAGTTTAAATACATTGCCTTTAACGGCAAATGGGAAGATTGATCGCAAGGCGCTCCCGGACCCTGATATATCAGAACAACTAAGTGAAAGCTATTTAGCGCCGCAAACCGAATTACAACGTATGTTGACCGATATCTGGCGGGACGTACTGGAAATTGACTTAGTAGGAATAGCGGATGACTTTTTCACACTTGGGGGACATTCCTTATTGGCTATTCGTTTAATTTCTTTGATCCGGAAAAACCTCAAATTTGAACTGTCGATCACTGATCTTTTCGCGTATCCAACAATTGCCTCCATGTCGGCTTATCTGCAAGGCAATAACAAGAGATTAAGTCTTCCTTCAGTTGAGTTAGTCAAATCACGCCCATCACATATTCCTTTATCTTTTAGCCAAGAGCGTTTGTGGTTTATTGATCAGTTAGAGGGAAGCCTTCAATATCATTTAACCGCTGTATTAAGGTTAAATGGAAATGTTATTGTTTCTGCTTTAGAAGAAGCATTAAAAACAATTGTCAACCGGCATGAAGTTTTGCGAACCATTTTCAAAGAAGAAGGCGGACAGGCTTACCAATTTATCAAAGACAAGGACAATTGGAAGTTAACAAAAACCTCATACACCGATAATACAAGCCAAAGGTTAGACCAATTTATACGGGCATTAGGCGATTTACCATTTGATCTTTCAAAAGATGATATGCTGAGAGCGCACCTGATAAGTCTTGGCGAAAATGAGCATATACTTGTGATTACAATACACCACATTGCTGCTGATGCCTGGTCCATGCCAATTATTATTGAAGAGGTGGCAGAATTGTATGCAGCTGCCGAACAAGGTCGTCCGGCTAAACTAAGCGAAATTTCACTTCAATATGCAGATTATTCAATTTGGCAACGAACCTTTTTACAGCCTGAATTATTAAATAAAAAATTAGATTATTGGAAAAAAAAGTTGGCTAGTGTGTTGCCACTTGAATTACCTGCAGACTATAGACGCCCAGCAATAACGAGCAACAGCGGTGCTACCGAAGCATTCACCATTGATAAAACGTTATCCGAAAATCTATTACTTTTAAGCCAGCAGCAGGGAGCAACTATATATATGACCTTGCTGGCGGCCTTTAATGTTTTGCTATATCGCTATAGCAGGCAGCAAGATATTTGTGTAGGCACCTCCATTGCAGGCCGCGAGCAACAGGAATTGGAAAGCTTGGTTGGGTTTTTTGTAAATACACTGGCTTTGCGAAGCACGGTTGAGGGTAACAGTTCATTTATCGAATTGCTTGGGTCGGTGAAAACCACTATGCTGGAGGCTTATGAACACCAGGAGGTACCTTTAGAAAAAGTAGTTGAAGCCGTAGTAAAAGAAAGGGACCCCAGCCGCAGCCCTTTGTTCCAGGTTATGTTTGTTCTACAGAACACACCTGCCCTTCCTCAACTTCGTTTAGGGGAGATCACCTTATCTGATGAGCATTTTGAACAAACGACTGCTAAGTTTGACCTTACATTTTTTATAAACGAAACCAGTAACGGCCTTCAGGGTATTGTTCAATACAGAACTGATCTATACAACTCTGCCCGTATTGTAAGAATGATTAACCATTTTAAAGAAATCTTAAGCTCAATAATAAAATCGCCTGAGCAAAAGATCGGTACTTTAAAAATGCTTAGTACAGAAGAGGAATACCAGTTGTTGAATGTTTTTAATGTTCACGAGGCAGCCTATCCAAAAAATAAGAGTGTTGTTGCGCTGTTTGAGCAACAGCAATCAAACACTCCTGAGGCGATAGCAGTAACAGCAAACAACAAAAAGCTTACTTATAGATCGCTCAACGAACGTGCAAATCAATTAGCACATTATTTAGTAAAAAGAGGAGTAACCAGTGAAACGCTGGTTCCTATCTATGCCGACCGGTCGATCGAAATGGTCATTGGTATACTGGGCATATTAAAAGCAGGGGCAGTGTATGTTCCTATTGATGCAGATTTCCCCAAGGCGAGGATCCAATTCATGCTGGAAGACTGCAAAGCGACCTTGATCGTAACAAGCAAAGCCAGCCGGTCAAAAATACAACATGATGTTGAAATTGACCTGGTAGAAATAGACGGCGAAACCCGGCGAGCGATCAACGATCAGCCAATAGCTAATTTAGCATTAACAATAGAAAGTCAACAACTCGCTTATATAATTTACACATCCGGCTCAACCGGAAACCCGAAAGGGGTAATGATTGAGCACCGGAGCTTAGTTGATTATGTTTACGGATTAGATCAAAAAATAAACATTGGGCAATGCAGGTCATTTGCGCTGGTATCTACGCCGGCTACTGATCTGGGCAACACGGTTATTTACAGTTCATTGTTATTGGGAGGAAACCTGCACTTGTTTTCTAAAGAATCGGTAAGTAATATTGACTTTATTCATGACTATTTCAGCAGGCATACTATTGATTGTTTAAAAATAGTTCCATCCCATTGGCAGGCATTATCAATGCCCAAACAGTTATTATTACCGGCAAAGCTACTGGTATTCGGTGGTGAGGCATTAAATAATGAAATTGTTAAAGACATTCAATTAGTAAATTCAGAATGCTGTGTGGTTAATCATTATGGGCCAACAGAAACAACTATAGGTAAGCTATTGCATACGGTGAACGCCAGTCTTGAATACCAACACAATATACCTATTGGCCGGCCTTTTTCAAATACAACCGTTTATATTTTAAGTCAGGATATGGCCTTATGCCCCATAGGCGTACCGGGCCAGTTATATATTAAAGGTGATGGTTTAGCCAGAGGATATATAAATAACGAGAAATTAACTGAGGAAAAATTCATTGCCGATCCATTCACCAATAACAGCGGATCAAGATTATATAGTACAGGCGATTTGGTACAGTACCAAGAAGATGGTAATATTTTATTTATAGGACGTGCAGATGACCAGGTAAAAATAAGAGGCTACAGAGTTGAGCTGGGTGAAATAGAAAGTGTGCTGCAACAGAGTGAACAGGTAAAACAAGGTGCTGTTATTGCAAAGGACGATAAACAAGGCAATAAGCGCTTGATAGGTTATATAGTGCCTGAAGATGCATTCGACCAGGATATATTATTATCATATTTAAAGGAAAACCTTCCGGAATATATGATACCCACGTTGTTTGTTGAGTTAGAGAGCCTACCCCTGACAGGGAATGGTAAAATAGATAAGAAAGCGCTCTATGATGCAGATACTTTTGAACGATTTAATGAACAATACACCGCTCCGCGCAGTGCAACAGAACAAACATTGGTTGCCATTTGGCAGGAGGTGTTAGAAGTAGACGAGGTAGGTATTCATGATGATTTTTTTGGACTTGGCGGGCACTCACTATTAGCGGTGCGGCTTATATCCGTTATCAGGAAAGCTTTCAATACCGAAATACCGATCAGCGATGTATTTGACTATCCTACGATTGGCCTGTTAGCGGCGCAGATAGAAAATAGTTCAGGCTTATCACTGCTGCCTGCCATTGAAGTTCAGGCGCGCCCGTTACATATTCCTTTATCTTTTAGCCAGGAACGTTTATGGTTTATTGATCGTTTGGAGGGAAGTATTCAATATCATGTGCCGGCGGTATTAAAGTTAACTGGTAATTTAAATAAGAACGCCCTAAACTCGTCTTTTCAGCATATCATAAACCGTCATGAAGTTTTAAGATCTGTGATCAAGGAAAAGAATGGCGTAGGGTATCAATTTGTTAAAGAGGATAATGCATGGGGATTAACATTTGTTGATGGAGCGCGGTATGCAGATAATGCTATTGAATTACAGGAATTTATAAAAGAAATTATACAGAAGCCCTTTGATCTGTCAAAGGATGATGTGGTTCGCGGTCACCTGATAACAATGGCCGAAAACGAATATATATTGATTATCACTTTGCATCATATCGCATCTGATGGTTGGTCAAGATCAGTTATGGTTAAAGAGCTGGTTGAATTATATGAATGCTTCGACCAGGATCGCGTTATATCATTACAACCACTTCCGCTTCAATATGCTGATTATGCAATTTGGCAACGAAAGTATTTGAATGAAGAGGCGTTGAATAAGCAATTGATTTATTGGAAACAAAAACTTTATGGACTACCTCCGCTTGAGCTTCCGACAGATTATCCTCGTTCGGCAATAAAGAGTACAGAAGGTGCCATGATTAGTTTCAATGTGGACCCGGAATTAGCAAGCCGGATTTATACATTGGGCCAGGAGCAGGGAACCACGCTATATATGAGTTTGCTTTCCGTATTTAAAGTTTTGCTCCATCGGTATAGTGGTCAGGAAGATATTTGTGTGGGAACCGGAATAGCAGGCCGGCAGCAACAGGAACTTGAAGGGTTAATCGGGTTTTTTGTAAATACATTGGCAATGCGTAGCACCGTAAACGGAGAAATGTCGTTTACAGAGTTGTTACAGGCTGTGAAAGTAAATACAATGGACGCTTATAGTCGTCAGCAAGTGCCATTTGAAAAAGTGGTTGACGCAGTGTTACCAGAAAGAGATCTGAGCCGAAACCCTATTTTCCAGGTTTCATTTATTGTGCAAAATACACCCGATGTTCCTGCTCTTCGCTTAGGAAACGTAAAACTTTCCCTGGATGACGATAGCCATATAACAACAAAGTTTGATATTACTTTTAGTATAACCGAAACCAATGGCGGATTGGAAGGACTGGTAGAATATAGTACTGCTTTGTACCGTGAAGATACAATTGAACGCATGATACAGCATTTTAAGGCACTATTACAATCAGTTGTTACCGGGCCTGGCCAAAAAATAAGTGCATTAAACATGCTAAGCAATTTTGAGCGCGAAATGCTGCTCAAAGAATTTAATGCAACGGCTACCGTGCATCCGGACGATAAAAGCCTTACGGGATATTTTGAGGAACAGGCAAGCAAGCATCCGGAGAATGCAGCTATAATTTTTGAAGGAACCGAACTGACCTACCGGGAATTGAATGTAAAGTCGAACCAATTGGCACATTACCTGCAAAAAAGGGGTGTAACCAGGGAAACACTGGTTCCGATATGTATAGAGCGAGGCCCAGATATGATTATAGGAATATTGGGGATATTAAAAGCTGGTGGGGCCTATGTACCAATAGATCCGGCATATCCTCAAGACCGGATCAACTATATGCTGGAAGATACGGAAGCAAGTTTAATAGTTTGTTCTCCGGAGACCCATAGAAAATTGGAAGATACAATACCGCTTACGATCATTGAACTTAATGGCTTGGATGGCAAAGCAATTTTCGACCAGCCACTCACCACTGTCGATGAGAAAATAATGCCAGATCAGATGGCATATGTAATTTATACATCAGGCTCTACCGGCAAACCTAAAGGGGTTGTGATAGAACATGGCTCGGCAGTTAATTTAATACTTGCTCAAAGTGAGTACTTTAAAATTAATGAGAAAGAGCGCATATTAATGTTTTCAAACTATTGTTTTGATGCATCAATAGAACAATTGTTTTTAGCGCTGCTTAATGGCGCCCCCCTGATTTTATTTAAGGAAGGATTACAACTTAATACCGAACTTTTTTCGAATTTTTTAAATGAAACCAAAGTTACCCATCTTCATGCTACACCTTTTTTGCTGGAGAACTTAGATCCAGGTAAATTTAACTATTTGAAAAGAGTGATTGCGGGTGGGGATCTGTGCAGAAAAGAATTATTAAATAGCTGGAAAGACAAGCTGGATTTTTATAATGAATACGGCCCAACAGAAACTACGGTTACCGCTATTGAATACAAAGCCGAACCAGGTAAATCAAGTAATAACACCTTAGTGCCTATAGGCAGGCCTGTTGCTAATGTTTCCATTTATATTGTTGATAAAAATGGAATACTATGCCCGATAGGAATTCGCGGAGAGATATATTTAGGTGGCATACAGGTAGCCCGGGGGTATTTAAACCGACCTGAACTAACCTCAGAAAAGTTTATTGATGATCCATTTACTAAAGAAGGAGGATCACGGGTATATAAAACCGGCGACTTGGGCAGATGGCTTGCTGATGGGAATGTTGAATATTTAGGCAGATTGGACGACCAGGTTAAAATAAGAGGATACAGGATTGAACTTGGAGAAATTGAAAGTGTACTTAATGACCTGGAGCCAATTGATAATTCTTGTGTTGTTGTCCGTAAGGATCAGGATGCAAGTAATAATAGGTTGATAGGTTATTATGTTCCTGACCGCGAAGCCTTAAAAACAAAAGAACGTGAGCTTTATTTTGAACAGGTAGCTAATTGGAAAGAGATACATGAAAATGAATATGTACTGGCAGAGGAAGAACAAGAAAAAGCAGCAGACCCTGAATTTAATACTTTAGGCTGGAACGACAGTTTTACACATGATCTTATTCCTGCTGATCAAATGAAAGAATGGCTAAATGATATCGTGGAAGTGATATTATCCGATGATGCAGAGCAAGTGCTAGAAATTGGTTCAGGAACCGGAATGATCTATTACCAACTTGCGGGTAAGGTGAAAAAATATATTGGTACTGATTTTTCTAATGCATCTATACAGCAGATCAAGACGCATATCAGCAAGGGCTTAAGAAACTATGGCCCGACGGATCTAAAGGTTTCTGCCGCTCACGAGGTGTCATTCAATGAGGAGGAAAAAATAGATACAATTATACTTAATTCAATAGTCCAGTATTTTCCCGGTGAAGATTACTTAACAGATGTAATTGAAAAAAGTATAACAAATTTAAAAAATAAGGGCCGGGTAATTATTGGAGATGTTCGTGATCTGCGTACCCTTGAATTGTTCAAAGGAAGACTGAACTTAGCAAAACTTAATGATTCAATAAGTATTGAAGAGTTTAACTGGGGAGTAGAGCAGGATGTGCTAAAAGAAGAAGAGCTTTGTTTTTCACCGGAATATTTTTACAGTTTAAAATCCCGTTATCCTCAAATTTCGTATGTACAGGTACAATGGAAAAAAGGTTTATATGTTAATGAGTTAACTGCTTACAGATTTACCGTAATAATTTATGTGGGTTGGGATAAAGATTTATTCATTCCCGCCTGGCAAAGTTGGGATGGCGTAAAAAACACTGACAATATAATTGCTCAACTTAATCAAAGAAATCCGGTAGTGGCTGTTAAAGCCGTCCCTAATCCAAGACTTTGGCGAGAAAAACTATTATTGGAGGAGTTAGAGCAGCGTTCCGTGAAATCAATAAGGGAGTTGAAAGCGCTTATTGAATGCGAAGACGAAGAGAGTGAAAAAATAGAACAAATATTAACTGAAGCTAAGGTTAATGGATATCATTGCCGGCTTTTATTAGATGAGGATCCATTAAAATTCAATTTGTTAATGGAGCTAAACCCTACTGATCAGTTTATAGGCTATTCCTATAACAAAGTAGGTAAAATTGGAACAAGTGAGCCATATACAAATATTCCATTATTTAATGATATCAGCATTTTATTAAAAAAAGATATCAGAAATCAACTGCAACAATCTTTGCCGGACTATATGATTCCATCAGAATTTGTTGCTCTTCGCAAATTACCGTTAAACAACAACGGTAAGATTGACCGCAAATTTTTAAACCAGGTAGAAAATAAAGTTTTCGGCAACCGGAACAACTACCAGCCTCCACGGAATGAATTTGAAAAAGCTATTTCAGAAATCTGGCAAAACTTATTGAATATTGAAAAGGCGGGTATACATGATAACTTCTTTGAATTAGGCGGGCATTCATTATTGGGTATGCGTGTGATATCCGCTATCCGAAAGGAAATGGAGGTTGAATTAATTATAAAAGACCTTTTTTTACATCCCACTATTGCCGAGTTAGCTGATTTTCTAAATTCACAAAATAAAGGGTTGAGCCGGCCTGCTATTAAAGTACAGGAGAGGCCTGTACATATTCCTTTATCTTATAGTCAGGAAAGGTTATGGTTTATAGATCAGTTGGAAGGAAGTGTGCAATATCATGTCCCGTCGATTTTACGGTTAAAAGGAGAATTAGATATCACGGAATTAGAAAAAGCCTTCAAGATGATTGTGAACAGGCATGAAGTGCTTAGAACAGTAATATTAGAAAATCAGGGGGTTGGTTTTCAATTTGTATTAGATCATAATGACTGGCTATTAGAAATTATTAACGGAACTGAATACAAAGCAAACGCCGAAAAACTACGGCTATTTACTAAGGACCTTATAACTAAACCTTTCGACTTGTCAAAAGACTATATGGTTAGGGCTACATTAATTAAGCTTGATAAATTTGAACATATATTAATTGTAACCATGCATCATATAGCATCTGATGCCTGGTCTATGTCAATAATTGTAGATGAGGTTGTAGAATTATATAACTCCTTTATTGAGAAAAGAACATTTACATTACCTGACCTTCCAATACAATATGCAGATTATGCTATCTGGCAGAGAAATTTCCTGCAGGACGAAATACTGGAGAGAAAACTAAACTATTGGAAAAATCAGCTTAAAGACGTTTTGCCTTTACAATTGCCAGGTGATTATAACAGGCCCCCAGTGTGGTCCAATCGTGGTACAACAATTAATTTAAGTATTGATAAAAATATTACACAATCCTTGCAAATGCTAAGTCAGCAACGGGGCGTTACCTTATTTATATTATTACAAGCCGCATTTAAAGCTATGCTGTTTAGGTATAGCGGACAGGAAGATATATGTATAGGAACTTCCGTAGCTAACCGTACACAGAAAGAGATTGAAGGGCTGATTGGATTTTTTGTAAATATAGTTGCTTTAAGAAGCGAAGTAAAGAATGATATGTCTTTTGGTGAGTTATTACAGCAGGTGGCAACTACCACAATGGATGCATATGAGCACCAGGATGTACCGTTTGAAAAAGTGGTAGATGCAGTTGTCAAAGAGCGCGATGCAAGCCGGAATCCTCTGATCCAGGTAATGCTCATACTTATAAATACGCCTGAGGTTAGTGAACTACGTTTGGGCGAAGTAATTTTATCTACCGACATACAAGAACAAACTACCACCTTGTTTGATTTAAGTTTCTTTATCCGAGAAACTCCGTATGGATTGGAGGGGACTGTGCAATATTGTACAGACTTATATCAAGAGGATACTATTGTAAGAATGATCTGTCATTTTAAAGAATTACTTAATGCAATAATTGCAGATCCGTCACAAAAAGTAGGAAATTTAAAGATGCTGACGGAAGAAGAGCAGCGTCAGCTACGGGATGATTTTAATAACAGAGCAACAATATATCCTAAAGACAAAAGCATAATAGCATCGTTCAGTGAGCAGGTAAAAATGGCACCCGGAGCAGTCGCCCTAGTATTTGAAGGTGAAGAACTGACTTATCAACAATTGGATCAATTATCAGATCAGTTATGCAATAATCTAAAAAAACTCGGAGTAAAGAAAGGAACGCTTATCCCGATTTGTTTTGACCGCGGTTTAGATATGATGATCAGTATTTTAGGGATTTTAAAGGCAGGTGGCGCTTATGTACCTATTGATCCTTCTTATCCGGAAGAGCGGATCAAATTTATGCTGGATGATTTAGCAGCTACTATTGCTTTAAGCTCTAAAAAAAATAAAATATTTTTAGACGGAACTGGTAAGGATATAGATATTATTGTGGCAGGTAGTGAATTGCAAACGATAGTATCTCCACTTTTGGTCCCGGTGGATAATTTTGTTAAAGCTGATGACCTGGCTTATGTAATTTACACTTCCGGATCAACTGGCAGGCCCAAAGGCGTAATGGTAGAGCATGGTAATGTAGTAAGTTTAATAAAGGGTTTAAATTATGTTAATTTAAACAATTCAGATGTCCTGTTATCAACTGGATCGCCCTCGTTTGATGCCACGACTTTTGAATACTGGGGCATGTTGTTAAACGGCGGCCGTTTAATTTTGTGTTCAGAGAAAACCCTGCTAAACAGTGAATTACTTAAAAAAGAAATAAATAGCAATAAAGTAAATAAAATGTGGTTTACTTCAAGTTGGTTCAATCAACTCGTAGAAACTGACAGTACTGTTTTTGCAAACTTAGATACGATATTAGTAGGGGGCGAGAAATTATCTGAACACCATATAGCACAAATGCGGGAGGATTTCCCTTCAATTAATATTATTAATGGATATGGACCAACAGAAAATACTACATTCTCGTTAACTTATTGCATTAAAGAAAAAGAATTTAAGCGGACAATTTCACTTGGGAAACCGCTAAGTAATCGTACGGCTTATATACTTGACAATACCCGCCAATTAGTCCCTATTGGAGTTTCCGGTGAAATTTGTGTAGGCGGCGCGGGCTTAGCGCGAGGCTACCTGAATCGCCCGGATTTAACCTCAGAGAAATTTATAGCGAGCCCCTTTACACCGGGCGAGCGTCTGTACCGGACGGGTGAT